>JACRLC010000090.1 GCA_016235425.1 Chloroflexota bacterium | reverse complement strand
GGACGAGATGATTGTAGCGTTGATAGTTGACTTCTTTCACGATTTCCGGGTTGAATTCAAATTGTTTGGTCATGCCCTGATATTACCAAATCTTTTGTTTCTCGTTTCTTAAAACCGCAATTTGTGCCCGCTTTCAGTATAATCAACA
This sequence comes from Chloroflexota bacterium, assembly GCA_016235425.1. Lineage (GTDB taxonomy): Bacteria > Chloroflexota > Anaerolineae > Anaerolineales > Villigracilaceae > JAKOVF01. The sequence goes on along the minus strand of JACRLC010000090.1, from coordinate 23,481 downwards.
AGCCCGCCGAGTTCTCCAAATGGGATCACAACCACCTGCGGCCCCGCCGCGTATGCCGCGACCTGGTATTCGTCAAAGGTGATCATCAAACCTTGATCCGAGACATTCCAGCGCTGGTAATTTTCGGGAAGCGGGTCTGCGCCCTGTGAAAAACCCTCGAAGCCGATATCGCGGGCGGCAAGTTCGGCTTTGCAAAGTTCCGATATTTTTTGCAGGTAGTTTGAGTTGGGCAGGAAGATTTCGTCCAGCGTGATCTCTTTTCCCTTTTCCAAATCGTAGTTGACGGTGATGCTGTAATGATAGGGATGCGCCGCGCCGTCGGCATAGCCCATGATCTCAAACTTAATGCTCCAGAAGTCCCCTCGCTGCCCGATCAAGGAATATTGAATGTCGAGCGAACTGCCCGCTGAAATGGGCGGGGTACTGGCGTATTGTAAAACGTCGCTTTTGAAAGATTCAATTTCACTTTGGACAAGCGCGGTCATTTTGTTGTTGAAAGCCAGCACACGTGGCTCTTCATTTCCGATCAAGTTTGGGGTTTGAGCGGTGACCGTAAATGGGGGTGCTTCATTTTCTTCATTGAAGGGTATGGATGTCAATGTGACGGACTCGCTTATCGCTTCCGTCTGCGTCGGTTGCAGGGTTGGTGCGGCGGTGGGCTGTGGCGCAGGGAAGGCTTGTGTGTTGCAGGCAAGGGCGGCCAGCAATATCAGGATGAGCGGCAGTGTGATCTTCGTTTTCATAAAATCTCCTTAATGATGGCAAGCGTTTCTGCCTTCCCTCCTACCCCATTCTCCCCTCCCGGCCCCACGCAGGAGGGACAGCCGTCTTCGCAAGCGCATTCACTGACCAGCTCGAATGCGCGCTGGATGAGTTCATCGTGGATTTCAAATAGCTTTTGGCTGAATCCAATTCCCGCGGGGACAAGGTCGTACAAGACGATGGACGGTTGGCCGTTGATTGCGCCAGCCGGGTCGGTGTGGACTCCCAGGTCGCGCGTGTCGCACATGAGGAAGAGCGGCGCGAGGTTGCCGAGGACGAAGCCGAGTCCGGCCAACCCGCTTCTCATGCGGACGTTCTGCTCCACTTTTTGGTGACAGGTCCGGCAGAGGGTGGTGAGGTTTTCCAATCGATTCGCCTGTTCTGCCGAAGCAAAAGAACGAAATGGCGTCTTGTGATGGACATCATGCTGGCGGCCACCTGTGCCCGCAAGGGTATTTTCGGGCGCGCCGCAGACTTGACAGAGATATTTATCGCGGGCGCGCACGCGCTCGCGGAGTTGGGGCCAGTCGGGGCCGTAATTGTTTGGGTCGTTGGACCAGTTACCGGTGTCGCGAAGATGCGAGACGATCTCTTCGGAGAGGGAAAGCCAATAGCCGGTCGTCTGTAATTCGGAGGGAGGCAGGTCGAGGGGTTCTTCTCCCAGATTCTCGTAGGTGAACCAGCGCAGTTTTTTGAAGCCAACAACCTGGGTGGTGACTTGGATTTCGCCGTATGCTTTCTGCCCTGCGCTTCGACTGCGCTCCGCTCCGCTCACCTGTGCCTGCGTCTCAGGTGCAGGCAGCGCGGAGGAATCAATCTCATTCAAAATTTGAATCTCGGAACGACGCTGGGCTTCGGTGTAGTAGTCGAGGCCGACGGGGACGAGTTGTGCGACGTGATTTTCGAGGTTGAGTTCCTGCACAAAATATTGCTGGGCTTCGTGCATGTAGATCGCGCCGGGGTGAACCATCCACGCCGCGCTCTCGCCATCCACCGTGCCGATGGTGATCGGCCTGCCGTCTTCGGCTGTGGCTTGAAGCACGACGCTTTGCGGCGAAGCCGAGCGCAGGGAAATGTTCGCGGCGGGATATTGGTCGGCCATCCAATAATATTTTTCATTCGAGAAATGCGACTCGTGATTCTCAACCAGGAATTCAAGATATTCGTCCACGAGTTCATCGGAAAGCTGCCCAAAGCCCTCGCCTTTTTGGAAGGGCAGCTCGAACATGGCGCATCGCAGGTGTTCAAGCAGGATCAGCAGGTGATTCGGGTTGACGAGCGCCTGTTCCGGCGAACTGCCGAAGAAATATTCGGGATGGTGCGCGAGGAACTGGTCGAGCGGATTCGGCGACGCGACCATCAGCGAGACGGCAGACGCATCACCGCGTCCGGCCCGACCCGATTGCTGGCGCGCGCTTGCGACGGTTCCGGGGTAGCCGACGAGGATCGCCGCGCCCAGCCCGCCGATGTCAATTCCCAGTTCGAGGGCATTCGTGGCGACGACGGTTTTGACGCTTCCGTCGCGCAGTCCCTGTTCGATTTCGCGGCGTTGGTGAGGGAGGTAGCCGGAGCGATAGCCGCGAATTCGTGATGCGTAATTGGTAATTGGTGATTCTTGTTGCGTATTGCGTGTTCCGTTGTTTACCTGTCCACCTGTGTGCCTGTCTACTTGTTTACTTGTGCTAGTCTCGCCTTGAAGGTAGGTCAGGATGATCTCGACAGATCTCCGCGTGCGCGCAAACACCACACTTTGAATATCGCGGGCGAGCAGGTCGTTTGCCAGCCTCACGCTTTCGAGCAGACTGCTTTTCCGCAGTCCCAATGCCGGGTCGGTGACGGGCGGGTTGTAGATGATGAAGTGACGCTCGCCGCGCGAGGAGCCGTCGTTGTCAATTAACTCAACGGATTCTTCGATGAGATTTTCGGCAAGTTGCTTCGGGTTGCCAATGGTCGCGGATGCCAGAATGAATTGCGGCCTCGCGCCGTAAAATGCGGCCACGCGTTTGAGCCTGCGGATGACGTTGGCAACGTGCGAGCCGAAGACGCCGCGATAAGTGTGCATCTCGTCAATGACGATGAATTTCAGGCTGCTGAAGAAGCCACTCCAGTTGGCGTGGTGAGGCAATATCCCCGTGTGGAGCATGTCAGGGTTTGACAAAACGATGCGCGCAGTTTTGCGGATGGAAGGGCGGTGTGGTTGAGGGGTGTCGCCATCATAGATTGCTGATTTTAGATTGTTGATTTTAGATTGAAGAGACTGGAGATTGGAGAATTGGTCTTGGGCGAGGGCTTTGGTCGGAAATAAATACAACGCCCGCGCTTCGGGGTTGGACAGCATTGCTGCAAGGACGGGCAGGTTGTAGGCGAGAGTCTTTCCGCTGGCCGTGCCTGTGGCAAGCACGATATTTTTGCCCGCGCGGGCTTGAGTCCATGCGGAGAATTGGTGCGAGTAAAGCTGGTGAATGCCGCGGGAAGATAATGCCTCTCGAAGCGGAGCAGGCAAATCGTCGGGAAAAGGATGCGTTTGTGCGGGGCGCGCGGGAATCGTTTTCCACGCGGAAAAGTTTGGGGCGGTGTCGGGGTCGCGTTTCCAGAAGTCCAATAAAGAGTGAATCGTTTGCGGGTTCAAATTTTGTTTTAACCTGGGAAAGCTAGAATCAGTCCATGCAAAAAAAGTTGATCGTGATGATACTCTTTCACCTGTGCTGGGGGATCGCGCTGGGGTTGAGTATATCAAAATACGGGCTGGGCGTTTCGACGGACGCGACGTCGTACATGTTTGCGGGAGTCAACTTGGCCGATGGCCGCGGGTTGATCGGCTTCGACGGCGCGGAATATATTTTGTGGCCGCCGCTTTATCCAATGCTCATCGGCCTTTTACACCTGACGGGCTTGAGTGCGTTCGCCGCCGCGCACGTGATTCAATTTACCGCGTTCGCCCTGCTCGCATATTTTTCATCCATCCTTTTCCTGAAAATTTTCCCCGACGATTTTCCGCTGGCACTGCTCGCCGCGTTCCTTTTGGACACGGGCGCGGTCGTCATTACGACGTTCGACATGGCCGGCACGGATTATCTCTTCGCGGTCTTTCCGATTGCGCTGGCGCTTTTGATAAACGAATACGCGGAGATTCAAAAGAAGACAACGTTGACTCTGCTCGCTTTGACCGCCTCCGTTGCCATGCTCCTTCGTTACATCGGATACACCCTCGTTCTCGCGGGACTTTTGGCTGTCCTCGTTTATTCGAGAGGCTCCCGGCTCAAGCGGACTCTGCGCGCCCTCTACACGGGCATCTTCGCCATCCCGCCATTCTTGTGGATGCTGAACACATGGACAGCCACCGCAGATGGACGCCGCGCGCCGTTGTCGTTTGATGAATACATCCGTCAATTCACTGTGGGATTTCTGGGTTGGTTCACGCCTTCTGCGCCGCCCGCCAAAGACCTGACGTTCCTTCACTTTCTTTTGGTTTGGGGGAGTATTGCATTTGCAATTGTTTTGCTGATCCTGCTGGCAAGGAGAGTCCGCGTTTTCACGCCGCTGGTCGCATCCACTTTGGGGTTTGGCTTGATTTACATGGCTGCATTGTTCTCGAACGCTTTGGTTGCCTATTTCAACCGGCTGTGGGGAAGATTCCAGTTGCCGGTGTATGTGCCGTTGATCGTGTTATTTCTGGTTGTGATTGGAACCGGCCTGCGATATTTGTGCGCATCGAATCCGCGTGGACATGGCGTGGCGATGGTTTTTGCGGTGGCATTCCTTCTTTTTGCCGGCACGGCGCAGTTGCAACAGACGATTAACTTGATGAAGGACTCGGTCAGTGGGGTGATTTCTGAAAACGGGATCAACACGAAAGAATGGAATGAAAACTCCGTCCAACGGTATTGGAATGAGCATGTGCCGGATGGCGAATATCTTTTGTTCAGCAATTACCCCGCAGGCGCGGCATTCCATACCTGGCATGAAGTCTACGCTTCGCCGCGCAGAAGCGGTGTCTATGATGAGAATGTGATCCCGCTGGAGGATTACAAGGAATATCTCTTTTCCCCCAGTGCAGAGACATACTTATTGTGGATCGAACCGAACGTGCTGGAGCACATCTATTTGCCGGAGGATTTTGCAGAGATCGCGGAGATCGAAGTGCTGATCGAGAACGAGGATGGGGGAGTGTATAGGTTGAAGCCCATCAGATAGCGGCTTAAGGTTCTTTTGTATGCAGGGAACGGAACGCCCACGCGCCCGCCGCCAGTGGGTACCAAAACGTGACCGCGCGGTAGCTGAGCGTGATGACCACGGCCTGGCTGTAGTCCACGCGCAGGGAGGTCAACGCGATGGGCATGATGCCTTCCACGATCCCAATGCCTGAAGGAGTGGGGGAGACGATCAGAAATAAATATCCCATGGCAAATCCGGCGATGATCGTCCCTGCTGAGAACGGGACTTCAAATGATAGGAACGAACTGATCAAAACGCCCATCAACAATGCCTTATCCAATAACCCCCAAAGAATTGGGCGCAACAAACTGACGGGTTTCTCCGTGAGGCCGGAGAGCCCATCGGAAATCTCGTGTGCGAATTCGTGGGCACGCGCTTCACTCAAATATTCGCGATGGATAAAAAGGTGCGCGATGCGGTTGACCAGCCTCGCCATTTTGCCGAGCAGATCGCCCAGCTTTTGCTCGGAGCGATAACCGATGTAAAGCACCGTGGCGGATGTCACTGCGATGGCGAGCAGAATGAGCGAAGCGGTGATCTCCCCGGCGTTCAAGTCATTGCGGCGAAAGAGGACGATCAATCCGAGCGCCAGCACAATCAGGAAGGCGGCCTGGTCGAGCAGGAGAAAAAGCGCCGCGGCCACCGTCACCCTGCCGATGGGATGTCCGCGCCGTTTTGCTTCGGCGGCAAAGAGCGCGATGCCGCCCACGCCGCCGGTCGGCGCGACCACGTTGATGAAGTTCGCGGCTGTGGCGATCTTGCTGAGAGTGATCGTGGTTTCGTCGAGATTTAGCAGGTGATACGTTTCGCGGTACATCCGCCCCAGCACGATGAACCAGACGGTTTGAAGGGATACGGCCAGAAAAAAATATCGCAGGTGGGCATGTTGAAGCGTTTTGAGGATGGTTTCAAGCTCACTAAAACTCAAGACCACCACAGCAATGCCCAGAAACAAAACGATGGCAACGATGAATTTCTTCATTCCCGGCATTATACACAAAAGAAGATGGGGCAGACCGTTCGAGTCTGCCCCATCTTCAAGTTACCAAACTTCGGAAATCTTTTCCCCCAAGTTAGGAACTTAGAAGTTGCATCCTTGTTTTTTGTACAAGAATTTTTGAACCGCGAAGCACGCAAAGACCGCTAAGAAAAACCTTTAAAACCTTCGCGTTCTTAGCGGACTTTGCGGTAAAACTTTTCCGGCTTGTCCGGGTTAGGTCACACCATCAGCCCCTGCGCCGCCCGCCCAGCCCGCCGACGAGCATCACGTAATACAGTAACTGCAAAATGGCAGTGACGAGACCCGCCACATAGGTCAACGCGGCGGCGTTCAGCACGTGATTCACGCCGCGTATTTCCTCCTCGGTCTGGATGATGCCGGTTGAGGCGAGCAATTGCTTGGCGCGCGACGAAGCGTTGAATTCAACGGGCAGGGTCGCCAGTGCAAAGACCGCGCCGCCTGCAAAGACCAGCACGCCCAGCCAGGCAATCTCCGTAAATCGCAGGAGCAGACCGATCATGATCAGGATCCATCCGAGATTGGAACCGATATTGACCACCGGCACGAGCGCGGCGCGGAAACGAAGGGGGAAATAATCCTCCGCATCCTGCATGGCGTGACCGAGTTCGTGCGCGGCCACAGCCAGCGATGCCACAGACGCGCCGTTTGCCACGCCCTGCGATAGGTACAGGGTCTTGTTGCGCGGGTCATAGTGATCGCTCAGGTTTCCTGCCACGCCCTGAACCTGCACACCGTACATCCCGCCGGTGGAGATCAATCTCTGCGCGGCCTGTGCGCCGGTGAGACGGCTCTGCGCCTGCACACGGCTCCATTTTTTATAGGCTGAGTTCACATACCATGATGTAATTATCATGAGCAGGAACGCGGGGATCATGAACAGCATGTATGTTGGGTCAAAGAAGAACATTTTCGCCTTCCGATGACTTCGTTCATCCCGCAGTTCAACTGTGGATGAACGAAGATCCTATTGTTATTGTCCGATCATCTCCAATAATACTGCCACAGCTTTATCCAGTTGCGGGTCGAGATCGTTCTTGTAATCGTCTTCGGTCATTTCCACCACCACGTCAGGGGTGAGACCCACTTTGTGGATGGTGCGCTCCCTGGGTGTGAGCCACTTGGCGATGGTGATGCGTACCGCGCCCTGCTCGCCCGAAAGCGGGATCCAATTTTGCACGGAGCCTTTTCCGTATGAAGTGACGCCCACCAGTTTGGCGCGTTCGTAATCCTGCAACGCGCCTGCCACGATCTCGGAAGCCGAGGCTGTACCTTCGTTGATCAAAACCACCATCGGGATTTTGGTTGCCAGCCCGCCGCTTTGAACGTCAAACGTGTTGCGCGTGCCGTCGCCGTATTGCTCGTAAAGCACCACGCCGTCGCTCAGGAATTGCGAAGTCACTTCAACCGACGTGTTCAAAAAACCGCCGCCATTGTTGCGCAGGTCAAGGATCAGGCCTTTCGGGTTTTGCGCCATCACATCTTTGAGCGCGGCCAGCAGTTCGGGCGTGGTCTTCGCGCCGAAGGTTGTCACCTGCACGTAGGCGATGCCGTTTTCCAGCATTTTGCCGGTGGCTGATTTGATGACGATCTTGTCGCGCACGACTTCGAACTCAAGCGGTTCAGCCTCACCTTCGCGGAATATCGTTAAATGAACCGTCGTTCCCGCGGGACCGAGGACCTTGCGGCGCGCTAATTCGGCATTTACGCCCGTCATGTCTTCCCCGTCAATCGCGATGACCTGGTCACCGGGGCGCAGGCCCGCGCGGTCTGCGGGAGAATCGGGGATGGGACTGGTGATGGTGAGATATTCGGTGGTCGTATCCACGTACGCACCGATGCCCTCGTACTCGCCTTCCAGTTCGCTGTTGGCCTGTTTGAACATCTCCGGGTCCATGTAGGACGAATGTTCATCGCCGAGCGCGCCCATCATGCCGCTGATCGCGCCGCGCATGAGCGCCACGTCGTCCACTGGCTGATCCACGTAATTTTCGTGGATGAGATTCCACGCTTCCCAGAATGGTGAGAAGAGCGTCTGCAAATCGGCGGGTGTGGCCGACTGCTGGTCTGCCGAAGCGGTGGGCGGCGCAGTGATTAGCGGCTGCTGGTCTGTTTGGAACGGGAGCCCCACAAAGGGTGTCAGATGCCCGGTCAAAAACCCGCCTGCAAATGACGTTGACGCGATCACGAGCGCGATAAGAATCACCAGGATGTTCTTTAAAGTTTTATTCACAATAGCCTCCAAAAGGGCACCTCAACATAAACCCACGATACCATGCCGGGATTAAAGATTTCTGAATTTTATGCCTGCCGGTGTAAGAGAATTGTAAAAGATTTATGAACTCACCTTACGCAGAACGTCCCGAAGGTTCTCATAATTTCAGCTTGCTTTCATTTCAAACCTTCGGGACGGTGCGTAACATCAATTATGAAGAAGAATCGCTCTTCTCTCCATCCCCTTTTGTCTTGAGTTCTTCCATTTTCTTTCGTAACTCGTCCATGGACTTGTCCCTGGATTCGAGCGGTTTGGAAATCGAATCCCGCAGGGCGCGCATCCAGCGCGAGTCGCCGCGTGTTGCGCCGCGCGCAATGGCGTACATGACAAAGTTTGCGCCGACGATCAACCCGATAAATATCAGCGCGGCAATGGTGGCGCGTTCCGATTCCATTTTATTTGCTCCTGCCATTCAAAAGCGAAGGTAAAGCCTGCCAGTCTGCAAAACAGGCATTTGCGTCGGGGTGCGGTTCGCCGCGGCCAAACAGGATTGCATACAGTCCTGCCGAGCGTGCGGCGCGCGTGGTGCGGGTGAGGTCATCTATCATCACACAGCGCGAGGGGTCGGTTTCGCCGGCGGCTTTCATGGCAATCTCAAATGATTCGGGCATGGGCTTGCAGTAGGGCGCGGCCGCGTTCACGTCCACGATGGTATCGAAGAGATCGTCGAGTTGCAGGTGGGTGAGAACTCTTCGGGCGTGGTGAATGTCTGCGTTGGTAAAGATCAGGTTGCGGGTCGGGAGGGAGGCGATGATCGAGCGTTGGAGCGGGTTTGGGGTCAGGTAGTCGTTCAGGGGCAGGTCATGCACGTAGGCCAGGAAGTCATCCACATTGATTTGATGATTGGCCTGCAGGCCGCGCAATGTGGTTCCATATTGCAAAAAATATTTTTCGCGCAGGTGCGGGATTTCCTCTTCGGGGAAACCCATGCGTTCGCGCATGTAATCGTTCATGCGCTTTTTGATGGCGTGCCACAAACCCGTGCTGGCGGGGTAGAGCGTATCGTCGAGATCGAAAAAGATGGTTGTAAATTTCACATGACGATTATAATCTGCCCCATGCCCATTCGCCTTTTATCCTCCGAAGTGGCTTCGCAGATCGCCGCGGGCGAGGTCGTTGAACGGCCTGCGTCTGTTGTGAAGGAACTCCTTGAAAACGCGCTCGATGCGGGCGCAAAGAACCTGACGATCTCGATTGCGGATGCAGGGCGGGCTCTCGTTGAAGTGGCGGACGACGGACTTGGGATTCACGCCGCTGAAATGGAACTCGCCATCTCGCGTCATGCGACCTCGAAGCTGGTCCAGTCCGATGACCTTTTCCACATCTCGACATTGGGGTTTCGCGGCGAAGCGCTGGCTTCGATCGGTTCTGTTTCGAGAATGACAATGACTTCACGAGTGGAATCCGCCAGGGAAGGCGCGCGCTTGAAAGTGGAAGGCGGGATGGCTGGGAAAGTTGAGAAAACAGGCGCGCCGGTGGGGACGGTCGTCCGCGTGGAGGATTTGTTTTACAACGTCCCTGCCCGTTTGAAATTCTTGAAGTCCGATGTTACCGAGCGGCGCGCAATTGATTCGCTGGTCACGCGTTATGCGCTGGCATATCCGAACGTCAGATTCAAATTGACGGAGGGGAAGCAAGTCTCTTTGCAAACTTCAGGTGATGGAGACCGCCGCGCGATCCTGGCCGCGCTCTACGGTGTTGAGGCGGCGAAGCAGATGCTCGAAGTGATGGCTGAAGAGGAAGGGCTGTCTTTATCAGGCTTCATCAGTCCCACCTCGTTGACGCGCTCGAATCGCAAGGAAATCACATTTTTCATCAATGGCCGCTGGGTGCAGGATTCCGCCCTGAACGCCGCGCTGATGCAAGCCTATCACACCCTGCTGATGGTGGGGCGTTATCCACTGACCGCTTTGTTCCTGACGATCAGTCCCGAGGACGTGGACGTGAACGTGCATCCCACCAAAGCGGAAGTGCGGTTCAGGCAACAGGATAAAGTCTTCAGTTTTGTGCAACGCTCGACCCGAAAGGCTTTGCTGGCGTACACGCCGGTCCCCTCGGTTTCACCGCAATTGTGGGGTTCGCATCCCCTGCCTGTTGAGAGGAGAGAGGTGGGAATTGATTGGAGCATGGCGGCGGAGGCGGGTGAACAGTTATCAGTGAACAGTGATCAGTCGTCAGTGGGGAGTCGGGAGGCGATGGTCGAGAGCGGTCAGTCAATCGGAAATCGTCAATCGGAAATCGTAAATCCATCGTTTGCCTCGGTACCCCTGTTGCGATTAATCGGCCAAATCGGCGCGACGTATCTTGTGGCTGAGGGGCCGGATGGGTTGTATTTGATTGATCAGCACGCCGCGCATGAACGCGTTTTGTTCGAGAAATTAATGGCACAGCACGACTCGAAGATCATCCCATCGCAGGCCTTGCTGACCCCGGCAGTTGTCACATTGCCGCCGCAGTCGGCGAAAACGTTAACTTCGCAGCTGCCATTTCTGAATCATTTCGGCTTTGAAGTGGAGGAGTTTGGGGCAAACACGTTCCAGGTCCGCGCGATGCCGGTCTTGTTCACGGGAGGCGAACCGGAAGCCGCGCTGAGAGCATTGGTCGAGGATTTTGAAGAGGATGAAGCGCCGTTGCAGGCCGAAGTCGAGGCGAGACTCGCCGCGCGTGTTTGCAAGCGGCTGGCTGTCAAGGCGGGACAAGTGCTATCGAACGAGGAACAGCGCGCGTTGCTGTCTGACCTGGAAGCCTGCCAGTCACCGCGTACTTGTCCGCATGGCAGGCCGACGATGATCCATCTCTCGGTGGATATGCTCGAACGTCAGTTTGGCAGGCGCGGGGCGAGGTAGGGCTCCGTTCTTCCCGCAGTTCAACTGCGGAAAGAACGGGGGAATGGGGTTCTCAGAATTATCAGCTATTAGAACTGTAAGGCGGGAAAAGCAGGGAGGCTTCTATAATTGGGACTATGAACGAATTGGCCCGGGTGGTTTCGCAATTCGGCCTCGAAGCCCTTTTGGAATACATACATGCCATGGTCATGGTGGTGGAATCTGATGGCAGGCTGGTTTTATGGAATTCCGCATTTAACGCGGTGAAAGAAAAGCATCCTGAGGCCGGCACGTTGCAGGAGTTCCTGCCTCCCGAAGAGAAGGATGACCTGGTATGCAGGCTCGCTGCAGTATGCCAAACCGGCCAAACCAACCGCTCGCATTTTAACCTGCTGATCGATCCGAACGGCGGTCAGCTCTGCTGTGACTGTCTTTTGATCCCAATATCCGGGCGCCAGGTACTTTTCGTTGCAGAGAAGGTGGTTTCCGACCCGGTGGTTTCGCGTGCCGTTGAGAAATTAAGCCGCCAGGTTAGATTGTTTCGCATCGAAAGTGAGTACGCCAAAAAACTGGCGATGAACAAACACGCCGAAGTGGAAGCGGTGGTGGCGCAGGCCTATGAAGTCTCGAACATGGACCCGTTAACCTTCCTGCCGAACCGCCGCCAGATCCTTCGGGAGCTGCAGGACGAAGTCATGCGCGCCCAGCGATACGAAAGCATGCTTTCGATTTCCATCGTGGACATAGATCACTTCAAAATGGTAAACGATACTTACGGACATATCGTCGGCGATCAAGTCCTGCGCGAAATCGCCATCAAACTGCGCGACCATACCCGTCATCCCGACGTGGTAGCGCGTTACGGCGGCGAAGAATTCCTGATCCTGCTGCCGAACACCGGGCTTGAGTCTGCTTCCGAGCAGGCCGCGCGTCTTTGCAAACAGGTGCGGGAATCGGCCATTTGCGTGGATAGCCATTCGATACAAGTTACGCTCAGCATCGGTGTGGCGCAGTTCCAGAACGGTGTGGATAACTGGCAGACCCTCCTCAGCCGCGCGGATACGGCCATGTACGACGCGAAGCACAACGGCCGCGATAAGTGGATGATTGCCAGGTAGCGGCATTGATTCCCCACATTACGATTTTGAGATTTCAAATACCTCACGAAACGCTTCGATCACTTCCAGCTTCACGCGCTCCATCGCAGGGACCAGTGAAAGCAGGTCCGCGAGCGAAACGACGGGTTCATCCTGCAGGCCGCAGGCGATGATGCCGTCCCAGTAATCCATTTCGGGATTCACGTTCAACGCGAAGCCGTGACGCGAGACACCGCGTGCATCCACTTTGACGCCGATGGCCGCGATCTTGGCTGGCTTTTCGCGATCCTCCGGCTTGCAACGCGGACAGCGCGAATAAACATCCGCCTGAATCCAAACGCCGGTCTTGCCGGACCTTTGTCCTGCCGCGAGGCCGAGACGTGCCAAAGCTGTGATGAGCGTCTTTTCCAATTTGCGGACGTAGCCAACGTAATCGGCATCAGGAATACGCCCATCCCTCTCCCCTTGGGAGAGGGGCTGGGGGTGAGGGACTCCCAGGGGAAGCAATGGATACCCCACCAACTGCCCCGGCCCGTGATAGGTCACATCACCGCCGCGATCCACCCAATGGACGGAAATCCCTTTTTGCTTTAGTTGTTCTTCGCCCCATAGTAAATTCCCTGCCTGTCCCCTGCGTCCAAACGTGTAAACGTGAGGATGCTCCAACAAAAGCAACGTCGGCGGACGACTGCCTGAGGCAACCTCCGCCGCGTATTCATCCTGCAATTTCCATGCAGTTTCGTATTCGATTAATCCCAGGTCTTCAACGGTAAAGTTGGGTTGAGTATTGCTCATAAGGAAGTTCCGATTACCAATCTACCCAAACACCCTCCGGTACAAATCCGATTCCAACAATCCATTCGGGTCGCATCTTTTCTTCAGCTTCTTGAATTCTGCAATCGTTTCTTCGCCTAAAAATGCGCGTGTGGTTTCGGGCGAGGTCTCGCTGTTCTTGGCAAAATAGAATCTTCCGCCGTGCTCGAGCGCGATACGGTCGTATTCCTGCAACAGCGCGTGCAGCCTTGCGCGGTTGCCATCGGTCACTTTGAAATCGAGGGCCAGGGAGAAACCGTCCACGGCGTGGGTGAGGAGGAATTTGTCGGGGCGGTGCCGTTTGGTCACGCCGAGGTAGGAGGGCAGCCCCTGCTTTTTGGCGAGAGTCAGCATCCCGGTCCAGGCTTGAAGCGCTGTTTCTTTCGGGAGGAAAGACTGATATTGGATGAGTCCGCCGCGGCCGTAGGAACGCTCCCAAAGCGGAACGTAATCCAGCAAAAAGTGAAATGCGGCGTGCGATTCGCGGAAAGTGTGCCTGCGCAGGCTCGTAAAATATTTACCGGTGTTGATCGCCCACGCGCCGAGGTTGTTCATGAACGGCGTCATGAAATAATGCAAAAGCGACTTGGGCATCACGCCAAACAAGCGGCTCGGTAAATCCTGATAGGCGAGCTGCATCGTCTTTTGCGGTTCAGGGCCCTCGCCTTCGCGCAGATAATTCGCGGCGTGAATTTGACCGTGACCGATCGTGATCGTATCGAGCCAGCCAACGATGTAATCGAATTTCGGCGCGCCCTCTTCGAGCGAAGTCAATTGATCTTTGAGCGTGCGCGTGGGCCATGCGTGAACTTCGAGCAAGCCGGAGTGCATTTTTTTCATCTGCATCGTGATCGAAGTAAAAATACCCAACATGCCAAGGCCGCTGATCATGGCGTAAAACAAGTCCGCGTTCTTTTTGGGCGAGCAAGTGACCTCCGCGCCTGTCGGCAGGACCGCCGAAAATTCGACAATGTGTTCGCCGATCGGACCCATGCGAAAATTATTTTTGCCATGAATGTTCGCCGCGAGACATCCGCCCAATGTGGTGAACATCGTGCCGGATACAACGGGAGGCCACCAGCCATCGGGCAGGACTTTCTGCCACAACTGTTGGAGCGTAACCCCAGGCTCGCATCTTACCTGACCTGAGGCCTGGTCCCATTCAAGGATCTGATTCATGGCTGACAGATCCAACAGGATGCCGCCGCCGTTCAATGCCGCATCGTTGTAACTGCGCCCGCCTCCGCGCGCGCTGACGGTGAGTCCCATTTTCTTCGCGAGCTGGAAAATCTCGTAAATTTCTGCTGTAGTTTTTGGTTGGAAACGATACGACGGCGCTTTGAGTGAATGACCGAAGTTTTCAAGGATGGTGAATGTGTTGTTCATGTGTTTTGAAAGGAAAACCCAAAGATTTCTTGCTTGAAGCCGCCCGGCTTAAGTAAAGGTATTCCTGCAAAATTTCAGTCTGCTTTGCGCGAAAGACCTTTAGGATTGAAGACAAATTAAAAAGACATCCGGCGGAAGATGAATGATGGAATATGCCGGATGACAAGCATGACCCAGCGCCAGATGCCGGATATATAAGCCGCCTGCCTGCGCTTGCGGATGGCATTCCAGATTCCTTCGGCGGCTTGTTCTGCTGTGACGGCCAATACGGGACGCGGCGCACCCGGCAGGTTGAGCATTTCCGTTTTGACCATGCCGGGCTTGATCGTGATGACGTTCACGCCGTGGCGCGTCAGCCGGTTACGCAGTGCTTCCAGGTAGGTGGTGAACCCCGCCTTCGATGTGTTGTATCCGGGGTTGCCCACCCGTCCGCGGTCGCCTGCAACGGAGGAGACGCCCACGATCTGTCCGCTTTTCATATTCTGAAAGAGTGGAGCCACCTGGCTTAGCCAGGCCATGCCGCCAAGCAGGTTGACTTCCACCATTTTGCGATCTTCTTCAAAGTTGTATTCATTGATGCCCGGGAAGTGGATGACGCCTGCAACGTACACAAAAAGGTCCAGGCCGCCCAGGTCCGCTACGATGCGGCGCAGGAGATCGGGAACCGAGTCGTAATCCGTAACGTTATGCTGGTAGCTGAGAGCGCGGGTTTCATTGTGTGTTTGATTGATTTCATTGGAAATAGCCTGGGATAATTCGGCATTCCGATCCAGGAGCGCGAGCGTGTAACCTTCGTTTGCCAGTTTGCGGGCCAATGCCGCACCGATGCCTCCCGATGAACCGACCAGTATCGCGCGTTGGCGAGGCTGAAGTGGTGTAGCGGAGGCGGGCCTGCCCTGTGAAGTCCCCGAAGGGGGAGTTTGATCGAAGGTTTTGGATGAGTCAGACACAAGTACCTCTTTGCGAAACTTTTCGGTCATTTTAACACACTAATATAGGTAAGAAAAAAAAGCCGTATAATATGAATGTTGATCGGTTTGTCCGTGTCTTCTGGTACAAATGTGCGATTATGGCAAGGATTGTCTCGTGGTAAAAGAACGCTTACCTGAAACAAAAACGAATATCAAGCAGGATAAGCGGGCCGGCGTTTTAGAACGCGCGCGGGAGATCGTATTGCAAGACACTAACATTCCTCCAGAAGAGAAATTGGGCGTCCTGAGATTGATCCAGGTTTTGATCGAGGCGGCAGATGCGATTCCTCATTCGCAGGAAGGCAGAAACCATGCGAATTCACTTCCACAGGAGATCATCTCCAATCATTCCCTTATGATGCTGGTCAAACAGCAGGCCGATGAACTGGACTCACTCAAAAACCTCAGCCTGAATTTGACTTCCAGCCTCGATTTGCAAACCGTGCTGGACGCAGTTGTGACCGAAGCCATGCGGTTGGTGAAAAACGCGCGCACGGCGCATATTTTTCTTTATACGCGCGGCAAATTGCAATTCGGATCGTCGTTGAATTTCGAGGGGATTCGGAACAAACCGTTGTCCCTGCCTCGTAAAAACGGACTAACTTATTCGGTGGCGCGCGGCGGTGAGCCGGTCCTGGTGGAAAACATGTCCGCGCATCCCCTCTATGAGAATACGCCCAGAGAATGGCACGGTTCGATCATCGGCATTCCCCTGAAAATAAACAACGTAGTGGTGGGTGTGATGAATCTATCAAGGTCAACCATCGGAGGTTTTACACCTGCCGAGCTGCGCCTGCTTGGCCTGCTCTCGGACCAGGCCGCGGTGGCGATTTCCAATGCCAGCATGCACAAGATGGTGACTGAACAGGCTAACAGCGATATTGTCACGGGACTGCCCAACCGCCGCGCCCTCGATGAACGGCTTGAAGAAGAGGTCAGCTACTCCAGGAAAACCAATTCGCAATTTTCTGTCATCATGATGGACCTGGATGGATTCAAGTTGGTGAACGATACGTACGGTCATGCCGTTGGTGATGAAGTGCTTCGTTCTGCTTTCAATTATCTTGCCGGTGGGATGCGCGCCTCCGATTTCCTTGCGCGTTACGGCGGCGATGAATTGACCCTCATCCTGCGGCAGACCGACCTTGAAATGGCGAAAATCGTCACCGATAAGATCCTGCAGATGATGGAAGAATATGAGTACATCCTTCCAGACAATAATAAGATTTTGCTTGGGGTTTCAGGCGGGATCGCCGTGTACCCTCTCCACTCCCATAACAGTGTCGACCTGATGCGCGCCGCAGATACCGCACTTTACCTGGCGAAGAAACATTACCGCGGCACATTTATCGTTGCCAGAGGCTCCACCGGGCCGTTTGAAAAGATTATATTTCCCTCTGCAGTTGAATAACATGGATCAACCTCACAGCCGCATAACCTGCGGCTTTTTTTGTTTGCCCGGTGAAACGATTGGAAGCCCGGCGGGGTTATAACCTACAAAACCATCGAGGAGGAGACGCATGTCTCGCAAAGTCAAAATCATCCTGAACCCAATGGCCGATATGGGGCATGCCTGGCAGGTGGCGCGTGATTTGCGCGCCATTACCGTTGAACACGGCAGCGTGGATTGGAGCGGCACGGTCTACCCCGGCCACGCGATAGAACTGGCAAAGCAGGCGGGCGAACAAGGCTATGACATGGTCGTCGCGATGGGTGGAGACGGAACAGTTCACGAGGTGGTAAACGGTCTCATGCAAGTCCCTGATGACAAACGGCCTCTTCTTGGCGTTGTCCCGGTTGGATCGGGCAATGACTTTGCGCACGCAATCGGCGTCCCAATGAAATCGGATCATGCCCTTGCGCATGCACTCAATGCCGAACCCTCCGCAATAGACCTGGGCCTGATGACCGACGAACATGGCCGCAGGGAATACTTCGACAACACCCTCGGCATCGGCTTCGACGCAATTGTCACCATTCGTTCGCATCGTTTGCCAATTTTGCGGGGCTTCCTCATGTATCTCACCGCCGTGATCCAAACCATCCTGCTCGATCACAACCCCGCGCGCGTTCAAATCGAAACCGATTTGGAGGCAATGGAAGAAAGCGTTTTAATGACCACGCTCTGCAACGGCGGGCGCGAAGGCGGCGGCTTCATGCTCTCGCCCGATTCCAAAATGACCGACGGAGTCATGGAATTTCTCCTCGTCCGCAAATGCTCCCGCTCCATGATGTTCCGCCTTGTCCCCGAATTTATGAGCGGCACGCATCGCCGCTTCACTAAACAAATCCGCATGGGCGCGTGCAAAAAATTCACAATGACCTCCGACCGTCCGCTCTACATCCATGCCGATGGCGAGATCTTCACAAGTTTTGGAAGTAACCTTCGCAAGGTCACGTTTGGGATTTTGCCGGGAGCGTTGAAAGTGGTGCGAGGGTAATTTCGTATTCCGTGAAATCGAAAGCCGCCTGTCGCATGTAACAGGCGGCTTCGTTTACCTGGACGAGGCAGGTTATTCTTTCGGTTTTACAGTGATTGTAAGTTCTGCCGAGTATGGCTTGTTGTCATGTGTCAATGTAGCTTTAACTTTGACGGACTTGCCGCCATCCTTCTTCTCTACTTGAGGGGCGGTAAACTCGGTCGTTTTTTCGGGGTTGGGCGAAAACGTAATGGATGCGTCATCTGGCGCTTCCCATTTAATTGCCTTTAGTTCATTTTCCGTTACTTTATCGGTCATATTTGTTTCCACGGTTAAGCTTACTTTATCACCCGACTTCACTTCGGTCGCTCCTTTAATTTTGAATAACTTCAGCTCCACTTCCTTAAATCCAGTCACAGAGGGCTCGTTCTTTAGCGCTGCACGGATAATCACTTTTTTCCCGTCGTTTGAGAGGTCGTCAGGAGCAGTATATGTGCCTGTATCTGCTTCCATTGTGCCGACATTGGCTGTCCAAACGACATCTGTTACCGGGTCTGTTTTAAAAGTGTATTTCTCTTTCAGCAGGATTATCCCTTGTGGCGGCAGTGCCACCTCGAATCCCTGTTCAGCCAATGCCCAGGCACGCGTGAACAAGTATTTTGCAATGATATCCAATTGCTTTCTAGTCACACGACCGTAGAATCCAAGGATAAAAGCTATCCCGATTTTAACCACGTCGGAAAACTTGCTAAAATCCACCGTTATTCCCAATTTTTCTCCCTCTCCAACATTGATTTTTAGATTTATCAACAGCCACATGACCACAACTGTAAGGATCGGCGCTTTGATCAGGGTGCTGATGTACCAAAAAGTATAACCCTTGAAGTCGTCTCTGTTTTCACCTTCTGCTTTATCGTCTATTTTTGAATAATATTGTGCTATTTCGCTAAGCAGGTAAATTGTCGCACCGATTAAAGATGCAAACACCCATTTCAGCGGTTCCAGTGAATTCTTTTGTTCGATGGTCTCCAAATTTCGCATCCATTCCCAGTATTCATATTGCACGGCAAGTAAACAATAAACACAAATACCAAAGACAGCCATGAGACCGATAAACAAAGCTGCTGCTCTTGACTTCTGTTCGCTAACCGATTTGGTGTCAGCCATCTTATGCTCCTTTTGAACATGGGTCCCGATTATGGTTGATGATGGTTTGCAGGCAACCGACTGGAATTAACAGTCATTCCAATCCAATGAGACCTTTTAATCCATTCCAATATGATTGAAGACGGTGTTTGGCGTTTCCTTTCAAATCCATCGCCTCGTTAATGCCCCATGTTTTACTGAATTGATTCCAGGCGGCTTTGGGTATCTTCCATATCACGTGTGGAAAATACCCCGGTAGAAAAGAGAATCCGGCCCAAAAAACCACAGGCGCTCCCTGCAAATCAATTTCAAAACCGTGATCGGAAAGATTAATATTTTGAAACCAGTCGGGGAATTTCCATAAAACCCAAAGAACTGCCCATCCCAGCACCAGTCCCCAAATCATATTGTTTCGTTTTTCTTTTCCCAGGGATGGCCCTGCGCTTTTTGCCGGCAGGAGTCCTTCAATATTCGGCGTATCCATCGGCAACAAACGGGCAAGGGCGCCGATCATCATCCAGATAAATGCCTCGAAATATATTGGCGCCGTCTCGATTTTCTGGGCAAACCGAAAGAATACCCAGACCACCACGAGAACAGTGGCCGCAATCAAAATAAGCCAGTTGATTCTGGAATTTGCATTCATCAGATTGGTATGCCCATCGGTGAATGTGAAATTGGTGCCGCTAAATTTTCCTGCTCCTGTGCACCGCTAAAGTTGCATAACAAGCATAGCAAATTCAGGGACGAGAGTCAACCATTAAAAGTCGTCACGTACCGCTTAAATGCCACCGTGTATAATTAAGTCAGTCAAATCGATAACTCATGCCCACGCTCCTCGCCTCCCTTCTCAAACATGATATTGGACATCTCCGCATCGTTGCGGGACTCTGGGGACTCGAGCTCGAATCCAACGAAACGGATTCGGCCCGCGAAGAACTGTCCGCTTCCCTCCTCGACCTTGAACTGGCCGGCGAAATTTTAGAGACTCTCAGCCCAACCATTCGCGCCGCCCTCGACGCGCTCATTACAAAGGATGGACGCATTCCGTGGGCGGAGTTCACGCGCAAATTCGGCGACATCCGCGAGATGGGTGCGGGCAAACGCGACCGCGAGAGGCCGCATCTCAGGCCGGCCTCAACTGCCGAAGCATTGTTCTATCGCGGGTTTTTGGCGCGAGCATTTTTTGACACTCCCAACGGCGCGCAGGAATTTGCATACATCCCTGATGATTTGCTTGCATTGATTAGCCGCAGAGACACGGAGCCGCAGAGAGAAAATGCAACAGCGAGTCTCCGTGACTCTGTGGCAGATGAGGCATTGGGCAGACCCGCATCACCCGGCGAACGCGGACAGGAAATCCTCGCCAGCGACCACATCCTCGATGATGCCGCCACATTGCTTGCCGCGTTGCGGATGGGTAGGTCGGATTGGCAATCCGACCTACGACTAACAGAATTGCTCGCCGCCGCAAAATTGATCAAGAAAAATATTCCACAGGCCGACGCGGTAAGGAAATTCCTCGAAGTGCCGCGTGACGAAGCCCTACATCTTCTCACCGATGCGTGGACGGAAAGCAACACGTTCAACGAACTGCGGCAGGCACCGAATCTTATCTGTGAAGGCGAATGGACAAACCAACCGCAGGAGACGCGCGAGTTTCTGCTGAACCTGCTGGATGCGATTCCCGAAGGCAAGTGGTGGAGCCTGAGCGCGTTCATCCGCGACGTCAAACAGAAATACGCCGATTTCCAGCGCCCCGCAGGCGACTACGACTCGTGGTTCATTAAACGCGCCTCCGATGGACAGTTCCTGCGTGGTTTCGCATATTGGGATGAAGTGGACGGCGCGCTTATCCGTTATTTCATCACAAATATTTTGCATTGGCTGGGACAGGTGGATTTGGCTTTCGCCGAAGGTTCGAGTGTTCCAACGTCCTTCCGAATCGCGATTTCCGATTCCCGAAAATCGAGTATCGAAAAAGAAAAATTGCACATTGCCTCAAACGGGAAAATAACTGCCCCGCGCTTTACGCCGCGTGTCGTCCGCTATCAACTTGCGCGCTTCTGCGAATGGGACGAAGAAAAAGCGGATGAGTACCATTACCATGTCACGCCCCATTCGCTCACAAAGGCCAAAGAGCAGGGACTCAAAGTGGAGCATTTGCTGGCATTGCTCGCGAAACATTCCGATGCGGGAATTCCGCCAGTCTTTGTCAAGGCGCTCAAACGCTGGGAGGTTAGCGGGACCGAAGCGCGGGTGGAGACCCAGGTCGTTTTAAGGGTCAGCAGGCCGGAGGTCCTGGAAGAGATGCGTAAATCGAAAGCGGCGAAATATTTGGGTGAAATACTCGGTCCAACAACGGTAGTCGTCAAAAGCGGAGCCATCCAAAAAGTGATGGAAGCGTTGACGGAGTTGGGCCTGCTGGCGGAGGTGGAGAGTCGAAAGGATGAAAGATGAAGGATAAAGGCTGAATGTCTGTCATGGTCGAATTGTGACAATCGTATGATTCGTAATTCGCTATAATGATTCTGCACAATTACCAATCTCTAATTCTCTAATCTCTATTTTCACACGGAGCACCAATGACCGCTAAACTCAACTGGCTCACGCAGGAAATTGACGGCCTGAAGGAACAGGGCCTGTACAACCGCATCCGCACGATTGGCTCGGCGCAGGGAGCGCGCTTGATCGTGGATGGAAAAGACGTGCTGAATTTTTGCTCGAACAATTATCTTGGACTGGCGAACCATCCGAAGATTGTGGAAGCCGCGAAGGATGCCACGAAGAAATATGGAGTTGGCCCTGCGGCAGTGCGTTCGATTGCAGGGACAATGGACTTGCACGTTGAGTTGGAAAAACGACTGGCGAAGTTCAAGGGTGCAGAGGATGTGATCACGTTTCAGTCTGGATTCACTGCAAATCTTGGAACAATCTCCGCACTGGTTGGAAAGGATGATGTGATTTTTTCGGATAGATTGAATCACGCTTCCATCATTGACGGATGCAGGCTTTCCGGTGCGAAGATCATCGCCTACGAACATAACGATCCCGCCGCGCTCGAAGCGGCTATCAAGGAAGCGGCAGGGACATACCGCCGCGCATTGATCGTCACAGATGGCGTTTTTAGCATGGATGGTGACATTGCGCCCCTGCCTGCGTTGTACGAAGTGGCGAAGAAATACGACATCCTGTTCATGGTGGATGACGCGCATGGCGAAGGCGTGCTCGGCAAAGGCGGGCGCGGCATCGTTGACCATTTCGGCTTGCACGGCAAAGTGGACATCGAAGTCGGCACGATGTCGAAAGCTTTTGGCGTGGTCGGCGGCATGGTCGCGGGCGACAAGATCATCGTCGAATGGCTGCGCCAGCGCGGGCGCCCGTTCCTGTTCTCGTCCGCGGTCACTGCACCCGATGCGGCCGCGTGTTTGGCGGCTGTGGATTTGCTGGAAGAGTCCACGGCATTGGTGGATAAACTTTGGGATAACGCCAAATACTTCAAGGAAGAAATGAAGAAGCTTGGCTTTGACACTGGCGTGAGCGAAACACCGATCACCCCCGTCATGCTCGGGGAAGCGCCGCTCGCGCAACAGTTCAGCCGCGAGTTGTTTGAAAATGGTGTGTTCGCGATGTCCATTGGATTCCCAACGGTGGCGAAGGGCAAGGCACGAATCCGTGTAATGATTTCCGCATCCCATGACCGCGATGATTTGGGTCAGGGGCTGGATGCGTTCGCGAAGGTGGGGAGGAAGCTCGGAGTGATAAAGTAATCAGTAACCAGTGATCAGTAGTCAGTAGAAATAACCACCCCACAAACAAATATCGAAAAAACAGACGGCGTGAAAACCGTCTGTTTATTTCTTCGTTGATTTGTCCATCAATTCCATTGCCCAATCAAGAAGTGTTCTTTTTAGAACTCGCGGCTCAAATGGCTGGAGCATTTTGACGGGCCAGCGTTCTAATTCGTCGGGGAAATTCTCACAGCGATTCAACGCCAGTGCAAACCAGTAGTGATCGAAACCGGGGTCTTTCTGCGCGGCCAGTTCCAAAAGCGGCTTGACGGGTTCTCTTTGCATGATGAAATACAAATCTACGGCGTCGCGGGGTTCAGATCGGCCAAAGTAAGCCAGCAGTTTATCTATCCGTAAATCTGAATAATCATTGACAAAGATGCCTTCGCTGGAAAGTATTGTCGGTTCAAAACGGTATGGCGAATCGAGAGCAAGGTCAATTTTCAGGCTTTCGTTTTCCCGTTCCACAAGAAATTCGACAAATGTGGAGAAACGACGGACTACTTTGATTGAAAGGTTGTTCTTTTGGCAGGCAGATTCGATTTGATACGATGTGGGCAATACAAGATTTTCCACCCCTGTAAAATAATCCAGGTCAAATGACAAACGATGACCAAGATAATACTCGACTTTTGCACCTTAAAAACCAATACACCAGACAGTCCATTTTAACTTGAAAAGGCTCTCGATTCGCAGGACTGGGACAATACCTAACCTGCCCGCATTCTTTAGAAAAGCGGAACAACAACTGCTTGAGAATTG
>JACRLC010000089.1 GCA_016235425.1 Chloroflexota bacterium | reverse complement strand
GTTGACTTTTGAAAATTCTTCCACCGTCCATGAAATATCGCCGCTTTTCTTCTTGCTTGTCAATGTTCAGATTGCTCCTGTCTTTGTGCTTTCTCCATAGTCTACCTCACCTTTACCCAACTTGTGGGTAATAGACAGATATAGACTTACCCGGAATTCGCTGATACGAATTGTTCAAAAAATCCACCCTGAAAGAAAAGAGGTGAAAAAATATTTTCCGCGTATCGCCGAATTCATCAGAAGTTTTTCAACCATTGTTAGTTTGAACTATGATTTGATTTTATATTGGGCGCGTATGTGGGCGATAGAGGATAATTCCAGAATTGTATTCAAAGACTGCTTTGATAACGGACAATTTCAATATAACTGGGAAAAATACCGCGAAGCCCTACAAAGTCGTGGAGAGCGAAAATCGGTACTCGTTTTTTACCCACACGGGAATCTTGCACTTGGAATTAATACAAATGGCGATGAACAGAAAATCGGAAACGAAGACATAGGCTTGCTTTCCCAAGTTTTCAGAAAATGGGAATCAGGACAGTTATTGCCTTTGTTCGTAAGCGAAGGGACCTCTGCTCAAAAACTTAACACAATCCAAAAAAGTAGGTATTTGCGCCGCGTGTATGATTCTGTTATGCATCAGTGTTACAAATCTGTAGCTATTTATGGTTCATCGCTTCAAGAAAACGATGAGCATATTTTAAGAGCTTTACTTGAAGGTGGTGTACGAAAAATTGCAGTATCAGTTCATAAAACCCATGGTCAGAGTTGGAAGCAAATTTGTGACGCTTATAGAGTGAGAATAAATAAAGTTGCAATGGAAAGTATAAAAAAACCAATTAAACCTGTATTTTTCGATGCCCAATCAGAGGGAGCGTGGATATATTAATTAATCAGCACAGTGCTACAACGGCTGTTTCGCCGCAACTCCCGGCTTCCTCGGATATTTCGGCGGCGTGGCGGCGACCTTGTCCACGAGCACGAGATAGCGGTCATCCGCGACGCCCGGCAAATTGACCGGCACCAACTGCTTCAACTTCCCGCCCAATAATTTCATCGCCTTTTCAGCGGACTGCGCTTCGGCCGGTCCGCTTTCGCCTTTTTGGGCCAGCATCATGCCGCCCACTTTGACCAGCGGCAATAGATATTCTCCCAGCACATTCAAATTAGCCACTGCACGCGCCACTGCCCAGTCATAGGATTCGCGGTGCTCCGGCTTTTGCCCCAGGTCCTCCGCGCGCGACTGGATCACGTCCACGTTTTCGAGGCCGAGCACGCGTACGATGTGATGGCAGAACATGGCCTTCTTGCCCACAGACTCGACCAGTGTCACTTTCATGTTGGGGTAAAGAATTTTCAGGGGAATGCCGGGGAAACCCGCGCCAGTTCCCACATCCACGAGGCGATGCGGGGGCGTTGCCTTCCAGGCGAGCACGCAGGAGAAGGAGTCCAAAAAATGCTTGGTGCGGACCGATTCCGAATCCCGGATGGCGGTCAGGTTGAATTTCTGATTCCAATCCAGCAGTTCACGTTCGTAAGTAATGAGCGACAACACCTGACGCCCCGTCAGATGAATGTTGAAAAGCTCCAGCGCGTCATGGGCGAGTTTTTCCATTTTTATAAATTATACCCTCTCCATCCTGCCTGCACCTTGCCGCCCCGTCCTGGCCCGGACGGGACAGGACAGGCACAGGTGAGCAAAGTCGAAGGAGGGAGAGGGCAGGGTAAGGGTCGGTTATTTCTCGACAGGCGGCGCGGGCAGTTGTTCTTTCTTCGGTTTGTTGCGGCGCATTCTGCGGAAGATGGCGCGTCCACCGAGGAAGACCAGGTACAACGGGATACCGATCATGATCCAGGTCGGAAGTATGTACAGCACGAAGCGGATGAGGAATTCTGCAAAGCCCTTCGAGAAATCAACGAGGTCCTGAACAGCTTCGAGTGCAACACCCTTCGGCTCCCAGGGACCAACCTTTACAGGCTGGACAGTCTCTTCTGCGATCAAACGCACGCTGATGGCTGAGAGCGCGGCGGCCTCATCGTAGTATTTGATCTGGCCTTTCACCAGCTCGATCTGCTCGCGATAGTAAACCAGTTGGTTGAAAACGTTGATGACATCCTCGGTCTTTTCGGCGGTATCGAGGATCTTCTGAAGTTGCGCTTCGGCGGCTTCCAGGTTTTTCAGGCGGGACTGCAAATCCACGTATTCGGCGGTCACATCCTGGCCTGAGCGATTCTCATTCTGGACTTCCACCACGTCCTTCTTGATCAATTCCAACGCTTCTTCCAGCCTTTCGGACGGCACACGAATGACCACAGCCGCTTCCGGCACTTTGACGTAGTTGTTGGTATAGGACTGGTACAGGTTGGACGAAACGACGAAGCCTTCCATATCCTGCGCCATCTTCTCGATCTCTTTCATGCGCTTCTCAACGTCGGTCACAACGACAGCCAGATCGGCGTTCTGGATGACGATGCGTTCGACGGCGGCGGCATTTCCAGCACTGCTGGGGGCCGACGTGGCCGCGGGCGCGGGCATTTCCATCGCGTATTGCTCCTGCATGGGCGCTTCAGGAAGCGCATCATACGATCGCGACTCTTCCGTCGCCGCGGCTCCGCAGGCGGCCAAAATAAACGCGGAAACTACAATTGCAAATAACAGCTTACGTTTCATGGTCTCTTCTCCTTCGTGGAAAGACTGGTGAATTCACCAGAAGGACGACACCTGCCAGATAATTGTTCCGCTCGCGAATCGTCAACCACTAATTCCCAGCCCGGAATTACCACTCCCCCAATCTCCAGTTACCAATCTCCAATTACCAATTACCACTCTTCGACCTTCGTCCCCCACCCACTGCTCTCCACTCATCACTAACAATTCCCCAACTACAAAACTACCTACCACCCCTCCGCAATCCTCAATGCGTGCTTCTCCGGCAAACCCGCCTCACGGATTCGCTTCTGCACCTCGGAAATATTGTATTCAACGCGGTGCGGCTCCCAGGTGCTTGCTCCCGAATCGTAGATCGCGTATGCGGCGCGCGGATCGCGGTCGCGCGGCTGGCCCACGGAGCCGGGATTCAAGATCAGCTTGGGGTGAAGTTTAATGAGTGTGTCCGGCTTGGTCGGCTCCAGCGTCACGCGGTCGTTGCTTCCGTTTTGCAGGAACATGCACTGGATGTGCGAATGTCCCACAAAACACCAGGGCGTATCGAAGTGATCGAAGTTCAAACGCGCCGAAAGCGTGTTCAAAATGTATTCCCACAACGGGTCACGCGGACTGCCGTGCGCCAGCGTGGCTTTGCCGCGCACCTTCGTGTGCTGGGGCAGGGAGCGCAGGAACTCCATGTTATCGGCAGTCAGCACTTTCTCGTGGCGTTCCAGCGAACGGCGCGCATCCCCGTTGAAAGTTTCAAACGGCATCTTGCCGATCACGGCCACGTCATGATTTCCAAGGATGCAGGTCAGGCGCGGAATCTCGCGCACCAGCTCCACCACCGCGTTCGGGTCCGGGCCATAGCCCACCAGGTCGCCGAGGCACCAGGTTTCATCCACTTTACCCGCATGTTTGAGCACGGCCTCAAGTGCAGTATAGTTTGCATGAATATCCGATATGACCAGAACGCGCATGATTACTCCAGCAGCCTTGAAATGTGTTCGACGATTCTCTCGGCCACTTCGGACTTGCTCATCAGCGGCAAAGCTTCCCTGCTTTCATCGGCAAACAAAAGCGTGACTCGATTCGTTTCAACTTCAAACCCTGCATCTTTTGCGGAGATGTCGTTGGCGGCAATGAAATCGAGATTTTTTGATTTTAACTTTTCGGACGCGTTTTCGAGAAGGGATTGACTCTCCGCCGCAAACCCCGCCACCACTTTCAAACGCTTCATGCCGGACCGTTGGCCTGCCACCGTTTTCAAAATATCCGGCGCGGCTTCAAGAGTTATCTGCGGAATCCCGTCCCGTTTTTTCAGCTTGTCTTTGGCAATGTTCTTTGGACGAAAGTCCGCCGCGGCCGCGGCCATGACGAGTGCATCCGCGTCTTTGCACTCTTCGAGCACTGCATTCAGCATATCCTCCGCGCTTTGCACGCGGACGACGCACGCTCCCACAGGCGCAGATAATGCCGTCGGAGCGGTCACCAGCACAACGTCCGCGCCGGAAGCGAGGGCGGATTCGGCGATGGCATATCCCTGTTTGCCGGACGAATGATTGGTCAGCACGCGCACCGGGTCGAGCGGTTCCTGAGTTCCGCCCGCAGTCACAACGACTTTCTTCCCCGCGAGCTTGCCATTCCGTCCAAGCAAAAGTCGAACGTTGCCGAGGATTTCGAACGGCTCCACCATGCGCCCCTTGCCGCTGAGGCCGGAGGCAAGATGTCCCTCCGCCGGGCCGACGATGACCGCACCGCGCTCTTTGAGCTTTGCAACGTTTTCCTGCGTGGCAGGATGGTCGAACATGCCGCCGTCCATCGCGGGCGCGATCAAAAGCGGACACTGTGCCGCCAGCGCGGTGACTGTGAGTAAATTATCTGCAATGCCGTGAGCGAGTTTGGCGAGGGTGTCCGCCGTGCAGGGGGCAATGACGAGCAAATTGGCTTCCCTGCCGAGACCCACGTGCAGGACGTGCGCTTCGCTTCCCCATAAATCTTTTTCCGTGTACGCGCGCCTGCCGGTGACAGATTGAAACGTGAGCGGCGTGACGAAACTTTCCCCCGCGCGGGTGAGGATGACATCCACCAACACGCCTTCTTGTGTGAGTTTGGAAGCAAGGTCTGCCGCTTTGTAAGCCGCAATGGAGCCCGTGACCCCTAGCAAAATATGTTTGCCTTGGAAAACGCTCATACCGGCTGATTATACTGCCAATACTTCCCCTCATCCCCGGCCCTTCCCCCGAAAGGGGAAGGGAGTCCCTTCTCCCTTCGGGAGAGGGTTAGGCGTTGTCCTGAGCTTGTCGAAGGAGTGAGGGAGCGTCAATAGAACATCACCTCATGGCTTCTGAACTCTTCTCCGTTATAAATAAACTTTGCCGAGAAAAACTTCTCCTGCGCCAGCCACGGCAGGAAGATTTGGTCGCTCGGCCAGAGCGGCAGCGCCAGCAGTTTTGTATCTTCCACCCATTCCAGTTTGCCTTCGGGCGAATCAATTAACTCGCCTTCAAAGTCGGTCGCGGTGAAAACAAAGACGTACCAGTCGTTTCCTTTGAAACCCGGAAACATGACCAGTCCGTGCAGTCTCGGATTTTGGATAACCAGCCCCGCCTCCTCCTCGACCTCGCGCCGGACACACTCCTCCGGCGATTCCCCCGCCTCGAATTTTCCGCCCAACCCGTTCCACTTGCCCTCGTGGATATCGTTGGGCTTCTTGTTGCGATGAACCATCAAGGTTTTGCCGCCGCGTTTGACGTAGCATAATGTGGCAAGGATCACAGGGACTCCAACGTCTCCTGACGAAGGAAAACTCAAGCCAGGAGACTCAATCCCGAAGTCAGGAGACTTCGGACTCCGCAAAGAACATCGCTTCCAACCCGCGCCAGACATCATCACGCCAGGCTGTGCAGCAGTGACCGCCCGTGAACTCGCGATAGGTCACATCGCAGCCATGCTCGCGCAGGATTGGCTGCATGCGGCGGTTATCTTCGAGCAACTCGTCGAAGCGGCCAATGTCCATCCATATTTTCAATTCACGCGCCTGTTCGTGTTTGATCAAATCCACTGCGGCGAAGTCGCGGCCTTCGGACTCGAACACCGCGGACTGGGCAATCACCTTCCCGAAAATCTCCGGCATCCGCAAGCCCGTGTACATGGACATCAATCCGCCAAATGACGCGCCCAGAACGCCATACGCGCCGCGGTTCTCCTTGACGTCAAGCAGGTTCAAACGTTTGCGGGCCAGCGGCAAAATGACGTGATCCAGCCACATGATCGTCGCATCCGAACAGGCATATTCCACGCCGCGCTGGTCGCCGCCGTTTTGAAGGAATGCCATCGCAATCGGGCGGATGCGCTTCTCGGCGATAAGGTTATCCACGATGACGTTGAGTTGGGCGCGCTCAAGATAATCCATGCCATCGTAGACGATCAGCAATGGAACCGGCTCCTTGACAGGCGGGCGATAGAAATAGATATCGCGCTCACCGTCATCCGCGAGCATCCAGGTTTCGACGCGGTGATGAGTCACCTTGCCGCGCGGCACGCCTTTTCTTTTCGCCGCAAGCGGGGTCGGCGCGGCTTCGGGCATGTACACGAAGTGGTTGTAGCTTCCGGCGCCGTTGTAAACGCTGTTTGGATTCAATGGGTCGGGGAAGCGCGTTTCGGAACGCGGGTCGTAAAACGCATATTCGAGATAGGTGTCGCGTGGCAATTCAAAGGAAATACCCCACAAACCCGGCGCGAGTCGTTTCAACTTTTGCGGCTTATCCTCCCAGCCGTGCATGTCATCTATCAGCCGCGGCGCGGACTTGCCCTCCCACAAAAATGTGACGCGTGAACCCTCCACCACGGGATTGCCATCCGCGCGGGCGCGTTCAAGCAATGGATGTATTTTTGTCATTTACTGAATGTGCCCATCAATTCGGTCTGCGCGAGAATGTGGCCGTCCATGGCTTTCAGTAATTTTTCTTTGTTGGCAGATGCGAGGGACAAGGCTGCATCCAGCGCGTAAAGTTTGAAGAAATAGCGGTGCGTTCCCGAAGGCGGACAAGGTCCGTGATAGCCGGTACTGCGCGCGGAAGTTGTGCCCTGCAAACTTCCATCTGAAAGTTGCGCGTCTGTCGGCACGCCCTCGGGCAGTCCACGCGCAGTGGCGGGAATGTTGTAGATGACCCAGTGAACCCAGGTTCCAGCGGGCGCGTCGGGATCGTCCATGATGAGGGCGAAGGATTGGGTGTTCGCGGGCGGCTCTGTCCATGCGAGCGCGGGGGAAATGTCGCGGCCTTTGCAGGAATACGCGGCGGGGATGGGCTGTCCCTGGGTGAAAGCGGAACTTGAGAGAGTGAATGGCATGGCTGTCTCCTCAGTTGAAGTTGTCACAAGCTGTGTCGCGGTCGCTTCGATTTGCGCGGCCATGGGCGTGGATGCAGGCGTGGTGGACGATGGTGCGCATGAAGCAATCATCAATGCTAACACAAGAGAGAAAACGATGGTTTTCATGATACACCTCCATTAAATCCCTGTGCAGGCGGAGCGGATTTATTCCACGAAAAAACCGACTCCCATCGCCTTTGGCCCCGCGTGGACGACAATCGCGGGCGGCAGTTCGTAGATGGGGATATTTTGGACATTCACCTTCAGCTTCAATTCCTCGACGAGGGACTCCGCTTCTTTCTCCGCCTCAACCTGCAGGACGCACAAATGGGCTTCGTCTCCGCCTTTGCAGGATTCCGTTACCACTTCCACGAGACGGGCGAGGGCGCGCTTCTTTGTCCGTTGCTGTTCAAACGATTCAACCTGTCCGTCTTTGACCTGCAAAATGGGTTTGATCTCGAGCAGTTCGGCCAGCAGTTTCTTGGCCCCGCCAATGCGGCCGCCCTTGGCGAGATATTCGAGCGTGTCCACGAGGAAGTAGATGCGGCCGCGTGGGATCATGTAATTGAGTTTCGCCACGATTTCATCGGCAGATTTGCCAGCCTTGGCCATGTCATCGGCGACGAGGACAAGGGAGCCGAGGTTGCACGAGATGGTCAACGTATCCACCACGCGAACATCGAGGCCAGGGAATTCCTGCGCGGCCGTTTCCGCCGAGCGGACAGTCCCACTCGCTTTGCCAGTCGGCGCGACGACGACCACGCTCTCGCCTTTTTTCTTCGCCTCTTCGAAAATGGGATAGTACAACGGCGGCTCAGGCGCGGCGGTTTTGGGAAGTTCCTTCGATGCCTTGAGCTTTTGCAGGAATGTGTTTGTATCTAATTGCTCGTCGTCGTGGTAGGACTCTTCGCCAAACATGACGACTTGCGGAATGAGCGGGATGCCGCGCTGTTTGAGCAGGTCACGCGGCAGGCCGCAGGTGGTATCAGCGACGATGATAGTCATGGGGATTCTCCCGATTTACGATTTCAGATTTACGATTGACGATTGGTGATTGGCGGATGTCATTGCCTGTGGTGCGGAATTCATGTCGCACCTTGTCCAGCCACGCGAAGCGACACGAATGCCGCGTTACGGGGATGATACGGTTTATTTCATTGTATGCCAGTCATGTCACGAGGGGTATGTGTTTTTAATCCCGTCTTTCTACACATGCACCAGACCTGACATGTCAGGTCTTGATATCTTACAAATCTCGCGAGTATGTGCGATGAATCTTGTAAAAATCAATCCCGAAGTTTTCAAGGTCGCGTTGCATGGCTTCGTTTTCGATGCCGATCTGAACGACTTCGGCGTGTGTGAATTGACCAGACTCGCGCACGGATTTGAACATTTCACTGTAGAGGATTGCTGTGCCGCCTGAGCCGCGGTGTTCGGGGAGCAGGCCCGCGCCGTTAATGTTCAGCCAGTCGGTGCGCTTGAGTTCGCGGAGGAGGGTCAGCCAGCCGAGAGGGAAAAGTCTGCCCTTCGTTTTTTGGAGCGCGGCGGAGATGTCGGGGTAGGCAAATAAAAAGCCGACAGGTTCATTCCCCTTCATCACGATTTTTATCAGCCTGGGATTGGCAAACCAGAGCAATTGATTCGCGAGCGTATCCGCTTCCTCATCAGTGAGCGGAGTGTTGCCCGATGTGCCGCGCAGGGAATCGTTGTAGAGGTCTTTCAATTTTGGGACGAGGGCGTGCAGGTCGGAGCGTTTTTCGTAGCGCGCGATGCGGAGTCCGCGGCGCTTTGCAATTCTCTCGGCGAGTTCGTGGATGCGTTCGGGAAACTGGATGTCTGTGCCGATGTAACCAGAGACTGCTTCGCCCAATTTGGTGAATCCCTGTGCTTCGATGAGATGAACATAGTATTCAGGGTTGTACGGCAATCCAAAGGCGGGGCGATGCTCAAAGCCTTTGACGAGCAGGCCGAAGCCATCCATGGGCGTGAGGCCTTTGGGGCCGATGATTTTTGTCAGGCCGCGGGAACGCGCCCAATCGAATGCGGCGGTGAATAAGCCCGTCGCGGCGTCCGCGTTGTTTTCACACTCGAAGAGATAAAAGAATGCAGTGGACTCGCGGTTGAATTCGTTGTAGTGACGGTTGTCGAGGACGGCGACGCGGCCTATCGGGCGGGTCGCTTCGTAAGCGAGAAAAAATGAGGCATGGGAATGTTTGTAAAACGGAAACCGCTTCGGGTCGAGTCTGAGGCGTTCGTCTGTTTGCAGAGGCGGCACCCACTGAGGGATATCCTTGTAAACGGAGAATGGCAGGGCGAGGAAATCCCGCAGATGGGTTTTGTTATTGTGATTAATTTGTGTGATGTGCATGGAAAATCGTCGGGGCGCAGCATTGCTGCGCCCCCGACGGGAATTACATGGCTTTTGCGCGTTCGGCCATTTGACTTCGCAGGACGTGCGTGTCGTGGTCAATGGTGAAGAGCGCGCCAAGGTAGAAGAAGAAGCACAAACCCCACGCGACACTGCAAATCAGGAGGATGGCGGTTTGGAGGTTGAATGCATCTGCGATGATGCCGGTGATGATGGGAGCGAAGGCCGCACCTGCATTCTCGATGAAATATTCCGAGGCCTGCGCAGTGGAGCGGACTTCGGGGACGGTGATGTCGTAAACGGTTGCGATGACGTTGGCAGAGGAAAGCGGCATGAAGATGGCGGTGAGGCACATAAAGATGAAGAATTGATTGCGCGCTTCGATGGGCGTGGTGATGGCGAGGTAGAGGAAGATCGCGCCGAGGAGGACGCCCGCGCTGGAGACGATGATGCGGCCTTTGTTCGAGCGTTTGAAAAGAATGTCACCCGCCCAGCCGCCGAGGAAGTAACCCCCCGCGAGGATGAGGATGACGGGAGCCATCGTGAAGAGGATGCTGTCAGCATCGTAGCCGCGTTCTTTTTCGAGATAGCCGAAGAAGAAGAAGGTAATCACGTTCCACGGGAAGACGCCCGCAAAGCCTTGCAGAAACACGAACCACATGGTCTTCTTTTTGAAGATTTCCCTGGCTTCTGCCCACGAGAATTTGAAGGTCTGCATTTCGGGCATGTCTTCAAATTCGGGTTCGGCCTTGCCGCGCGGCATTTCCTTCACGCCAAAGAAAATGAATGCG
Organism: Chloroflexota bacterium; assembly: GCA_016235425.1. GTDB lineage: Bacteria > Chloroflexota > Anaerolineae > Anaerolineales > Villigracilaceae > JAKOVF01. Next base: position 15,044 of record JACRLC010000089.1, on the reverse strand, counting down.
GCCAGAACAAGGCCAAGCGCGCCCGTGATGTAAAAGACCGAACGCCAGCCGCCGATTATCGGCGCGATGATCAAGGCGAGAATCATGCCGACGAGATAACCGAGCGGCTGCGCGAGCTGCAGGATGCCGTAAATTTTGCCGCGCAGGTTGGGGCCAAAGTAATCGGCTATCAATGTGTACAGGCCGGGGTAGGATGAGTCGTCAATGCCTGTGGAGGCGCGCGTCACGAGGAATCCGCCAAACGAACGCATGATGGCGTTCATCCACGTCGTCGCGCCCCAGATGAAGGATGCAAGCGAAAGCAGCTTTGCGCGGGCGTAGCGGTCGTAGAGATAGCCCCAGATTGGATAGAGAATGGTGGCGACAATCAACGCGCCGGAATTTATCAATCCCCACTGCTGATTATTGATGCCGAAGGTCTCGCTGATCGGCACCTGCAGCGAGCCGATCATCAGTTTGTCGGTCTGGTGCAAAAGCATGAAGAAAAAGAACACACCTACAACGAACCAGCGGTAACGCGAATGCTCTTTTGACATGATGACCTCACGGGGGCAGAATGCCCAATAGTGTATAACAGAAGATTCGCAGTGTCAAATAAACATACAACAGCAATTCCAAATCTGAACCCCAGTAATCGCAAAACTGGGCGATTTGAGCCACCAACCATCCACGAATAGGTCACGAATGCTCGAATTTGTGATCCGGCATTCGTTTATTCGTGGAAAATTCGTGGACGGTTTGAAAAAACAACAAAATCATGCTCCTTGGCGGTATCAGGATTTTTAGATTTGGAATTGCTGACATACAACCTCCCGCATATTGGAAGGTTGTATGTTCAGTGTTACCTGTTTAGCAACAACAGGATACCGGCGCCCAGAGCGCAGATCCCCATTATAAAACCCATGGCTGAGAAACTCAGCCCAAACAGCGCCTGCAAGCCAACTAATATCAGGTAGACTGCCAGCAGGATCGAGGCAAGATTCTTGTTTAGCCGCATGTCATTTTCTCCTTTCCAGACAATAAAACTAATTAACTCACCTTACGCAAAGCGTCCCGAAGGTTCCCGTAATGCAGGCTGGCTTTCCGCTCAAACCTTCGGGACGGTGCGCAGCATCAGTGATTAATCTTCGGGTTCCGAGATGATTTCCTGTGCGAGTTTTTGCAAGTCGTCGGCATCTTTGGTTTTGGATGCGTCGAAATATTGGGCGAGCAAATCGAGCGGGCTGAGACTGCTGATCACTTGTCCCTCGGCAATGCGCGTGCGTGCTTGAATTTGCGGTCGTTTAACGAGATGAAATTCGAAGGCTTTCTCCGCGTGTTTTCGCAACGCGGTTTCATCAATCAATGAGTCCCATTCTCTTGGATATTCCACCGAGAGGCGGACAATAGCCTCGGACATTTCCTTTGCCTTGGGCAACGCGGCCTTAAGGAATTCGGTCACGTTCTCACTGGACTTTAGAGTTGCCCGCCGTTCAATAAACGGACGCGTCCCTGTCAGTTTTTTCCACTCAACCTTCGTCGAGCCGCGCGCCACATCTGCGATGATGTAGAACTTGTCATCCTTCGCTTCGCCGAAGTCCACGCGTTCAATGGAGCCAGGGTAAATGACAGGCGGATATGCGCCCTCATTCACATCCTGTGGCTTGTGGATGTGGCCCATTGCCACGTAATCAAGCCGCGTATCTTTGACCAATCCTATCGGCAGAACCAAGTCACTCCCGAGCATGACCATGCGTTCCGCGCCGAACGCCGCGCCTTCCACGGATGCGTGTGCGGTGAGGATGAGAGGAAGGTTTTTAGCTGCTTCTTCAATCCAGCCCTGTACTAAATCAGAGATTCGAGATTCGAGATTGAAGAAAACTTCGCTCGTGTCCGTGCCGCTCATTTCCAGATTTGCCATCAATGCCGAACGCGAAATCCACGGCATGGCGATGACTTGCACGGGCACGTTCCATAAATCTGCGGGCGCGAGAAATTCGGGTTTTTGCAACACGCGCACAAACGGCACTTGCAGCGTATCAAATTCCTGAATTGCATGAGCGCGTCCTGTCGCGGGGGATAAATCGTGGTTGCCCACCAGAAGCAAAGTTGGGATTTTCGCCTGTGATAAGCGCATGATCCGTTTGCCCCATTCGCGCTGGAACGTGGGTGCGGGAGAACGGTCTTTGTACGCGTCGCCCGCAAAGATGACCATGTCCACTTTTTCGGAGATAGCCGCGTCCACGATGGTATCCAGCGACTTGAGAAAATCAAGGACGCGGAAGGGCAGTCCCGTTTCGGGGTCATGGCGGCCATAGTTGGCCATGTCAATGTGGGCGTCGGCGAAATGTAATAGTTTCATAGTTGAGTAGTTGGGTGGTTTAGGTAGTTTCGCAGTTGGGTAGTTTGGCGGCAGCTGAAAGCCGCGCTTTGGTATATCTCGATAATCAAAGCATATTCAGCGGAAGGGCAGTCACATCTTTCGCGAGAGGCAGTATCATTTTTCCTGAATGAATGACATAACCTTTACCTGCCTTTTCCTTGAACAGGGACTGAAACGCAGATATTTGCCTTGCCATTTTGGGATGCGGGGTTTCGGATTGCTTGATTTCGATGGGAATGAGAGCGTCCCCGGTGTCCACGATCAAGTCCACTTCCGCTCCATCGGATGTGCGCCAGTAATACAAGTTCGGTTCCTCGCCGCGATGATGAAATATCTTCATCAATTCGGCGGCGACAAAATTCTCAAAAATCGCGCCGCCCATCGGTCCCGATATGGCGTGCTCGACATCGCGCAATCCCACCAGATAGCATAACAGGCCCGTATCCATGAAATAAACCTTCGGGGATTTGACCAGCCGTTTTCCGATATTGGCAAAATAGGGACGCAAAATGAAAATTTGAAAACTCGCTTCCAGAATGGACAGCCAGTCCCTGGCCGTGTTGACCGAAACTCCCACGTCCCGCGCCAACTGGCTTAGGTTCAGAATTTGCGCGCTGCGCGCCGCCAGCGCTCGCAGGAAAGTTTGGAACAGGGTCAGGTCGCCGATATTCCGTAAATTCCGAACATCGCGCTCAAGATAGGTTTGCACATAGCCCGCCTGCCACAAGCGCGCATCCCGAAATGGGTTGACCGCGATTTCAGGATAAAAGCCGCGCAGGAGTTGTTCCCAAAATTCCTTTGGAGAACGATTGGGCAGGGAATCGAAGGAGACCTTTTCCCACGGCAGGGCGCGGGCGGGCGATTCCATGAGTTCCCAATTAGATAGGGGGAGCAGTTTCAGAATCGCGGTTCGCCCGGCCAGGCTTTCGGTCACTTGCTGCATCAACAACAGGTTTTGCGAGCCAGTCAGAATGAACTGCCCAGCCTGGCTGCGGCGTTCGTCAATTTTTTCCTTGATATAAGGCAACAAACCGGGAACATATTGGATTTCATCGAAAATGACAGGTGGGGGATAGAGAGAGAGAAACCCACGCGGGTCGTTCACCGCGGCCACGCGAACGTCGGGCGACTCCAGCGAAATGAGACGAAAATCCCCGCCGAACAGGTGTTTAAGGAGCGTTGTTTTTCCCGATTGACGCGGACCAACGAGGGTAAGCGCGGGAAACTCGCCGATTGCCTTTTTGGCATGGCCCTCAATGCTTCTGGGTAGATAAAAAAACTCCTGCATATTTGCAATTGTACTGCATATTTGCAGGAATTGAAAGTTTCCTACGGCTGGACGCCCAGATCTTGCAACGCCTGTACTGCCGGTCCCCATTTGGGGTGGACTTTGAGCGCGGCACGGTAGTCGTTGATGGCGGATTGTGTGTCGCCTGCCATGTAGAGAGCGCGTCCGCGCCAGAGCAGGGATTCTTCGAGGACGGGTTCGCTGATTGTATCTTCAAGCGTGGTGTTGGCAAGGTTGATGACGTCGGCGTAACGGCCCGAGTAATAGTATGCCCAGTAGGGGCCGGTCTGGTACCACATCATGCGATAGGGACGGGTGGTGTTGTCGCCGCCGAGGGTGGCGTAGACGGCAAATGCTTGGTCGTAAGCGGTGGCGGCATCTATATATTCGAGCAGGGCGATATGGCTTGTGCCGGTGTTGAACCACGCGAAATAGCGGTCTTCGCCCGCGAGGTTCACGCTTTCCTCCTCTGCGACCTTTAATGCGTGGTGGTTTGCTGTCTCTTCGTTTGCCAGCTCGCCGAGCAAATCCATTACGGTGTTTTCGCGGTCCTTTGGATAGACAACGATAAATACATAATTGAACGCGCGCCAGTCTTTCACAAATTCATTGTAGGGGATTTTTCTATTTGGTCCGGGCGGCGCTCCGGCAGGGTGATAAGAGTCCTGGTAAATTATCATTTGTTGCGCGTCGTCATAGCCTGTGACAAAGGCATAATGTCCCATCCAACTTACGCGGTTGGAAAGATCCAATTCATGGATGCCTTTCTCCACAAGGACGGGAATTCCCGCCGCAAGAAATGTCTTGACCACATTCAGGTCGCCGCCGTAGCGCAAAACAGACCCCATGTTTGGCACATTGCCGGCGATATATTCCTGCAGTTCATACGGCATGACGTTTTTATCTACATTAATAGGCAGGCCATCTTTGCTGGTATTTCCCGGCATAACGGCTTGTCCCACAACATCGCGGTTTCCATCCCATCCCCAAAAGGTTAACGCCATCGAGAAATTCGCAGGACCGCAATAGTTGGTTCGTCCATGCTGATCCTCGTATTTGACCCCATCCAGTTTAACGGTGGCAGGCAGAGGGGTGGTCGTGATCGTTGGTGTGGGCGTAGGACCGAGATTGGGAGTGGAAGTCGCCTGGGGGGTGAGGGTCAACGCGTATTCGGCGCGCGTCGTCGCAATAACGGTTTCAATCGTGAGCGATGTCTCGCCGCCGGGTTGAAAGACGGCTTCGTCGGGAGGTTTGATTAAATAAACGATGCGCGTGCGGAGGTTATCCAACCGCCACGCGAGCCGCGAATGGATGGGGGGAAGATAGTAAAGGGCTATTGCAAGCAAAGGTAAAACGGGGATAAGCCAGGTACGTTTAAAGCGATTTTGCATGAAAAGATTATACTGCTTCTCATCCCCTGCCGGATAAGAACTTATTTTCCATTCATCGTCCTGTCATGTTGCTGCTATAAAATGACGCATCTTCATGGGAAGATATTGAAAAAATGTCTGGACGGATTTTGAATTTTCTTAGGAGAATCTAATCTTCCGTGGCAATAACTTTTTTCATCCAAAGCCGACTGCTTATAAGATAAGACCGGCTAAATCCATTAAAAGAAACGGAGAATTAACCATGCGTAAAAGTACCTTGTTCATCTCTGCCATGTTGACGGTGTTCATGCTTGCCATGTTGTTTGGCGTTGCATCGGCGTACCAGGGAATTGTCGCTTCCGCGAAACTTAAGTCCCAGGAAGGCCAGGCAAACCTGCCATCCGGGCGCGAATCTTTCAGGCAGTCCGTTGCGCCTGTTGCAGCGGTACCTGAACAGCCCGCCATTGTGAGTCCTGAACAGGCCGCCGCACTGGCCGCCCAGACTCTGGGGCAAACGGATGTGTATAGCGTTGAAAGCACCGTATACGAGGGCGCACCTGCCTATCTCGTCACGTTCACTTCCGGCGACCTCATCTATGTCAGCCCAACTGGCTCGATCCTTGCCATGACGAAACTGGAGCCAGTGGTTGTGGTCGTTCCCAGTTCCAATCAGGGCGGCGGCGACGAGGAAGTTGCTCAAAACAACCAGAGCAACGATGGAAATCAGGGCAATGACGATCATGAGGATGATGATCACGAGGATGATGATCACGACGAAGGCGGCGACGATCACGAAGACAATGATGATTAGCGAGGTAATTTAATATGGCAAACAATAAACCAGCTCCCCGCAAGTGGACGGACGTGCAAATGACCATCGCGGCGGTTTCCATGGCCGCCGTCCTCGGGTTCTGGAATATGTTCGCAGGCCCGGATAAGGAAAAGGCCGCTGAAAAAGTCGCCGCAGAACAGGCGAAGTTGATCCCAACTCCAATGCCTACCGAGTTACCCGCTCCAACGGCGGTCGCGGCAACAATGCCTCCTGCCGGTTACACCATCCTCTTTGGCGGTCAAGCGCCTCAACCACAAGTCATCATTCAACAATCCAGGGGTGGTGGTGGCGGTGGGGGAGGCGGCGGAGGCGGTGGTGGGGGTGGAGGCGGTGGTGGTGGGGGAGGCGGCGGGGGTGGCGGTGGCGGCGGCACTGGATCGTCGTAAGAATGTATCACCGTCAGAACTTCCGCGCGATGGGCTGTGACATTCTTGTAGTAGTGGACCAGGATTCGGATTCCGCGCCTGTTGCGTTGACTCAAGTCCCAAACTGGTTCGAAGAATGGGAGCAGACTCTCAGCCGCTTCCGCCCGGACAGCGAGTTGACGCGGCTCAACCAGACATTTGACCAGCCTGTGCATGTCAGCCAAACCCTGTGGGACGTGTACGAATCGTCTCAATGGGCGGAGCAGTTCACGCATGGGCTGGTCACTCCTACTGTTTATGATGCGGTGTTGGATGCGGGTTATGATCGCAGTTTCGATATCCTGCCGCGTTATCAGAATTCCAGCTTCATGCCCGTGCTGACGGAGATCAGTCCGCTTTCGGTAGTGGTCGTAGACAAGGCCGCGCGGACGATCTGCCTGCCGCAGGGAGTCCACCTGGATTTTGGCGGTTCGGCAAAAGGCTGGGCGGCGCACCAGGCGATGGAACGGTTGCAAGTCGAAGGTCCGGCTTTGGTGAACGCCGCGGGCGATATCGCCGTCAGCGGCCCGTGTTCAAACGGTGCGCCGTGGGAGATTGGTGTAAAGAGTCCCTTTGAACCTGAAAAATATTTTGATTACCTGTATTTGAAAGGCGGCGGCGTGGCTACGTCGGGAAAAGACCGCCGCCGCTGGATGCAAGGCGAACGCTTGCGCCATCACATCATCAATCCCATGACCGGACAGCCCGCTGAAACAAATGTATTGACCGCGACCATTATTGCGCCAAGCGTGATGTATGCCGAGGCTGCCTCGAAAGCGGTGCTGATCATGGGCGCGGACGATGGCATGGCATGGATCGAGTCCAACCCCGATCTGGCAGGTTTGATCGTGCTGGAAAACGGTCACGCGCACTATAGCAAGAAAATGCAAGAGTATTTGTAAGGAGATTATTTATGGCCCCAACACCGGCGAATGAAACCGAGTTTGCAGAGTCATCTGTCACCATTCAATCGTTTCTGTTGTTTCTATTTGCCATGACGGCAGGATTGATGGTTTCTGTGCTTCTGCTCCCAACCTGGATGCCCAACATGGCTTTCTCGCTTTCCGGCGACGCACCCAAGGCGTATTGGTATCTTTCGCGCGCGACCGCTTATGTGTCGCTCAGTTTGTTGTGGCTTTCCATGATGCTGGGTGTGGGTATCACCAACAAGACTGCGCGCTTGTGGCCGGGAGCGCCCGCCACATTCGCAATTCACGAGTACGTCAGCCTGTTGGGGCTGGCATTTGCAATATTGCACGCGCTCGTCATCCTCGGCGACGAATACATTACCTTTACGCTCGCTCAATTGCTCGTCCCGTTCAGCACGGTGGATTACCGTCCGTTCTGGGTGGGGCTGGGACAGATCGGTTTATATATCTGGGCAATTGTGGCGGCAAGTTTTTACATCCGCCCGATGATCGGACAGAAATTCTGGCGTTTCCTTCATTACGCCAGTTTTGCCATGTACATCCTGGGGTTGTTCCACAGCATTTTTAGCGGCACAGACAGCGGCGCGGACTGGTCACTGAAGTTTTACTGGATCACCGGTGGAAGCCTGTTGTTCATGTTCTTCATCCGCATCATTGGCAGTGTTCTGGACAATTTGTTTCCGGCAAAGAAACCTGCGCCTGCTTCGCGTCCCACACAGGGATAAGCATTAATCCATTTTGGAAAACCAAGCCGGGCGGCAATTTTCGATGCCGCCCGGCTTTCGCGTTGGTTTGTTGCTTATGGTTTCAATATCTATTGGCTGGGCTGGAGCGTCAGGCCTGATCCGTATGGGGTCAGGCCGATGTCATCATCGTATAGACCGTCATCACGGATCCAACAATTGCAACTGAAATTCCAGAACTCACCTGTCAATAGTTCCCTCACGGTTACCTTTTCCAAATACCACTCCGCGTCGTCATCAAAATCCCAATAGGCGTAGACTGTGAGGCCGGTCAGTTTTTCTTCCAGATTGTAGGACCCGACCTGGAAACAGTCTGTTTTGCCCCTCTCAAAATTTTTGGAGGCATTGTCAAAGTTGTAGAAGGATTGTGAGTGGGCGGTGCCGAGCAGGTCAATATCAACGAAGTAATCGGTCCCGGCGTGATCCACATCGCCGGTGTAGAAACAAATCTCATACTCCGCGCCGTAGAACGCTTTATAGGAATTATTTGCATAATTCGACAGCAGTCTGGCGAGATAGCCCCGACTCTGAGGGTTGGACATGGGCCACCATTTGCCGTCCATGCCTCCGCCGCATTTACTGCCAGAATACCCGCCGCAAAAATTCTCTGCCGCATCATAAGAACCGATTACGTTGCCCTGGTTGTCATAGACAGGGAGCTTGCTGGCTGAGCTCGACCATACGAATTCATTGGCGAACAGTCCCAGCGTGTTGTTGGGGATCTCGGAGAATGGGTGGTTGAGCCGTTCGCCGACATTGAATCCATCCCCGCCGGAGACGATCGGAGAATTGATCTGATACCCCTTGCTGTCGCAGTACTCGAAGCCTACGCTGTAATCGTCACACTCCTCCCAGTTGCTGTACATAGCGTGCTTATCCTCAGAAACCCATACGATGGGATGGGTTTGACTCCACTGAAATTGGTATGAGTAGTAGGCTTCCGGGTCATCGAAATGCCTCTTGATCATGATCACGACCGGGTTCCAGGTAAATGGATCGTTGCGTGGGTTGACCAGGAATATGCGGATGGCCTCGGCATCTCCGGCATGTGCTTCGATTCCCAAAACCGCATCACCGGTGTCCCACGTATATGCCACTACGTACGTAATCAGGATTCCGGGAGGCCCCTGATATTCGGGAAACTGGTATTGAGGATAATTCCAGACATTGGGTGAGGTCTTGTAGATCGGCGTGACCTGATAAAAGCGCATGACTTGTTCCCGCGGCACATCTTCATCCTCATCATATTGAAAAATTGGCACGAAGGCATTGGCGATCCACTCTTCAAAACCATCATTCAGTCCATCCTCATCGGTATCCGTGGCAGCGCCGCCTCCCATGCCCGGCATTTCTGTCTCGAAAGATGCATCTGCTGATCCGAGTTCAGGCACTGCCATAGCCTCTTCATCAACCTGGATGGACACCTCGAAGGCTTTATCTGCATTTGAACCCCATCCGAATGTATCTCCGGATGAGCTGCTCAAGAACCAGTCACCGCGATAACTTCCTGAATTGACAGGGGAAGTCATCTCCGCCGCGATCAGCGTGCTTGCATTGGGCTGTACCTCGCCGGTCAGGCGGACTGCGGACTCGGCATCCATCTGGTCGCCGTTGATGAAGTTCATGGCGTAATCGGTCGTCCAGGTGCATGTCCCCGCGTTCTTCACGATCCACGTTTTTACAAAACTTGAATGGGATGGATACACCGCTCCACTTTTGACTGTTTCGCTGAGCAGTTCTGCGCGGTCGGTGCAACCGGATCCTGTGGACGGCTGGGCGGGTTGCTCCACGGGAGGTTCTGTGATTATGGGGGCCACGTCAGCCATTTCTCCTCCCACCGCGCGAACGGTGAATCCGCTAAAAGACGTGACGGCCCCTTCGAGCGCGGGATTGTGGAAATTTGCGGACAGGCTGACATCGCCGGGACCGCTGGCACATGAAAGGTCCAGGCCGGAAACGTGTTCGCCGTTCACAGACAACCTGCCGGTGGTGCCGTTGGCGTAAAGCTCAATGGTATTTGGATCGCCTGCACCCCCATTAAAACTCGATAACACCCCCGTCTCAGGAAACGAGTTTTCTCCAGAAATTCCACACATGAGGAACCAACCCCCGTCTGAGAAGATGGAGAGAAGCATCCACCGTTCGTCACGGCCGCGAAAGGCAATCCCGTAATCCCAGGTTTGTTCCGCATCATAGGCCGGGGCTGGGTTGTAGAAGGTCACCTCTGCAATGAAATCACTGACATATAATCCTGCCTCACGCCATTGGGCTTGCCCCAATTGGTGATCAAACCCGCCGTCCGCCGGGCCATACATGATTTCATTTGATGCTTCGGCGATTGCTGTAGCGGGCTCACCGGTTGCAGTGTTTACCACAACATCTTCAGTTGGCTGGGAATTGTTGTAGGCGACTGGAGGCGGATTCGATGCACGCGGCGCAAATATAATGATTCCAGCAACACAGCATATCAGGAGCACTCCGCTGACGAGACCGCCTGCAACATAAAGTTTTTTCCCGAGCTGAAAGGATGTTTTCCGTTGCTTCGATTGTCCCCGCCTGGGCATGCCTGTCAATGAACTGCCACACTCTTCGCAGAACCGGACACCGGCTCTGTTTGTATAGCCACAAGCTGGACAGGCATTGCCGTCTGTGGGTATTGATGAAGCTTGATTTAGTGGTTGACCGCACTCTTCGCAAAAGCGTAACCCCTCTTTATTGTCAGTTCCGCAGTTTGTGCATTTCATCTTGATCCTCCGGCCATGAAAGGGAATCGTGCATCGCGATCACAAAGCGTCAGGGCGTGACATTGATAATGTAAGTCTTGGTGTTCTCACCTTCATAGTCTTTTTCACCGTCGTTCACCTTCTGTAAAAAGACCATCTTATATAAAATGGTATGCTGACCTACAGGCCAGGATTGGATGACCCCGCGATAGAAGACAGACTCCCCCCTCAATTGGCCCGGGAAATTGAGTCATGGAACCCGTCACATCAATGCCATTTGCATAGAACAGGATTTGCATATGCTGCAGGTTCTGTTCAAGGATCTGCTGTGTAGTCGTGCACCAACCCCAACTCAATACAACGGGTGTGTTGGAGGAAATATTTGCTGTCCATGTCCCCGGACCGGTTTCTTTTGCGAGTTCGGAGAGTTTGGTCCCGTCATTATCGTTGTGGAATGGCTCAACAATAATTTGCGTTGGAACAGAAGTCGGGCTGGGTTCTTCAGTTTGAACGCGTGTGGCTGTTGCCTCTGGCGGTGGTTCCAACTCAATTTGTTCAGTCGGAACGAGCGTGGCTGCTGTCTCTGGCGGCAATCCCAAATCAATTTGCAGGGGAACGAACAGGACGATGCCGATTCCCAACAAGGCAACGATAAACACAAGGATGCCCATTCCTGCAACAGCCCAGATCCAAACTGATGCCATTCGTTTTGGATCATCCTTTTGCGGCGGGATCGGAGACGAAACTTGAGCTGCAACCGCCCTCAACCGATGCCCGCAATACCCGCAGACTTTCGCTGTCTCGGATACTTCCGCCCCGCAATTGGTGCAAATCATAAAATCCTCCTCCCCAAACGCTTGAATGAAATTTGGTCGCGCCCTCCAAATGTATTGTATATTGTACGGACTATTATAGTGAGAATCAATGCCCAAAATAACCTTCGCAGGCTTTTCACTACAGCCTGTGGAATGGGTGTAACTTCAGCAAGGGATATAAAAAAACGGGCGACCATCCGAAGATAGTCGCCCGTTACTCACAACTTTTACTCTTTCACTTCACCATCAATCACATCACCGTCACTTGGCGGGGGAGTGGCCTGGCCGCCTGGCTGTCCCTGCGCCTGCGGCTGGCCTTGCGCGTACAACTGCTGGCTCAGTGCATAGAACGCCTGTTGCACTTCCTCGGTGGCTTTTTTGATGCGGGCGAGGTCTTCCGTCTGCGCGGCGGACTTGAGCTCGCTGACCTTGCTCTCGATGTTCGAGCGTTCGTTTGCAGGAACTTTATCGCCGAGTTCGCGCAAGGCCTTCTCGGTCTGGTACGCCATATTGTCCGCGTTGTTCTTCGCTTCGATCATTTCGCGGCGCTGCTTGTCTGCGGCTTCGTTCTGGCGGGCTTCCTGGACCATGCGGTCAATGTCGTTCTTGTTCAGGTTGGTGGATGCAGTGATGGTAACCTTCTGCTCCTTGCCTGTGGCCTTGTCCTTCGCGGTGACGTGCAGTATCCCATTGGCGTCGATGTCGAAGGTCACTTCGATTTGAGGGATGCCGCGCGGCGCAGGTGGGATGCCATCGAGGCGGAAGCGTCCAAGCGACATGTTATCGTTTGCCATCGGGCGCTCGCCCTGCAAAACGTGGATGTCAACCGCGGTCTGGCTGTCTGCGGCAGTGGAATAAGTTTCCGTCTTGCGGACAGGGATGGTGGTGTTGCGCTCGATCATCACAGTCATCACACTGCCCATCGTTTCCACGCCGAGTGAAAGCGGGGTCACGTCGAGCAGGAGGATGTCCTTCACTTCGCCGCCGAGCACACCGCCTTGAATCGCCGCACCCACCGCGACAACTTCATCGGGATTTACGCCTTTGTTCGGCTCTTTGCCATCGGTCAACTTGCGGACCAGTTCCTGCACCATCGGCATACGAGTGGAACCGCCGACCAAGACCACTTCATTCAAATTGCCCGCTGTCATGCCCGCGTCCTTGAGCGCGGCTTCGAACGGTTTGCGGCAACGCTGGAGCAGGTCTTCGGTCATCTGCTCGAATTTGGCGCGTGATAGCTTTGCCTGTAAATGTTTCGGGCCGCTTGCATCTGCCGTAATGTACGGCAGGTTGATCTCGGTTTCCATCACCGTGGAAAGTTCGATCTTCGCTTTTTCGGCAGCCTCACGCAAACGCTGAAGCGCCTGACGGTCACTTCGCAGGTCAATACCCTGATCCCTCTTGAATTCATCCGCGGCCCAGTTGACGATGCGCTGGTCCCAGTCATCGCCGCCGAGGTGCGTGTCGCCGTTCGTGGATTTGACTTCGATCACACCTTCGCCCACCTCCAGGATGGACACGTCAAACGTGCCGCCGCCGAGGTCGAAGACGAGGATCGTTTCATTCTTTTTCTTATCAAGCCCATAGGCCAGAGCGGACGCGGTCGGTTCGTTGATGATTCGCAAAACATCGAGTCCCGCGATCTTGCCGGCATCCTTCGTGGCCTGTCGCTGGCTGTCATTGAAATACGCGGGGACGGTGATCACCGCCTGCGTGACGGGCTGGCCCAAATACGCTTCCGCATCGGACTTCAATTTGCCCAGCACCATCGCGCTGATCTCCTGCGGGGAGTATTCGCGATTGGTCACAGGCACTTTCACGCGCACGTCGTTGGACGGGCCGGGGATCACCTGATATGAAACCATGCCGCGCTCATGTTCCGTCTCTTCAAAGTGACGGCCGATGAAACGCTTGATGGAATAGATCGTATTCTCGGAGTTGACCACCGCCTGCCGCTTCGCAGTCTGACCGACGAGTCGTTCGCCGTTTTTATTGAATGCAACCACCGAAGGGCAGAGTCTGCCCCCCTCTGATGTGGAAATAACGGTTGGCGATCCGCCTTCCATCACAGAGACAACGGAGTTGGTCGTGCCGAGGTCAATGCCAATGATTTTTCCCATGGAATATGCTCCTTGTCACATGTCATTGCGAGTATCTCGCGGTGAGCGGAACGCAGTGCAGTCGAACCGCTGGTGCGAACTGTTCAATAAGAGTTTCTCGTCAAAAGGGAGATTGCTTCGCGAAGTGCGCTCGCAATGACATAAAATGTTCTTGCCACAGAATACTACATGGATGCAAGAATTTTGTTAACGGCACATAGAAATTTAATCAACAAAGCCGCCTCGATAAGAGGCGGCTTGTGATTTCAACTGCAAGTTATTTTATGGAACAACGGCGAAGTGATTTTTTAGCGTATAGTGAATGTAATTCTGCCACAACGGAATGATGTCATTCTGGTCATAGTCATGGTCGGAGAATGTCTGAATGATCACGCGTCCATCATAGCAGGTGGCAAGCACCGCCTCCTGGTTTGACGGTTTGGCCGCGAGGCCTGCCAGCAGGGTTGCATCCCCTCCGCCGCCGAGACGGATCTGGTCGCCGGTCTGATTTCCCCAAAACCGGTTATAGTGCAGGAGCGGAAGCACTGTATTCGGTTCGTTGAAGACAGGGTGAGTGGGATCCCACCAATAGATCGAATCGGCCAGGTCCCAATCCTTCTGGTAGCGAATGCCGCAACCGCTCAGGATTTTGCTGATTGGGCCGCTTGCTTCCCGGTCGAGATACCAAATTTCGGCAATCATGGCGGCCTTGTCGCGCACCAGGCGGGTGTTAATCACATCCCAGAACTCCCCCGAAATTTTATCCTTATCCTCCGCCCCGACGATGATGAGATCATACTTGGTGCCTGAGTTCAGGTATTCCATGAAGTGCCCGCTGTAGGAGCCGGTCTGGGTATATTTAATGCCCAGCCCGTCAAGGGCATCCTGGATCCACATGCCGATATTGCGTTCATCGGTATTCTCGTACACAAGGACCTTTGCATTTTTGATCCTGGCTTCCACGTCCTGTGTAGCCGTGGCTTGGACTGTGGTGGGTACAAGCGGTGGTGGGTTGGTGGGTAGGGCGGGAGGTGGTTGTGTCGGCAACACCTGAACATTCACCGCGGCTTGCGTCAGTTGCAGGGACATAGCGGTAGCTTGAAGTTCAAGCGCGGCCTTGGTGGAGTCGAATGCCGGTGGACTATTTGTAGGTGTAGTTGATATGGAACAGGCCAGGATGAACGCGAGCGTACCGAGCAAAAAGATACTTGTTCCCCGAAATCCAGATTGGTGCGACATGGTATCCTCCTTTATAACCTTGGAGAGGATTTGACATTGATTACTTGGATTATACAGTGAATTGGAGCGCTTGCGCGGCCAATCACAATTACAGATTTATATCTCGACTTTTGCACCTTAAAAACCAATACACCAGACAGTCCATTTTAACTTGAAAAGGCTCTCGATTCGCAGGACTGGGACAATACCTAACCTGCCCGCATTCTTTAGAAAAGCGGAACAACAACTGCTTGAGAATTG
>JACRLC010000026.1 GCA_016235425.1 Chloroflexota bacterium | reverse complement strand
TTGACTTTTGAAAATTCTTCCACCGTCCATGAAATATCGCCGCTTTTCTTCTTGCTTGTCAATGTTCAGATTGCTCCTGTCTTTGTGCTTTCTCCATAGTCTACCTCACCTTTACCCAACTTGTGGGTAATAGACAGGTCATGCTGAGCCCTTCGACAAGCTCACCTGTGCCTGCCTGTCCTGGCGGCCAGGCCAGGGCGTCAGGTGCAGGCAGGATAAACTCCGCGAAGCATCTCTACCTTGGAAACGGAGATTCCCTTCGGCCTGCGCTCAGGGCAGGCTTCGCTCCGCTCCTAAGAAACAAGAGTTCAAAACCTTTTGCCGCGGATTTCGCGGATGCGCGCTGATTTTAAAAAATCAATTCGCGAAATCCGCGGCTGATGTCTTGTTTCTCTCGCTTTGAACAGCGCCCTTCCCCGCGCTGTGGATATACTCACCTGTGCCTGCGCACGGTGCAGGCAGAATGACACTGCGTAAGTTGATTTACTGAATTTCAAAAATGTACAGCAGAGAGTCTTAAATGGCATTTATAAAGGCGTGGTAGACTCGCCCGCATGTTCAAACGCGTTCTATCATCGAAAAAAGGAAGGATCGCAATCGCTCTGGCGGGAGTCATCCTGCTGGCGGTTTTTGTGTACCGGATTCCGAGAGTCAATTCGGCGATTGCCTGGCGTATGGATAAGTTCGGTGTCTACGTGCGGAACCTGATTAATCCAATCGGTCCCGTGCCCACAGCTTTGCCGGTGACGCCGCAACCCGCCACTCCCACGAATCTTCCAACGCAAACAGCAGTTGCCATCGTACAGCCAATAGCTACCTCCACGCCGACAAGCGTGCCATTACCTCCGCAAGTGTCGCTGGCTTCGCCGCCGTATGAACAGCAGACCCCAAACAATTGCGGCCCGGCCACGCTTTCGATGGCTTTGCACATGTTTGGCTGGGAGGGCAGTCAGGAAGTCATTGCGGATGTCATCAAACCCGTGCTGCAAGATCGAAACGTCAACCCCGAGGAACTGCGATATTTTGTCCGCAATGAAGCCGGGTGGTTGAACCTGGAATATCGCGTGGGCGGCGATATTGATCTGCTCAAACGCCTGCTCGCGGCGAATTACCCGGTCATCATCGAAGGGACCACCTCGCTCGACCCGAACGACGCGCTCGGCTCAAACGACGATCTCTGGGCGGCGCATTATCTCCTGCTCACCGGCTACGACGACGCAACCCAGACCTTTACCGTCCAGGATTCCTACCACGGGGCCGACCAGCAAGTTGCCTATTCACAACTCGAAACCGATTGGAAGCCGTTCAACTATCTATACCTGATCATTTACCTGCCCCAACAGGAACAGGAGATCAAGGACCTGCTCGCCTCAAACTGGGACCCGAACCTGAATCGGCAAATTGAGTTGGACGCCACCCGGGCAGAAACCGTTAATGACCCGTCTGACGCATTCGCATGGTTTAACTATGGCAGTAACCTCGTCTACTTTGACCGTTACGAGGAAGCCGCGCAGGCCTTCGACAAAGCCCGCGAAATCGGTCTGCCCTTGCGAATGTTCCGCTACCAATTCAGCCCGTTCATTGCCTATTTCCAATCGGGCCGTGTTGACGATTTACTCATCCTCACCGATTACGCCAGGGGCGTGACCGAAATGTCTGAGGAAGCGTGGCTGTGGTATGGCTGGGGATTGTACAGCCAGGGAGATTTCGATGGTGCGTTGAAAGCCTGGAACAAAGCCATTGCCATCAATCCCTCCAGCTATGTGGATGCGCGTCTCGCGCTTCAATATGTTCAGTAGTCATGGCAGGTGACGGTCACTTCCGAAAGTGACCGTCACCTTATGTAGCCAACAATGAAGAAAACATATCTTTTTCTTGCAACCCTCTTTTTGCTTTCAGCCTGCCAGCCCAAAGTGACGGTTCACGAGGAGCCGATAACTACGCTCGATGTAGAAACTCCCGCACCGGTTTCCACGCCGATCCCCCCAACTGAGTCGCCGACAGTTCAGCCAACTCCACTGTCTTTGCAAATCTCACCTGCCGATGGGATGACGCAACTCTACGTCCCTGCCGGAAGCGTGGCGATGGGCGGCTTGGATATTTTTGCAGATAACGACGAGAAGCCCCCGCACGTCGTTCAGATTGACGCATTTTGGATCGATCAAGTGGAAGTGACCAACGGCATGTATGGTCTCTGCGTGCAGGCCGGGGTATGCGCGCTTCCTGTGAAGCTGAACTCCGATAATCATAGGGAATATTTTGGCAATCCCGAATTCCAGGATTACCCGGTTGTTTACGTCACCTGGCTGGATGCAAAGACGTATTGCGAGTGGGCGGGCCGCCGCCTGCCAACCGAAGCGGAATGGGAACGCGCCGCGCGCGGCGATGACCTGCGGACATATCCGTGGGGCGATGAGCCGCCCAATGTTGAGCTTGCAAATTCCAATAATGTTTTGGGCGATACCAGCCGCGTAGGTTCGTATGCCGCGGGAGCGGGTCCTTTTGGCGCGCTGGATATGGCGGGGAATGTTTGGGAATGGGTGGGGGATTATTACGATATGAGGTATTACGAAGGATCACCTGAATCAAACCCAATTGGTCCCGCAGAACGTAAGGACAAATATAACCGTGTGATCCGCGGCGGAGGTTATCAGGACCCGGCGGTGAATCTACGCGTGTCGAATCGCGGATATGAGCTGGGACCGAATCTTTCAATATTGCCGAACAACCCCGCGTATTATGGCAACAGTTCGGTCAAGATCGGTTTTCGGTGTGCAGCCGATCCGTAAACGGAATCAGGTTCGAGGTCCGAAAAAGAAGCGGGACCCTGCTCCTTTGCAGGGTCCCGCTTCCTAGTCCTCCAAAAAGCTGTAGCCGCCGGGCCATGTCTGGATCAGGTGGGTTTCGTCTGCATCCTCTTCCATTTTTTTTCGCAGGCGGTAAACGACATTTTTCAAGAGGGCGATGTCGCCTGAGCGGCGGCTTCCCCAGACGGTTTGGATGATGTCTTCGGTTTTGAAAACAAAACCGGGGCGGCTCATGAGCAGGTGAAGCAGGCGGAATTCGAGGTTGGTGAGTTTGACATCCTGCCCGTTCGCGCCGATGGCGGAGCGGTGCGCCGGGTCCAATTGCAGGCGGCCAACCTGGCGGGAGGACATTGGCTCCGTCCAACTGCGGCGGCCCCATGCCACGATCTTCGCGAGAAAGAGCGCAGGACTGATCGGCTTGATCACACATTCATCCACTCCGGCTTGATAGGCCTCGATGATTTCCGGTTCGTGGTTTGCAGGAAGAAAAAGCAGGATTGGGCTGGCGCTCAACGAGCGGAATTTTTTGCACAGTTCGATGCGCTGCTGGTGGGGGGCGTTCACGTCGATGACGATGAGATCGGGAATTTCCTCCACGGAGCGGTCCATGGCGCGCTGGACGGACGTTTCAAGGATGGCGACGTGTCCCTTGTCGCGGATGATGTAACCCCAGATTGGGGCGGTGGCATCCTGGTCGCAAATCACGAAAACGCGTAACGATGCTTTTTGGTCGGAATAATTGAGGGTAGCCATCTTTTCCTTCTCCTTGCTGGCCTCGATTATAAGCCGATTATCAAATTTGGTAACAAAAAGTCGTAAAATCAGACCAAAATATTACCTTTGGGGGATTAGGAAAATAATGCCCCCTTCGTATACTCGCACTTAATCTCAAATTAATTTTTTGAATGGAGGTTCATATGAAAAAGCTTTTGCCCATTCTTATGGTCGTGTCTCTTTTTGTAACGGCCTGTCAGTTGGGTGGTGGCAGCGCGGGGCAGCCAACCGCAATCGTTCTGCCCCAGGATGAATCACAGTCGAACGCCGATGCCGGTGAAACCCGTAATTCGGCGGCAGACGGCATGATCGAAGTATTTATCCCTGCGGCGACGTTCACCATGGGCGGCGTCGATCCACGCGCGGCTTCGGACGAAATGCCCATTCACCAGGTTCAATTGAACGCGTTTTGGTTCGATAAAGTTGAAGTAACCAACGGCATGTACGCGGTGTGCGTCAAGTCCGGCACGTGCAGGCTTCCGCTTAGCTTTAAATCGCAAACACGTTCGGCCTACTACGGAGATCCTCAATATGCCGATTACCCGGTGGTTTACGTCACCTGGCTGGAGGCGAAGACCTATTGCGAATGGGCCGGGCGCCGCCTGCCCACCGAGGCTGAATGGGAACGCGCCGCGCGCGGCGATGATTCCCGCTCCTATCCATGGGGTGATCAGATTCCCGATGCCTCGCGCGCGAATTTCAGCAACCTGATCGGCGATACGGCAAAGGTTGGAAACAGTCCGGCTGGAGCCAGTTCGTTTGGCATATTGGACATGGCTGGAAACGCGGCCGAATGGACCAGGGATATTTATCAAGCGGATTACTATGGCAGCGGCCTCAGCATCAATCCGCAGGGACCCGGCGAACTTGCCACCATTTTCAATCACGTTGTACGCGGCGGCTCCTTCCAGGATGTGGAAGCCGACATTCGCGTGTCGAAACGCGCGTCCGTTTTGGGTTCCAACCCGAATGCGCTGATCGATTCTGTGGAATGGCTTGGGACCTATTCACCCAAGATCGGATTCCGTTGCGCTTCAGGTAACTGATCCCGATCCATCGTTCAAATCGGACCGTCGGCCTGACCGGCGGTCCGATGAACTTTTTAATTGACTTCGACATTTACCTGTGGTATTATGCCGGAACAACTTAATCGCCCCAACACGGCGCTCTTATCCAGAGAGGCGGAGGGACCGGCCCTGCGATGCCTCGACAACCTGGTTTAGTTGGATGGTTCGGTGGTTCGTTAGTTGGATGGTTTACTTGCCATGAGCAGGTTAACTACGAAACTAGGAACTGCAAAACTACAAAGCTAATCCAAGGTGCCAATTCCGACAGACGGATGTTCTGGTAGATGAGAGGGCTTCTATGCCTCACGCGTAAATTGCCCTTTCAGCACGTCTGAAGGGGCAATTTCATTTCAAAGGAGAACTAAAAAAGCAATGAGCAATACCTTCATGACCTCGCCCAAATTGATGTTCACGTCTGAAAGCGTGACGGAGGGGCATCCCGATAAAATGTGCGATCAAATTTCCGATGCGGTGTTGGATGCCTGTCTCGAACAGGACCCCATGTCGCGCGTCGCATGTGAGACGGCCACCAAGACCGGTTTCGTCGCGTTGCTGGGCGAAATTACCACGCGCGCAAATTTCAACTACGATGAACTTGCCCGCAGGGTCATCAATGAAATTGGTTATGACTCAAGTGAAAAAGGATTCGACGGCAATACGTGTGGCGTGCTCGTTGCCATTGCCAGACAATCCGGCGACATTGCCATGGGTGTGGATCACGCGCTGGAAGACAAAAGCGGTGAAATGACCGACGCTGACATCGAACACGTTGGCGCGGGTGACCAGGGCATGATGTTCGGTTATGCCTGCAATGAAACAGCCACTCTCATGCCTATGCCCATTTACCTCGCTCACAAACTCACACGCAAGCAGAGCGAATTGCGCCGAAGCGGAGCCATTTCGTGGTTGCGCCCTGACGCCAAGAGCCAGGTGACGATTGAATATTCAATGGGGAAACCCAAACGCGTGGACACAGTCCTCATCTCCACCCAGCACGCACCGGATGTCTCCCAGGCCGAGATCACCGAAATCATCACGGAGCAACTCATCATGCCCACCCTTCCCGAAAACATGGTGGATAAGGATCTTAAAGTCTTTGTCAATCCCACCGGTCGTTTCGTTGTAGGCGGCCCAATGGGCGACGCAGGCGTAACAGGCCGCAAGATCATCGTTGACACCTACGGCGGCATGGGCCGTCATGGCGGCGGCGCGTTCTCCGGCAAGGACCCCACGAAGGTGGACCGCTCCGCCGCGTACGCCGCGCGCTACGTTGCAAAGAACGTTGTCGCCGCCGGCCTGGCCGACCGCGTTGAAGTGCAGGTCGCGTATGCGATTGGCGTCGCGCATCCTCTCTCCGTAAACGTCGAAACCTTCGGCACTGCGAAGATTGCGGACGAGAAGATCGCCGCCCTCATCACCGAGTTCTTTGACCTGCGTCCCGGTGCGATCATTCGCGATCTCGGCCTGCGTAAACCGATCTATCGCAAGACTGCCGCGTACGGTCACTTCGGCCGCGATGACGTCGAATTTCCCTGGGAAAAGACCGATAAGGCCGCCGCGTTGAAGAAGGCCGCGGGGTTGTAGGAAGTAGCAGACAAGTAAACAAGGAGAGCCGCGAGTTTTTTTGTCTCGCGGCTCTTTTCATTTCAGACAGCGGTTGCTTTATCTTCTTAACCTACCTTACGCAGAACGTCCCGCAGGTTGGAATGAATCAACCGTGTTTTGCCGGAAAACCTGCGGGACGGTGCGTAACATCAGTTCTAAAATCTCTCCAGTTTCAGCGGCGAAAGTTCGATTTCGGGTTTTTCACCCATCGCTACCTGTGACACAAGTTCCCCGGTAATCGGCCCAAGGGATATACCCAGCATGGCGTGACCAGTTGCAATGATTAGATTGTCGAAAGCTTTTACCCGGCCAATCACCGGTAATCCATCCGGCGTGCAGGGACGCAGTCCGCGCCAGATCTCCAACACTTTGGCGCGTTCCAAACCTGGTAAGTATTTTGCCGAATTTTCCTGGATCGCGGCAACCCTGCGCTGGTTGATGGACAAGTCCATGCCGGCCAGCTCGAGTGTACCGGCCAAACGCAACCTGTCCCCAAGCGGCGTGACCACCACGCGCGCTTCCCCGAACATAAGCGGGATCCTTGGGCTGACTTGCGGACGTTCCAGTGTGATGCTGTATCCCTTCGCGGCCTGCACGGGAAGTTTTATCTTCAAATCACGCATCACAGCAGGTGACCATGAACCTGCCGCCAAAATAACCTGCTCCGCCGGGAAATCCCCACGTGTAGTGTGTATTCGTGTGATGCGAAAATTTGATGTCTCGAAGCCCAGCACCTCGGTTTTGGTTTGAATGCGGACGCCTAGCTCTTGAGCTTTTTCGGCTAATCCTGTCACGAAGCGCGCCGGGTCGAGATGGGCATCCTGCAAATATTGTATGCCGCCGATCACTTCAGGGAGCAATGCAGGTTCAAGTTTATGCAGTTCGGCTGAATTCAGGATTTTCGTCTCGATGCCAAACCTTCCAACCAGGTGAGCTTCCTCCACGCCGCCTTCCAGCGCTCGAGGAGTCAGGTAAACCATCAAGGTGCCTTTTTGTTCGTAACCAAATTCAAAACCAACTTCGCTGGCGAGGTGATCGAAAAGCACGCGGCTGGCGAGAAGCAGGTCGCGCAAAATGGGAATGGAACGCATCATCGGTCCGTGTCGGCTGGCGAATGCAAAGCGGATCATCCATTCAATGAAACCCAAATCAAAGTGCGGTTTGATGTAAAACGGACTCTCAGGATTGAGCATCCATTTCAAGCCTTGCAAGGGAACACCCGGCGCGGCCAATGGAACGCTGTGACTTGGAACGATCAATCCGCCGTTTCCATAAGATGATCCTGATGCAACTTCCCCTTGCTCGATCAGTGTGACTTGTGCGCCTCTCTTTGTCATTTCATACGCCGCGCACACGCCAATCACGCCCCCGCCGATGATGACAATATCTTGTTTTGTGTTCATCGTGCTGTCCTCAGTCGTGATATGGATGGTGAATTGCCTGACCAGGAATGTACCACAAAGCCATTAAGACAAAAAGACACGAAGTTTTTTTCCCTTCGTGCCTGCATGATTCACTCTAAATAAATTCCAAAATCAAGAGGGTCTTTGGGTAAATCCAAAGACCCTCTTTGTTCAACGCACAAGTTTACGGCAAATTAAACGTCTTGACGAGGAACACAGCCATCTGTGCGCGTGTCACCGGGGTATCTGGGCAGTAGAGATTTGTTCCACAACCTCCAGTGATTCCCTCCGCGGCCAACTGCTTGATCCAAGCCGCCGCCCAATAATCGGAGGGGACATCCGTGAAGCCGGTTCCCGCTCCAACATCAGGCGGCGAGTAGGAATTTCCATGCTCGGCCTTGAGCAAGAAGACCGCCATCTGGGCACGCGTCACTGGGCTGTCGGGGCAGTAGAAGCCAACCGCACAGCCTGAGGTGATGCCATCCGTCTTTAGAGCCTCAATCCAGTATTGTGCCCAATGACCGTTCGTGTCGTTGAAGGTGATCGGGATTGCGGGAGGTGTGAAGCCGGAGCCGTGCATGCCTTTCTCCAGGAAGACTGCCATCTGGGCGCGGGTGACATTCGCCTCGGGGCAATAGCTCAGTGGGTTGGCCGAGCATCCGCCCGTCACGCCGGCATTGTACAGGCGCACAATGTATGGCGCGGCCCAATAACTTGTGGACACATCCGCAAAAATCGTGCTCCAGCTATGGTAAAAGATATTGAGCAGGGTCACAAATTCATTCGTCGCTTTTTGACTGCCCGCGGCGTTGGGGTGGTCATCCCCGCCTGAAGATGGATAATACAAGGTATTCATCCCGGGCGTGAAGACGTGCTCGACCGTGCCGTTGTAATAACGATGGTGATTGTTCGGCCCGGTCAGCACATTGTAAAAATCGAAGACGGCCACGTTTGTCTGGGTATAGCTATTCTCGGCAAGCCAGTCATTCATCAACCACTCGTTGAAGGCGCGCGCATTAGCCGCGTAGGTGCCATCCTGCAAAGGCGGCGCGGTGATGACGATGAAAAGCTTTTCGGGATGCGCGCCGAAATATTGCAGGATCTGGTTGTACACATACTTGGCATGGCCCACGGTCAACCAGCCATCCGCCGAGGGCGGGTCGGTCGGGCTGCCCTCCAGTGCAGAGTTCGGGAAGCAGGACTTGAACATCACGATGGCATTCTCGCCGCCCGGATCCGCAAGGGTCCGCGTGTAGGATGAGTTCTGCCCGCTTTCGTTGTACAGGGCATCCATGTAGATGGGAGTGCCGGCCGAGCTGAACCATTCGGTCCAGTTTGGGATGTCGGTGCGGTCACCGATGTTGTCAGGTCCCCAGCCGTAGTTTGTGTCGCTGACGAAATAGTTGTTATCCGACAGGGCCTGTCCGAGACCGCCATAATCATCCGCAAGCCAGTTTTGGCCCGTGGAATGATGAATGAAAATGAGTTTGACGGTTTGGGCAGGTGGACTTGGATCGAGAGCCGCTTTTGCTGGAGCAGGCAGGGACGAGGCCTTAGCCGGTCCGATCCAGGCCAGCATCAGCGTGGCGGCTGTCAAGATCGAGAGTATGCGGGAAATCAATTTGTTGATCATAGGAACCCTCCCAGGGTGAAACGATTTTCACAAACAGCGTCTTCACTATACAAGATTTGATTTCAAGTCAGTAATGACAAACGTCTTAATTTTCTGCCGGAGGGATGACACATAAGTACTAACAAAACTTCCCTGAAAAAGAATAACGCCCCTGATTTTTCAGGGGCGTTGTTGAACATGGATCAGAAAACTGGTTATGGAAGGTTGAATGCTTTTATCAAAAATACTGCCATTTGTGCGCGCGTCACCGGGCTGTCAGGACAATACAATCCTGTCGCACAACCGCCGGTGATTCCCTCCGCGGCGAGTTGCTTGATCCAGGCCGCGGCCCAATAATCGGCGGGGACATCCGTGAAGCCGGTATCCGCTCCTGCATCGGGCGGTGAGTAGGAATTGCCATGCTCCGACTTCAACAGGAAGACCGCCATCTGGGCACGCGTCACCGGGCTGTCGGGGCAGTAGAGACCAATGTCACAGCCGCTGGTGATGTTTTCCGCCGCCAGTTGTTCGATCCATGCCGCGGCCCAGTAGTCAACTGGCACATCGGTGAAGACCGTCCCCTGTGCGGTGGGTGGGTTGTATGTTGAGCCGTGGATGCCTTTCAAAAGAAAGACGGCCATTTGAGCGCGTGTGACGGAATTATCGGGACAATAGTTGAGCGGACTTGTGGAGCACCCGCCTGTAATACCCGCATTGTAAAGACGCTCAATCCATGAGACTGCCCAATACGAATCGGGGACATCGGCAAAGATGGGAGTCGCATCGGTGACGGTGACGGCGAAGGTTTTCTCGAAGGTCAAGCTTCCACTATCGGTGGTGCGGACGCGGATGGAATAGTTGTTCTTCGTCAGGTAGTTGAAGGGGAAGGCGGTCTTCAACTCATTGCCGGAGATCGTGAAGGCGGCGTTGTCGTCACTGCCTGTGCCGGAGACGAGGGAGTAGGTGAAGGTGTCGCCTGCATCGGGGTCGGTTGTCGTGAAGGATCCAACTGTCGAACCGGCAGGCAGGTTCTCGGTCACGCTTGAAGCGGAGAGGGCGAGGTTCGTGGGAGCATGGTTCCGGGTCTGGATCACTACAATGTCACCCGCGCCCGGATAGGGATTCAGCGGCGAAACATTGCCCGGTCCATTCCAGGCGGCATTGCCATCGCCAGCCACATCCACCCATCCATTTCCGTCCACGGCAATGCCGTTGCCGGCCTCGCTGAAAGCGGAACCATAAAAAGTATGCCACTGATACTGGCCCGCGCTGTTTAATTTGAAAAGGGCGATATCGTAATTGCCGCTAAAAGCGTAGAGCGGCGCGGCATTCCCCGGCCCTTTCCAGGTGGCCGCGCTTTCTCCCGTCACATAAACGTTTCCGCTTCCATCTACGGCGATCCCGTACCCGTAATCGTAAGTTGTGGAGCCGTAAAAGGTATGCCATTGATAGATGCCCGCATTGTTCAGTTTCAGGACAAAAATTTCCTGGCTGACGCCGCTGCTGAACGCGTGCAGGGGGAGTTCTCCGCCCGGCCCATTCCAGGAGGCAAGGCCATATCCGGTGACATAGGCATTTCCGTCTGCATCCACAGCAACGTCTGTTCCATAGTCTGCGTTTGCAGAACCATAAAATGTGTGCCACAGGTAGTTGCCCGCACTATTGAGTTTAAGAGCGAATAGATCATAGTAACCGCTGTGGGCATGGAGTGGCTCTGCGGCCTGCGGCGTCGGCCCGGTCCAGGAGGCATCGCTGTATCCCGTCAGAAGCACATTCCCGCCTGCATCCACAGTGACGCCGGCAGTTGAATCAAGGGTCGGGGAGCCAAAGAAGGTATGCCACACGTATGCGCCTGTGCTGTTCAACTTGATCGCGACCACATCGTCGTAGAAACCACCGCTGAACGGATGTAATGGTGTCTCTCCAAGCGGACCATTCCAGGAATTGGAACTCACCCCGACCACATACGCATTTCCACTTGTGTCCACGGCAATGCCGGTCGCGCGATCTGAATAAAGTGAGCCATAAAAGGTATGCCACAGGTAGGCGCCTGAAGCGCTCAATTTGAGCACAAAGATTTCGTCACTGCCGGTGTAGGGGTTCAGCGGCAAATCTGCATCCGATCCATTCCAGGAGGCATAGCTCACCCCACTCACGTAAATATTCCCGTTTCCATCTACGGCGATGCCAAAACCTGTTTCATCATTCGTGGCAGAACCGTAGAAGGTGTGCCACTGATAAGCGCCGGAGCTGTTCAGTTTAATAACCACCACATCGCCATTCCCGCTGTGCGCGTGCAATGGAGCCGTCCCGCTGGGGCCTTTCCATGAACTGAAACTACGCCCCAACACATAAATATTTCCATTCCCGTCCACGGCAATGCCCTGGGAATCATCAGGGTTCGCGGAACTGCCGTAGAAAGTGTGCCAGGAATAGGTGGGGTCAATCGTCACGGGATATGCAGGATCGTGGGAACCCAGGACGAACCCCACTTCGTTCCTGTCCAATTTCTCGAAGCGCACACTCACCATCACGCGCCTGCCGGTCACCTCCTGCCATGCCACTGGTGCGCTCTCCACCATCTCCCCGTTTTCAAAGGCGAAATGCAGGCTTCCATCCTTCAGCAATGTCACCGGAACGTTGTATCTCAAACGAATGGACTGCTCTTGCGCTCTCGGCGCGAGCAGGTATACGCTCTCTGCGACCCCATCCTTCGAGGCGGTGTAGATCACGTCAATTCCCGGCCAGACGTTTTGATAACTTACCTGACCGAACGAAGCCTCGCCTCTTTCCGCCCCGATGCCTGCTCCCGTTTCAACCGGTTGACTCTTCCCTCCGCCGGAAAAGGCCACGGTCAAAGCATGATCCAGCCCGGTGAGGTACACGGTATCCTCCGCAAAACCGAGCACATGCCCGCCGGCTGTATATTGCAAAAATCCCTGTGAGAATGGAAGACGGCTCTCCTGAGATGATGCCGAGAGCTCCTGCCTTCCGAACGCCCCGTTCATACTCACCAGGATCAACAGGCTCAATGGCACTCGAAACAATATAGAAGAAACCATAGGATTTACCTCCGCTTCACCAAATCCAACACACATACCCCGTAATTGAACTTGCAACAGGCCACAGAAAAATTATTGCACATCAAAATTTGCGAGTCAAGTAATAAAAGGCACAAAACGTCTCCCGGTTTTCCAGGAGACGTTTTGGCCCGCATCCAGTCAGTTTTGTTTTACGGCAAATTGAAAGTTTTCACCAGGAACACGGCCATCTGTGCGCGCGTTACCGGGCTATCGGGACAGTACAATCCTGTCCCACAGCCACCGGTGATTCCCTCCGCGGCGAGTTGCTTGATCCAGGCCGCCGCCCAATAATCGGAGGGGACATCCGTGAAGCCGGTTCCCGCTCCTATGCCTGGCGGTGAATACGTTGGGCCATACTTCGACTTCAAGAGGAAGACCGCCATCTGGGCGCGCGTCACTTTGCTATTCGGGCAGTAGAGGCCAATCCCACAGCCGCTGGTGATGCCGTCTTCCGCAAGCTGCTTGATCCAGGCCGCCGCCCAATAATCATTGGGGACATCGGTGAAGCCAGTCCCCGTTCCCACAGCAGGCGGGGAGTAGGATGAGCCGTGGATGCCCTTGAGCAGGAAGATCGCCATCTGGGCGCGCGTGGCTGTGCTATCGGGGCAATACATTAGCGGTGAGGTTGAACACCCGCCGGTGATGCCCGCATTGTAGAGGCGTTCGATATACTGCCAGGCCCAGTAGTTGATGGGAACATCGGAGAAGGTAGGAGACTTGCTGACGGTATATGTCTCGCCTGTCGCGAAATTGCCGTTGCCTGCGCCCGCCCCACCCAGCGGGTTGAGCGCCGCGTCCAGAATGGAATCGTCGTCCACTACATCCAGCCGGATTGTGCCATTGCCTGTGCCAGTGTTGACGGTCACAGTGTAGGAACTGCCTGTTCCGCTGACCCCGCTCACAGTCGCGCCGGAGACGCCGCTGGTTGTCAAACTGAAATCGCCCGTGTCCACGCCGTTCACGGATTCAGAGAAGGTGACAGTGAAGTTCACGCTGGCCGCGCTAGTTGGACTAGTATCAGCACGAAGAATGCTGGTTACTACTGGGAATGCATCCAAGAGGACTTCTTGCACATTGAGGTTGTATTGGGTTCCGCAACCGCCCGTACTTGGATTCCAATGTTTTACAAGCGCATAATATGTACCATCTTGAGGGGCGGTCCATTCAATCTCAGATGCCAAAGAACCATTGCTGTCATCGTTAGATGAAATTAGAGTGGTTCCATTGGTATCATAAAGATATAGGTAAGTATCTGCAGAGACACCGAGGGTTCCTGTTGTAAGACGGTAGGTTTTGCCAGCTTGTGCGTTAAATTTAATCCAATCCGTATCCCCGGGGAGATGGAAATTATGAGTCTGTGAACTTCCAACCGGGATAAGGGAAGCGTTTGTGAGGCTTCCATCATTTTCAAAACCGTCTGGATTTGCTACGCATAAGGTTGTCCCTTGGGTATAGATATTATTTCCATTATCTGCCTCGGTAACTGCTCCTGTGGAATCGGTCTGCGCATAGAGAGTTACGCTGCTTTCTCCTCCAGGTTGAACCGTTTTAGCAGCTGGAAACAATTGAGAGACATTGGTAACGAGAGTAGTGAGAGTAACCGTTTCACCTGCTCCAATAGGATCGTTCACCCAGAACCGGAGACTGCCGGTGTAGTCGCCCGCACCCGTAGGCAAGTGATCCACATAAAGGTCTGTATAGAAGCCATTTAACGTGTTTGCACTTCCCTGATTCTGAATAGTGGCCTGCACCAGGGCCCCTCCATCAGTATTGGGATAGGAACTCAGACCAAGAACAGCAAGGTCAGGTGATCCGGAAATGGGTGGCATGATGATTGTTCCAACCGCAACAGACGGGGCATTCGTTACTACTGCATACGGGAAACTTGTACGTTGAACATTGGATATTCGCACATGCTGAATATATCCTATGAAACGGCTGAGGTTGACACCCGGTACCCATCCTATTGTCAAGGGATCTGTGCTATTGAGACCTGCACCGCTTACTGTTTTACTTACCCTTTCTGATCCATTTAAGTAAATCCTCATTGTATTAATCCCATCGTAGGTAACAGCAACATGGTACCAATGATTAACCAATATTTCATTTCCACCAGGAACGGTCACTTCACCTGCGCTACGCACAGACCAATGAATTTTATTGTCGTTATTTAGGTGAACATAATAGGAACCATTTGAACCATTGTCCCATTTAGCAACGATAAAAGGCCAATCTCGTCTATCCTGGGTCATGTAAATCCAGGCTTCAATTGTCATTGGTCCACTGCCAACATTGAAATCATTGGAAGTTCCGGCATCAACATAGGAATTAAAGCCATCAAAAGACCCAGCCCAACCCCACCATCCATCATTCCATCCCGGGCCGTAAAACGTGCCGTTGTGTCCCCTCCCTGAAGTATCGGTCACAGTACTACCGGTTCCGTCTTGAAAATGCCACAGCCCTATCGTGTTTGCATCAGCCACCGGCAGAAAAATATCATTTATATCTACCGTGGGTGATGTCGCACCCGCATAACCGTAGTATATCTGGTAACTGCTGTTATCTGCCTGCCCTCCTCCCAAAACTGCATACAATGGGAACCAGAGATCAATCTGGTCAGATGTAAAACGTTGGACAAACCTGTCGAGTTCTGTTTGGTTGTTGTAGACGATGCGAACGTCATCCCCTTTCGTAGAAGATAGTGAAGCATTGTAAACCTCAGCCGCAGAGGGTGAAGTTGAAGAATCAAAGTGGACGTGCATCGGATAGTGAATGGGGATATTGTTACCATCGCTGTTAAGTATTATTAAATTTCGTTTGGCGGCATAGGCATTATCCCACCAGGCTGTGGGCGGCGCAGCGGAGGGGTCTACCAGCGTATAACTATCGCCATCACCGGTTGGCCAATTCTCCCAATTGCCAACCTTGTCCATCGCCCTGGACCGAAAATAATAGGTGTGTCCTGACTGCCCGGAGAAAAGTTCGGCGATTTTCGTTGTATTGACTAACCAGTCCACCCACTCGCTATCTGAACGATTCCCATCCCTGACTTGCACATGATACCAACGCAATCCAGAGCGCGCATCGGAGCCGCTCCAGTTGACACTAAAACTGGTATCGTATGTAACTGGGAATAGTGGTGCCACGGCCGATACCGGTGGCGTCATATCAATATGGAAGTTGCCGTGGTTATCATTGGTACCGTACGGACCCGTAGAGATCACCTTGGCATATAGATTCTCGTAATCGGTTGGGAAGGTATAGTCAAATGATGTCGTTCCCACCGGGAAGTGTTGATCGATCAACGGTGACCCAAAGTTCGGATCGGCAGAGACCATTAAATGATAATCGTCAGTTCGATATGTAGTTTTCCATGCAAAATGTACTGATGTGGTGCTCAAATATGAGGGAGTAATCGGCTCAAGGATGTCTGGAGATCCCGGGCGTTGATTGGGTGGAAGGGGGATAGTTACATCAGCCGTCTTGGCAGCGTCCCAGCCGCCCACATTGGGTCGTAAGTACAACCGAACTCGATAAGTTCCGGGCGGGTTTTCCAACTGGCCCCAGTTAGGCGGGCGGTCATTATCATTGTTACAACTAAGATTCGTATCACCATGCCCAATAACTTTCCAGGTTCCTTGATCAGAACCATCACTGGCGCTATTTAATTTCAATTCCAAACCGCCGCCGGAGGTTTGGGCGCAGAAACACACTTTTTCCGACCCACCCCAGGCATCACGACACCACTCCCAGTGAAAATCATAGATCACTGGATCGGGATTATTTATATTGAAATGGCGTGTCTCACTCCAGGCGCTTTCAGCGCCACGGCTATCCTTGACTTTGACATGCCATTGGTATCCAAAGAAACCCAGCCCTGGCGGCGACCAGCTGTTACTCGTGATCCACCCGCTGTTGGGTATATCGTGGCTTTCAAAGATCTCGAAATAATATTGGGAAACAGCATCTCCATCAGGATCACCGTTCTGTTGGGCTCCCAATACGATTCCACCGGATCCCTGAAAGACAGCCCAGTCCCCCGGCCCTGTCAAGCTGGGGGCATTCGGCGGATGGTTTGTACCCCCGCCTCCAGATTGCACCTGGAATGCAATGGTCAGTTCTGGCCCAACGTATTGGCCATTTTGCCAAAGCCGCCATTTGGTTTGATATGCGCCATCGCTATTTGGCGCGATGATAGGATGATCTGCATAAAAAGTGAAATCATAAGTTTGATTAACTGTACCGACGACGGCAACATGCGGCCAGGCCCCATATAAATTACCATCCGTATTACGAAGCGAATCTCCTCGAGATCCAAGCAGTTGCCCGCTTCCTATCGTTGCCCGAATTGTCGGTCGGAAAGTTTGACCGGGAGGAATGGAAGCCGGGCAATTCAAACATGATAAGGTGAAATCACTCGGTGGGGGTGGCGGATTAGTGTTATCGGGCACGGTGACTTCAACCAAAAGTTCATCGCCGAAATATGTGCCCTGTGGATTGCGCAAGCGCCAGTTGCCCCAATGCGAGCCGCCTCCAGAGGGTGCAGTCATGTTGACGCTAATATCCACTTCCTGCCCAGGCGCGGTTACAGGCACATCCACTGCGCTTGGCGCGCCCATCTGCTCACCGCCAGTAAAAGCCAACTGATACCCACTCCCCCAAGTGGATGTGCCGATATTTTTCACCCGCCAGGTTTTGGTCAGCGCTTGGCCGGGTGAGACAACTGTCCCATCTGGGAGGGTGATGTCGGAAATAAAGGTGGCGTTATCTGCGGATGGAAAAGGAGAACCAGCATTTACATAGATTAATCGAGCAACATCATCTTGTAGTGTCTGGTCAACAACCGAATTACCCCCCGAATTTAAGTTGCACAAAACTCCTTGCGGCGCATAACGTGGATTACCTGCCAAATCAAATACATCAAAACTTATGCAAACAGACTGATTCCCACCACCAATTTTTTGAATACCTGTCATCCAGGGGATTTCTTCTAGCGGAGTAAGATCAAAAGGTTTGGTTTCGGTTGCCCAATTCCATGTATAACGCCAATTTCCACCACTACACTCACTAGATTCTCCCGGGCGACATCTTGCAATAATCCGCCAGGCCCCTTCAGTATTAGGATGCCAGCCACTGTAATTAGCAGTAAGTCGAATCTC
This sequence comes from Chloroflexota bacterium, assembly GCA_016235425.1. GTDB lineage: Bacteria > Chloroflexota > Anaerolineae > Anaerolineales > Villigracilaceae > JAKOVF01. The sequence goes on along the minus strand of JACRLC010000026.1, from coordinate 9,770 downwards.
ACCGATACCACTTCCACCATCTCCAGCATGGATGTCAAATATAATTGGTTGTGTTGGGGATAAAGGATTAGCTGCTGAATTGGGCGATGTAGTTCCTGAATTCCACCATCCTTCCTCTGGAGGAGTGATATCGTTTAGCAAATTTGGAGCAATAGTTCGGCCTCCTCCCAAAGTATATGCGCCAATACCCTCATTATGGGTGGAGTCATTTCTGGGCCACCAGTTGAATTTTTCATTCGCATATTTGCCAATCATCGGCTCTGGACGGACTGGGGTACAACCTGCAGCTCCATCATTAGTAGCATCTGTAGGGTTTGTACAATATAACAAGGATAAATGCAAATGGACTGGGTTGGGATTGGTGCTGCCTTTACCGGTGTTTCCCTGAATTCCTAGTCGGGTATTAACTGTTACCAAATTATCCTTTCCAACCAATGGAAGATTCTTCATATGCGCATACATTGATACAAATTCTTTTCCAAGTGAATTTTCGTGAGAAATGTAGACTACATTTCCAAACGATGGCGACAGCCAAGATTTAAGAACTTTTCCTGATGCAATAGGATAAATATACGCATCGTTTGCTTCGCTAGACAATCCTCCACCGTAACCAGAATGCAAAACAAAATCAATGGAGTAGCGCCAATTATTTTGATGAGTCGTGAAGTCATAATTTTTATTAGGAAATCCAGCAGCGGTTTGTTCATCAAACGGATAATATATAACTTTACCTGCCGGAATACTAATTTCGTTCTGTATAATTGCCACGTTAGCAGAAACATCGTTGTAAATTGGAGTTTGCGACTGAGCATTCGCTTTATATGAGTCGAAAATGGAAAACATCATCCCCAAGATCATAAGTCCATACAGGGTTTTGCGTGTCAACGAGATTTGGTTTTTGGTGTGCATGTTTCCCTCCGGGTGGGAGCAAGGGAGTCAACTGCTTGAAATTACAAAGACTTGTTAATTCAGTATACAAGCTTGCATACCCAACTACAATAGGCATTTGTACTGAAAACAAATAGACAAGCTGAAACCAAAAAGCGTCTCTGATTTCTCAAAGACAAAGACCTCCGAGATTTTGGAAATCTCGGAGGTCTGAACTTTACGGTTTCTCCAGCCCATGCGCCTCCAGCAGCTTCTCGTCCTCCAAAATCTCGCTCGTCTTCCCATCCGCCACGATCAACCCCTCGTCCATCACGATCGTGCGCGGGAAGAGTTCCTTCACCATGGCCATATCGTACATTTCGATGCAGGCTGGTGCGTGCGCAGGGTTGGTTTATCGTAGATCCAAAGCCAGGCGTAAACGGCTGTCTATCTCTGCCATGTCTGCCGTTGTGAGGCTGCCAATGTGGAGAATCACCCTGCCAGGCTCCAGCGTAAACAGCACAGGCTTGAATGCGGATGGATAACGTAAACCTGCAGATTGCCAGTCGCTCAACGGATAATCAAGCGGATCGGGAGAGGCGGATAATTTTGATGTAATTGCCGCAAGCAGGATGTCAGGTTGTGTTGAATGGTAGTGGCTGCTGCTGATTACAACGGCTGGCCTGACCTTGGTGGTACTCAGGTCGCTGAAAGGAAACGGAACCAGTAGAACGTCACCGCGCTGGTGGGGCATACAATTCCCTCCAGTTATCGTATATGGCATCTTCGGCGTTATCCCAGACGTGCTGGAGGGAATCTTCCGACAGGAAAGACCAGCCCTGCCGTTCGACCTGAGAGTCTAAAAGATCAGCCAGGCTGAAAAGAATATCCAGCGCTTTCTCGATAAGTTGATCTTCGCTCAATGCCTTGACGTGAGCCAGACGGCTGAGGTGGCTGGCGCGATCGGCGGATATATGGATGTTTTTTTCAACGAGGGCAACTGGATCGCTCATTAGGCAGTTCCTGTTCCGGCAGTCGTGAATGGATTTGGGGACGACTTGCCTGTTTCATTATAGCATAGGCCAAACAACGCAAAATACTCATTTCATGCCCTCTCCAACCCATGCGCCTCCAGCAGCTTCTCATCCTCCAAAATCTCCATCGTCTTTCCGTCCGCCACGATTTGGCCCTCGTCCATGACGATAGTGCGCGGGAACAACTCCTTCACCATGGCCATATCATGTGTGGAAACCAACATCGTAATTGGCAGTTCGCGCAACAGATTGATTAACGTCCTTCTTGCGCGCGGGTCGAGACCGGCGGAGGGTTCGTCTAAAACCAGAATGCTTGGGTTCATGGAAAGCACCGTCGCGATGGCGATGCGTTTCTTTTCGCCGACGCTCAGATGATGCGAGAGCCTGTCGCGGTACGCGGACATTCTCACGGCTTCGAGCGCGGCATCCACGCGGGCGCGCACGTCTGATTCGGGGAGCCCCATGTGGAGCGGGCCGAATGCCACGTCCTCGAACACGGTCGGGGAGAAGAGTTGGTCGTCCGGGTTCTGGAACACGAGTCCCACCATTGAACGGATGACAGGCAAATTGTCACGCGTGAGGCGCAGGCCGCCAATTTCAATTTCGCCGCGCCCGGTCAAAATCCCGTTCAGGTGCAGCATCAACGTTGATTTGCCCGCGCCGTTCGGCCCGACCAGCGCGGCCTTGTCGCCGCCGCATAAGTTGAACGAGACGCCGCGCAGGGCTGTGTGTCCGTCGGGGTACGCAAAGTTTAGATCATGCACCTGTAAAACGTCGCCTTCGCATTCGGGCGCGGAAATTTTTTGGGTTTCGTGTGTAATGGGCATTAGAGTCGTCCGAGGATTTGAAGGATGAAAATGATTGCAACGACGAGCGCGGTGACGAGATAATCGCTGGACTTCATCTCGTGCGGATTCAACGTCCGCAAACGACCCGCGTAGCCGCGTGCGGCCATTGCGTTGTAGATGCGATCACTGCGTTCGTAACTCCTCAGGAAAAGCTGACCTGCCATATGCCCCGCGATGCGCGCCTGCCACAACACGCCTCCACCCGACCTCTGGCCTGGCGCGGCCGCCGAACGGGATTCCCTTGCCCTGAGCAGGCGGTAGACTTCATCCACGAGCACGAAGAGGTAGCGATAGAGGAAGGCGATGATGGTGGTGAGGATGGCGGGGACGCGCAGGTGTTCGAGCGCGTGGATCAAATCCGGGAAGCGTGTGACCGCGACAAGCAGGATCGCGATTTGCACCGACAGCCACGAGCGGATCAGGATGCTCACAAAGCGCAACAATCCCGCGTCGGTGATGGTGAGGTCCCACATTAGAAAATGGAATGAGCTGATGGGTTTGCCGGGGATTGAAAATAAAACCGTGACTGCCACAAGCGCAAATGGAAGCGCGACGAATGAACGTTTGAACGTGTAACCTAAACCCAATCCGGCGAGTGCATTGGCCGCGAGCAAAAACAACCACGCCAGCCCGAAGGGGATCCACGCGCCATCAGGGAGCAGTGCGTTGGACAGGATAAACAGCACCGTCGTCGCTACTTTGACGCGCGGGTCAAGCTTGTGAACGGGACTTTGGATGTCGTGGTAACGGTCGAAGGCATCTGCGTGCATGGGGATTTACGATTTTGGATTTACGATTTACGATTGTTCGTCCTGAGCGGAGCCGCATGCTTTTCGCGGTGCAGTCGAAGGACAGGTCTCAAGATGGTTTTTGTTTGCATCAAACTGCCCTTCGATTTCACTCCTCGCTGTCGCTCGTCGTTCCGCTCAGGGCGAATGGTTATGCTTTCCTCGTCTGCATGGAACGGCCAATTAAAACGATGATCGCTCCAACAACGATCACACCGATCGTTCCTGCGATAATTCTTGATACCGAAACTGAATCGAGGAAGGAGATGGTGTAACCTGCCAATGGACCATGCCCGGTCCGCGCGGTTTGGATAAAACCCAGGTCAGATGCGACACGGTTTAAACCATCCGGGTCAGCAGAGGCAAACGGTGAAAGCAGGACGACAGCCAGTGAGATCAGCGCGCCTGCCACCACCCAGCCGCGCCCGCCTTTCGCGGATTTGGAACTTTCGTTGAGCAAATCAGGGCGGGTTTGGAAGATGAAGGTCAGCGCGGCGACGGTGATGAGCGCTTCGCCCAGCCCGATCAACGCGTGGACTCCGAGCATGGCCGGGATGACAACCTGCAACTGCGAAGTGCCGCTCAGCCATAGTTGAAGGGACGTTGCCAGCGCGCCCGCCATGACGGACAGCCACGCGGCCAATCCTGCGACTGATAATTTCATTCTGCGCGATCCACCAAGCACCGAACGATACAGTCCATAGCCGATGGCGGAGGTGAGCAGGCCCATGTTGAGAATGTTTGCGCCCATCACGAGCAGGCCGCCATCCTGGAAGAGCAGTCCCTGTACCATGACAACGGCGGTCATCACCAGCATCGCGGGCCACGGCCCAAGCACGATTGCCGCCAGCGCGCCGCCGAGCAGGTGACCGGACGTGCCGCCCGCGATGGGAAAGTTGATCATTTGCGCGGCGAAAATGAACGCGGCCATTACGCCCATGAGCGGGACCTGTTTTTCGCCGAGGGATTTGTCCGTTTTTGAAATTGCGAGTCCGAGGGTGAGGGCGGTGATGATCCAGCAAACGATGGATACGATCAGGCTCAGAAAGCCGTCTGGAATATGCAGGGGGGTGGGTGAGTAAAGCAAGTCAATCTCCTTTTTGACAGCCGGGGCAAAGACCGAAAAATGTCACGTGACTGTCGGTCAAACGATAGCCGCTGGCGGTTTCCAATTCACGATAAAGTTTTGCCAGCACTTTGTGTTCCACTTCCACTTCGCCGCCGCAAACGCGGCAAACGAGATGATGATGCTCGTGGCGCGCAATCTCGTAGACGTGATGTCCGTTGCCTCGATGCGCGGGGCGAACCAGTCCGTTTTCGGTGAGGAAATCGAGGGTGCGGTAGACGGTGGGTTCTGTCAGGCGGGGGAATTCTTTTTTAGCGGTAGCAAATATCTCGGTCGGGGAAAGATGCGTGCCTGCGCTGTGGAGAATGTGAAGGATGAGCATCCTCTGTGGGGTCATGCGGTATCCGCGGGCGCGGAGTTCAGAAGCGTAAAGCGAGCCACAGGACATAGGGTTCCTTATTGCAACTTTTTGCAATAACAGTATAGCTTAATAGTAGCGCGGGATGGAAAGATTCTTACCCCCTATTTTTCCCAAATTTTACGGAGTCCAGATGAATTGGATGATGGAGAAGATGTAGGGTTTGCCGCCGACGTATTCGACGCCGATGAGCAGGGCGCGCCAGTCGAGTTCGACGCCGGGGGAGCCGGGTTTGTAGGATTTCACCGCGTTGATGTTGGCGTATTCTTCGGGCCAGGTGTTGGTGTAGCTGGAAATTTCGGTGTCGTTGCAGGTGGTTGTGTGGCTGACGTTGAAGACTTCCACCAGGCTGGGGAGGATTGCTTCGTGGAAGGGGCCGGTGATGTTTTGTCCGCTGGCGGGATGTGAACCCCAGTTATGGGAATAGGTGCTGTCAAAGACCCAGCGCGCGTGCTCGGAATCGAAGTTGATTGGCCTGCCGTTTCGATACGCCCAGACGTCCATGCCATGTGCGGGGCTGACGAGTAACTCCAGCGTCTCGCCGTTCAATGTGAGAATGGCCTGTTCAAGTTGGGTCATCAGGGTGGTGACTTTCGGATCGCACGTGCTGGATGGGGCGATGTATTCGGTGAGGTAATTTGAGTTGACCCAGCCGCGGACTCCATTGGCGCTTTGAATTTCCACCCACACAGAACCAGCCACTTGCGACCAGGGACCCGTGCGCGTGATGCCGGTGGCGTTGTAGTCAAGCGTGCCGATAATTTTGTTGTTCGCACCCGGCGCGGAGCGGACGTTTAGCACATCGTTTGACAAGACGAGGATCACCGCATACGGCCCGGACGCGGTGCCTGGGTTGATGACCGGAGGCAGTCCGCCGGAAGGCTGTGTCGCGGGAACGGACGCGGTTGTCGCTGTTGCCGTGGGAACGGGGGTGAATGTGAGGGTGGGGGGAAGCGTTGTGGGCGAAGGCGCTTGCGGCGTTGACGTGGGAATCACGATTTGCGTCGGGGTGGGAGCGGGCGTCTCTGCAAATGGCAAAGTGCAACCGGCCAAAAGCAGGGCGGCCAGCAGGAGAGTCAAATATTTCCTATCCATTTCGACTCCTTTCGAGCACTGCAAGATGGTCTTTGAATCTTGCTTTGGATGTTGACTACTTTACACTCTAAATATCTGGACGCTGATTCACGCTGAGAACGCAGATTTTTCTTTTTGCATCAGCGAAAATCAGCGTTTTTCTGCGTCCCAAAGTCATTATGTAAGGTATCCGGCTTTGGATGTTGAACCGCAAAGCCCGTGAAGTGCGCGAAGAATCTTACCCAGCGAATCTTTCTGCTTGCGGTTCAAAAAACCATGTTGCGGCACAAGCAAAACCGGCGGTGTGTTCCGCCGGTTTCATTGTACTGCTATGTGCCTGCTTCGTCAGCCATTCTTTTTGCGATTTTTTGGATGACCGTTGCCGCACCGGAAATTGGATTTTTCAGCGTCTCGAACGCCACATCCACGATATCGGGAGCCATGCGCTGAAGGTTGCGGAAACGGCGGGCGATGAAGTTTTCGTCCGGCTTGGGCTGTTCGAGCGCGGTCTGGATTTCTTTCAGTTCTTCTTTTGCATCCTGTTTTTTAGCAGGTTGAAGTTTTGGATGCGTTTCAACATAGCGGTAGATGGTTTGAAAACTGGATACCAGGTTGATGTTCTGATTGCTCACGACGTTATTGTCGCCAACGACGATGTTACTTCCCTTCACGCTCCCGCCGATGACCACGCTGTTATCCCCCGCGCGGATGCCGCTTTTATTGTTTTTCTTTTTTCCAGCCATGCTTCCTCCTCACGTGTCTGCCTGCCGCTTGTCAACTCGTCCACTTGTTATTCATTACTCGCCACTTGCCTGCCTCACGAATCCTTTGGCGCAATGACCACGCGGAAACCCAGGTCATCGTTGAACATCAAAGGGATCGACCAGTTGCAGAAGGACGTGCGCGCGAACCATTGATATCCGATCCACGAACCGCCGCGCACGATGCGGTACTTCCTGTCTTCATCGTACCACGAAGATGTCCATTCCCAAACGTTTCCGCTCATGTCCCACGCGCCTGCGGGACTCACACCCTGCGGAAAGGTCGAGACCGCGGTTGTACCGCCGAGGCCGGAGCCGGTCGCGTCGCTGTCCCAGGTGTTGGCCGCGCCTTTGTCGAACGCGTCGCCCCAGGGATATTCGCGCCCGTCGGAGCCGCGCGCGGCGCGCTCCCATTCCTCGTCACGCGGCAGGCGCACGGTGTAACCTTCCGGCACGGCCACGATCTTTTTTCCCATCCAATTGCAATAAGCCTCCGCCTCGAACCAGCTCACACCCACTGCTGGAACAATTGGGTTGCTCAATTCGATGTTATGCCAGTAATAAGGAATGTTGCGTTTCGCGACAGGACGATGCTCCAGCCAATCGCGCGCCACGGCTTCCAACGTACGCTCGTCATATGCGCCCGTACGCCAATCCCAGCCGTGGTCGCTCCAGTATTCGCGGTTTTGATATCCGCCCTCCTGGACGAAGCGCGCGTATTGGATATTCGTGACCGGATATTTGCCGATCCAATATTTATGAGGGACTTCCTTCGCTTCTTTCCGGATCCCGGCCTGGAACTCCCCAGCAGGCAGTTCCGCGAACCGATCCAGATCCCCCGGCCTCCATCCCAGGCGTCCCAGCAATAAACCGGCATGACGCCTCAACTCAGGACGAATGCTTGCATCCTGCATGGTCGGCACAAGCTCAAGGATGACGCGTTCGCGGCTGCGCGGCGGCACGCCTCCGGGCCAGGTATCCAGCACCGCATCACCTGCCAGCACAACCGCTTCACCGGCAGGCCCCGGCTTGTTGTTGACCAGCGCTTCGACGACTTCACCACCCACCTTCGGTAATTGCTGGCGGATGCCGAGATAACCGATGGTGAGCAGGGTCACTTCGCGCCAGGCCTGTTCGCCCACATGCGCGGACAAGGTTTCGATGATCGGTGCGGAATCTCCCTGTCCCTTCAAGGCCAGCGCGACCGCCGCGAGATATTCTTCAAAGGTCAGGTGGATGAAGCCGTATTCGCCGGGTCCGCGTTCGAGCAGGAGCGCGGCATGTTCGCGCACATCCATCAGGAATTGGCGCGCGGCCTGGTGCGGCGACACGTCGCCGCGTTCGGCGAAGAGCTCTTCGAGCTTGCGGCGCATATCTTCACTGCCTACCAAACCCACGCCGGGACTGATCTCGTGCATCCACAACGCCAGCGGCGCAAGGACGCGCACGGTCTGAATCTCGTCGAGGTCGCGTCCGGGCGCGCGTCCGCTGAGACTGCGGGCACGGTTCCACGTGGAGAGCAGGGTGGTGACGTACTGGTCGTAGAGTTGGACGCGGCGCTCCGGCAATGAGACGCCTTGTCGTTTCATCAGCGCGAGGATGGTCAACAGCAGTGGCGTGGAGGCAAGCTGGCGAACACCGGGGTTTTGGTGGATGGCATCCAGCAATTCGCGGCGGTCCGTCTCGGCATCCGCGCGGGCGACGGCGGTGTTGCCCTGCACTTGTTTTTCGATGGCGTTTGTCCAATGGCCGACGAACTCATCGATTTCATCTTCCTCGAAATCAACGATGGTGCATTCGATCAAATCCTCCGCGGAGGGGCGCACGGCGCGGTAACCCACCACGCGGCTGGTCAGCACGAACTTGTTGCCCTGCCTGCGGTGGAAGGTAAAGAAATCCACCACGCGCTCGACGACGGTGTTTCGCATGTTGAGGTCGCGCACTTCGTCGAGGCCGTCGAGCAGGATCAGGGCGCGCCCGGCTTTGAGCGCTTCGCTCAACATCGGACCGATGGGCAGGTCCGCGCCGATGCCGGCGAAGTAATCGGCGATGAAATCGTCGAGACGGATATCGCGGGATTGCAGGGCGTTGGCAAACGCGGCCAGGGGCAGGAGAATGGGCAGGAAATCGCCCAAACTGATTCGTTCTCCCTCACCGCGCGCGAGCCGCAAAGCGAGGTATTTCAGGAAGGTGGTCTTGCCTGCGCCGGGGTCGCCCAGGACGATGAGGCCTGAATGCGACGCGAGGATTTGGATGAGCGGCGCAGGTTCGCCGAGATGGAGCGCGTCTTCCTGATCCTCGTCAATCAGGTCGCGCCCGGCGAGGCTGAGATCGCGTTTCCAGGTTTCGCCCTCGGGGAGCTCGAGGCGCGCTTTGAGCGGAACGTATAAATCGAGCAGTTTGAGTCTCAAAGGCACGCGGTCTGAAACGCCCATGCCTTTCAGGCTGAGGTAGTAATGCCGGTCGGTGAGGTAGGCGAGATAAGCCGCGGTGGCCTCTTTTAACTCCGTTGTGGGCAGATCAGGTTTGAGGTCCCGCCAGAAGCGATCTGCGAGGACGACCGTCTGCGCGTGGATGATGGTGCTGTCGGTCACATCGCCTTTTAGCGCGATGCTCTGATCCCCGGCGCGGATGTTTTGTCCGCGGGGGGGCGTTTTTGAGGGGGGCTTTTTGGGCGTAGTTTTCTTTTCGGCCATGTCCTGCCTCTTTCTGGGAAAAAAGTATACAGCAATTCCCCAAACACGGACTTAACCGTATTGCAAGGTGGTTTTGTCTGGTGATTACCCACAAGTGAACTCCTGAAAAGGGAAGGGGTGCAACCCGACAAAAGACAAGGTCATGGCCGTCACGATAACCGCCGAGATACCTTGCAGAAGCCAATACGGGCCATCGCGGTCGGTCGGGATACCCAATT
>JACRLC010000107.1 GCA_016235425.1 Chloroflexota bacterium | reverse complement strand
TTGGGTCATGATGGGTTCTCCTTTGGGTTGGTTGCACGCCTTCCAGGGAGACTCATCATACCCAACTTCTCAACTACTGCTCACGGTAGAACCTTCTCACTCTACTCACTGCCATAGGCAGTGGTTTTACACTCTAATAAACTGACATTTGGGAAAGGTCCCAAGCCTGATAGTGTTTGAGAGTCCCGCGGGATAGAATTAGCGTCGAAGAAAGGAAAACAGAATGGAAATACCGCGACATTGGAGACTCAAGAAACAACGCTATGGGCTGGTCGGGGAGGTTTGCCCGCATTGTGACGCCAAAATTTTTCCACCGCGCGACGTCTGCCCGAATTGCGGCGACGAAGCAAAAGAACTCTACACATTTAGCGGCAAGGGCGAAGTATATTCGTACACCACAATTTACGAAGCCCCTGCTGGTTATGATACCAACGCTCCCTACACAGTGGCAATTGTAAAGCTTGAAGAGGGCCCGATGGTCACCGCACAATTGACCGATGTGGATAACGATCGTGTTGAGATTGGAATGCCGGTTGAGATGGTCACCCGCAAGATGAGGAACGACGGGGATGAGCGGGGATTGATCGTGTACGGGTATAAATTTAGGCCGCGCTGATTTATACCCACCACATAGAGAATAAACTATCAAGAAATGAACAAACACCCCATGTATAGGGGTGTTTTCGTTTAAAAAGTTCCCGTAAACGATCACGCCGCTTTTTGCAGTAACCGACAGTCCTTCCAGTCCCAGAACCTGCCTGCTTTATACTGACCCTATCAATACATTTTTCTTCTGGCAGGCAATCATGATGAATTGTTCCACGGTTCTAGTTCAAAATACATGGGGAATACATTTCAACTTCGAGGGATATTTCAGTTCCCCACCGAGTTGTCCTTCTTGGCTCACACCCCTTCAACAGCAGGATTGGCAGTGCCGAGGAATAGTTGTCTGGGATGCAGGTGTTCGCGTTGTTGCACATCTCTATGCAGGATACGCACTCGAGCTTCTTGAACAAATGCGAGCAAACGATGTCTGGCAGTCCAACGGTTTCCTGATTGGCTCGCCAACGTATCAACTCTCTTCTGAAACAGCTGATGGCATTTCGACTCTGGAAAACCAAATCAAACTTGCATCGGACCAGGCAAAGGATCTCTTTGATTTTTTGAGTACACACAAGAAGTCACTGGAGTACATTGCCATCCGCGATAATGAAAAGGCGGAAGACGCATTAAGGACTGTTTTTCGTCTAATCGCAGTCTACGGCAGAAAGGTTCGGGAAGGAAAGGAGAGTGACAAACTCATCGAGACTACAAAACCGAACATCCTCCCCATTTTCATCCCACGCGGCAACTATTTCACCGTTCATCAAGCTGCCCAGATTTGTCATTCCACTTCCAAACAGATCAGAGCCTGGATCCGAAAAGGCAAACTTGAAGCACTTGATCTGCCAGGACTAGGAATAATCATCGAGGCTGGAAAGCTCAATGAATTCTTAATCCAAAGAAATTCTTAGCCGAGATTTGTGCGACGATGAATCGTTGCGGGCGTGGATGAACACGGGGAACTTCTGTCGGCATGCTGGTGGATTATTTGGAAAAGCTGGTCAAGGTTATGAAAGAGCCGTTAAGTTGCAGCGATTTATATCTGGTTACACCGTACAGTCTCAATAAGAGGGGTTCCCTCGGCGCGGAAATGGGCCACCACCATCTGATCAATTTGCCATCGTAACCCAGTCAATCGTGCCACCCTTATTTCGTTGCAATAGCTTGCCATTTATGGCATAATAACTGCATGAGATTTGAGGATATTCTTTCTCTGGTGGGAGATCAGCCGTTTTTTGAAACAGGCTTACTATTAGTTGGGAATGTGGATCCCAGCGATGTCCGTCGCCAGCTCTCACGCTGGACGCGCGCAGGCAAGATTCGTCAACTGCGGCGCGGGCTATATACCCTTGTGCCTCCCTACAACAAAGTCACACCGCATCCATTTTTACTTGCCAATGCTCTTGTGCCTGGTTCTTATGTCAGCGGGACTTCTGCCCTGGCATATTATGGCTTGATCCCTGAATATGTACCCCGCACCTTCAGTGTGGCGTTGACGCGTCCTTCGCAATGGGACGGCGGGTTTCTCTTTCAACATCTTGCTCCCCGACTATTCTTCGGCTACCAATCCGTTGAAGTCGTAAAAGGACAGTTTGCTTTTATCGCTCAACCTGAAAAAGCAATCCTCGATCTTGCACACCTGACACAGGGATCAGATAAAGAGATATACCTTACACAACTTCGATTGCAAAATCTGGAGCGCTTGGATTTGAGGCGTTTACAGGAATTTGCAGAACGGGCAGCCAAGCCCAAGTGGAAACGAGTTGCCAGTCAAGTTGCTTCATTGGCATTACAGGAAGAAAATGAATATAAGGAGTTACAGTGAAGGAATACCTGGCAACACTGATTCAACCCGTTCAGAATCCAAATGAGGCTCGCAACCTGACACGGGAATATTTACAGGCACTGATCTTGCAAAGTTTGCAACGAGCAGGCGCCATGACCGCGCTTGCCTTTCATGGCGGCACAGCACTGCGATTTCTTTTTTCGCTCCGACGATTTTCCGAAGATTTGGATTTTGCTCTTGAAGGGAATCCTACTACCTACAATTTCCGTGCATACCTACAATCCATTCGGAAAGATCTGGAAGCACAGGGTTATACCGTCACACTCAAGGTGAATGATGGAAAAACAGTTCACAGCGCTTTCGTACGTTTTCCCAACCTTTTGTTTGAATTAAGTCTGTCCCCTCATCGGGATGAAGTGCTGGCTGTAAAACTTGAAGTTGACACCAATCCCCCTACTGGAGCTAAATTGGCAACATCGTTGGTCCGCCGCCATGTGTTGCTTAATTTACAGCATCACGATCAGTCGTCTCTGCTGGCTGGCAAACTCCATGCGATCTTGCAAAGGCCCTATTTCAAAGGACGTGACCTGTACGACATAATGTGGTATTTGAGCGACAAGGAATGGCCCGTTCCCAATTTGGACTTGCTCAACAATGCACTGAAACAGACCAGCTGGTCTGGAGGAACTTTATCGTTACAAAACTGGCGCGAAGTAGTGCGCAAGAAAATCGAATCCACACCTTGGGAACAGGCAGTAGATGATGTCCGCCCGTTTATCGCCTCGCCAAATGATCTTGAACTACTAACAAGAGAGAATTTGCTTAATCTTCTCAAATAGCTTGTCACACAGTCAAAGCGATACATCCAGCGCGGCATCTTTGTCATCACTCGCGCCGACAAAGATTATCCCGAACGCTATCGTCAGCGATTAAAAGAAGCTGCGCCCGCTGTTTTATTTTATGCGGGCGAGAAGGCATTGTTAGGGCAGCCTGGAATTGCTGTTGTTGGCTCGCGTCACCTGGATGAAGGAACAAGCCGCCAGCCTGCCAGCGCCATAATATTCATCGTCAATGATGAACTGGTGCCGGTGACTGTTCATCCAGCCCATGACGGTTTGCAGGATGGTGTGGAGTTTGCTCAACGTGGTCGTATCTTCGACCAGGACTCTGCGCCAGATGGGCGGTTTGGAATCGTTCAGCGTGACTTTGATTTGATAAACGGATGTTGGGGTGGGAGCGGGCATGGAATACTCCTTTGGGTTGAATATCTTGATTGTCAAACGTAAAAAGAGCCGTTTGAGTCTATATCAGAGACTCTTCCTTCCGTTTTGAAATCCATGATACATCAATTTTGAACGCCAGCGAACATTTGACACCCCCACCATCTTCCCATACAATCGCTGAATGTCCATACCCAATCTACTGCAAAGCATGTGCGCCGACCTGCCAGATGTTGACCTGAACGCTATTCGCAAAGCGCGCGGCTTCGGGCTTGGTGAAACATCACGCACTTCGTTCGCCAGTTTTTTTGTCTCTTCCATCGGCGTGGCTGAGTCCATGCAGGCTCTCAGCGCAGAAGAAATCATCACACTGCACCTGCTCCACCAAACAGGCGAAGTGAACGTTGCCTTCTTCGAGCGGCTGTATGGCAGCGCCGCGCAGTCGGGCAGACATTATCACGGCACATACACCCAGCAATACAAAGTCACATTCGATGCCGTCAAAAAGAACCTCGTCCGACGCGGACTGCTCATCATGGCAGAAGTTAACTTGCGCGGCGACACCGTTCAACTGGAGCGCTGGCGCTTTGCCCTGCCGCCCGAATTCGTCCCATACCTGCCTGCGCTTCTGCCCGTCGTCACAAACGCTGAACGCGGCGAAACCAGCGATACCACCGTCCGCAAAAAACTGCTTCAATTAATTGGCGGCGGACCAGCCTTCCCCAATGACCACGTAAAACTCGAAATCAAGAATGGCACAATCCATCTGGACGGACAGCCACTTTCCGCCGCGCGCCTGCAAGATTGGCAAGTACGCGCCTGGTGGCTGTCGCTCAATATCACCAACTGCAGCGTCCCCGCTTCATTATCTCCCACCCGCGCCACCCTCAAATTACTGGATAATCTTTCCCCCGACGAGTGGGCGCGCCCCGCAAGCCTCGACCCTGCGCTCAAGATTTACTGCTTCGGCGGCAAGGTTTTGCCTGCTGAAAAAATCCTGCATCAAGGCTGGGAATTGGGACTCTTCTCGCGGCTGAAAGCGGATTCTGCTTTCGTGTACCGCCCCACCCCCATACAGGATTCAACCGATTCAGCCGCCCCCCAGCCTGATTCAGTTTCAGGGATTGAATCCAATCCCAAAGCGGATTCGGTCAACATTGACCTGCGCCTCATCCCGACCCACTCCCTCAAACTGCTCAATGCCCTGACCCATCTCACGGTGAAAAATAATATTTTGCAAGCCACGCCCAGCCCCATCAAACTGGGACGCGCAACACCCCAAGAGCGAAATTCTCCCCTCTCGCTTTGGCTGGCAAAAAACATCCCCGCCTTCCGAAAAGCCCTCGACGCCGTCAACGAAAAATGGGGCAAGACCATCTTGCACGAAAACCTGCTCATTGCCCGCGTCCGCGACCTGAACCTGCGCGTCCAACTGGAGCGCGATCTCGGACAAAACGCCATCGTCATCAGCGACGAATTTATCGCCTTCCCCTCAGAGTTCCGTTCCAGCGTTGAAAAAGTCCTCAGAAAAACAGGCTTCGTTACGAAAACCGTCAAACCTTAATACGTCAAAGGTCGAAGGTCAAAAGTCACCCAATGGCGTCCTTCGACTTTCGACCTGAAACTTGAAACTTGGCACATGAAACTCCACACCCTCGACCCTAAAAAACTCCGCACCTTTTCCAACGAGCGCGACCTCCTGCGCGACCTGTTCACCTACCTCGATTATGTTGGCGAGAACAGCGTCAAGCGCATGACGCGCACCAACCAGATCCCGCGCCCCGATTCAGTCCGCATTGCCAAACTCATGGGAGATTCCGAACTGGTCAATGCATCAAAGGAAACTGGTGGCGCGCAATGGATCGACTTCATCGATGACCTCGCCTTGCATCTGGGACTGGTTGATTATGATGTCAAAGGCACATATCGCGGTTACACCAGTTCCGAGCCGTCTTTTATCGAAAACTTTATCACGGTTAACAAATCCGACCTGGGTAAATTTCTCAAACTCTCACCCGCTGGGCAGGAAAAGAAAATTCTGGACGCGCTCATCCAAGCCAAATCTCACAGCGAGTACGGCGGCTACAGAAAGAACGAGTTTTATGAGACCGCCATACTGGGCGAATTGGACTCATTTGGCGCTTGGGGCTCTGGCACTGGACTTATGCCCACGTTGAAATTCCCTGAAATCCGCCAATTCCTGCTGGATGTGCTCAAGACCTGTCCCCCCAATCAATGGCTCAGCGTTGAATCGCTGGTGGCATATCTCAAAGCCGAGCATCCCTACTTTCTCATCCCAAAGAACCCGCCCAAAGACAAATGGGAAAAAGCGATTACCCGTTATGGCAATTTTTACGAGAGCAAAGAACAATGGTCGCACAACGAAAAGCCCATCCCCGATGACGCACCCGACGGCTTCGAGCGTGTCGAAGGTCGCTACGTGGAGCGCTTTCTCGAAAACATCCCGCTCACCATGCGCTTTGTGGACGTGGCTTACAACCCCGCGCCACACAAGGGACTCCTGCCAACGCGCGGGATGCTCAAGGCGTTTCGAGTCAACGAACGATTTTTGCGTTTGATGAGCGGCGCGGAGAGTCAGCCGCGACTCACCGTGCAACCTAATTTTGATGTCGTCATCGAATCGGATTTTTATCCTGCGCAAATCATCCAGCAGGTGTCCGCGCTGGGCGAGCAGGTTTCCAACCCAAACAGCGGACACAGCGCCTACGTGGGCATCTTTCAACTCAAGAAGACCTTCGCCGCCGCCGAGCAGGTGCGCCAGCCCGACCTGGACGTGACTGCCCTATTGGAAAAACTCGGCGGGCGCAGTCTGCCTCCCAACGTAAAAGTGGAATTAGAGGAATGGGCTGGTCACGCCGACCAGTTCACGCTTTACGAAGGATTCGCGCTTTTGGAAAGTGTGGATGAGATTCCCGAAGCGGATAAATTTACAGCGGAGCGCATCACCCCAACCCTGCGGCTGGTGCGTGCAGACGATGGGCTTTTTTCCACGCTGGAAGCGAAAGCCTGCGCCCCGCTGCGGATTCAGCATCCGACAGGCGGGTTTGCCCCTCTCGCGGAAGCCGCCATCAGCCTGTTCCCCAAAGAATCAGCGCAGGAAAAAGCTCACAGGAAACCGAAGCAAGTCAAGGTGAGTCGGAGCGTCTCCGTCAGCTATCAATTCCCCGACGAAGAATCCTTCACATCCGTTCAAAAGATGCTCGCCGAATTGCGCTGTCCCTTTCAAGCCGACCCGAAAATCCGCGCCATTCAAATCCAACAAAAGGAACAGACCCACTTCAATGAGGCGATTCAAAAATTGAGCGATGCGTTTGCCATTGAAATCGAATAAACTCAAGGCGCGCCACTTACCAATCACCACGTACCACGAGACCCCATGCCATCCCCATCCAATCCATTAATCGTGCAGGGCGATAAAAGCATCCTGCTTGAAGTGCAGAACGAGCGTTACGAAGAGGCGCGCGATGCGCTGGCGCGTTTTGCCGAACTGGAAAAATCGCCTGAGTATATTCACACCTATCGCATCACGCCGCTTTCCCTGTGGAACGCGGCTTCTTCGGGCTTGACCGCCGCGGAAATTTTGGCTGGCTTGGAGGCTTTCTCGAAGTACGGCTTGCCCGCCAACGTGACCCGCGACATCGAAGAATATGTGGGGCGCTACGGGCGCGTAAAGTTGGTGCGTGAGGGGGAAAATCTAATCGTCACCAGCGATGATGCCACGCTGATGGTGGAAATTCTCAACCATAAAAAAACACAAGTGTATTTACAGCGGCTGGATGCGCGCCGCGCACTGGTCGCTTCGGGCAGGCGCGGACACCTGAAACTGGCGCTGTTGCAAATTGGCTATCCCGCCGAAGATTTGGCAGGCTACGCCCCTGGCGAGGATTTGCCGATTACCCTGCGCCAATCCACGCTGGACGGCAAACCATTTATCCTGCGGCATTACCAGACCGAAGCCGCCGAAATTTTTCACGCGGACGGTTCGGCGCGCGGCGGGAGCGGCGTGATCGTGCTGCCCTGCGGCGCGGGCAAGACCATCGTGGGCATGGCGGCGATGGCGCAACTGCAAACCTCCACGCTGATTTTGACTCCCAACACGGTGGCGGTCCGCCAGTGGATGAACGAACTGGTGGACAAAACCTCGCTGACGGCAGATTTGATCGGCGAATACTCGGGCTTGCAAAAAGACATTCGACCAGTGACGGTCAGCACCTATCAGATTTTGACCTACCGCAAGCGCGGCTCGGATGAGTTCCCACATTTTGGATTGTTCAGCGCTCGCAACTGGGGACTGATTATCTACGACGAAGTGCATTTACTGCCTGCGCCAGCCTTTCGCATCACGGCTGAAATTCAGGCGCGCCGCAGACTGGGACTGACCGCCACGCTGGTACGCGAAGACGGCATGGAAGGCGATGTCTTTTCGTTGATTGGCGCGCAAAAATACAATGTGCCGTGGAAGGATTTGGAAAAACAAGGCTGGATTGCAACCGCCTTCTGCCATGAAATCCGCGCGCCGCTGGACGAAACCGTCCGCATGGAATACGCGCTTGCGCCTCAGCGCCAGAAATACTCGGTGGCGGCGCATAATCCGCGCAAACTGCCGATCTTGCATTCCATCCTAAAACGTCACGCGGGCGAGAGCACCCTGGTCATCGGCATGTATCTCGACCAGTTGGACGAAATCGCCGCGCGGCTGAATGCTCCGCTGATCAACGGCGCGACTCCTGTGCGCGAGCGCGAGAAACTCTACGAACAGTTCCGCACGGGAGAAGTGAAAACGCTGATCGTCTCGAAGGTCGCCAACTTCAGCATTGACCTGCCAGACGCCAGCGTTGCCATCGAAGTCTCTGGCACATTCGGCAGCCGCCAGGAGGAAGCCCAGCGGCTTGGACGGATTCTACGTCCCAAAACTGATGGCGCAATGGCACATTTCTATACCATTGTCACCCGCGAAACCGTAGACCAAACCTTCGCCGCCAACCGCCAAAGATTCCTGACCGAGCAGGGCTATAAATATGAGATATTGTATGAGGATGAAGTGCTATGAATGTTGCGTGTCCCGAAATGGAAAGTAACGGACCAATTACAGATCATCCCATCAAAAAGCATTACTTGATTTTAAGGATCAGATTTTCATTGTAAGTGCCCCAATGCGGCATATATCATGTATACGGGTATAAATTCCGTCCTACACCACTACATACCACAGGATAGCCCCCAGATATGGGATAAAACGTCAAAATCAATAATAATTTTCTTTATCTTGCGGAATACTCGTTTACCAGTATTCGAGTCAACTCCCATAAACGATCATGCCCCACTCCCCTGCTTTTCAAAGCCGGGGAGTTCCTTATTTAAACACAACAAGGCGACTTGAAAGTAAGTCGCCTTGTTGTTATTTTCTGAACTGCCTTACACGAATGGGATCACCCTTCACAGGCGAGAAAATCTGTCCGAAACTTTATGTGTATCTCACGGTTTTCATCAACTCTCGCCTCTGCCAAAACACTATCTCCGAACCGACAGTACATAGCTGACATTTTACCGACAGCTAAATCCTGACAAAAATTGGAAAAGTACCGCCACGTAAGTCCTGACATTCGTGTCGGTTGAAACGACAAAGATAGCGTATAGAAATTCTCGTTTACA
>JACRLC010000106.1 GCA_016235425.1 Chloroflexota bacterium | reverse complement strand
GGCGGTTTCTTGGGGCGCAAATCTGATGGCGAACCAGGCATTGTCGTTATTTGGCGCGGATGGAAAAGATTACAAGATTTGGCTGCAACTTGGAATCTGATTGCCGAGACTCGCGTTCAAGTTGTGGGTAATAGATAGGTCAATACAGAATACTAATCTTTTCTTGTTCTTAACCAGCAACACGCGCTTTACCAGTTTTTCAAAATCCTTTTTTGCTTCCTTAATTTCATCTACTGCCGTTTTGCTTAGTTCGATATATTTTTTAACATCCTCCAGCCCAACATTTGCTGTCTTATGCAACAATAACTCAACAAACCCCATGGATGTCACTTTCCATATGCGAGTAATGTGTTGTCTAAATTCATCACCCAATGCCATTTTCTCCAGACGAACTAAAACGGGTGTAAGAAGGTTGCCCGTGTTTTCATATTCCCACGCATTGATCATTTCGAGCTGCAAATAGTTGTCTGCGTCGTTAATTCGTGCAATTAGATTCAGCAGGCTTGTTTTCCCAGATCCCCAGCCTCCATAAACTCCAATCGATTGTGGACAGGAAGTGCTTAACAAACGCTCCCAAATAGTCTGGGCAAGTGCTTGTCTACCCAGGCAATCATCTGCCGGGCCCTCTATGGGCTCATGTATATTTTTTCTTTCAGTATTTTCAAATACGTCAGCCACTTGTACCCTCCAGTCATATAATTCCAATCCAAATTCATGACATCATAAAAACAGTATATACTTTTCCAATCTTCATTGTCAAGCCATTTTCGTCACAAATTTGCTGAATACAAATGACAATATTTCGGCACAATTTCTGACTTTTGAAGCAGTTCCCACTTTATTGAATTCTGTTATAAAATCATACCCGATGCGAAAAATATTCAGCGAACTAGGGTCCCTCTTCACTACACCTGTGGGCATCGTGATCATCGTTACCGCCGTCTGGCATTTGGCGCTTTGGCTGTTGAAGATCCGGCCCGACCTGCTTACCTCAACCGCATCCTTTCTGGTTGACATTATCGTCGTGCTCGTGCTTTCTGATCGCTGGGTGTATTTTTTCTCCCAATTTGTCCTGCCAGTCAAGACACCCCAGGAACGCCATGAAATTTATCACAGGGTCAATTCCGGCGCGGACGGCCCGGCTTTGTTCATCAAGAACGGCGAAATCATCCTGCGCGCAGGGGAGGAAAAGAAACGCGGGAGCGGCGTCATTTTGGTGGATACGGCCAGCGCGGCGGTCCTGCGCACGGACACGGAAATCCGCGACACAATTGGCCCAGGGATCACCTTCACCCGCCGCGGCGAATACATCGCCGGGACCGTCGACTTGCGGACCCAGTTCCAGGCCATCGGCCCAATCCCCGGTGACCAGCCGTTTGCGCCGCCGACAGAGTTCAACAAACAATACGTCAGTGTGCAGAAACGGCGGCAGGAAACCAGCGGCCTGACCCGCGACGGCTTTGAAGTCGTTCTGGGGATCAGCATCAAATTCTCGGTCCAGAAACCGGAGGCGGGCGTTGAGGACCCGGATGCTCAGGTGATTTCAAGATATGGCTTCAATCGGGAGGCCGTCGAAAAGGCAATTGTCCGAAAGATGGTACAGGTGGGAAATGGGGACAATGCCGTTCATCTGCCCTGGAATCGCCTGCCCGCGCATCTCACGATCAACTTGTGGCGCGAGTATGTGCGAAAGTTTAAGTTTTCGGAATTGTTTACCTCTGAAAAAGTGAGCGGACTGCAAACCATCGAAGAAATGATCAACCGCAGACTGCAACAGACCAGGGTTTTTGAATTGAACGATACCGGCGTGCCAACAGGCGGGCAAACCTTTAGCCCGGAGGCCCAATATCTTTTCGACCGCGGGATTCAAGTGGAACAGGTGAAATTCCATTGCCTGTACTTCGACCCCGCTCTGGAAGAAAAGATCATCCAGGCTTGGGAAACAGACTGGCTTGGCAACGCCAAAAAGGAACAAAAACAACTTGAAGAGTGGGAAGCGCTGATCGATACTTCCGCTCGCGAAGAGGCCTTGAAGTCTTTTGCAGAACTGGCAAGCAGGCCGTTTTTCACAAAACCGCGCCCTTCTCAAAATCCCTACAGCACACTGCAACTTCTCTTTCAGGAGGTAAAAAGTTCGGTGGTGGCCGATCACAACGTCCAGAGTAACCTGGAGGATGAGATACGGAAGATGGATGATTTCCTGAAGTGGCTCCAGGATAACAACGCTTCCCTGATGTACAGGCAAAAGGACAAACAACCATGAAACCTCCGAGCACCAGGGAACCCAATTCCAAGGATTTTTACGGTCTCACCGAAGTTCACGCGTTAAAAAGGGCGCAGAGGGTTCTCATTTTTTATGGGTTGCTTTGGGTGATTCTAAGCGGGCTGGACATCCTGATCCATTATTACGTACCCGAACAACGCTCGTTATACGTTGTAGCGATGAGTTTTCTCAAATACCTGCCCATCCTGGCAGTGCCGTATTTCACTGCAAGGAGAGCCGCGGCGCATTACCTGACGGATATATTTGAACTGGATGACGAGCAGACCGCGGAGGATTTCCTCTCCTACATCACGTTTGGCTCCGGCAAGGCAAAGATCACCATTGACGAAGGCCGCATCAAACAAAGCGACATGAACTCCCCCATCCTGCTGATCGGCGGGCCGGGATTCGTCCAGGTCAATCTCGATAATGTGGCGGTGGCCGAGCATCCCAATGGGACGCCCGAAGTGCTCCTCGCGCGTTCAAAACCCTGGGTATTGGAAGGCTTTGAAAGAATCCGTGAGATCGGAATGAACGGCGACGCGCCCCAATATGCCATCATTGACCTGAAGGATCAGTTCATCAAAAACCTGTCCATCATCACGCGCACCAAGGACGGAATTCCCATCGAAGCGCACGACATCAAGATCATTTTCAGCGTAAAAAGAAACGAAGAAAATACCGGGAACGCCGGCAATACATCTTCCATCAGCGAAGAGACGATCCATTCACTGGTCTACAAACAAATCGTCCAGGTGGGCGATGTGAGGGGCGAAGAAGCAAACGGCAAATTCCCATGGTCTTCCACCATCCTGCCATTGGCGCTGGGTGAATTGGAAGACCTGATCACAAAAAGCACGTTGAACGAGATCCTGGCAAACATCGGGCAAAAAGAAATCGACCAGACCAATGAAGCCGATCAAAAGATCAACACCCTGAAATCGGAGTTGACCGGCCAGCAACGCGCCGTCCTGCGCACGAACAAAATCCCGGATTTTCAGCCCAGGTCGAAAATTACCGAAAGATTCTACACACCCGAATTCAAAGCCAGAGCCGCAGAGCTGGGCGTTCAATTGATGTGGATTGACATCGGCACGTGGAAACTTCCGTCAACCATCATCCTTGAAAAGCACAAGGAAGCCTGGCAGTTGGCAAGAGAAAACGCCGCCAAGAGA
Source organism: Chloroflexota bacterium (assembly GCA_016235425.1). Taxonomy (GTDB): domain Bacteria; phylum Chloroflexota; class Anaerolineae; order Anaerolineales; family Villigracilaceae; genus JAKOVF01. The sequence continues at coordinate 60,706 of JACRLC010000106.1, read as the reverse complement.
TCCGGCATCGAACGCAAAAAGCAATTTGCCAAAAGAAAAGAGTTCATGCAATTGATCCATGATGTGGTGTTTGCGAAATTTACAAAAACGAGGTCGCTCTCCTGGAAGGAACTTTCCAACCTTGATCCGGAAAATATTGAAGAACTCAGAAGATACATGACAAGAACTCCCGAGGATATTGCCAAAGACATCCTGCGCGCCTTTAGAAAAGAACTACTCACCGCGCAGCACATGTTCGCCAGTAAAAAAGAAACCTTCGACAAAAACAAACCAACCATCGAAGCGATCCAGAGCGCCATTCAAAATATCAACCCACATATACAAGATGGAAAATAGAAACAGCATCCTTTCCCCCGAAGTCTCCCGCGCGTTAAATCTTTCGACGCCCATCGTCGCCCTCGAATCGACTGTCATCACGCATGGACTTCCCCGCCCGCGTAATCTCGAACTCGCGCGGGACATGGAAGCCGCCGTCCGCAAAGGGGATGCGGTGCCCGCTACCATTGCCCTGCTCGATGGGGAAATCCGCATCGGTCTCTCGGACGAGGAACTGGTGAGGCTTTCCGAATCAGACTCCACACTGAAAGTGAGTCACCGCGACTTCGCCACAGCCATCGTCAAGAAGATGAGCGGTGGAACTACCGTCGCCGGGACGATGTTCGCCGCGCACAATGCCGGGATTCAAGTCTTTGCCACGGGCGGGATCGGCGGCGTGCACAAAGAGTCCTCGTTCGATATTTCGACCGATTTGCGCGCCCTCGCCGAAACACCGATGATCGTTGTCTGCGCGGGAGCCAAGGCCATTCTCGATCTGCCTGCCACGCTGGAATATTTGGAAACGATGGGCGTGCCGGTCGTCGGCTGCCAAACCGACGAATTCCCCGCCTTCTATTCACGCGAAAGCGGACTTGGCGTCAGTGTCCGTCTGGATACGCCGAAAGAGATCGCCGAGTTTGCGCGAGCGCATTGGAGGCTGGGGATGCGGAGCGCGGTGCTCGTGACGAATCCTGTCCCTGAAACGGAAGCAATTCCAAAGTCCGAGATGGAGCCGGTGATCGCCAAAGCATCCGCCGAAGCGGTGGCGAGTCATATTCACGGTCAGGCTCTGACCCCCTTCTTGTTGAATCAAATCAGTGAATTGACCGAAGGAAAATCATTGCGCGCAAATCTTGCTTTATTGTTGAACAACGCGCGGCTGGCCGCGCAGATCGCGGGAGAGATCACAGCGAAAAGAAAAATTCGCGCGGTATAACACGACATGGAGAAAGCATGAAAAACGAACTTACCCTGGTTGAGACATTCGCGGCCAAACCTGAAGAGATTTACCGGGCATGGCTCTCCACAGATGGACACACAGCCATGACAGGAAGCCCCGCCAAAGTGGATGGCCGTGTGGGCGGCGAATTCACCGCCTGGGATGGATACATCTGGGGAACGTTTTTGGAACTCGAAGAGAACCGCCGCATTTTGCAGGCATGGCACACAAGCGAATTCCCCGAAGGCGCAGATGACTCTGGCGTGGAGGTCTTGCTTGAACCAGTAGCTGGCGGCACAAAGCTAACCATTATCCACACTCAAATCCCCGAGGGGCAGGCTGAGGGTTATGAAAAAGGCTGGGAGGATTTTTACTTCAAGCCGATGAGGGAATACTATTCGTCCTGAGCGGAGTGAGGAGCGACGGCGACGAGCGCAGTCGAAGGACGGGATCAAAAGTAAGCTTAATATCCCCAAGTCACTGCGCTTCGACTTCGCTGCGCTCCGCTCAGCGCGAACGATTCGTCCTGAGCGGAGAGCCGAACGTTCTTTGTGAGGCCCGCAGTCGAAGGACGGGTTACCTGCAAATTTCATGTTTCAGGTTACCCGCGCTTCGACTGCGGACTTCGTCCTCCGCTCAGCGCGAAGATTGCAACAACTCCTGCACCATCTTGTCCGGCACCTGGACGGCGACCACTTCCCCTCTCACGGTGACCTCACCGTTGGCTAAAATCCATTCTTCAATCGTGACCCTGCGGCCTTTCACTTCCTTCACTTTGCCGCGCACTTCCAGCATGATGCCAAGCGGCGTGGGCTTGAGATAATCCACGTGCAGGGACGCGGTGAGATAGCGCAGGGGCGGCTCGGTATCCATTTCACGGTTTTCAGCGCGGTAACCTGCCGCGGCGGCAGTCCCTGTGCCGTGACAGTCAATCAGCGACGCAAGCAGTCCGCCATAAACGTAACCGGGAATGGCAATGTGATGAGGCTTGGGCTGGAAATGGCAAATCGACTCTTCCCCATCCCAAAAACTTTTGATCTGGTGTCCGTGTTCGTTCAATCGGCCGCAGCCGCAGCAATGCGCCATGTGGTCTGGATAGAAATCCTGAAATGCAAGCATGATGTGTCCTTATGGAGTTGAAGTTGTTGGTGCAATTGTTTTTGCCGGAGAAGCCGCCTGGGTGGGCGTGCGCGAAGGAATGGGCGTAACCGTCGGGCTGGGTGTAATGGTCTCGATGGGTGTCGGCAGTTCGCCCTGCACGATAAACTGTCCCACCACCTTCCAATCCAACCCGACAAAGATTTGCACTTCATACGTTCCGGGAAGCCATTCGCCCGGGTCGGGATTCCAATCGGTGTAACCATAGCCGCCCGTCGTTTCACCTGGTATTGTCCCCCAAGGATGTGTATCAGGATGTACGAGTTTACCTTCGTACAACCACAGCGCGGTCCACTGTACACCTTGAATCATCTCATCGTAGGAAAACGCGCCATACATGTGACCCACTGGGTTTTGAAACACCGTCTGTGGGTTGATCGCATTAATCCCATCATACTCTGTTGAAAATCGGATTGGGCTGAAAATAGCCTGCGGGTTGGGCGTGACAACGCTCTCGAAAAGCGCTTCGATCGCGGGCGGCAAAAACGGCGTGGAGGTTGGCGTAAGTGTATCCGTCACCGAGGGGGTATCCGTGATGGTCGGCGTCAATGTGATGGTTGGCGTCAGCGTGATGGTCGGCGTGAGGGTGATCGTGGGAGTCAGGCTGGGAGTGGGCGAAGGCGGAAAGACCTCGAAGATTTTCGGTTCGCCATAGAATGGAAGCCAAAACGCAAAACCAAACAGGAACAGCGCGAAGAAAAACAACCGCCAGCCTCCCGCGGTGCGCTGTTTTCGCAAACGATAAAAAGTCAACTTTCGCGCCGCCTGGATCGAGCGAATGCCTGCCCGCGCAATGAAATATGCGCCCACGGCGGCAAGCAAAGCGGCGGCCAGTATTCCGGCATGAATGTCCATAAGCACGCGGGATTATAGCATGACGATGGAGTGCAAAATCAGTGCACTCCATCAAAGACAGTGTAAAATTGCCCGCATGGCTGAACTTATTTTTCTCAAACTGGGTGGATCACTGATCACGGACAAGGATCGCCCCTACACCCCTCGACTTGACAAACTGGACAGCCTTGCCAAACAGATTTCAGCGGTTCTTTTTTCGGACCCGGAAACTGATCCCGCTTCGAAGCCGCGTCTCATCCTTGGGCATGGTTCCGGCTCCTTCGGGCATACCTCCGGCAAAAAGTATGGGACGCGCGATGGTGTGCGCGATGCCTCCGGCTGGAAGGGATTCGCCGAGGTCTGGATTCAGGCGCGTGAATTGAACGTGCATGTGATGAACGCGCTTTACAAGGCAGGCATACCGGCAATGGCTTTTCCGCCGTCTTCAGCAGTCCTCGCAAGCGACGCACAGGTTTCGCTGTGGGAGACGACGCCCATCCGCATGGCGCTGGCAAACGGAATCCTGCCAGTCATTCACGGTGACGTAGCCTTCGACGAGGTGCGCGGCGGCACGATCCTCTCCACCGAGGATCTGTTCATGCACCTCGCGAGACAGCTTTTTCCCAACCGCATCCTGCTGGCCGGAATTGAGGCGGGGGTATGGGACGATTTCCCAGCCAGAACCCGCCTCGTAAAGGAGATCAGGCCGGAAGTCTATGAAAAGATGCGGGAAAAGGTGGGAGGCTCCGTCAGCGCAGATGTCACCGGCGGGATGGCGGCCAAAGTCGAGCAAATGCTGGAACTCGTCCGCGAAGTGCCGGGGCTGACCGCGCAAATCTTTTCGGCAGAGGAAGATCATCACCTGGCAAGGGCATTAAATGGAGAAAACGTGGGTACCCTGATAACTATGTGACAAAGAAGTGACGGAAATCCATTGCCAAATTTGTGAAAATTTTCGATAATGGGAACATCGCACTCTGGAATTTTCAATCCCATCCATCCACAAAGGAGAAGATATGGCAACCAAGCTCAGAGCAAAGAAGGCTACACCGAAGAAGAAAGCCCCGGCCAGGAAACCGGTCATGAAGAAAGTGACAGCCGCAACACATTCCACGAACGGAAAAAAGCCCGCCGTCACATCGTCCCCGAAGGGGAAAAAGTTCCCATTCGCACCCACCAGGTTGAAACTCCTGCGCCCCGTGCCCTCGGATATCGAGATCGCGCAGGCAGGCAAACTCAAACCCATTCTTCAGATCGCGGAAGAGCTGGGCATCAAAGAGAGCGAACTCGAACTGTTTGGTCCGTACAAAGCGAAGGTCAAACTCGAGATCCTCGACCGGCTTGCCAGGCGCCCGAACGGCAAATACATTGACGTGACCGCCATCACCCCCACCCCGCTCGGCGAAGGCAAGACGACCACCACCGTCGGCGTTTCGCAGGCGCTCGGCGCGCACCTTGGCAAGCGCGTGATGACTGTTATCCGCCAGCCCTCGCAAGGCCCAACTTTCGGCATCAAGGGCGGTGCGGCAGGCGGCGGCTACTCGCAAATCATCCCGATGGAGGATTTCAACCTGCACCTGACCGGCGACATTCACGCCATCACCGCCGCGCATAACCTGTGCGCCGCGGCGCTGGATGCGCGCATGATGCACGAGTCCATGCAGGACGATGAGAAACTTTTCGCCGCTCTTTGCCCGCCCGATAAAAAAGGCAATCGCAAATTCTCCCCCTCGATGCTGCGCCGCTTGAAGAAACTCGGCATTGACAAGGCCGATCCCAACGAACTGACTCCCGAAGAACGCTCCCGCTTCTCCCGCCTCGACATTGACCCGAACGGCATTCAATGGCGGCGTGTGATTGACGTGAATGATCGCTTCCTGCGCGAAGTGCAGGTTGGCCTCGGCAAGGATGAAGCCGGTCACGAGCATCGTTCCGGCTACGATATCACCGTCGCTTCGGAAATCATGGCGATCCTCGCGCTGACCACCGGTCTCGAAGACATGCGCGACCGCCTGGGACGCATGGTGGTTGCCGTCAACAAGCAGGGCGAGGCCGTGACCGCAGAAGACCTGGGCGTGGCTGGCGCGATGACCGTGCTGATGAAGGACGCCATCAAACCGAACCTGATGCAAACCCTCGAAGGCACGCCTGCTTTCGTCCACGCGGGGCCGTTTGCCAACATCGCCCACGGCAACAGCTCCATCATCGCCGACAAGATCGCGCTCAAACTGGCCGATTACGTTATCACGGAATCGGGCTTCGGCGCAGACTGCGGTATGGAAAAGTTCTTCGACATCAAGTGCCGCTATTCTGGTTTGATCCCGCAGGTGGTAGTGATCGTCGCCACGGTGCGCGCACTCAAGATGCATGGCGGCGGGCCAAAGGTTGTGGCCGGCAAGCCGCTTGCGCCCGAATACACTGACGAAAATCTTGATCTGCTCCGCAAGGGCCTGCCAAACCTGACCCAGCACATCGAGAACGCCATCAAGTTCGGTGTGAACGTGGTGGTGGCGGTCAACTCGTTTGCCACGGACACGCCTGCTGAGTTGGAACTTATCCGCCAGACCGCCACCGAAGCGGGCGCGATGGACGCGGTCGTCTCGCGTCACTGGATGGAAGGCGGCAAGGGTGCAATTGCGCTGGCCGAAGCTGTTGTCAAAGCCTGTGAGAAACCCGCGAAATTCGAGTTCCTTTATGATGTGAATCTCTCCATCAAGGAGAAGATCGAGATCATCTGCCGCGAGATCTACCGCGCCGATGGTGTGGACTACTCACCCGAGGCCGAGGCCAAGATCGAGCAGTTCACCAAACTTGGCTTTGACAAACTGCCAATGAATATGGCCAAGACGCACCTCTCGTTTACGCACGATGCCAGCATCAAGGGCGCGCCGCGCGGTTTCCGCGTGCCGATCCGCGATATCCGCGCCTCCGTTGGCGCAGGCTTCCTCTATCCGCTTCTCGGCGAAATGCGCACGATGCCCGGCCTGCCCACACGCCCGGTCTTCTACGATGTTGACCTTGACCTCAAGACCGGCAAGGTGGTTGGCCTATTCTAACCCTGCCGTTTTACTGGAAAGCCATTAGACAAAAAGCATCAGCCCTCATCCATGCGGATGAGGGCTGATGACTCTAAAACGACTAAAGTTTATTACTCACCTTACGCAGAACGTCCCGAAGGTTTCCTTGAAAGACCCTGTTGAGGCATTCAAACCTTCGGGACGGTGCGTAACATCAGTTATTAATTCGAGGGGCAGGCACCCATATTCACTTTGATCGTCACTGAGCCGCCGGTGTCTGTGGTTACCGGAGCACAACAGCCCTGGGCCGCGTCATAGCCGAAGCCTTCCTGGCATTGGGTAGTTCCAGTCACGAGGGCGGTTCCGCCGCAGGCGGAGTTGGTCAACTTGAGTTCGGACGTCCACAACTCCTTGCCATGACATTCGATCACATGTTTGCCATCCACCTTCGTCCCATTATCCGCGCAGGTCAAAGTATCGGGGTTGAGCGATTCAAACGTAACGCCTTCATCCACCATAATATTCTGATAGGGGATCTTCTCCACACAATATGTATTAAGCGCCTCGGTATCCTGAAGAGCAGGGGCGGCGCAACTGGAGGCAGTAGTTTGACAGGCGGGAGCGAATGCCTGTGTGGTAGGCGGTTCAGCGGGAACGATCTGCTGGGTGGGAACTTCCACGGGCGGGGGAGGCGGGGGCTGAGTTGGCGTGGGGGCCGCCGTCGGTGCCTGCGCCCCCCCACAGGCCGAAACGAACACGGCCATAAACACGGCCAACGCCAAAAGGATATAAGTAGTCTTTTTCATTCTCTCTCCTTATGAATTTTGTTGCCTGGTCATTTTACAGTACCAGTACGGAACGGCTATGGGAGGAATGTCCTATTCGGCTATAATTTGACCTTACATGAGCCTTTCAAAATTGACATTAACCAACGCCCGCGAACAACTTCGCCAAAACGAGATCAGCGCCTCCGACCTCGCCGACGCCTGCTTCCGTCAAATCGAGTGTTTCAACCCTGTAATAAATGCCTTTATTACCGTGTTGAAGCCGAAACCCGGTAAAAACCCGTCAATCGGCAGGAATCCGCTCCTTTCGATGCCGATTGCCATCAAGGACTTATACGAAACAAAAGGGATCCGCACCACGGCGGGCTCGAAATTCTTCGCGGATTACATCCCCGAACAGGATGCGTATGTCGTCCAAAAATTCAAAGAGAGCGGTGCGATAATCCTCGGCAAGACCAACACTCACGAGATTGCCCTCGGCGTGACAAATAACAACCCACATTACGGCGCGTGCAAAAACCCCTGGGACCTTGCACGCATCACCGGCGGATCTTCGGGCGGAAGCGCGGCCGCAGCAGCCGCGGATATGTGCCTGGCCGCCGTTGGAACAGACACGGGCGGCTCGATCCGCATCCCGGCTTCGTTGTGCGGTGTGGTCGGCCTGAAACCAACCTATGGCCGCGTAAGCCTGCGCGGCATCATCCCGCTTTCATGGAATCTCGATCACGCCGGGCCGATAACAAAGACGGTGGAAGACGCGGCGTTGATGTTGCAGGTAATGGCCGGTTACGATCCACTCGACCCGGCCAGCGTCAAAACATTGCCCGGTGATTTTTCCAGCCACCTCAAGGATGGCATGGACGGGCGTACCATCGCGCTCGGCGTGGGCGAATACATCGACGGGTCGGATGCCGAAGTACTGTCTGCGCTTCGTGAGGCCGCGAAAGTCTTTGAAAGCCTCGGGGCAAAAGTAAAAGAGGTGGAAGTCTCGTGGCTGCGTCAGGCCGCACTCGCAAATGGAATCATGACCACCGCAGATGGGGCCGCATATCATCGTGATCGCTTGAAGGAACATCCCGATTGGTTTGGCGAGGATGTCCGTCAGCGGCTGGAAATGGGCGCGGCCTACACCTCCACCGAGTATTCCCTCACGAGGCGCACACAGGCCGAGGTGCGGCGGGAATGCGAAGCGTTGTTCGAACGCTATGACATCCTGCTGCTGCCCACTACGCCAATCCCTGCCCCCCTGCTTGAGGGTGAGAACGCCATCGAGCGCGCCCGTTTGTTGACGCGCTTCACAGCGCCGTTCAACCTCACCGGCCTGCCCGCGCTGACGTTGCCCTGCGGTTTCACGAGCAATGGCCTGCCCATCGGCTTGCAGATCGTTTCGCGGGCATGGAATGAGTCAGGCGTATTGCGCGCCGGCTTTGCCTACGAACAAGCCACGGAATGGCACACGAAAAAACCGAATTTGAACCTATAAAATTTGATCCCCGTATTCTGCGGGGATCAAATTTCACACATGTTTTTATTGACGGCTACAAATGAGGGTAAAGAAGAGTAAATCGTTTCATAGCCTATTTTAGATGACAGACGTTGGCTTTATCGTCCCATGCGCACGCGTAAGCCATGCGGATACAGGTTGCTTCGGCTGTGATCTTGGAGCAGATGTCTCTCGGCTCACTGCACTTCAAGATGTCCAGTGAAACGTCCACACAGCCCGGGCCGCTGAGTGTTATCTCACCCGGCGAGCAAGCCCCGAGGTCCGAATTGAACGTGGAGCCGGGGGCGCAACCAGGGTACGTTCCACCCGTCTGCGCCTGACAGCATTGGAACGTCGAATTGTAGGAGTATCCCGCGGCGCATCCCTGATAGGTTTGCGCGGCGAGGCCGGCATTGTCAATGCCATAGGGGATTTCAGATTGGCCGTTTGGAGGCACACAGGCATTGACCAGGCTGTCGAAATAGAGACCGGTTGGGCATTGACCATTCGCCCCGGTCCCGACCACGCAGGACAACTGGCCGCCCCTGTCCAATAAAACATATCCGGCAGGACAGCCGCTGACATTCACCTGCCCGACGATTGGAGTGTAATTGCAGGCGTTAGTGCCCGGGTCAAGTGTGTAACCGGGATCGCAAACGGGAGCCGCGCCGGTGACATCCGGCGAGTTGCTGCAGGATGGATTACAAACCGTCACCTCTCCGGTTGAATCACGCGGCCCGTTGCAGGTGAGGCGGCGCTTACCGTCGATCACGGCTTCCGAACATTCGAAGCCTTTTGTATTGACCTGATAGATCGCGCCATCGGGAATATCAATGGTGGCAAAACCATTTCCCGCGGCGCAATACTGGCCGCGCACTTCGGCAAATGGAAGCTGGCATTCACCGACTGCCGTAACCGCATTTGGCACATAAGCAGATACCTGGCAGTACGGGGCAAGCGGTTGAGGTTGCGGCACTACGCATCGAAAGCCTGTATCGCGCCTGTGCTGGGAGGGCGCAAGAAAATGCCGGAGAGCCGATTGTGCCTGGTCAGGATCGGTCTCGAACGAACTGCCGCGCACAACGCGAAACTGACCGGAGTCAGGGCCGGTTGGGTTGTCAAGCGGGGCCTCGTTGTAATACGCCTCGCTGTACCAGTCGCCCACCCATTCAAAGACATTCCCCGCCATGTCGAACAATCCATAAGGACTGTCCGAATCTGGATACGCATCCACTTCGCTGGTATGACCAAGGCAGTATGCAAAATTCAGAAAGTCGCAGGCAGGCTCGTCATTGCCCCACGGATAAAGGTTCGCGTCCGGGCCACGCGCAGACTTCTCCCATTCCGCTTCGGTGGGCAGGCGGCCTTGCGCCCACGAACAATAGGCTTGCGATTGATCCCACGTCACACCGACCACCGGATGGTTTGCATATTCAGGATTGCTGTACACCGGTCCGCCCAATTCCTGCGCGGGCGGCTCACACGATCCAACCGCCACACATTGCGCGTACATGCGATTGGTCACTTCCGTCTGGTAAATCCAAAAGCCTGCAAGCGTTACGCTATGTTCAGGCGCATCGAAACCACCGTTCCCCATCACGAACTCAGCCGGGGGAACGTATATCAACATGCTTCCATCGATCCAGGCCATTTTCTCGCCCAGTTGCGGACCGGCCAGCGCCACAGGAACGAGTGTGGGCGTCGGCTCAACCGTCGGCGCTTCCGTTACCGGTGGGGGCGTCTGGGCTGGCGGCTCGGTTGGCACAGGAGTTGGGGCCGCGCAAGATGCGAGTGCCACGATCAACACCATGGCCATCGCAAAAATCACATTTCGTGCAGTCTTCATTCAATCTCCTTCTCCCACGAAGCTTTCGCAGGACGCCCGCTATTATAATGCAGGGCAAATCCCTGTTTTGTTTTTCTAATTTCCCCCACAGCTTAGGTCGAGAATGGGCTTAGCCTCCAACCCAAACAAACCAAATCCGGATTTCCGGCCACAGAGTATTCATGAAAGGGTTTCACCCCGAAGGACAAAAATGGAGTCCAAAGTCTCCAGACTTTGGATGGCGCACGCCAACGTCAGGAGACGTTGGACTCCACAAACGCTATTTTCATATCAGACACAGAGTCACGGAGTTTTTTTATCTCTGTGTCGCTGTGGCAAATTTTCCCGCACAAAAACAAAAACTGGTTCTCCCGTTCTGACAGGATGGAGCGCCGAACGACAAGGCCTTTGCCGCGGATTACGCGGATTTTCGCGAATTTGATTTAAAAATCCGCGTGAATTAGCGAAATTCGCGGCTGAGATTTTGGGTTTTCCCGTAAAAACGGGAGAGCCCAAAAACTTTACTGGTGAGACGCCAACTTCTCTGCGACCTGCCGATAATAAGCCAGTGACTGAGGGTTGATCAACGCATCATTGTTCAAGACCGGGCGGCCATTCAGAATGTTGGTCACCGCGCTCTCCACTTTTTTCATATTCAATGTGTAAGGTATATCGGGCGTCTCAAGGATGATTGCCGGCACGTGACGCGGAGATGCGTTTTCCCGTAACGTCTTGCGGATTTTGTCTTTCAGCTCCTCTGTTAGACTAAAACCTGCCGCTAATTTGACGAAGAGAACGACGCGCTGATCATCCTGCCAGTTTTGTCCCACGGCGAGACTGTCTGCGATCTCTTCCAGTTTTTCCAACTGGGTATAGATTTCCGCTGTGCCGATGCGAACGCCGGAGGGTTTTAGCACCGCATCCGAGCGGCCATAGAATGTGACGCCCCCGGTATCGCTGTGAAATAACACGTAATCGCCATGCCGCCAGACGTTTGGATAAACATCAAAGTAAGCGTTCCTGTATTTCGAGCCGTCAGGATCGTCCCAAAAGTGGAGAGGCATGGAGGGAGACGGAGACTCACAAACGAGTTCAGCTTGAAGGTCCAGAACAGACGCGCCTTTTTCGTCGTAGGCCTTGATTTTCATCCCCAGCGCGGGGCTTTGCAATTCACCCGCGTAGACCGGGAGAGTCGGGTTTCCCGCGGCGAAACAGCCGTTGATGTCTGTGCCGCCGGAGATGGAATTGAAATGCAGGTCGGGTTTGATCTCGCGGTACACGTACTCGAATCCCTCGGCGGAAAGGGGCGAACCGGTCTGCGAAATTTCGCGCAGGGACGCGAGGTCAAAATGCGTGCGCGGCGAGATGCCTTCTTTTTTGAGGAAGAGCAGATAACTGGCGCTGCACCCGAAGATCGTGATCTTCTCTTCCTCGATCAATTTCCACATCGCGCCGGGATCGGGGTAATTGGGATTGCCGTCATACAAAACAATGGCCGCGCCGACCGCCAGCGAGCTGATCAGCCAGTTCCACATCATCCAACTGCACGAGGTGATGTACATGATCCTGTCTTCGCGTTTCAAGTCGGTGTGAAGCAATAACTCCTTGAGATGATTGATGAGCACGCCGCCCGCGCCCTGCACCATGCACTTGGGCTTGCCTGTCGTGCCGGACGAGAACATGATGTAAAGCGGATGATCGAAGGGTAGTTGCTCGAATTGGATTTCGAGTCCACTTTCTTTTGCAAGAAAATCGTCCCAGTGAACTGCGTTGGGTATGTTCTGAAGTTCGGGGCGTTCGCGTGTGTAGGAGACAACCACAACCTTTTCCAGCGATGAAATCCCTTGCGCCACTTCCGCGGCATTGGGCAAGGTATCAAACGATTTGCCTTTATAGAAATATCCATCCGCAGTAAACAGAACCTTCGGCTTTACTTGTCCCAGGCGTTCCAGCGCGGCGGATGGACCGATATCTGTGGCACAGGAGGACCACGCCGCCCCGATGCTTGCCGCGGCCAGCATCGCGATCGCGGTTTCCATCAGGTTGGGCATATAGCCCACCACATGGCCGCCCGCCGTCACGCCCTGCGCGCGCAATGACTTTGCCAGCCGCGCCACCGTATCGTAAAGTTGGGCATAGGTCATTTGTGCGGACTTTTGTGTCTCACCCCTGAATATAAATGCAGGCTGGTCGTCTCGATAACGCAGTAAATTTTCCGCGAAATTCAGCCGCGCGCCGGGGAACCATTTCACGCCGGGGAATTTGGTCAAGTCATCGGCTACAGTTTCATACGGGTGTGAGGCCATCAGCCCAGCATACTCCCACATCACCGCCCAGAAATCGGCGATCTCGGTGACAGACCATTCGTACAATTGGGCGTACGTCTCGATCTTAAGGCCGTGCGTGCGATTGACAAAGTCAATAAAACGGGAAAGGTTGGCTCTCTGCTTACGATCTTCCGATGGAATCCAAAGCGGCTCTCTCATGGGTCTCTCCTCGTCAAATTTTTTTGATTATACCGTTTTGTGAATTTCCAAACGGGGACTTCCATCCGGCAACGATGCGCTTATAATCCAGCCATTATCGCCAACCGGAGGAGACCATGTCAAACGTTACGATGCGCCTGTTGAAATGCCCGGCTTGCGGCGGCCCAATGGATCCACCCGCCGGTGAAGGCTCCATGAAATGTCCGTATTGTGGAAATGCAGTCATCATCCCCGAAAGTTTACGCACCCCTGCACCCGGCCAGACTCAACAGCAGGGATCATTGTTCAGCGGACTCAATCTGGGCGCAATGATGGGGGCCGGCGCGCAGTGGACGGAAATTGTGCAGCTTGCTCAAAGCGGGAGAAAAGAAGAAGCCGAGAAAAAATACGCGGCGATGTCCGGGCAAAGCGAATACGATGCAAAACGTGTGGTCGAGTCACTGGCGGGCGCGCAAACCTATGAGTTCACGCCGGGATCGGGTTACACCTCCGTGCAGGCCGCGCCGATTGTCAATGCCTATGCCGACACGGCCAAGTCCATTACGCGCTGGTCCATGTGGCTCGGATGCGGCATCGCGGCCTTTGTCATGATCGTAATTCTCATCACCATCATTCCAATTCTTATCGGCGTTTTTGCCAGCTTGTGGGCGGCCTTTTAAAAGCCAGGACCCTGAAGGGTATTGGAAACCTTCAGGGTCTGCATTTATTCTCTACAAAACACATATACGAGCACCGTCCCGAAGGTTTATTTCGAGTAATTTGGATATCTGACGGCAACCTTCGGGACGTTTTTCCCAATTACCGATAAAGTCTATTCTCTACAAAACGCATATCCTGATAAACAACCTATCCTTCGCAACGCGCACAATATCATCGGCGTTCGCTTTCCCATTTTCCATGCGAATGCCCATCGGCTTCGCGGCCTGCGGAACATGGCGCAGATATTCGTGCATGAGCGTCTCCACCGCTTTTTCATTCAACTCGGTTTCGGCCAAACCTTTCACAGGCATCCGCTTTAGAAGCAAGTCTACCTCCGCCCCGCCTCTGAGATTCCGCCACCACTTTCGCTCACGGCTTGTCAGCACCCAGAGAGTATCCCCCTCGCGAAAATAGCCAACCGGCGTCGTATATTTTTTCCCTGTCTTTCTTCCTGTAAACGTGATCAGCATCATGCCATTGCTCAACATCCCGTGAAACGGCGAGCGCAGTACGGCGGACATAAAATCATTTCCGTTCATAGCCCAATTCCATACATTTGATCCGGTTTGAGAATTTCGGGGAAGCGCTCTCTCAGCGTAGTCCGCGCTTCGTAGCACAGGTGGCAGGCATCGGCGTAGGATGAAGCGTGCGGAAGATTGTATTCGTCAACAAGCGCGGCGGGGCCGCCGTTGAGCAATAGTCCGCAAATCGGATGCGCGTCCGCATCGTATTCTTCGCAAATTTTCTTCAACGGTTTCTCGAACAGATTCCCGATCACAAGCCCCTGACAGATGTGCAGATTCCCAAGCGGATCGAGATGGACTCGCCCTGGCTCGCGCAGATCCTCGTGTGGGCATTCGGTAAACTGACGAAAATCCACCCGCTTCGCCTCCTGGACGAGTAAGCTGGCCGCGCGTCCCCGGAACATCACCGCCCCCCGATCCTCTATCTGACCGTGCGACTGCGGCGCGTTTGCGGATTCGACTTCGGCAATGCTGATCATGCCGGTTGGAATCCCCAGCCACTTGGCCGCGACGATGGCGTTTTGCGCCTTCTCGCCGAGGCACTCGCCGCAATGAAAGACGTCACTACTCACTGTCAAATCCACGAGCCGGCCAGCAAAAGGACGAAGCCATTCGGCTGCATCCTCCACCGTGGTTGCCCAATAGGCGTTGGAAACGATCCCGACTTCAAAACCCATATCCGCGGCAATGCGAACGCCTTTGACGAGCAGGGCATAATAAAGAAACGGTTCCCCGCCCTCAAAGTAAATCGAGCGAACACCCGCGTCCTTCGCCTGCTTGAGAATATCCTCGATCTGCAAGAGCGACAACACGCCGCTCTGCCACGGGCTCCCCCACACAAAGCAATGGTCACATTCGTACGTGCATTGATAGGTCAACAGGATGTGAAGGCCGGAAAGTTTCATGACTGCTCCTTTTGCCTATCTCAGTGTAGCCAGAATTTTCCGATGAGTCATGGGTCAAAAATCACCTTCACGCTATAATAGACATAACCATCCAAGAGGAGATTTCCATGTCCACAGTCCACGCGTCCAACCACCCGCTCATTTTGCACAAACTTTCCCGCTTACGCAACAAAAACACCGAACCCAAGAAATTCCGTGAACTCGTCCGGGAGATTTCCGCGCTTCTCGCCTACGAAGCCACCGCAGACCTTGCCGTCATGCCGCGTGAATTCGATACCCCGCTTGCCCGAATGACGGGTTATGAGTTGAAAGAAAAGATTGGCCTTATTCCGATTTTGCGGGCAGGGTTGGGCATGGTGGAAGGGATATGGGAACTCATGCCGGTTGCAGAAGTCTGGCACATCGGGCTATACCGCGATGAACACACTTTGCGACCGGTGGAGTACTACAACAAGCTCCCTCTCGAACCAACCGTCTCCGTCTGCCTCATCCTTGACCCGATGCTTGCAACGGGCGGCTCGGCCACCGCAACCGCCCAAGTGTTGAAACGCTGGGGTGTGAAGAAAATCAAGTTTGTCGGCCTCATCGGCGCGCCGGAGGGAATCAAAGCGATGCAGACCGCGCACCCCGACATTGACATTTATCTCGCCGCAATTGACGATCATCTCAACGAACGCGCATACATCGTTCCGGGATTGGGTGATGCAGGTGACAGGCAGTTTGGAACGGGATGATGTTGGTAATTGGAGAATTAGAGATTGGAGAATTGGAGATGGGATGGCTTACAACCTGAAACTTGCAGAAAGAATCCAAAGCGAATTGAAGGGGCTTCCTTTCGTTGAAAAGAAAATGTTTGGCGGCGTGGGCTTCCTGATCAACGGCAATATGGCCTGCGGCGTGAACAAGGGCTATATGATCGTCCGCGTCCAGCCCGAAAAGCACGCCGCGCTTCTCAAGCGCTCGCACACACATCCCTTTGACATGACAGGCCGCCCATGAAAGGCTGGTTGATCGTGGAACCTGATGGTTACAAGACCGACAAACAACTCGGCGACTGGGTCAAAGAGGGCGTGGAGTTTGCGTTGACGCTTCCACCCAAAGAGAAATGACCCAGCTGATTCTGTTCGCGGCGCTATCGGTGATTCTGATCGCAATTTCCTGGAAAGCTTTACGCGATCCGCGTTCGCATGGCTTTTATCGCTTCTTCGCGTGGGAAGCCATCCTTGCGCTCTTCCTGCTCAACGCCGAGTTCTGGTTTCGCGATCCATTTTCATGGAATCAGATCATCGCGTGGGTCTTGTTGTTTGCAAGCTTGATCCCGCTGGCATTTGGAGTTCATTCCCTGCGAACGCGGGGCAACCCCACCGATAAACGAGAAGGCGATGACTCTTTGCTTGCCTTTGAGAAAACAACAACACTGGTCACGAGCGGAATCTACAAATACATCCGCCATCCGCTTTATAGCTCGTTGTTTTTGCTGGCGTGGGGAATATTCTTCAAGATGCCATCGTGGTTTGGGTTTATCCTGGTTGTTACCGCCACTTTGTTCCTGATCGCCACCGCCAAAGCGGACGAAGCCGAATGCATTCAATTCTTCGGTTCATCTTATAACGATTACATGAAGAAAACGAGGATGTTCATTCCATATATTTTCTAAAAAGGAGCGCGGACTGATGGTTTTCGACAACATAAACGGGTAATACATTTTTGAACCGCGAAGGGCGCGAAGCACGCAAAGCTGGAGAAAAAGGTTTTCTTCGCGCTCTTAGCGGGCTTTGCGGTTCATTACCCGAATAAAGATTCAAAAACCATTAGTCCGCTTTGGCCTGGGTAATTGCGGACTAAAGTCCGCGCTCCGAGAAAAATTAACCATGAAAGCCATGCTCCTGCGCGAGACCGCGCCGCTCGCACAAAATCCCGCTCCCCTTTCACTCGAAGAATTGCCAGAGCCAAGGCTTGACGCTGGCGAAGTATTGATCCGCGTTACGGCTTGCGGAGTATGTCACACTGAACTGGATGAGGTCGAAGGGCGAATGACGCCGCGTCTGCCGATTGTTTTGGGGCATCAGGTGGTGGGGATTGTGGAAGGAGTCCAACGTCTTCGCGAAGCACCCATGCGGGGGCCGACGTTAAATGATGGACAATTCCAAAGTCTGGAGACTTTGGAGTCCACGCGAGTGGGTGTGGCATGGATTGCTTCTGCTTGCGGGAAATGTAAACAATGTTCATCTGGCAACGAAAACCTTTGCGCGGAATTCAAAGCCACAGGCCGCGATATTGACGGGGGCTACGCCGAGTACATGAAAGTACGCGCGGATTTTGTTCATCCGATCCCTCCGTCGCTTTCGGATGGCGAGGCCGCGCCGTTGTTGTGTGCGGGCGCGATTGGGTATCGGTCACTGCGACTGAGCAAACTACAAGACGGCGGTTCACTGGGGTTGATGGGATTCGGCGGGTCAAATCATCTTGTGTTGAAAATGGTGAAATATAAATTTCCAAATGCAAAAGTGTTCGTGTTCAGCCGAAGCGAATCGGAACGCGAGTTTGCCCTTTCGCTGGGAGCGGCTTGGGCGGGGAAAATTGATCGGAGTCCGCCTGAGGCGTTGGATTCTGTCATTGACACCACACCAGTTTGGGGTCCGGATTTGGAGGCGATGAAATGTTTGAGGCCGGGAGGAAGATTGGTGGTCAACGCGATCCGTAAAGAGGAAACTGACAAGGATGTCCTCCTCAAAATGGATTACCCTTCGCAGTTGTGGATGGAGAAGGAAATCAAGTCGGTGGCGAATGTGACGAGGGCGGATGTGCGCGAGTTTTTGGGGCTGGCGGCGGAGGCGGGCATCCGGCCTGAGTCTCAGGAATTCGAATTGAAGGATGCCAACCGCGCGCTGCTCGAAATGAAACAGGGAAAAATTAAAGGTTCAAAGGTGTTGAGAATATGAGCATGCAAATTGACCCGGAGCGCAATGAAGCGAAGACCCTGCAAAAATTCGCGGACTTTGCGGGCAGGCGCGTTCTTGAAGTGGGATGCGGCGACGGCAGGCTGACGTGGAGTTACGCAAGCGCCGCGCAGAAAACGACTGGCATTGACTTGAACGAATCGGATTTGCGCGTGGCGCGCATCGAATGCCCCTCTGATTTGAGTGGAAAAACTTTTTTTGCACACGCTGATTCCATTCATCTTCCGTTTGCAAATGAATCGTTTGAGGCTGCGCTCCTGACTTCGTCGCTTTGATGAATTGAATATGCGGGCATGGTTCATGCCCTTCACGAAATCCATCGCGCGCTCGTTGACGGAGGCGTTCTCATTGACTTGCGCCCACTGTCAGATCGGCGGCCTGTCGAAATCGCGTCTGCGCGCGGGAGCGTTGAAGCTGGCTGCCTCACCGACCTGCCAAAAGCCCTCGCCGATGACAGCGCCGCGAACAACGCGATGGAACAAGTAAACGCTGAGGGAATATTTTCAATGGAGCAAACGGAAACCTTCCCGGTATTCTACACGTGGGATACGCCCAATGATTTTCGGGAATACATTGCGGATGAGTGGAGCAACTTTCTCCAACTCGACGAGGAGACTTTCAACCGCGTCCGTTCGATCTGGGCAAGCGCGGACGGGGATGCGCGCGTCAGGCTGCGGATGAAAATGTTGATCGTGAGATGGAGGAAGAGATAATTTTCAGGAGGTAAACATGGAATGCTGGTCATGCAAGTCCAATAGCGGAGAAAAGAGAATCTCCCCCGGCCCAATCATCTTCGCAGGAAAATATTGGCTGGTGGAACACGCGTATCCGGTAAAGATGAAAGGCTGGCTGGTCATCGTTTTGAAACGTCATGCGGAGGCCTTGCATGAATTGACTGCCGATGAATTTTCCGAACTCGGTCAGATCCAAGCCAGACTTTCCCGCTTTTTGTTTGAAGAGTTGAATTGTGAAAAGGAATATGTCTCATGCTATGCGGAGATGGAGCATTTCCGCCATATCCATTTTCACATGTTTGCCAGGCCTCAGGATTTCCCAAAGGAATTGATCGGCGGCGGGAGTTTTGCATTGTTGAAGGTGAATGAAGAAGATGCTGTGCCGCCGAATGAAATCGTTGCGTTTTGTGAATTGCTCAAAGACCGATTCGCCCAGGCATGAGTGCGCCGCACCGGGTTTAACGGGAATATTTCAAACAAAAACCGATCCCGTTTATTGATCACCTCACATCCACCCCGGTGACGCGGGTGAGAATGCGGTGAACAAGCATCACAGGCAAAACCAGTATCGCATGCACCATCGCGCTCAAGCCAAACAAGACTGCCACTGAATTGAGAAAATCATTCAAGATCGGCGCAAGATTTTCCAACATCCACGGGCCAGCCCCGGCGAGGATGGCCAGGGCCAGCAATGCGGTCACCCACAAGCCAAGCGGCGACCAGGCATGCCGGTCTGATGCGGAGGGCATCATGGTGCTGGAAACTGTAAAGGCGAGATAAAACCACAGGTAGAAATCTTTGATCTGCGGAAGCAGGCCGACACCCATCCAGAACAGGTCAAATTGCGCGTTGCGGAAAACGTCCCACAGCGAGTTCAAGTGCAACTGATAAATCCCCACGTATGCCACGGCCAAACTCCCGGCGATCAATGGCGCCGCACCGATCAGGGAATCGCGGACAAGGTCTGATTTCGCGGTTTCGACGTAGCCGAGCTGTAAGCGTCCATCCTGCAACGGACGGGGGATGATGGAAAAACCGCCCGTCTGCACGCCGAGCAACTTTGCCATGAGAAAATGACTCATTTCATGCAGTAATACGCCGGGGAGAAACAAGACCGAGAACAGGCCGACAGTCAGAGGCGGGTTACGCGTGGTGATCAGAATGACCGCCTGTACTTCGCGATGCAAAAGCCGCTGGAGAAATACCAGCGGCGGGATCATTAAGATAAACCAGAACAGGCCGGTGAATTGGGTTAGCATGGATTCTTCGTCCTGCCTGCACCGCCGTTCGCTGCACGGAGACGCAGTGCACAGGCACAGGTGAGACGTTGGCGGCGTAGTCGAAGGACAGGTTGCAAGTGCGCTTCGACTGCGTTCGGACGAAGCGCATGTCCTCACTCCGCTCAGCGCGAATGTCCCTCGTCTCGCAATGACATCATTTACTTGCGGCTTTCACAATCGCCGCGAATTCGTCAATTTTCAGGCTGGCTCCTCCCACGAGCGCGCCATCAATATCGGGCTGTGAGAAATATTCGGCGGCGTTCGCGGCAGTGACTGAACCGCCATACAAAACGCGGATGGCTTGCGCGGTCTCTGCGCCGAACAACTCGGCAAGCGCGGGACGGATGATGTCCTTCACCACCGCGTTTGCATTATCGGCAGTGGAGGCCTTCCCCGTGCCAATCGCCCATACGGGTTCATAAGCCACCACGATGCGCGGCGCGAAAGCGGGATCCACGTCCCTGAGACTCTGGCTGGTTTGACGCGCGACCACTTCACGGGTCCGGCTTGATTCGTATTCGTCCAGCGTTTCGCCCACACAAACGATCGGGGTCAGGTCAAATGTCTGGGCGGAGATCAATTTCCGATTCACAGTCTGATCGGTTTCACCAAAATAGGCGCGCCTTTCCGAGTGACCGAGGATGACGTAGCGGCAAAATTCCTTCACCATCGGCGGCGAGACTTCCCCGGTAAATGCGCCCTTTTCCTCCCAGTACATGTTTTGCGCGCCGAGGCCGATGTCTGTGCCTTCGAGCAGGGCCGAGACGGCGACGAGCGACGTGAAAGGCGGGCACAAAACTTTTTCCACGCCCGCGATTTCACGCAACTGCATGCTCATTTTAAAGACCAGGTCGCGGGCTTCCGCGACGGTCTTGTTCATTTTCCAGTTTCCTGCAACAAACGGTGTTCGCATGGATTCTCCTATTGCATGGATTTGAGAAAGCTTTCAGCCATCACACGGATCCAATCAGGTATGCCGGGGCTGCTGGAGAGCGAAATCAACAAAGGCCTTGCCAGTTCAGGATGCCCCTCTTTCATGTTGATCTCCGCTTCCAACAGAATGACTTCAAACATTCCCGGCTTATCGTGCTTGACCCGATCAAGGTTTAATTTTGCGTCTTCCAACGTACCGTTGTATAACGCGTGGCGGCCGCGCGCCACATATCCAAACGGTTGGTCAACGCGGTCAATGCGATCAAAGAAAAGGAAGAGCGGCATATCCGGCTGGTCTGCGGCTTTATAAACGGTTTCGTGGAAGTTACCCCTTAATTCTTCAGGTGCTTCTTCGCCGGACGGATACGTTTGCATCGCACGCAGATACATGCCTCCCGCGGCCGCCCACGCCTCACGCGCTTTAAACTTGTCGCCCGCTTTTATGAAGAAGTCACGAGCATCCACCCCGGCCAGGTCTGCGGCCTGTGCGAGTTCATCGAAAGCTGGGCGCGGCTGGCCCGCATCCCAATACGCCAGGGCAAGCTGCAGGTGGGCATCCGGGTCGTTCGGGTTTTTCTGCACCAGGTCTTTTGCAGTGACGATCTCAGGCGAGGAGTCCGCCGCAGTTGCGGGCAGTTCCGGCAATCCGGGCTTTGTCGGCGGTGGGGCGGGTGTCTCAAAGAGCGGGACATCGGTCACTTCGACATGAACAGGAGGAGCCTGCGTTTTCGGTGGGAAGAAGCCGCCCTGACGGAATGCAAATACGATAAACAGACAGCCAAACAGCAGGACGACTCCCCCGGCAATGAACATCCACGAGGAACGCTTCTTTGGCTCGGACCGTTTGGATGCCGCCGCTTCATGAGCGGGTTCGGACCTTTCAGGTTTTTGCGTATCCTGCGCGGCCCTCATAAACGTGGATGGGGACACAATGACCGCCGTCCCCTCCATGGGAACCCCGGCTTCCCTCCACGAATCTTTGAATGCCTGCAACATCGCGGTAACGGTTGCATAACGATCGCCGCGATCCTTTGCCAATGCCTTCAACAACACCCTCTGTACCGGCTCCGGGACTTTCGGGTTGACGGTCATGGGCAGGGGCAGGGGCTTGTAAATGTGATCGTGAATAATGGAAAAGGGTGTATCCGCAGTGAACGGGACCTGTCCCACCACCAGCTCGTAAAGCATCACGGCAAACGAATAAATATCGGTGCCTTCGTCGAGATCTTTTTTGCCCATCGCCTGTTCCGGCGAGATGTATTGCGGCGTGCCCATGATCGAATCGGATGAAAGCGTGGATTCGCCTGCCTGCGCGATGCGCGCCAGACCGAAATCGGCCAGGTACATTTCGCCGTCGGCAGAGATCAGCACATTGGAGGGCTTGATATCGCGATGCAAAATCCCCTGCTTGTGGGCATACGCCAACGCCGCGCCCACCGAATCCACAACCTTCGCGATTTCCTGTGAGGTCAACGGTCCGCGTCCAAGCCGCGACTTCAACGTCTCCCCCTCGATAAACTTCATCACCAGATAAGGGCGGTGCTCATGATTGGCATAGTCATAGATCGGAACGATGTGCGGATGTTCCAGTTTCGCGACCACGCGCGCTTCACGTTGGAAGCGCGCCGTAAAGGTCTGGTCTTCATTAAATGCGGGGTGTAAAACTTTGAGCGCAACGTATCGGTCAAGCGCGGCATGGTAAGCTTTGAAAACTGTAGCCATCCCGCCCTGCCCTAATTGTTCGATAATCCGATATGGCCCAACCGATTCACCGACGTTGAAGGACATTCTCGATCTCCATAGCAGGAAAAAATTTTCACCATTATAGCCCAACTGCAATGCAAAAAGATGAAGCGAATGTAAATTGTATGTAAATTGAAATTTCCCGCCCACTGTAAAAAAACGGGCGCTGATCCACGCTGATAACGCCGAGTTTTTACCAGCGCCTGCCAACGTGGATCAGCATCCGTCTTTGCGTTTTCCCCGCAGTCCCGCAGGGATACTGCGCGATTGAACTGTGGGGAAAACAGAAGATACCGGCCTACTTATCCAGCAATGCCGCCACGCCGGGCAATTCCTTTCCTTCCAGAAATTCCAGCGACGCGCCGCCGCCCGTCGAGACGTGTGTCATCTGTTTGGCAACACCCGCCTTCTTGACCGCACTGGCCGAATCGCCGCCGCCAATCACAGTCGTTGCACCGGATTCAGCCAACAGCTTCGCAAGAGCGAATGTCCCTTCGGCAAACTTTGGCATCTCGAAGACACCCACGGGTCCATTCCAGACCACAAGCCTGGCTCCGTTCAATGTGCTTTTATACAGCTCAAGCGTCTTCGGACCAACATCCAACATGCGCCAGCCCGCTGGAATTTTATCCGCATCCACGACCTGTGAATTCGCTTCCGCATCGAACTTATCCGCGATGACCGCGTCCACAGGCAGGACGAGTTTATCCCCGGCATTCGCCATGATGGATTTTGCCGTCTCCACCGACGCGGCTTCCACGAGGCTATCCTGCATGTTGCAGCCCTTCGCGGCCAGGAAGGTATTCGCCATGCCTCCGCCGATGATGAGCTTGTCGCATTTGGAAAGCAAGGTTTCGACCACCAAAATCTTGTCGCTGATCTTTGCGCCGCCGAGGATGGCAATGTAAGGATGCTCCGGGTTCGAGACCGCGCGTCCGAGATATTCCAATTCCTGCTCCATCAAAAAGCCTGAGACCGCCGGCAGGTAGCGCGCAATCCCTTCCGTGGAGGAATGTGCGCGATGCGCGGAACCAAACGCGTCGTTCACATAGATTTCCGCGAGCGACGCCATCTGTTTGGCAAGTTCAAGGTCATTCTTTTCCTCACCCGCATGGAAGCGCGTGTTTTCAAGCAGTAACACATCGCCGGGCTTGAGCGCCTTCGCCATCTTTTCCGCTTCCGGCCCAACACAATCAGGAGCCATCTGCACCGGCCTGCCAAGATGACCCGCCAGCACCTCCGCCGCGGCTTTCAAACTGAATTCGGGAGAGGGACCGCCTTTGGGACGTCCCAGGTGACTCATCAAAATCAAGGAAGCGCCCTGCTCCAAAACATAATTGATGGTGGGCAGGGAAGCCTTGATGCGCTTGTCGTCTGTCACTTTCCCGTCTGCCATCGGCACGTTGAAGTCCACGCGCATGATGACGCGTTTGCCTTTGAGATCAATGTCTTTAACTGTCTTTTTATTCATGGTTTTCTCGATGATTGGTAATTGGTAATTTAGTGTTAGAAAAATTGGCAGGCTGGTTTCCCAATCTACCAATTTGCTAATTACCAATTACAGAGATTTTGCCATCAGGGCGGTCAAATCTGCTGTGCGGCACGAGTAACCCCACTCATTGTCGTACCATGCAACGATCTTGGCAAAGGTGCTCTTCTCCTTGCCGAGCATCATGGTGAACGGCAAATCAACGGACGAAGAGTGCGGGTCACCCTTGTAGTCAATGCTGACGAGCGGTTCATCCACAGCCTGCAAAATGCCCTTGAAGCGAGGCTCTTTGGCCGCATCGCGGAAAGCCTGGCGCAGTTCTTCAGTGGTCGCGGCAACTTCAAACTCGGCAGTCAGGTCAATGATCGAGACGGTTGAGGTCGGCACACGCAGAGAATAGCCATCGAGCCTGCCAGCCATATCGGGAATGACCAGCTTCAACGCCTTCGCCGCGCCGGTCGAAGTTGGGATGATGTTCATGGCGGCGGCACGCGCGCGTCGCAGGTCCGAATGCGGCAGGTCGAGGATCTTCTGGTCGTTGGTGTACGAATGGATCGTGGTCATGAAGCCGCGCACGATCTTGAATTTGTCATGCGCCACCTTCACAGCCGGAGCCAGGCCATTGGTCGTGCAGGATGCGTTTGAAACAACGTGATGCGCCTTCGGGTCATATTTGTCTTCGTTGACGCCCAACACGACAGTTAAATCCTCGCCTTCGGCGGGTGCGGAAATGATGACCTTCTTCGCGCCGCCTTTGGTGATGTGATTTTCCGCGCCTTTGACAGCTTTCCCCTTCTTATTCACGCCGTCACTCTTGACCGTGAAAATGCCCGTGCTTTCGATGACAATTTCCACGCCCAAATCCTTCCACGGGATCGCGGCGGGATCGGTCTCTTTGAAGGCTTTGACCTTTTTGCCGTCAATGATGAGGCCGTCCTCGGTCGATTCCACCGTGCCATTGAAGCGGCCATAGTTTGAATCATATTTGAGCAAATGCGCCATGGTCTTCATATCGCCGATGTCGTTGAACGCCACAACTTCGAGTTCCTTCGGATACTTGTCTCGAATTGCCTTCAACACCTGGCGTCCAATACGGCCAAATCCGTTAATACCAACTTTTACTGACATGGGAAACCTCCATTGATGATGATTTATTGTCCTCTGAGAGAATGAAGAGCGTAAGCCTGCATCGCACTACAGATGACTTGACTTTTTTCCATTTGTGAATTTTAACACAACCGGCCTTTGTGTGCTACTGCTGTTGGTCATTCCAAACGGTCACTTAATGGCCCTGTGCGTTCATTATACAAGTTAATGATAACCTGCGATAGCTTGGCGGAGTCATGCCGCCAGGGATGGCTCTCATCCACCAGGTCCGCAACATAGACGCGGGAATCGGCCAGAGTCTTTTCGTCTGCGCGCACCCACTGCGAGGATGGGTCAAGTTTGCCGGCGTAGTTATCGTTGCACAGGATGATGTCGAACAGGTCTGCGCCCACGTGTTCCTCCAGTGCTCGCACATGATCATAGCAGGAATAAGTATCCGTCTCGCCGGATTGCGTGGCGATGTTGCAGACGAAAAGCTTGATGGCGCGGCTGGCATCCATGGCTGAGAGAATATCTTTTACCAGAAGATTTGGAAGGATACTCGTATAAAGACTCCCCGGCCCGGCAATGATCAAATCTGCCGCAAGCAGGTACTTGATAACAGGTGGAAAGGCAGGCGCGTCATTGGGTTCCAGCCACACGCGGCGAACGCGACCAGCCATCTGTGGGATGTTGCTCTCCCCTTGCACGCGCACCTCATTGATGCTGTGCGGCACCTGCATATCTGCCACCAGCTTTACATCGTGAAGCGTTGACGGCAGGACGCGTCCATGCACGGAAAGCACGCGGCCTGATTCTGCAACCGCTTCCTCCATGCTCCCGGTCAATTCACTCAACGCCGTGATGAAAAGATTCCCAAATGAATGACCGTCCAACCCGCCCACACCGCTGAAACGATATTGGAACAACTGCGTGAGCATCGCTTCATCATTGGATAACGCCGCGAGACAATTGCGAATATCCCCCGGCGGAATAATCCCCAGGCTCTCGCGCAGTCTGCCGGAGGAGCCGCCATCATCCGCAACTGTGACGACCGCGGTGATGTTATGCGTGTGTTCCTTCAAACCGCGCAACAAAGAAGCCAATCCATGCCCGCCGCCAATCGCGACCACGCGCGGTCCGCGCTCCAGCCTGCGGAAGGATGCAATCTCGTTGACAACACTGCTTCCAGGGCGGATGAACGGCCTCAGGATGGAACGATTCAATTCATAGAATCCAAAGATGATCATCCCCACGCCGAGGCCGCCAAAGATCAGCGCACGCAAAGCACGCGGCAGAAAACGCAGTGACGCATAAGATAAAAACGTGAGCAGGGCTTCGTTGGTCGATTCCGTGCGATAAAGGTCGAGCAGTAAAATGGCAAAACCCACGCCAAGCAGGGTAATGCCAAACATGACAAGAGCCAGCCAGCGCTTGATGCCAAGACCGGGTTTGAACCAAAGTGTAATGCGATTAAGATCCTCAGACCATTTCGAGGACTTGTTCATAAAAAGATAATAGCAGTGATAAAAGAAATCGTCAACTTACCGGATGGCGGCCTCCCTGCCTGAATCCACCATTATCAGTATTCACTACGTCAACATCCAATATTGTTCTTTTCCCGGGCAGAGGAGTGTCTAATTTCGCGGGCTTAGCCACAGAGCCCACGGAGAACTCGGAGTTTTTTCTCAAGAAACTCAGTGAACTCTGTGGCAAAAAACAAGATTAGCCCATCCTTTTAGACACTCTCCGGGCAGGAAAAGCAAGCACTGATTGTTGTATAATGACTACATGGAAACACCTGCTTTTGATTTGTCGCCCGATAAACTTGCCCAATATCGGCGTACCGCTATGCGCCGTCAAAAAGCGCGCGTTTCCAAAATAAAGGCACGCATGGATCAAGGGTGGAAACTTGCCAGAATAGCGGCAAAAATATTGCGAGAACAATATCACGCCAAGCGAGTCGTGGTTTTCGGCTCCCTTCTCCACGAAACGCGCTTTAACGAATGGTCTGATATAGACATTGCCGCATGGGGCATCCCCTCTGAGCAGACCTTTCGAGCCATCGGTACAATCCTGGATTTGGATACATCATTTGAAATCAATCTGGTGGATGTAAACACATGTCTTCCATCCCTGCTAAAAGCAATTGAACAAGAGGCGGTGGATTTGTGATTGAAAGCTACATCGTATTGGCAGGACGCATTCGTAAAGAGTTGGAAGATCTCAAACGTCTGGTGTCCCGGGCAAATCGCGCAATGGATACTGCACGGCGAAATCCGCAGGACATGGATCTTTACATTGACTCTGCCTCTTTGAATTTGCATGATGTCTATTCGGGGTTTGAGAGAATTTTCAGGCAAATTGCCGCGGCTGTGGATGGGAACGTACCTTCCAGCCCGGAATGGCATCGGGAACTGCTTGAACAAATGGGATTGGATTTGCCGAAAGTCAGGCCGCCAGTGTTGACTTCAAACGCCATTCAACTTTTGGATGAATATTTGCGGTTTCGCCATGTAGTCCGAAACGTTTATACGCAATGGAGCATAACTTGCTATTTGACTGTCGCCCGTCACCCAAACCTCAGCCGCGAATTCCGCTAATTCACGCGAATTGCTATTTGACTGTCGCCCGTCACCCAAACCTCAGCCGCGAATTCCGCTAATTCACGCGAATTGACCTAAAAAATCAGCGAAAATCCGCGAAATCCGCGGCAAAGGGCTTTGTTCATAGCAAGTTATGCGGTATTGCGTTTATACATTCTCATTTGACCCTGAGCGAATAGGAAGACTTGTCAAAGAATTAGAATCCGCCTTTGAGCAGATTCGTCGGGAACTTTTGACCTTTGCCAATTTTCTTGAGCAGGTAGGAATGGAGTAGGGCAAAACACGTAGCAGGACTTTTATGTTAACCGGTACATAACGTCACAAGCCGTCATGCTCTCGGTTATAATTGCGGCATGAGCTTCGTCGTTGCAGTAGATATCGGCGGCACGCAAATCCGCACCGCCATTTATGAATCCAATAACCTGGCCCCCCTTCAACATCAACGAGTCCGATCACAAGCGCTCAAGCCTGGCGTCTATGATCGTTTAATCCGCACCATCGAAGCCGTCTGGCCAAAGGATGGCGGGGTGACGGCCATTGGTTTTTCGTCACCCGGCCCACTCGACCCGCATAAAGGCATTATTCTCGCCACACCGAATATCCCGGAGTGGCGAGATTTTCCCATCCGGGCAAAGCTCGCTGAACATTTCGGCGTGCCGGTTCACATTGATAACGATGCAAATCTCGCCGGACTCGCCGAGTGGAAATATGGCGCGGGCAAGGGACATCACAACGTTCTTTATCTCACCATTAGCACGGGCATCGGCGGCGGCGTGATTATTGATGATCGCCTGTTACAGGGTCATCACGGACTCGCCGCGGAAGTGGGACACATGACCATTGACCCGGATGGCCCTCTGTGCGGCTGTGGGCATCGCGGACACGTTGAATCGTTTGCATCAGGCCCGGCCATCGCGAGATACGTCAACGAACAAATTGAGGCGGGGACGAAAAGCACGCTTCACGCGGACCCGAACCTGTCTGCCCGGCAAGTGGCAGACGCGGCCCTTGAAGGGGATTCGCTGGCGCGCGCGGCATTCACCCGCGCCGGGGAATATCTCGGCATTGGGGTCGCGAATTATCTCGCCATCCTCGACCCGTCCATTATTGTTTTTGGGGGCGGTGTTTCACAAGTTGGAGACCTGCTCTTTAAACCGTTCGAGGAAAGCCTGCGGAAAAATATATTGCATCCGCGTTATCTTGAAGATTTGGTCATTGCGAGGGCGGCTTTGGGAGACGATGCAGGCTTGCTGGGAGCAAGAGCATTGGCAGAGTTGAAAACAAACGGGAAAAATTAAAACGGCGAAAGCCGTTTATTTAACGGTGGCAGGTTCAAGGTCAAGAATGAAGCGGAGTATTTCATCCGCAAGAAAAAGGAGAACAACTATGGAACCGATGAATTTACCCGGGCCGAAAGCCCGCTCGCTGATCAAACGGGACAGCGCTGTGATTTCGCCTTCATACCCGCGGGGTTATCCGTTCGCGATGGATTATGGAAAAGGAAGTTATGTTTGGGACGTGGACGGAAATAAGTTTTTGGATTTTATGGCCGGAATCGCCGTGACGTCCACCGGGCACGCGCACCCGAAAGTGGTGAAGGCAATCCAGGAACAGGCGGAAAAGTTTATTCATATCTCTTCGGATTTTTATCACGAGAAATGGATCGAGCTGGGCGAGAAGCTGGCAGACATTGCGCCGTTTGAAGATTACGGCGTTTCGTTCATGACGAATTCGGGAACGGAAGCTGTTGAGACGGCGATCAAGCTGGCGCGCTATCACACGGGGCGGAGCAACTTTATCGGCTTCACCGGGGCATTTCACGGGCGCACAATGGGCGCAGTGACTTTTACCGCGAGCAAGCCGAAATATCATAAAGGTTTTTATCCGTTGATGAACGGCGTTCT
Organism: Chloroflexota bacterium; assembly: GCA_016235425.1. GTDB lineage: Bacteria > Chloroflexota > Anaerolineae > Anaerolineales > Villigracilaceae > JAKOVF01. Next base: position 31,000 of record JACRLC010000106.1, on the reverse strand, counting down.
GCACGCGCCTTACCCGAACCCGTACCGCCCGATGCTCGAGCACCGAAACGGCGAGGATGAAGGTGAGGCGGTGGTACGCTATATTGAAGATCAAATTCTGGGACACGTCCTGCCGCCGGAAGAGGTGGCGGGAATTTTGGTTGAGTCCATTCAGGGTGAAGGCGGATACATCGTCCCGCCCGCGAGTTTCTACCCGGCTTTGCGTGAGTTGTGCGATAAACACGGCATTTTGTTGATTTGCGATGAAGTGCAATCGGGCATGGGCCGCACCGGCAAGTGGTGGGCAATCGAACACTTCAACGTGGAGCCAGACATCATTACGGTTGCGAAGGGAATCGCATCCGGCATGCCGTTGGGCGCGTGCGTGGCGCGGCGTGAGATCATGGATTGGGAGAAAGGCTCGCACGGCAACACGTACGGCGGCAACCCGGTCTCGTGCGCGGCGGCACTGGCAACGATTGAGTTGATCGAAAACGAGTACATGCAAAACGCGGCAGAAGTCGGCCAGTACACGCTGGATGCGCTGCAGGAAATCCAGGTGCGGCATCCGAGCATGGGCGATGTGCGCGGCAAGGGTCTGATGATCGGCGTGGAGTTCGTGAAAGACCGCGAGACGAAGGAACCCGCGGCGGATGTCACCGAGCGCGTGGTTGATCTGGCCTTCGAACGCGGCCTGCTCACCTTATCCTGCGGCAAGAGCGTGATCCGCATCGCGCCGCCGCTTTCGATTTCCAAGTCTGAGGTTGATGAGGGGTTGGGAGTGTTTGAAGAGGCGCTTACGATTGCAGAGAAGGAAAGCGGGATGGCATAGGCAGGCAGGGAAACAATAGACAAGTAAACAAGAGACCTCCGAGTTCATGAACTCGGAGGTCCTTTATGTTATTTGCTATTCAGCTTCTTTTTTTACTTCATATCAATATCAATCAACACGGCGCGGATCACAACACGGCTTAGGTATTTTCCTGTCTTGTAGTTGTAATTGTCGCAGGTGACGAGGGTAAGCCAGGGTTTTTCTTCGTGGCGCAATACACTGATGTCGTTGGGTTTTGCACGGCTATTGGTAACAACTTTGTAGGTGTAGCGGTAGCCGGCAAGATCAATGTAAACGTATTCGCCGGGATCGAGTTGTTTGATGCGCGCGAAGGGGCCAGGTTTGCCGTCCGCGTTGACGATGTGGGCGGTAATCACGCTGTTGCCGGAGAATGTCGGGTAGGCGGTTCTTTGAAGCCAGCCGGCTTCATTCCACAGGGAGGACACATCCCATGTTCCGTTTTTGAATTGTATGCCCACAATCGGCAGGCTGAGTTGCAGAGTGGGAATCTCCATGGAAAGGCTGGTCGGGCTGTATGTTGCTCGCGCGCCATCCAATTCTGTGATCCGATCCGGCGGGAAGCCAGTAACCGGAATCAGGAATCCGCCCAAGCCTGACTCCGTCCCCCCATCATCACCGCCTCCATCACCACCGTCGTCATCGTCACCGCCGCCGGTGGGTGTAAACACAAGCGCATCATCTGCGCCGTAGAAATTGACGGGATCGCCGGGATCATAGGAGCGCTCAACGGCAGACTGATTGGGAGGATCGGAGAAGGAGTTCGGAATTGACTGGTCACCCGGAAGGCTCGTCCATGTGACGAGGCTGACGTTGGTGACATTGCCATTCGCAGGCATGGATTCGTTGCCCATCACGCGGAAGCGGATCAGGCCGGTCCCGCCGGAGCGGGTAAACACACTCCACGCCGCGCGGATCGTCCGCTTGGTTGGGTCGCTGTTATCGAAGGCGCATTCCACATCAGGGTCCTGTGCGCCGGTCGTGCAATCGAGGGAGTCCGGCACGTAATCCATTCCCACGGGTAAAGGATCGGTCAAAACCACATCGTAGGCATCCAGATGGCTCTCGCTCGTGTGCGAAACGGTTAACGTGATCACAGCCTCCGTGCCAAGCGCAATAAAGTTGACGTCCGCGGTTTTATCCACCATAAGCTCCGGCTCAAGGATTTCCACGGTGGCATGGACAGGACCTGAACCGCCATTTTCCCAAGTCCACACTGCGCTGTTGTCACGCGTCACGCCATCAACGTTTGCTTCGGTATTGAGAATAATCGCGTCATAGCTGACGGCGACCGCCGCATCCACTGTGCCGCTGTTGGATAACGTGCCAAAGTCAAATGTGACTCGGCGATCCACATCTTCAGGCATGCCGCCGCCGGCGTCATCCACTGTTGGGGAAGAACAAATTGCCGGGAAACCGCCGCTCACATTGGTTTCCAAACCCGGGGCATCAATCGAATCACACCCTACAAACGCGAGGCCGCGTTCCAAGGTATCTGTCAACTTTGTGAGAGGATACGTTCCGGGTGGGATCAACATGGTCACCTGGTATGTAACGATCTCACCGATCGTGGCCTGCGGCGGATCAACGGTCTTGGTCAGGCCGCTCGGTTGCGCTGTGATCGTCAAGGTATCGCAGGCGGGTTGGTTGTTCTGCGCGCCCTGGTCATTGGTAAGAGCGCCAACGGGAATGCAGTTCTCGTAATCACCAGGAGCAGGCCCGGTGACACTAACAACCAGCGTACAGGAGGAACTGGCACCCAGCCCCCCACCGGCCAATTCTATCGTTCGTGAACCGGGTATTGCAGTAAGCACGCCGCCGCAATTGTTAACCAATGCAGGCGCGCTTGCAACCTCCAAACCGGCGGGCAGGGTATCCACCAGACCAAGTCCGGTCAGCGGAATGTTGCCGGTGTTTTGGATGGTAATGGTCAAAATGGAATGATCACCGGCCGCGATCGGATTCGGTGCGAAGAATTTGCTGATGCTCGCGCCGGGCAGGTTGGTCAATGAGGCTTGCGCGGGTTGTGGATTGGTCACGCCATTGGTGGTAGTGACTGCATTCGCGGGAATGGTATTCGTGAGGTTGCCGTTGACCGTCATTGTGACGTTGAGGGTCAATGTACAACTTGCGGCAATCGGCAGGTTTCCGCCGCTAAATGAAAACGTGTTGGAACCGGGAGTTCCGGTCAATGTTCCGCCGCAGGTTCCGGTGGCGAAATTGAGCGGGTTGGCAATGATCATTCCGGCTGGCATGGTATCCGTAAAAGCAATCCCATTCAGCGCGGCGTTATTCGGGTTGACCAACTGAATGCTCAACGTTGACGGAGAACCGCCGAAAACCGTCAACGGGTCAAAGCCTTTGACCACGCCGATGGATAGATTGGCAATGATCAGGTCCGCAATCGCGGGTTGCGCGGGGCTGATGATCGTTCCCGTGCCCTGAATTTCCCCGCTCACATTGGATGTTGGGATTGTATTCGTCCGCGTCGCCGGAGAACCCACCCCTTGCACGTCGACGCTGATCGTGCAGATTCCCGGAACGCCTCCGCTCTGCGCCGGAATTGTTCCGCCAGTCATCGAGATCGTCTGCGTTCCGGGAATGGCTGTGATTACCCCACCCGCGCAGGTGGTGCTGGCGTTGGGAACAGGGGCGACGACTACTCCATCCGTAACGGAACCAGGCAAAGTGTCCAGGAGTGCGGCGTTCACCAGCGGGGAAGCATTCATGTTTTGCAATGTGATCGTCAGCGTGGAAATGCCATTTGGACTTACCGTATCCGGGGTAAAGGCCTTGCTCACCGAGAGATCGCTGAGGGCCAGGACAGTCAGGTCTGCTGTGAGATCATTCGCAGGCCTGCGGTTTTCGTTATTCGTAATGTCTGAGGGGTGAATAACATTAGTATGAACGCCTGACGTAGTACTGGTCACATAAACGTTGATCCTGCAAAGCGTCCCGGCGAGGATGGTTCCATTTGTCAATGAAATTGAAGTCGCCCCGGTAACGGCTGTCAATACGGCTCCTGCACCACAACCAGTGGTTGATGCAGGTGTCGAATTGCTCACGGTTACACCGGCTGGAAGGTTATCTACAAGGGAGAAATTCGTTAGATCGGTATCTGCTGGCGCGGTGATATCGATCCTGAGCCGCGAATTCCCGCCCGAATTGATCGTAGTGGGGTTAAATGTTTTTCTCCCGGTCACTCCCGCGCCAGTGTCATAGATGGTTATAGGCGCGGCAGCAGGAAGGACATTCGTAGCGCCCTGATCTGTGTCCAGTGTATCGGCGGGGATTGTGTTTGTATATCTTCCAGGTGTTGCGCCTGTCTCTGAAGTAACCTGGACTGTGATGGTGCAAACGCCAGGAGGCGTGGGCGGGGTTGAGCTGGCCGGGATGGTTCCGCCCGTCAAATCGATCGTGCGCGGCATTGTTACGGAGACCGCCCCGCCGCATGTGGTCGCTTCCGAGCCGTCAATGATCAACAAAGCTGTGGGCAGGGTATCCGATATGCTTACGCCTGTGTAGGGAGACCCGCTGGGATTTTGCAGGGTGATCGTAAGCGTGCTGGTCCCGCCGACTTGAAACGCAGGCGGCGAAAATGATTTGCTGACGCCAATATCCTGAACGTTGAGGCGGGCGCTGGCCGAAGAGGGATTCGTGACACCCTGCTGGTTCTGGATCGCGTCGGCGGGAATGGTATTGGTGTAGACTCCAGCCGTATCCGAGGTGACATTCACCCGGATCGTGCAAGTTGAATTTGCCGCGATGGTCGCATTGTTCAAGGTCAGCGAACTATTCCCGCTGACAGCGGTCAACGAAGCCAATGTCCCGCAACCGGTTAAAGTTGGAGAAACGGGATTGGCCAGGACGACATTCGCCGGAAGATCATCAGTTAATGAAGTTTGCGTCAGGGCAGTGGCAAGGTCATTGTTTCTGATCGTGATCGTCAACTGGCTGGATTGTCCGACCCAGATCGTGTTTGGATTAAAGCTTTTATTCACTGAGGGGGATTCAACCCAACCAACGCGCAGGGTTGCGTTTGCGGGTGTTGTGTTTGTGATATTAAATCCGCCGCCGGTGGCTGTCAGTGCATTGGCAGGGATCGTGTTGATCAGGTTGCCGGGTGTGGTTGATGTCACGTCAATGGACACAGTGCATGATCCGGGTGTAACTCCCGCCTGGGCCGGGACCATCCCGCCGTTCAATGAAAACAATGTGGCTCCCGAATTCGCCGTCACTGTGCCGCCGCAGGTATTGGTCAGGTTGACGGGGCTGGCGATCACAATGCCCGGCTGGACTCCGGCCAGGTTATCAGTCCATGCCGCGTTGTTCAACTGAAATGCGTTCGGGTTATAGATGCTTACGCTCAAGCGGGAAATCCCCCCTGCCATAATCGAGATTGGCGTAAAACTCTTATTGACCTCCGCTGGCAACGATATTTGAGCATATACAGAAGGCGCAGCCGGAACCCCCAGAAAACTTATTAAAATACCAACAACGAGCGAAAATCTGATGATGTGACGCATAACTTTGTCCTTGAATGAACATGCCGCGCAACGATTCAGCTTTCAACCCGCCGCGCACACGTTCAAACATGCACTTGCCGCAGACACAAAAGCACACAAACGAAATCTCAAGCCTGCAAATTTATAATGGAACTCGCGCGTAAAGTGATACGGCTCGCTTTTACATCCGCTAACCTGCGTAAATTCTTGCCAATTTAGAAGGCCGATTCGTGAAGATTTGTCCTGAGTTTATTTGAATGAAATGAGGAAATGAAAACGCGAACGTCTCCCCCAGAAGTCTTTCAAGTTGCGCCGCCAAGTCTAAGCCGAACATAAACCTCCAAACCAGACAATATTTTCATGCCCTTCCATAGCACCAATAAAAATGGATGCCGGCTTTCGTTGATGAGCCTTTATGTGAGTAGCAATGTTCCGGGAGGCGCGGCCCCCTTAGTCACCTTTCAATTTTGCAAGGATTTTAGTGCGTCCATCGGGCTTTGTCAATCTAAACCTTAATTGATCATTCCACGCAACTGCCCGGCCCCGTGCGGAAATTAGCCTGCTTTGCGCAGAAAATTTGCTGTAGAATCAAAAAGACACAGAGTCTTGAAAACTCTGTGTCTTTTTGTCTCAGCGGCTACCGCTTGTTGCATAAATTACTAAACTTGTTTGCAGAAATTTCGAGTAAAAATGATAATTCTTGTTTAGTTATTTATGCGGCACTATGTAAAAACCCTGTTTGATCCCTTTATTGCTCAGGCTCCACCGACATCAACACCGCACGCACAACCACACGCTGGGCATATGTACCTGTTGACTTGTTGAAATCCTTGCAGGTGATCAGCGTCAGCCAGGCATAATCCTCGTGCCGGAACACCTTTTTATCGTCGGGCCAGAGCATGCGTACCTCACGCACTTCATAGACGTACTTCTGTCCGCCCAAATGAACGATGACCTTGTGACCCCAATACAGCTTATTGAGATTCATGAACGGTCCGGGCTGACCCTCGGCATCATAGACATGCGCGGTGATGGCAGAGTTACCGGCATGAGTGGGATAAGCGGTTCCTTCCAACCATCCGGCCTGCTCACCCAACCAGGTCAGATTCCAGCCCTGGCCTTGCAGCGGCACCCCCACGATGGGAAGCTTGACGCCAAGTTGCGGGATCTCAACCCAGAAGTCGCCGAGATCCGTATAACCGAGGCTTTCCGGCTGGCGCGGAAGCTCCGTCACCACACCGGGAGCAAAACCGGTTTCAGGTAATCTTGGAGTATTAATGGTTATGGAATCTTCAGTCCCATAATTATCCAAGCCGGACGAATCTCTTGGGTCATACCAACGTTCGGTCGAGTCGGGATTGTACGGGGATATTACAACCGGTTCACCAGAGATGAGATCAATTGGCAGGCTCGTCCAAACGACACTACTGCTGTTGGTGACGGGCGATGGACCAACAAAGGCAGCCTGGAAGGCGGCGGTTGCGCTTTGGCCCAGCGGGAACTCATCCCAAACAAACGTTAGTGTGAAGGTGGCAGGATCATAGGTATTACTGGTTGGCGGAAGCCCGGTGAAACTTACCGTGCCGGGAATGTACTCAAGACCGGCCGGCAATACATCCGTTACTACAACATCATAAGCAGTTGCGGTGCTATCCGCAGTATGCGCGACATCGATCGTGAATGTAATGGGGGCTCCGTATGGCGCAACTATTGCATTGGCTTCCTTATCAATGGACATATCCGGTTCGACAACTTCAACCGTCGTCGAGGCGGTTTGCAGATTGCCGCCGGTCCAGGTCCACACAACGTTGTTCTTGAGAGTATCGCCAGTATGATTGACCGCTACATCGAGGACGACAACCGAATAACGGATCGTAACCGTCTCAGCCGCCGCGCCTGTATTCGTAAGCGTCCCCAGGTCAAAGGTCGCTTTGCCTCCGCTATTTTCGATCAGGGGATTACTCGTGCCGGCAGTGGTTCCGTCCACGCAATTGGCGCATAGGCCGGTCGTCCCGTCGAATGTCATGATGGAACTGTAGAGGCCGGTATCGGCCGCGCCAGTGGTGTCTGTATCGGGGTTGGACACAGTCAGCGAGACCAAATCAACAAAGGCCAGGCCGGTCTGCGGTGTATCCACCACATGAACGTTGTCCATCGAACCGGGCGGGATGGTCAATACCACTTCATATGTGAGCACCTCACCGATGGTCACTTTCGGATCGACGGTGTGAACGGCATCCGTGCTAACCAATGTCTTGGTAAAGTTCGAACCGGTGGCGATGGTATCGGTGTCATCGTCCGTGCCGCCTGCGCCGGTATTCGTATCCTCCACTTCGACGTTGTTCGTGATGGATGCGCCGGAGGGTGAAGCGTTCACCGTGGCCGTCAGGCTGATGGTGGTACTCGAACCCGCCGTGAGCGATAAGCCCGACCAGGTTACAACCTGCCCGGTAACGCTGGTTGGTGCGGGGGTCGCGCTTTGGTAGGTCAAGTCGGCGGGCAGGGTATCGGTGACATTGATGCTCGTCATATCCATTGCGCCGTTGTTACTCACCACAATTTGATAAGTGATGGTGCTCCCCGCGCCAACGATCAACAAACCGTCGTCCTTCGTCACTTGCAGGGAAGCGGGTTGGTCAACATCCTCATCGGTATTATTGGTTGTATTGGTCTCTCCAACACCGGGAGGAACGGTAACGGTAATGGAATTCGTAAGAACTCCCGATGCGGCACCATCCACCGTGGCCGCGACGGTATACGTCACACTTGCGCCCTGAGGCAGGTCGAGCGAATCGGTGAATGGGTTGGGGTTGCCGGTTGAATCGGAACAGTTATAAGCCGCCGGCGTTCCAGCCGCGCAAGTCCACGTCCACGAAGAAATCTGGGACGGGCGGGCATCCGTGATGGTTGCACCGTTGGCATCGCTTGGGCCGTTATTCGTCACAGTGACAGTATAGGTCAGCGAACCGCCGGGGATGTAGAAGGTTGTCCCATCGTCTTTGGTGACAGCCAAATCGGTCTGGGCGTTGGCGTACACGCCGAAGTCCACGCGGGGTTCCCGCGTCAGGCCAAGGGTATTGTCAACAGATTCCTCTGCGGCGGGCGTGAGCGCGAACACGCTGGATTGGATATATCCGCCAAGCCCAAGTGTGCCGCCGGTTTCGGTGCCGTTATCGTCGGAGTCGACGAGTACCGCGTCAACACCTGCGCCGGGTTCATAAGGATATGGGGCGGCCGCGCTGCCCGTGCTGGAGAAATAATCGCGCAGGCTCCCGCCCGGGTTGAACTCAGACGCCGGAATTCGGAGGACGTAATTACCCTGAGGCAGTTCAGTGAAAAGATAAGCGCCGCTGCCATCCGTAGTATCGGTCGCAAGCAGGGTGGTCAAATCCGACGACCAAAGTTGGACATCCACATTGGGCAGGCCGCCGTCGCCCAAATCCACAACGCCGGAGTTATTGACATCATTCCAGACGAGGTTGCCCAATTGGATGGTGTAAAAACCGAAATCCACCGTCATGTTGGCCTGCGCGTCCGGCTGACCTTGAATTGATCCGCCTTCGAGATCAGTTTCTCCCGTTGGCTCGACTCCGCCCGGGCCGATGGTAACAGCCAGTGCAGTAACCGCGCCGTTGAACGTTCCAGACGATTGAAGCATGCCGTTATCGTCGCTGTCAATCGAAGAAACATCTGCATCGGGAGCGGCGGCTTCCGTGAGAGCGCCGCTGTTGCCGCGCGTTGTGCCGGAAGACCAGTAACCATCGAGAATTGCGCCCGTGGCAAAGTTGGCGGCGGGGATCACAACCACGTAATCGCCTGCGTCGAGATTGTTGAAGAGATAGTAGCCGCCGCCGGAGGTGGTATCGGTGGCAAGGATTGTGGTCAGGTCGCTGGCAGAGTACAGGTTGACGACAACACCATCCACGCCGACTTCGGTTGCAAAGTCTATCTGGCTATTGTTGTTCGTATCAAACCAGACGCGGTTGCCCAAAGCATAGGCAAGCGAGAAACCGAAATCCATCGTCGGGTTGGTGGTGGTTCCGCTGGCGTCATCAATCGTGTTGTTGTTTGCCGCACCTGACGAACCCGCGGCCAGTGTGACAACCGCCGAGGAGACCACGCCATTCGCCATGCCGTCGCCATTGTCGTTATTGTCGGTATTGGTGTTCGGGTTGTCGTTATCGGCCTGGTCGTAATCGTCAACTGTGCTGGCCGTTCCTGTGGGAGCTGTTGTGCGGACGATGTAATCGCCATCGGGCAGGCCGGTGAATTCGTAGAGGCCGCTTGCATCCGTCGTGTCCGTTCCGAGCGAAGTAAGTCCATCCCCGGTGAACAGTTCCACGACAACGCCTGAAAGCAGGGTATCACCGGCATCGTACGTGCCGTTCTTGTTAAGGTCACCGAAGACGAGATTACCCACTGCAACGCGATAGAAGCCAAAGTCAACGGATAGGTTGGAGCGGCCATCGGGCTGGCTGCCGTGATCCACTCCGGGTTCCAGGTCATCGTCATTCGTAGGCTCGACCAGTCCCGTCGGTCCGAGTGTGACCGCACTGGATATAACGGCATTGCTAAATGCGCCGGAAGTCTGTCGTGTGCCGTTGTCGTCCAAGTCCGCGTCGTCATCTGCATCGGGCGCAGTGACTTCGCTGATGGTTCCATCTGTGGCGCGCGTGGTGGCAGACGACCAATAACCTGTGAGAACGCCTGCGCCAGTGAAGTTCGAAGCCGGGATGACAACCACGTAATCGCCGGGGAAGAGATTGTCGAAGAGATAGTAGCCGCCATTCGCAGTGGTATCCGTCGCGAGGGCAGAACCGGTTGGAGCGCCCGTACCATCGGCGGCATAGAGTTCAACGGCCACGCCATCCACGCCGACTTCAGAGCCGTCCATGAGGCTGTTGTTATTTGTATCGAACCAGACGCGGTTACCCAATGCGTAAGGATAGGCAAAACCAAAGTCAATGGTTGGATTGGTTGTGGTTCCGGTGGCGTTGGTGACCGTGTTGCTGCCCAGCGCGCCGGTTGAACCAGGTGTCATCGTCACGGCATTTGCAGAGACGGAGTTGCCGACCGTGCCGATGCCGTTATCGTTGCTGTCCACATTGGCGTTCGGGCTGGTCGTATCGGCTGGGGCAGAGGCGTCGGTGGTGCTGACCGTGTCGGCAGGCCCAACCACTTTGACAATGTAGTCGCCCTGCGGCAAGCCGGTGAAGGAGTAAACGCCGCTGGCGTTGGTTGTTGGTACTCCGCCCGCCAAATCGTCACTCGTACCGAGCGCGCCGTCAAGCCCAACCAGAATCTCAGTTGTTCCATCGGAAGCGGACAAAGTGACTGCCGCTTCGTTGACCAATGATTCGCCGGAGACATACGCGCCATCTGCGGCCACGTCATCGAGCCAGACCAAATTGCCAATGGCAGTGCGATAAAAGCCGAAATCAACAGCCATGTTGGCGCGGCCATCAGGCTGCGCGCCCTGCGAACCGCCGTCCAAATCAGTTTCGCCGGTTGGCTCGGTGAGACCGGTGGGGCCGAGAGTCACAGCCTGCGTGATCACAGCGCCGTTGAGCGGGGCCGCGGTCTGAAGCGTGCCGTTGTCATCGGAATCGGTTTCCGGCAATGTATCGGCGTCGGGGGCGGCGGCTTCGGAGATCACGCCCGCGCCGTTCATGGTTGTGCCGGATGACCAGTAGGTATCCAAAACCGCGCCGTCATCAAAATTGGAGGCGGCTACTGCCACGACGTAATCGCCGGGCACGAGGTAATCGAACAAGTAGTAACCGCCGCCGGAGGTGGCATCTGTGGCGATGATGGTTGTCAGGTCGCTTGCGGAATACAGGTCAACCACCACGCCGTTGACGCCGGATTCGCCCGCGTCAATGAGGCTGTTGTTGTTGGTATCGAACCAGACGCGGTTGCCAAGCGAGTAATAATTTTCAAGGCCGCCTGTGTGTGAGCCTGAGTCCGTGTAATCGTTGACGCCGCCGGAGCCATCGCGCTCGCCATCAGGCTGGCCGGGATTGTTGTCGCCGGGCAGGGAAGTCCAAACTGAGGTGGCTGTGTTGATGGCCGTATCGTCGCCCTGCAAGGGAGCCGGCGGGCCGGGAGGCGTGTTCACAGCCGCCTGGAATGTCAGTGCGGCGGAACCAGCCAGAGGCAGGGAACAGCCGTTTGCGGTGGAGCAGGTCCAGGTCAGGGTTGAACCGGCGACGTTTGTCGTCCAGGTTGCCGGAGCGGTGATGCTGGCAGGCACGTAAGTCAGGCCGGCCGGGATCGTGTCTGTCACGACGATTTCAAACGCGTCGGCGAGGCTGGCCGCGTCGTGCGCGGCATTTAATGTGTAGGTCACGGTCTGGCCGTAGAGCCAGGCCGAGTCATCCGCGGCTTTGGCGATGTTGAGCACCGGCTCGACAATGCGCGTGCCAACAGTGTTGGATGTGGCAACGGCCGAACCGCCGACGACGATGTCGAAGTCGTTGCTGTCGAGGTCGGTGTTGTTGTTATTGGCGTCGTTGTTGACGCGGACGTTGAAGTCAACCACGACGTACTCGGCATCGGCATCGGTGTCATTGTTGACAAGGTCGCCCGCCGTGACGAGGTCGGCAATCGTGAAGGTCACATCCTGTCCGGCAACGGCGATGCGCCCCGCTGGCAAAACGAAGGTGGGAGGCAGGGCATCGTTATCCGCGCCGGAGAGGTCGGCTTCTTCGGATATATCATTGTTGGCAAGGAAGGAAATGCGGATGTCGCCATCATTGAGGAAGGTGAACCCGCCAGGCAGGGTATCGCGCAATTGCAGATCGGAGGTTGTCCCTTCGGGGATCGTGACCGCCAGACGATAGCGAATGACCTCACCGATTGCCAAATCACGCTCGCTTCCCGCGGACCCGTCGCCTGCTTCCGATGTATGGGCCGCAGTGGTGCTGACGATGGATTTGACGGGCGCCGCGGCAACGACCGTGACAGCGGCTGAGTCACTGCCATTGTGATCATTGGGTGGGGTTGTACCCGTTCCGTTGCGTTCGCCTGTGTCGGAACCGCCGGCACCAGGCGTGCTGGAACCGGTGGAATTGCTGGTTGTTCCATTATCACCGGGCAGGCTGGTGTAAGCAATGTCGGCTGTGTTGGTGAGCAGTTGGCCGGATGTTACAGACACATTAAGTGAGGCTGTGTAAGTAAGAGTTACCTGGCATCCTGGCCGCACCCGATCCACTGTGACATCAATGGTGTTGCCGGACGAATTGTCGGCCACTGCTGGACTCTGGCAGGCGGCATTGAAAGCAACGCCCACCGCACTCGTGCGCGTGACATCGGCCGGCAGGCTGTCAGTAATTCGCGTTTCAAAGGCGTCGGAGTTATTTACGCCGCTGGCGTTGGTATAGGTGATCGTGTAGGTTACCGTGTCACCGGCATCGCCTGTGGTTGGAGAAACGGTCTTGTTGTTTGTCGCCCCATTGAACGGAATGGACGGTTCTGCAATGGTGATACGGACGCTGCCTGAAACCACACCGTTGGCAGTTCCGTTGATGTTCACCCCAAAATTGTTGTCACGGGTGTCACCGAGATCGTTGCTGGAGCCGCCGCCATTATTATCAATCAGCGCGTTGAATTCGATCACGACAAACTCTGCGTCGGCGTCGTTGTCGCTGTTGGTCAGCGTGCCGAGCTTGATTTGCGGATCGGTACTCGTGGTATAGGTATCGGGATCGGCGCTTGTGCTGCTGGAACTGCCTACGTTACCGTCTGCCAACAGACAGGGTAGAGGACCAGCCGGGGTTGATCCGTTGGCCGCGATGCCGTTGACGCTGCATCCTGCCGGGATAGCCGGAACAGGCAGAGTACCGACATTGGCTGAAGTGATTCCTGCGCCATTGGAGACGAATGCGACGCGGGCGGTATTATCGTCCAGGTAAGTGAGGCCGCCGGGCAGGTTATCGTCAATCTGGAAATTTGTGGATGTGCCTTCGGGAAGTTGTGCGATCAACCGATAGCGCACGATTTCGCCAATTGACACACGCGGCGAGTTGGCAGTGCCGGTATAGGGCAACATGGTATCGCTGGTGTGGGACTCGGAAGTGGCAACGATATATTTTGTGTTGACAACACTATTGACCGTAAACCGCGCCGATGTTGCGGGATTGGACTCGGCGTAATCGTTGAGCGCGCCCCCTACCCCGTCTGCGCCGGTTCGCTCGTCGGAAACAGTGTTGTAAGTGGAACGGTCAGTGATGTTGCCGTCGAGGCTTGTCCACCGGACGGTGGCAATGTTATCAATTGTCTGGCCGGGAGAGGCAGTGCTCACAATCGTGCCGCTGATTTGAATCGTGATGATCCGCCCCGCATCAACCGGCATGTCAAACGGAGTGACTGTGCTCAACACATTACCGGCGATGTTAAAGTTGGCCGCCGATACCAGTGAACTGGTGTCGGTGACATTGAAAATGGCGGGCGAAACGATCTGCGCCGGGAAGGTATCATCGAGCGTCACATCGTATGCTTCGGTTGTGGATGCGCCAGTAAGGGTGATGGTATACAGTATGGCGTCACCCGCATCCCCTGTCGTCGGGCTGATGATCTTGGTGATATTGACATCCGGCTCCACAATGGAAACATTGGCCGCGGACGCAGTGTCGCTGCCGCCGGTCCAGGTGAGGGAGGCGCTGTTGTTTAATGGGGTTCCGCTTTGGCTGCCAACCACGTTCAATGCGACCGCACGATAAACGATTGTGACAGTCTCAGCGGTGGCGTTGTTATTATCGGTGTTGGTCAGGTCGCCAAAATCAAAGGTAAGCCTGCCGCCGCTATTTTCGACGAGCGGGTTGCTCGTCCCAACGATTGTCCCGGCGGTGCAGTTCGTACACGCGCCCGCGGCATCGAAGGTCATGACCGAGCTGTAGAGTCCGCTGTCGCCTGCCGCGCCAGCATCGAGGTCCGGGTTTGAGGCGGTGATGGAGACTACATCCACAAACGCGAGGCCAGCGTCCAATGTATCCACGATCTGGGCGGCGGGGGTTGTCCCTTCGGAGAATGTGGTTGTGAGGGTGTATGTGATCAGTTCACCAATCACCGCCTGCGTATGATCGTTCCCTGCAGCATTGATCTCAGTGGTTGTGAGAGTCTTTACCAGATCGGGATTCGCGGTGGTTACGCTCGCCGTATCGGTAATATCGGGGTTGGCATAATCCGGGCCGCCCTCTGTGCCAGAGTAGTTGGTAATGGAAGCGGTGTTTGTATAAGAGCCCGGTTCGATGCCGTTTTTTACACGCAGATCATACGTGATGATGATGACGTTATTTCCCAGGTTCGGGTCGTGCGCCTGACAGACTCCCGCGCCGGATGGATCAACGAGTTTGATTCCGCCCGAAAACAAATCTCCCGGGCCTGCCGCGGTATCGTCGGGTTTGGTGTAATCGATCGGGCCGGTGCCGTTGCCGTAATAAATCGCCAGGTTTAAGCTGTTGGGATCGCCAGTGGTGGGATAATCAAAACCCAAGGCATCCATTGCGTCCTGTATTATGATATCGAACGCGCCGTTGATACTCGAACCCTGATTCTCGATCACGATCGCGAACGTGACAAGGTCGCCTGCATCCACGCCGGTCAGGTTGCTGTCTATCGGTGTGGCCGCCAGGCTGTTCGAACTGATCGTGCCGCTCCAGCGCAATCCCGCTGTGCCGGGAGCATTGAACGTTACCGGGGCGGGCGGGGCTGGCACATAAGTCACCGCAGGCGATGGATTATCAGTGGCTACGATACCTTTCTTTCCCACCAGCACCGGTTCGGTCAGGATGATCTGAACGATGGCATCGGCAGTCACCAGGCCACCGTTGGTGCTTCCCTCATAAGCGTGGGCTTCGTTGGTAAGGTAGAGTCCATCCGCAAAAGGATCATCCGATACGGTGACCGTCAGGAGCAGGTCGACTGTTTTCGACTGTCCCAGCGTGCTATCGAAGTCACCATACGTGAAGGTGAGACTATTGTTGGCGGTATCCGACGCAAGGGTGGGGACGATTCCCGAATAGGAACGGAAGGTATCGCTTGGGCCGAATTTTGCATGACCGGCAGAGGGTGAGGCCGCGTCCACTACATCGTCAAAGACCCATGCAGGGCCGGCGATCCCATTCTCGTCGGGGTCGCCAACGTGGAATACCGGCAGAGGCAGGTAATCGGTAAGTTCAAGATTCTCCTCGTCGCTGAACGGCATGACATACGTGAGGCGGTACGTGACCGTATCGCCCGGTTTGACTTTGAGAGGAGTGGTAAAAGATGTATTGCCATTGTGAGCGTAGATGGCTTTTGTCAAACTGCCTGTCTCAAGAGTCACGCTGGCACTGCTGGTATCCGGTTCGGTGTTGGTTCCATCCCATGAAAAATCAACCGTACTCAACACCCTGCCAATGACGTTGACATTATTCGTCAGGAGGTCGCCCTGATCCACGCTCCAGTCACCGGAGGGATAATCGTCTGTAAAAGTCTCCTGAATGACGGTGCGGAAAACGATGGTCACGGTTGTGCCATCGTCATCGTAAGTTCCGCAATCGGGAATCGCACTGCCGTTGACCGGGTCCACGCACCCGCCGACCAAACGGCCATTCTGTCCCCGCGAGATGATCTCATCCGAAACTCGGAAGGTCAGTGTGGTTGTTCCATCTGTGGCGGGATCTTCCACGAGAGGAGGAGGCGGGCCATCGCTTAGATCAATTTCCGATGTATCCACCGTGTAGTTTGCAGGGACAAAATCCGCGCTGGATAGAACATATCCGTTTCCATTCACCAACAAGGTTGGCGTAAAGGATGGGTCAACCTGCTGTCCGTCCGAGATAACGTCCGTGACAATCACGTTGCTGAAAGCGAAGAAATCCGAAACTTGAAAATCCAGGGTGTATTCAAGCGTACTACCCGGCACAGGACTTCCCCCGCCCAAGACGATAACACCTTTCTGAATGGCAATGGATTTGGGCGTAAGTGTGTACTCCGGGTTGGTGCATGTATCGGCTTCAAGCGTTGCCGGTTCTGAAGACAGCCCCCCCACATCGCGCGGATCAAGAGGAGTCCATGAGCCGGTTCCCTGTGCCTGATTACAGGAGGTCACATCATCGCCTGTAACCGGATCAATCACATTCCCGCTGGCTGCATCCAGCCGCGGCACATAATATTCAAACGTCATATTGACCGTGCCACTGGCGGGACCAAAGTTACACGTGAGTGTTCCGCCGGGAGCGCTTGTGGATGGCAGGGTGGGGCAACTCGCGGCAGGCGGCGCGATCATCGAAACGAACTGAAGATTATCCGGCAGTTCATCCGTCAGGCTGAATGGATTCATCGTCTGGCCGGAAGCGATTGTTGCAGAAACCGTATATCGGCGCGGAAAATTCGGCCCGGTGGCGGTCTCGGATTCGGGGCCATTGTATGTCTTCTCAACGGTGAAAAGCATTGGAGTAACCGAGCCATTCACCCACGCGCTCAATGTGGACGGAACGTCTTCACAGCACCAGTCATCCAATGGGGTATAGCCAAATTGATAACCACCGCGCGCCCTGACGGTAAGCGGCGTACCGAGATCGGCAAAGTTGCTCATGTTCACAGTAACGTTCACTGTGGCAGGCGGCTGGTTTTGTGTGAACGAGCCAAACGGCAAACGCAGTGAAACCAGTTTATCGCCGGGATCAACACCAACGGGACAGGTGACGGTTATATATGTCCCCGCATTATCGCGAATGTATGGATGAACGGCCTGGCATGAAGCATCAAACGTAACCGTCTGCATCACCACGGACGCGCCAAGATATGTCGCAGTGATGGTGCTGGTCCCCAAACCATCATCACCATCCGCGCCGCTGGACGGGATGATCAAGTCAATGAGCGGGCCATAGCCCGGGCTGGGATCGTTGTTGTCGAAAGTGACGGTGAAAGAAACATCCTGCCCGATGAATTGCGTGGCAGGAACACCGAGTGAAACCGTCGGTGGAGCATCCAATAACGGCGCGGGCGATTCATCCCGCGCTTCCACAACAGTGGTTGGTTGAAGACCGAAAGCGGCGCAAAAAAGAACAATGACAAGAATGGCATTGAATGAACGATACCATGCGCCCTTCCACATCCCGTCTCGACGAGTAAACATAATGCCCTCCGCAAAGAATTGAAATTAAAAAAAACCATGCGGCCGGTTTCGCTACTGGCTCGCCAGCGCCCTCTGCCCAAAAAAACAAGCATAAGCGACCAACTCAAGGCGCTGGGTCAACACTCCCGCTGTATCACCTAAAAGTACTAATCTTCCTGAGAATTGTATAAGAGAGTAATTGGGCAGTCAATGGAAAATACCTACAAATTTGACAGGATATTCATCCCTACTTTACATCCAAACTCTAACAATATGCTTACACGACACTCAAGCGCAGAATGATAAAATACTCATCATGCTCCCCGATTTCCGCGTTCGTCAACGCGACTATTTGCTGGAAATCTCGCGCGCCCTCACCCAGGAACTCGACCGCGAGAAACTGCTTGCGCGCATCCTCAAGATCGCCATCGAGATGCTCGCGGGACAAGCCGGGATCATTGCCCTCAAACAGACGGAAGGCTGGCGCGTCGCGGCCGCCCATGGAATTGCTCCCGCTTTTTTGAGTTATCTCGCCCCTTTGCTTGCCGAGGAAAAAGTCGCGGAGTTGGATGTGCGCGAACTCAACCGCATGTTGAAAGAACTGACCTATACCGCCAGCATGGGACTGCTCAACGGCACGGCCCTGCCCCTCGCCGCGCACGGGCAGGTCATCGGCGTCATCTTCATCTTCCGCAATTATCCCGATCTCTTCACACCCAATGACCGCGTGCTCCTGCAATCCTTCGCAAACCAGGCCGCCATCGCGGTGTACAACGCCCAACTCTACGGACAAGTCTCCTACGAAAAACAACGACTCGATGCGCTCCTCGATTCTGCCGCGGATGGCATTCTCATCCTCAATGCGGATCACACCATCGAGCGCGTCAACCTTGCGTTTGAAAAACTCTACAATCGTTCGCGAGCCGAGATTACCGGCAGGCAACACAATGAGATCATTCGTTGGGCTGTCGAGCCGCAAGGCAAGACCCTCGAAGAAGCCATTGCAAACGGCTGGCCGCTCACGCCCAACGCCACACTTTATGTGGAAGGCGATCTCAAACGCCCTGAACCGCCTCCACTGCCAATCGGCGTCACGTACGCGCCGCTCCTGTCGAGCGAAGGCAAACTCCGCAACGTCATCGTCAGCGTGCGCGACATCACGCATTTCCGCACCGCCGAGGAAATCAAAAGCACGTTTATCTCCATTGTGAGCCATGAACTGAGAACACCAGTCGCGTTGATCAAAGGTTACGCGTCCACACTTCGGCGCGACGATGCAAAATGGGACAAGCACACCATCAGCGATTCGCTGGCGGTCATCGAAGAGGAAGCAGACCGCCTCTCCAAAATGATAGATGATCTCCTCGACGCGTCGCGTTTGCAGGCGGGCGGCTTGAGTCTCAACAGGGCCGATGTTTCCCTTTCAACGGTGGCAGGCCGGGTGGCGGAAAGATTCGGCTCCCAGTCCACAAAACACAAGATCGTCGCGGAGTTCCCGGAAAAATTCCCTGTCATCCTCGCCGATGAAACCCGCATCGAACAGGTCATCGCCAATCTTGTTTCCAACGCCTTGAAATATGCGGCAGAAGGCACGATCAAAATCAGCGGAAGCGTTCGACCCGAACAGGTTATCGTATGCGTGAGCGACGAAGGCCCCGGCATCGAAGCAAAGGATCTGCCGCACATCTTCGACAGGTTTTATCGCTCGACGAATGCCGTCAAACAGACAAAAGGCGCGGGGCTGGGACTCTACCTTGCCCGCGCGATCATCGAAGCCCACGGCGGCCGCATCTGGGCGAATGCTTCGACGACGTTTTCCCTTTCAGAGACGATGCGACAGACTCAACGCGACGGCTCAGCACAGCGCCCGAAACCTGATTCCGGTGCAAGGATCTGTTTCTCCCTTCCGCGATAAACCTCACCCCTGGCCTCTCCCAAAGGGAGAGGTGAACAGGTAAAATCAGCCATTCATCGAAAAGGAAAAAATATGCCAGTCTCAATCCCTCCGCGAAGCAAAGTGAAAAAAGAACGGACCTGGAATGCCGAAAGCGTCTTCCCTTCCGTGCAGGCATGGGAAGAGGAGATGAAGAAAGTCATCAACGATATTTCTTCGATCAAGCAATACCAGGGACAGCTGAACGAAGGCCCCGAGATTTTATTGACCGCACTCGAAACTTTTGACGAATTGCTGGCACGCGCGTACATCGTGCTGGTGTATGCAGGTTTCAATTACGCGGTGGATACCACCAACCAGCAGGCAGGCGGGATGCGCGGCCAGGCGCAAGGCATGATCGGACAGGTTTTTTCCGCGGGCTCATTCATCCAACCGGAAGTTCTTGAGGTCGGAAAACCCAAACTCGATGAGTGGATGGGACAGAACAAAAAACTCGCGGTGTATCGCCAGTTCTTCGATAACCTTTTCCGAAAACAAGCGCACGTCCGTTCGGCTGAGGTGGAAGAGATCCTGGGCATGGTCGTAGACCCATTGGGCGGACCATCCAATTCATCCAGCATGTTGACGAACGCCGATTTCAAATTCAAGCCTGCCAAAGACAGTGAAGGGAACGTCCTGGATGTGGCACAGGGGACGATCCTCAAGATCATGCACAGCCCGGATCGAAAGGCGCGTAGGGCCGCATACGAAAGCTACATGGATAAGTATGTGGAACACAAGAATACGCTTGCCGCCAATCTCGAGCACTCCATCAAGTCCAACGTATTTTTCATGCGCGCACGCAAACACGAGTCTTCGCTGGCGGCATCGTTGTTCGACTTGAATATCCCGACGGATGTCTTCCACAACCTGATCAACACGTTCAAGAAAAACCTGCCGGTCTGGCATCGTTACTTCGCGATCCGCCGCAAAGCGCTTGGTTTGAAGGAACTTGCCTACTACGATATGTGGGCGCCAATTACGAAAAAGAAAGTGAAAATCCCCTACGAAAAAGCTGTGGACATGATCTGCGACGGTCTCGCGCCGATGGGCAAAGATTATGTGGATACCATTCGCAAGGGATGCCTCGAGGATCGCTGGGTGGACGTGTACCCGAACCAGGGAAAATCCAACGGCGCCTTCTCGTGGGGATCGCAAGGCACTCACCCGTTCATCATGATGAGTTACAACGACGAAATGTTGAGCATGAGCACACTGGCGCACGAACTCGGCCACTCCATGCACTCCCATCTCACGTGGAAGCACCAGCCGTTCGTGTACACGGATTATTCCCTGTTCGTGGCGGAGGTCGCATCCAACTTCCATCAGGCCATGGTGCGCGGGCATCTCCTCAAAACTATGACCGATAAAAACTTCCTGGTCGCGCTGATCCAGGAGGCCGTTGGCAATAACTTCTTCCGCTACTTTTTCCAGATGCCGATCCTGGCGCGCTTCGAATTGGAGACTCACGAACGGATCGAGCGCGGCGAATCCCTCACCGCCGATTCAATGATCGACCTGATGGCTGATCTGTTCGCCGAGGGGTTTGGTCCCGGCTTCAAGATGGACCGCGAACGCGTGGGGATGACGTGGTCAACCTTCGGTCATCTCTTCGCGGATTACTACGTCTACGCATACGCCACAGGAATCTCCGGCGCGCACGCACTTTCGGGACGCATCCTGCGCGGCGAACCAAACGCCGTGGAAGATTATCTCGGCTTCCTCAAATCGGGCGCATCCGATTATTCGCTGAACGTCCTGAAAAAAGCCGGTGTTGACCTGACCTCCCCTCAAGCCGTGGAAGAGACCTTCGCCGTGATGGAAAGTTATGTTGACCGGCTGGAAGAATTGTTGAGTTCTTCGTCCTGAGCGAAGTGAGGAGCGCTCTTCGACGAACGAAGTCGAAGGACGCTTCGACTTTGCCTAGGGCTCCGCTCAGCGCGGAGAATAATCGTAAATCAAAATCGTAAATCGGAAATCAAAATGCCCCAAACCCAAATTGCCTGTCCGCAATGCCGCCAGATGATCGCGGCGAATATCGAACAACTCTTTGATGTGACGCAAGACCCGCAAGCAAAGCAGCGCTTGCTGGGCGGTGTGTCGAATACAGCGCGCTGTCCGCATTGCGGCTATCAGGGGAGGCTCGCCACACCCATCGTCTACCACGACAACGACAAGGAACTCCTGCTCACGTTCTTCCCGCCCGAGCTGGGACTTCCCCTCAACGAGCAGGAAAAAATGATCGGTCCGCTGATCAAACAGGTGATGGAGCGTTTACCCAATGAAAAACGCAAAGGATACCTGCTCAAGCCGCAGGCCAATCTCACCTACGAATCGATGATCGAGACGATCCTGGGCAAGGACGGCATCACGCCGGAGATGATCAAATCCCAGCAGGAACGCGTGATGCTGGTGGAACGCCTGATACAGATCACTACGCCGGATGTGCGTTCCGAGGTCATCAAGCAAAACGAGAAGATCATTGACGAGCAATTCTTCGCGCTGTTCAGCCGTTTGGCGCAAAGCGCCGCCGCCAGCGGACAGGAACCCATCGCGCGCGCCATGGTCGAATTGCAAAAACAACTGCTCACCGAAACCGCGTTTGGCCGTCAGCTTCAAGAATCCGTCGGTGAACTGGAGGCCGCTTCAAAGGTCCTGCAGGAAGCGGGGCAGAGTCTCACCCGCGAGAAACTGCTGGACTTCGCCATCGCTTCGCCCAATGACGCGCGCCTGCGGGCATACGTCAGCATTGCGCGCGGCGGCATGGATTACATGTTCTTCCAGTTGCTGACCGAGAAAATTGACAAATCCCAGGGCGATGAAAAGAAGAAACTCGAAGGCATACGCGAGAAACTGCTCGATTTCGTCAACGAAGTGGACAAGCAGCTGGAGGCGCGTTACAAGCAGGCACAGGAGCTGGTCGAATCGATCCTGGCACAGGAGGATGTGGAGCAGGCCACGCGCGACAGACTCGAAGGCTTTACGCAGGACGCGGTGGACGTGGTCAACCAGTTACTGCGGCAGGCTTCGGAAAAGAACGATTACACGCGCATGGGCAAATTGCAGAAGATGGTGCAGGTCTTGCAGGAAGCCAGCGCCCCGCCGCCGGAAGTTGCCTTCATTGAGAAATTGCTTGACGCGCCCGACGATGCGGCTACGGAAAAAATGCTGAAGGAAAACGACGCGCTCGTGAACGATCAATTCCTCGAGGCGCTCAGCGGGCTGGTCTCACAGATGGACGCGCAGGGAGGCCAGGGCAACGCCGAAGCCAAAGCCCTCGGCGAGAAACTGGGCAACGTGTACAAGATCGCGTTGAAGTATTCGATGAAAAAGAAGATGGGATAAATTTTAGCCCCTAACCCAGACAAGCCAGAAAAGTTTTACCGCAAAGCCCGCTAAGAGCGCGAAGGTTTAAAGGTTTTTCTTAGCGGTCTTTGCGTCACTTCGACAGGCTCAATGCAAGGCTTCGCGGTTCAAAAATTTTTGTCCGAAAAACGGGGATTCAACTTCTAAATTCCTAAAGGCTTGCGAAGTCCTCGAAGAGGAGAAACCTTTAGGGTCTTTTTTTGTTACGCGTTATCTCAACCCCTCAAACAAATCCGTCTCCACTTTTCTCCCGCCATTGACCAAACTAAACGCTCGGTAAAACGTGCCTTGCATTCCCAGGACTGCATAGATGGCGTCTTCGTGCATTTCGGCAAGCGGCCCCAAAGCAGCCAATTGACTCTGATGACATTGAATCGCCTCCCACGCGGCTTTGGTGTGAGCGGACACGTCAATGCGTGTGGTGATCGCCCATTCCTTCCACGCGATTTCACCGCGCGTCTGGCCGCCTACCTGAAAAGATATATCACCCATAACCGGCTCGATGAAATTGACAAAGCTTTCAGAATCAACCATGTAATAATATTTCAGGACGCGATGAGCGACTTGTTTCTTCAAATCAACAAAACTTGAATCGGCCGCGGCAACAATGGCCGCGGCTGTGAACTGTCCGCTGGCAATGTGATCGGGGTGTCCGTAGCCGCCATCGGGAGGGAATGTTACGACAACGTGAGGTTTGATCCTGCGGATGTGTGTGGCAATCTTGTTGATGGCTTCGCCGGGATCGGCCTGGTCCACGTCGCCGTCAATGTAATCGAGGAAGTGGATTTCTTTCAGCCCGAGTTTTTCACCCGCACAGCGCAATTCTTTTTCGCGCAGTTGGCCGAGTCTTTCCGGACCTGGATCCTGCTCTTTGGGACCGAACCAGCCTCTCTCCCCGCGTGAAGCGCAGACGAGGTACGTGTCCACCCCTTCGGCGGAATATTTCGCGAGCGTCCCGCCCATGCCCATCGCTTCATCATCGGGATGAGCGAAGACGGCTAAAAGTCTCAGCGAATCTTTTGGCACGGAATTCTCCTCGATTTTAGCGATTGGATACTTTTATCAATGTTTCAGGGGTCAGGTTATATGCTTTTGCAAACCCGGCAATGTAGCGCGCACCCCTGGGTGTGATCTTCCACAGTCCGAAATCGCCAAGCTTGAATAGTGGCTCGGATTCGGGAAAGCGCGCGAGATACAGCGTCTTGACCGGAGTGTAACCGGGTTCGCCAGGTGTGAGAAATTCGGCCGCCCCGCGAATGGACACGCGCGCCAGCGTCAACGGGTCGGGGCGGTCGTCATCCTTTTCGGAGATCATCAGGTTGACGCGCTTGTCCTTTTGCATGTCCACCGTGTGTTGGGCCAGGCGGCTGACGTGAATATAGAAAGCGGAAAAGTCATCCGCAGGCACAAAAGTGACCAGGGAGACAAGCGGTGCATTGTCGTGAAAAGTGCCCAGCGCCGCGAGACGAATTTCGCGGAGCATGCAGGCAAGAAGTTTTTCTGAATTTACATCCATTGAATTTACTCACCCACCGGAGGATTATCGAGCCGAACACCGTGGCCGCGTACCGTATCGATATATTGGTGTGTGGGATCGAGCGAGGCCAGCCTGTCGCGCAGGCGGCGGATCAGCGCGTCCAATGCCTGATCGGATACGCCCGCCATTTGTTCCTCGCCCCACACTGCCGTCACGAGATCGGTGCGGCTGATGACCTGTCCCTGGCTTTCATATAGCAGCCAGAGCAGTTTGAATTGCTGCGCGGAAAGCGGCGGCACGACCTGCTGCTGGTTGACCCACACGCGGCGGGATTTCTGTTCCATCATCATCCGTCCCGGCCTGCCTGCGCCCTCGGCCAGCGGCATGGTTGCATCGGATGTAAGAAAAAGAAATTGCTGGGCGAGGGCAACGCCTATCATGTCGCCATCCTGCAACATGACCGGCGCGGTCAACTCGGCCCCGTTGTGGTTGGTGCCGTTTTTGCTTCCCAGGTCTTCAAGCATCACACCTTCGGCCGTAGGTGTGAGACGGGCGTGGAAGCGGGAGACCTGGCGATCTTGTATGACGACTTCGCAAGTGGAGTCACGCCCAAGCATGAGTGTGTGACTCAAAGCCCAGCGTTGTCCTTTTAATGGACCCTCCTGGGCAACCAGCATGGGATATTCTTCATCATGATCCATAGATGCCTCAAAATCAGCGCTTTGAATAATAACTCCCAGGTATCAGAAAATCACGTATCGCTCACGGCAGATTTGGCGCCTCTATATCTGCAGGGTAATCCACCGGAGCATTTTAAGTATAAATGAAAGTATCCGCCCTCATCCTAAAAATATCGATTTAATATGTTAATGTCAGAAATTCTCATTTGAAAAAAACATATTGCCGCCGCCGGCAAAACCTGCAAATCCAGATGTTTCCTGCTGGAACTTCCAATCCAGAGAAATTGGATTGAGAATTGTCATGTTAACGCAGTACTCTCCGGCTGCAAAGACGTTTATAATATAGCAGAAAAGTATGTTTCTGTGCAAACCTTACGCCGAATTTGGTACACAGGAAATCAGCATTGCAGTAAAGGAGAACAGTGCCCCTCCCCCTGAAGAATGGAGAGGTGTTGCGCGGCCGCTACAAAGTCCGTGAACGGATCGGACAGGGCGGCATTGGTTGCATTTACCTTGCAGACGACCTGCGTCTGGAAGGCCGTCAATGCGCGCTCAAGGAAGTCGAGTACGACCGCGCCCTCCCGCTAAAAATCCTGGAACAAGCCCGCGACCAATTTCTGCGCGAGGCCACTGTTCTTGCGCGCCTGGATCATCCCAACTTACCGAAGGTTTCAGATTTCTTTTCGAACGGTCAGCGCGATTATCTTGTCATGGATTACGTCCCCGGCAAGGACCTGCGCGAAAGAATGCTCGAAGCGCGGCGCAAAAAAACTTTCCTGCCGGAGGGTGAAGTGCTTCGCTGGGCCGCGCAGCTGGCCGACGCGCTGGATTATCTTCACCACCAAACCCCTTCCATCATTCATCGCGATATCAAGCCGAGCAACCTCAAGATCACGCCGAACGGCCTGCTCAAACTCGTGGACTTCGGCCTCGTCAAAATTCTCGCGCCCGATGAAGTGACCATCACCATCATTCAGGGACAAGGCACCGCGCTTTACACGCCCCTCGAACAATACGGCGGCGACGATTCACATACCGACGTGCGCGCCGACATCTACTCCTTCGGCGCGACCCTCTATCATTTACTGACCAACGAGCCTCCCGCCGAAGCCCGCAAACGCTTCCTCGACAGCCGAAACCTGCTTCCGCCTCGTGAGATCAACCCCGCTATCAGCACTCGCGTGGAAAAGGCCATCCTGTGGGCAATGGCCCTGCACCCGGATGAACGGCCCGCGTCCATTCACGCTTTTCGCGATGTGCTATTGGGTTCGCGTGAGCTTCCCACCATCCCCGCGGGAAGACCCGCGTTCGACACGCCCCCATTTTTGATCTTCACCACGAGCGCGGAAAGATTTATCGGCTACACCGCCCTGGGATTATTCCTGCTGGGACTTGCCGTCACATTGATACGATAGCTTCGCGCTCCCGAAAGAGCATCGGGACGATGTGAGTGGAGTACTTTTACTCCACCGCCGCATTCACTTTCTCCATCATCCGGCAAAACGAACACAGACCGGGCGCAGACGTCAACTGTCCGCATTTTGAACAGGGGTGCATGTGAGCCTGCTCGACGTTTTTCTCGATAAATAAATTCCCACTCTTGCGCGCTTCCAAAAAACTTAAGTAGAAAGTCAACTTCGCTCCAGGGCGGGTCGTTTCCAGTTGGTTGAGCAATTCCTTGTAATAGATGGATTGCGAACCTTCCGCGTACGGACATTCATCATAGATATATTCGATGCCGCGCGCGATGGCGTATGCCGTCATCTCGCGTTCGTAGAACCGGCACAACGGTTTGACCTTGCGCGCCAGTCCTTCGTTTTCAGGCAACACCGGTCCCTGCCGCAAAAGATATTCGCTCGCCCACGTCAGCGTGTTGCCGAATAACACGGCGGCTTCGTCGTCGAGATTATGGCCGGTCGCAAGCACATCATACCCAAGGTCACGCGCGATGCGGTTCATTTCGTGTCGTTTCGCCAATCCGCAGACGGAGCATGGTTTGCCCTGTCCGCGATGGGTCATCTCTGCAAGCACGGGAATGGGCTGACCATATTCCTTCTCGATGTCAACGACGTGTAATTTGAGTCCGTGCCTTTGAGCAAACTCCTCGGTGAGGCGATGCGACTCGTCTGAATAATGGATGCCGCCATTGATGCCAAGTCCGATGTACATTCCATCCGCCTGATAGCCGAGTCGGACGAGAATGTCCCACAGGGAAAGCGAATCCTTGCCGCCTGAAACCGCCACAAGGATTTTCTCCTCGTGCGTAAACATCTGGTATTTTTTGATAAAGCGTTCCGTCTGCTCTGGAACCCATTCGAGATAGTGTTCCTTGCACAAGGCCAGTTTATGCTGGCGCATGTTGACGTGCGCCTTCGAACCGCACTTACGGCACTTCATGGCTGCTCCTTACGGAACACGAAACACGGGGCGTCTGTTGCGTATTGCGTGTTCCGTGAGCGCCGCCCGATATGACCGCAATTAATTTAATCACATCCCCATCCTTCAAAATCTCGTCGTCAATTATCATCTCACCATCCCTGGTCGCGATCACAGATTCTGGCACGATGTTGCTTTTCTTCAACGCGTCAAGCAGGGTCATCCCTGCGCGCACTTCGTATTCCTTATCACGCAAAATCAATTTAACTGGCATATTTCTCCTCGTTCGCGCGTCATTCTACCATAAGCAATCTTCGACCCGGTTATAATATCCCCCATGCGAATCGGAATGATGGCAGACACCTACAAACCGCATGTCAGCGGGATAACCAATTATATTGACCTCAACAAACACTACCTCGAAAAAGCGGGGCATGACGTTTTCATCTTCACCTTCGGCGATCTCGATTATCGCGACGACGAAGCGCGCGTCACGCGCAGTCCCGGCCTGCCGCTGGCAGATACGGGCTTCTATTTATCACTGCGCTACTCGCGGGCCGCGAAAAAACTCCTCCAAACCATGGACGTTGTCCACGTCCATCATCCCTTCCTCAGCGGACGTCTCGCCCTGCACTATTTACGCCCGTTACGAATCCCCATCATCTTCACTAACCACACCCGTTACGACCTGTACGCGCAAGCCTACCTGCCCATGATGCCCGAAGAAGTGAGCCAGAGTCTGCTCCAGGCTTACATGCCCTCCTTCTGTGAAGCAGTGGACCTCGTTATCGCGCCCTCAGCGGGAATGAAAAAAGTCCTCGAAGAACTCAACGTCGCAGGCCGCATCGAAGTCGTTCCAAACGGTGTAGACCTCACGCGGTTCTATCAGGCCGAGCCGCTCTCACGCGCTGATTTCGGTTCCGCTGAAAACGACATCCTGCTCGTTTATGCGGGCCGCATCGCCCCCGAAAAAAATCTCGACTTTCTCTTGCGCTCGTTTTCAGGCGTCGCACACGCCCTGCCCAATACACACCTTCTCATCATCGGCAGTGGTCAAAAACAATTCGAAGAGGAACTACAGTCCCTCGTTACCGAACTCGGCATCAACCAGCGCGTTCGTTTTACCGGCCTGGTCAGCTACGACAACCTTCCCGCCTACCTCGCCATGTGCGACGCATTTGTCACGGCCTCAGTCACCGAGGTTCATCCGCTCTCCGTTATCGAAGCGATGGGCGCGGGACTGCCGGTCATGGGAATCGAATCCGTTGGAGTTGGAGACACTGTCGAGGACGGCGTGACCGGCTTTTTAGCGACTCACGACCTGGCGGCATTCACCGCCAAACTAACCCGCCTCTGCCTGGACCTCAACCTGCGTGCCCAAATGAGCGACTCAGCCCGAAAGGCATCCACCATTTACGCCATCGAGCGGACGACTCAAATCATGCTCAAATATTACGAAAAGCTCGTCTACGACTCGCAACCGCGCAAAGGCAACTGGGCTGTGAGATTGCGCGTCCTGCTGGAACAATTTCTCTCATGACCCAACACAACCAACAAATCGGCGCGTGGGGCGAACAAACCGCCGCGGACTGGCTCATCAAGCGCGGTTACCAAATCATCGCACGCAACGTCCGCACACCCTACGGGGAGATTGACATCATCGCCAAACAGAACGATATTACAATCTTCGTTGAAGTAAAGACCCTCACATCCAGCAAGGATTTCCTCCCTGAACACCAGATCACCCAGCGCAAACGCGAACACATGCTCAACGCCGCCCAACACTACGCCGCCCAACACGAAATGGATCACTGGCAGATTGACGTGATCTCAGTAGAGGGAAAGCCAGGAACAAATCCCACCATTACTCATTTTGAGAACGTCATCTAAACAGCTGTTTCATGCCACACCGTACTTCGGCGATGTTGCGAGACCGGGGACTCACATCAAAGCACTTAACAATTTCAGTAAATCACAGATTACACGGAGTGCAGACTTTAGTCTGCGATTTTGCCTGGCCAAAGCGGACTTAAGTCTGCACTCCGAAGCAAATTCGTAACTTACGGAATTTACGCTTTGCCGAGTTCCACCGCCAGGGTATCATAATAGGTCCCGGCTCCGAACCCATCAATCAAAATATGGTCGAGCATCTTCAAGTAGGGTAACTCCCGCAGGAAGGCGATCATGTTCGACGCCGCACTGACGTTGCCGAATTCGCTCAGAAGCCACGGCATGTCCATGACGATACCTTCACCCTGCAATTGTTTTTGTTTCAATTTGTTGATCTTATAGTTGGCATGATGCACGATTCCAACCACAAGCGATTTGCCCTTCAAGCCCAACTCGGACAGCCGGGATTGGTACGCGGCGTACACATCCTGCACAACCTGCACGCCATTGCGTACAAACAACTTGACCATGCCCATCGGGCCAGCCATCGCAATCGTTGACCCATCTTCCGGTTCATGCATCAGGCCTGCGATACGAATATTGTTCGACGAAATTTTAGTCACTTCCACATTCGTGGTTCCATCTTTCTTCTGCGGCGAATGCGGGTATTGCATCTGCACCTGCAGAAAACCGTTTTCATCGTATATTTCGCGCGATTGCCCGGCCAGGAATTTTATGGTTTGATCCGGGATCACTCCGATGACACCCGCCGCATTTCCAAACAACTGTAAGGCATTTGTATCGTGGGATGCAAGCACAGTTCGGCTCAATCCCTCGATACCTCCCACCAACACCTTTTTACCGCGCAAACTTTCTGCAATGTTATATGAAAGCTGCTGGTTCTCCGGAAGGTCAGGATTCAGAGCAAGGTGCAGACAGCTTGTGGAACCATCACAGGCCTTGTGCACGCAAACTTTCAGAATATCATCGCGCAATCCCGCCGCTTTCGTGATCTGATTCAAATAATCTTCATGAACCGGCGCACTTATACCAATCAGCACAGCATCCACTTCGGAAGGTTTCCAATTACAGGTATTGACGGCCTCCCTTAGAAACTTTGCACCAATCTCGCGTTCCACTTGTTCGTGCTCGAGATGGGAAAGATTTGGAGGAGAATGGTGCCGGTTTAGAAAACCCAACTCCGACAAATTTAATTTTTCCTGGTCAGGAACGGGATGTCCGAGTCTTTCTTCGATGAACGCCGGCAGGGTTTCGTTGCTATAACTCTTTCCCCAGGTGCCATAGACGCCTCCGATACCAATTGATGAATTGATAACCCGCTCGATTCCAAACGGGATCCCCTGCCCAACCTGTATGACACCCTTTTCCACGCCCGGGCGGTCATAGAATGACACATTCTTTAGTTCAGTTTCACCAGCCATAACATTCTCCTTTGTTAACTGCGGAAACCCTCCCAAGAATAAAAAGTTTCCTCCAAGATTTGCAAAAAGCCCCACTTTCGAGGGGCTTTAGATACCATCCCACCACGCCATGCTTCCCATCCCAGGCAGGCGCGCCGTTGTGACCTTGATTCAACTCCTCCGAGCAAAGTTGGCGCAAAAGATGAGATGTTTATCAGGATTTCTCTACCGTACATGAACAAGGGTTTCCAAGGGATGAAATAGGAAAAGAGGCTGAAAATCGGCTCTTTGGGATTTCGCGTGGAGATGCCATATATGGTGGCGTTCTGATTAGGCAAAGTTTCGGTAGCCTTCAAGATCAAGGTAGAGTCGTTGGAATAAAGTTGTGTTTCGGAGAATGCCATAACAGCGTCGCTTAATTGT
>JACRLC010000105.1 GCA_016235425.1 Chloroflexota bacterium | reverse complement strand
TTGCACCAGTTCAGGAAATTCCACCAAAGGTAGCATGTTGCACCTCCAGAATCGGGATCGTTACGAATTGTACAACTGCTCCCCCTTTTTGTCTGGTTGTTGGAGTATTTGGCTGGTAATGTGCTGCAAAAGTCGAGTTAGCGATTACATTGTCAAGTTATGGAACACGCCAGAGTTGGGATTGGGAGTTCACAGCCTTGCAAGAGAAATCTATGGCGTTTTGCTGGCAAACTTTTTTGGTTTGAGTACGCCTGATATAGCCTTTGTGAATATCGAAGCAGATTTTTCATTTGGCATACCTGACCCTGTCATACGCGAACGAATATGTCAAAGTCCTGGTCTAAATTTTGGAAGTAAATATTTATCTGACGTTATCATTTTCAATCCACCAGTGACCCCAGCCAAGCTCCACGAAGCCGCCATGATTTTCTGTTTTGACATGTTGGCCTGGAATGTAGACAGAAATTTACGAAAGCCGAATATGTTCGACACATCGAAAGGTTTTATTTTGTTCGATCATGAGCAGGCATTTCCTTATTCAAAGCCACAAATGATGATCGGAAGCTTCCCTGCGCCCTGAGATTTTATCAGAGAAGATTGGTGTAAAAACCATGTTCTTTATCCCAGCCTTAAAGGGCAAGATTGTGGGCTGGAAATTGAGGAATTCGTAGGGATATTGGATACTCTCTCCGACGATATTTTTGCTACAATAGAGGAGAAAGTGCCCGCCGAGTGGAACACCCCCGATCTGCCTGAAATTTCATCCTACCTCGCAAATGCTCGGAACCATTCAGATTTGTTCAAGAGAAGTTTGCAGGAGATTTTGGTATGAACACAAAAACACCCTTCCAATTTGCCGTTTTACGGTATATCCACGACTCATTTACAGGTGAGTTCCTAAATGTAGGGGTAGCATTTTACTGTCAAGATACTGCCTTTTTCAAAGTGCGGTTGTTGCAAAAATATAGCCGAATTACAAACGCTTTCCCATTGGCTGATGGCGAATTTTACCGACGCTACATTTCCAGTTTACAAACCAAATTTGACAAAATGGCAGAAAAGGTCAACAGTAAACAGGCAACTTTCGAATCATGGTTGCCTGATCGTATTGAAGAATTGCTGAATCAGATTCTGCCTCCGGATGATTCCTCTATTCAATTCGGCGAAGTACAAGGCGGAATGACAGATGATTTGGAAGAAACCTTTGAGGATGTATACAGGCGTTTGGTGGAAACACACCTGCCCAACGAGGAAAACGAATCTCGTAGCGACATAGACGTATGGAGCATTTTCAGTAAAACGCTTCGGGAACAAAATGTGATACGTTATTTACGTCCCACAGTTATTCATGCTGACTCGCAAGACATCGAATTCGAGCATGCATGGAGAAATGGACGTTGGAAAGCCCTGCAGCCTCTCTCATTTGACCTAATCCATCCAGGCAGTATCAATAAAAAGGCATGGCAATATTTTGGAATGGATGTTATTCTACAAAAAAGCAAAGAGTTGAATATATTGTATTATTTGCTTGGAAAACCACGCCGAGAGGATAGTGCTGTATTAAAGGCTTATGCCAAGGCAAAAGATCTCTTGGGCACAGGCGAACACGCCAAGAAGATTCGGTTGATTGAAGAACATGAGGCAGAAGATTTCGCGCGTGATGTTGCTCCGAAAATCGAGGCTGACACTTCTCACGAAAAAAAGAAATAGCAGTTGCCAGGTAGCCAAAAAACACCCTGAAAATTCGTCGCGCGACGACGAATTTTCAGGGTGTTTTGCGACTGCATCATTGCATCCTGCCTTCTTCCCAATTTCTTCTTCCACTCTGGCTCATAGAATGGCAACCCTTCGACAAGCTCACCTGTGCCTGTGGCACTGGCGCAGGCAGGGCAGGGCTTCACTACCTCCGCAGGCGCGTGTTGACGGTGATTGTTGTTCGACCGTGATTTCCATTCTCACATTTGTCCCGACCTCATAATACGGCTTTTGCAAATGCGCAAGCGCAATGTACTTCTTCAATAACGGCCATCACGTTGACGAGGATACATATCCGACCTGCACGTTGTCAACGAAGGTCAGCAAACCTCCGGGATCAAAAACTTCCGAGATGTTGGTCTCGGAAGTTTTACAATCAATTTACTGATTCCTGAATCCCAAATTACGACCATCTCCATGTCGTTCCATCCTTGCTATCTTCGATAGCTACCCCAAGTTCTTTCAATCTGTCGCGGACCAAATCCGAGAAGGCCCATAGTTTTTGCTTGCGCGCTTCGGTGCGGACTTCGAGGAGCAGGTTGATGAATTTATCCGCGTCGCCGGAGCCTTTCTTTTCCTGCATTCGCAGGCCGAGGACGCCGGTGAGGGTACGCAGGGTGGTTTGAGCGGGATGGATCTGTTCAACGGTCGCGCCTGCGTCACGTGTGGTGTTGATGGCTTTGACAAGTTCGAAGAGCGCGGCTACCGCGCCTGCGGTGTTGAAGTCATCGTCCATTGCGGACTCGAATGCCTGCTGGCTGGAGGCGGCCTGGGCGGTGAGTTCGGCGGCGCTTCCAGCGGGGAGTCCTTTTGCGGAAACGGAGGCAGGCCGAAGTCCGGATTTGAGGCGGTCGAGTCCTTTTTCGGCGGACTCGATGGCTTCGTCTGTAAATGCGAGGGGGGCGCGATAACTGCCCGTCAGGACGAGCATCCGCATAACGTCCGCATCGTGCTTTGAGATGAATTCGTCAATGGTGATGAGGTTGCCGAGGGACTTGGACATTTTCTCGCCGCCGAACTGCAACATGCCGTTGTGCATCCAGTAGCGGGCGAAGGGTTTGCCGGTAAGCGACTCGGTCTGGGCGATTTCGTTTTCGTGATGGGGGAAGATGAGGTCGTTGCCGCCGCCGTGGATGTCAATCTGCTCGCCGAGTTCGGCCAGGTTCATGGCGGAGCATTCAATGTGCCAGCCGGGACGTCCCTTGCCCCAGGGGCTTTCCCACGAGGGTTCGCCGGGTTTGGCGGCTTTCCACAGGGCGAAGTCCATTGGATGTTCCTTTTGCTCGCCCACTTCGATGCGCGCGCCTGCCTGCATTTCCTCGATCTTGCGGCCGGAGAGTTTGCCATAGTTCTTGTCTTTTGTGACGCGGAAGTAGACATCGCCGTTGCCGGGCGCGTAAGCGTAACCGTTTTCACCAAGTTCCTGAACCATCTTGATGATCTGCTTCATCGTTTGCGTGGCGCGCGGGTTGGACGTGGCGGGCAGGACGTTGAGGTCTTCGAGATTTTTGGCGTAGCTGTCAATATAGCGCTGGGCGAGTTTGAACGGGTCGTCGCCGTTCTGATTTGCGCGGGCGATGATCTTGTCGTCCACGTCGGTGAAGTTCATGACGAATTTGACATCGTAGCCGCGGTACATGAGGTAGCGGCGGACGATGTCAAACACGAGCGCGGACATGGCGTGGCCGACGTGCGCGTCGCTGTAAACCGTCACACCGCAGACGTACATGCGGACCTCGTTCGGTTCGATGGTTTCAAATTCTTCTTTTTTACGGGTGAGGGTGTTGTAGATGCGAATCATAATAATTCCTTCCCTCATCCCTGGCCCTTCTCCCGAAGGGAGAAGGGGGTTCCCTCTCCCCGCGGGAGAGGGCCAGGGTGAGGGCATTTGATTATTTCTTCTTCTTCCCGTTATTCTCTTCCACGCGGCCGAAGATCATGCGGCCGGCGGCGGTTTGCAGGACTTTGGTGATGTTCACTTCCATGTACTCGCCGATGTAGTCCTTGCCATTTTCAACGACGACCATCGTGCCGTCGTCCATGTAGCCCACGCCCTGTCCGTGTTCCTTGCCTTCCTGCATGATGTTGATGCGCAGGGCTTCACCCGGCAGAACCACCGACTTGACCGCGTTGGCGAGTTCGTTGATGTTGAGGATGGTCACGCCCTGGAGTTCGGCCACGCGGTTCAGGTTGTAGTCATTGGTCAGGATCGGACATTTCAATTGCCGCGCTAGAACCACCAGTTTGTCGTCCACTTCGCGCATTCCCTCCACGTTGATGTCGCTGATGCGGACGAGGATGTTGGGCAGTTTTTGCAGTTCGGCCAGAACTTCCATGCCGCGGCGTCCGCGCTGGCGGCGCATCCCATCAGGAGAGTCGGCGATGTATTGAAGTTCGTTCAACACGAAGCGCGGGATGAGGAGCGTGCCGGGCAAAAAGCCGGTCTTGGCAATGTCGGCCACGCGCCCGTCAATGATGACGCTGGTATCAAGTAAGATGGTGCGGTTAAGGTTTGTCCAGGAAGATGAACCGCCGCCCTCACTGCGTCCGCCCAGTGCGCTGAGCAATCCCATAATATCGCCCTGGCGCATCACGAAGAGCGAAACCCCGAAGTATGCAAAGATCAAAACGCCCAGAAACGGCAGGATCTCACCCAACGGAGCGGGCAGAAGCGAGAGGGGAAACGAGAGCAAAGCCGCGATAAGCAGGCCCACCACCAGGCCGGTCATGCCCGCGAATAGGCTCTCCGCGGCCATGCGTCCCAGCAAAGCGCGCAGGGCGCGCGAGGGGCGCGTAGTGAAGTAAGGCGTGAGGATCAACCCGGTCAATGCGCCTACCAGTGCAAAGGTCAGGGTGGTACGAACCGTTTCGTCAGGATTGAACTTGGAAAGGCCGAGACCCCAGTATCCGCCGCCAATTGCCAGTACGATCATACCAACAATACGAAGAATAAATTCAAAACTCATGAATAACTCCTTTTAAAAACAAAAAGAATAATCAGGATGATAGCACGGCTGTAAACGCCCGTCAATTAGAATTAACTAACTTCTCATTATATTGATATAATCCACCAGTACTATGGCTATAGACCGTTTCGGACGTAACATCCATTACCTTCGCATAAGTTTAACCGATCATTGCAACCTGCGGTGTGTCTACTGCATGCCCGAGGATATGACCTTCCGCCCCAACGCGGACATGATGCAGGACGATGAAATCCTTTTTCTCACACGCCTGTTTGCAAGCCTCGGTTTCGACAAGATCCGTTTGACCGGCGGTGAGCCGACCGTCCGCGCCAATATTGTGGACATCGTGCGCGGCATCACCTCCACCGAAGGGATCCGCTCCGTTTCCATGACGACGAACGGGGTCCTGCTTAAAAAGCTTTCCCAACCCCTGGCAGACGCCGGACTCCAGCGCGTGAACGTCAGTGTGGACACGCTCGACCCGGACAAATTCCATCGTCTCACCCGCTGGGGCAAACTGGATGACGTGTGGGATGGCGTACTCGCCGCTGAACAAGCCGGTTTGACCCCCATCAAGCTCAACGCGGTCGTGGTCAAAGGCTACAACGAGGATGATGTGGTTGATCTTGCCGCCCTTACCTATGACCACCCGTGGCAAATCCGCTTCATCGAAATGATGCCCTTCGCCGGAGCCACCGATCTCCAAACCCAGCAAGTGGTGACCATGGCGCAAATTCAGGAAAAAATCGAATCTGAATTTGGAAAAATGGAAATCGCAAACAACGGAAAGCTGGATGGCGAAGCGCGTGTCTTCCACCTGCACGGTGCAAAGGGCGACGTGGGCTTCATCTCCTCGGTCACGCATCCGTTTTGCTCGGCTTGCACGCGCGCCCGCCTCACATCCGACGGGCGCCTGAGATTATGCCTCCTGCGCGAAAAGGAGGTGGATTTGCTCACTCCCCTGCGCGCCGGTGCAACCCTCGAGGAATTGCGCCATCTCATCCTCAACGGCGTCTGGGAAAAACCCTGGGGGCATGGTCTTGCCGATGGTGTCATCCCCTTGAACCGAGTCATGTCCGAAATCGGCGGGTAGCGCACAAAACCTTTTTCGCCCTTTGTTTTGCCCGCAGTTCAACTGCGGGCAAAACAAAGGGCGCGAAACATAACCATTCAACAACGCCTAATGATAAAAGCCATTTTCTTTGACCTGGACGGCACACTCCGTCATAGTATCCCATCCGGCGGAGACGTGTTCACCGAATACGCCATCAGCCTGGGTTTGAAAGTAAGCCCCGAGGACAGCCTGCGGGCCTTTCGCTGGGAACATCTCTATTGGGCCAGTTCCGTGGATTTGCGCGATGACCTGCTCGCGCACTCCGGTGAGACCGATTCCTTCTGGGTGGAATACAGCCGCCGCAGGTTGGTTGCTCTCGGCGCACCGCCTGCCTGGGCTTTGGAAGCCGCGCCAAAAGTTTCGGCACACATGAGCGAAATGTACAAGCCCCAAAGCATCATCCCGGACGATGCCTTGCGCGCCCTCAACGCGTTCAAACAGGCGGGCTATATCCTGGCCGTCGTCTCCAACCGGTCAAAGCCTTATGTTGAAACGCTCGAAGAACTCGCCATCAAAGACTTCTTCCATTTCTCCCTGGCGGGCGGCGAGGTGGACTCCTACAAACCGGACACAGGGATTTTCGAACACGCGTTGAAACGTAGCGATGCGACTGCCCAGGAGACAATATACGTTGGCGACAACTATTTTGCCGACATCATCGGCTCGCGTCGCGCGGGACTTCAACCTGTTCTCTACGACCCAATCACCATCTTCCCCGACGCAGATTGCACGGTGATAAAATCCTTCGATGAATTAATGCCCCTGGTAAAAACAATCTAATAAAGGACGAATTATGGCCTGGGAAAGAAAACTCACACGTACCGTGCGCGTCCGCAACAAGCAGAGTATGGGCGTGCTTGCCAAACTATTGACGGCGATTGCCGAAGCGGGCGGGAGCACCGGAAGCATCAAGCTGTTGACCGAATCGTCACAGCACGTGATGCGCGACATCACAGTGTACGCTGAAGATGAAACGCGACTGGAAAATGTGCTGGAAGCCATGCGCGCAAATCCTGGCACCGTTGTGCTGGAAATACGCGATGATGTGCTGGAATTACATCAAAAGGGAAAGATCGCCATCCGCTCCCGTTATCCCATCGATTCGCTTTCCACGCTGCGCCGCGTGTACACGCCCGGCGTGGCCGAGGTCTGCCGTAGAATTGCAAACGACCCGTCACAGGCGCGGCTTTATACCAGTATCAGCCACATGGTCGCGATCGTCACCGACGGCACGGCTGTGCTTGGACTCGGCGACATCGGTCCGCTGGCAGGCATGCCTGTGATGGAAGGCAAGGCCATGTTGATGGAAACACTCGTCGGTTTATCGGGTGTGCCGATTTTGCTGAATACCAAGGACCCGGATGAAATTGTCCAGGCAGTGGCGGCGATTGCGCCAACCTTCGCCGCGATCCAGCTTGAGGATATTTCCGCACCGCGCTGTTTTGAAATCGAAGAACGATTGCAGGCCATGCTCGACATCCCCGTGATGCACGACGACCAGCACGGGACGGCGGTTGTCTGCACAGCGGCGTTACTGGTCGCGGCACGCGAAACGGGCGCGGACCTGTCGAAAGCGGTTATCGGGCAGATCGGGCTTGGGGCGGCCGGCCATGCCATCGGTCAGATGATGATGCGTTTGACTGGGAACGCGGTGTATGGCGCGGACTTGAGTCAGGATGCCCTGGAGCGGTTCGAAAAGTCCGGGGGCAGGAAGTCGAATTTAAAAGAGATCATGGCTGAGTGCGACATTGTCATTGCAACGACGGGCGCGCCGAATCTCATCCAACCGGAGATGGTTCGCAAGGGACAGATCATTCTTGCGCTGTCGAACCCGAACCCGGAGATTGACCCCGATGTTGCATTGGAACGCGGTGCGGCCTTCGCGGC
Organism: Chloroflexota bacterium; assembly: GCA_016235425.1. Classification (GTDB taxonomy): domain Bacteria; phylum Chloroflexota; class Anaerolineae; order Anaerolineales; family Villigracilaceae; genus JAKOVF01. Next base: position 35,993 of record JACRLC010000105.1, on the reverse strand, counting down.
GGACGGAAAGTCTGTGAACAACGTGCTGGGTTTCCCCGGCATCTTCCGCGGCGCAGTGGACGCTTACGCGCCGCGTATCACGCACGAGATGCTCATGGCCGCCGCGCAGACGATTGCCGCAATGACGCCCGCCGGTGAACTGGTTCCCAGCCCGCTCGACAAAAAAGTCCATCGCGCCGTTGCCCGCGCCGTGGCCGAGACCGCCATCAAGCAGGGAATTGCGCGCGCGGATTACGTGCCTTACGTGGAAGAGTAATTCGTCCTGAGCGGACACTGAGCGAATGCGAAGTGGTAGTCGAAGGACGTGTTGTATGCAAAGCTGAAATATACAAGTTATATGCGCTTCGACTGCGTGTCTCGCCTTCGCTCGACACTCCGCTCCCCAGAAGAACGCTGGGACTTCGCAGTGCGAAACATAAAAAGAGAAGCGACTCTTTTGCGAGCCGCTTCCTTTTTTTACTGATCACTGACCACTGTTCACTGGCCTTTGGTCACTTCATCCCATCCCCATTCTTCTGTAACAACTCCTTCAACGTCGTCCCCATGCGCGTGATGCCTTCGCGGATCGCTTCCGGTTTTGAATACGAGAAATTGAGGCGCATGGTGTTCGCGCCGCCGCCATTCGGGTGGAAAGCCGTACCGGGGACAAAGGCTACCTTGCGTTCAATCGCAACTTTGAGCACTTCCGCCGCATCCATAAACTCGGGCAGGATGCCCCACAGGAACATGCCGCCCTTTGGACGCGTCCAGCGCACCTCGGGCGGGAACATCTCATCCATCATTTCGAGCATGATGTCGCGGCGTTCCTTGTACGTGGCGCGGATGACTTTCACGTGCTCGTCCAGGAAGCCGCCTTTTGCCACTTCGTAGGCAACATACTGGTTGAAGGAGGATGTGTGCAGGTCCGCGGCCTGCTTTGCCATGACCAGTTTTCGAATTACCTCGGGCGGCGCGGCGACCCATGCCAGGCGCAGGCCCGGTGCGAGCAGTTTCGAGAACGTGCTGAGGTAGATCACGTTGCCGCTGTAATGTCCGCCGTTGGGACCGCGAAATTCGCTGTCCAATGAAACGACAGATGGAATATGCTCACCATCGTAGCGCAATTGTCCATAGGGATCGTCTTCGATGATCGGCACGCCGTATTTATCGGCGAGTTCCACCAGCTTCATGCGGCGCTCCAGGCTGAGCGTGGAGCCGGACGGATTTTGGAAGTTGGGCAGGATGTAAATGAACTTGGGACCCACCCGCAGAGCCGCCTCCAATTCATCCACGATCATGCCGTTCTCGTCGGCGCGCACGGAAATATATTGCGCGCCATAGGCATTCCAGGCCTGCAAAGCGCCCAAATACGTGGGCGACTCAACGACTACGTAATCCCCGCGATTGATGAACAACCTCCCGATGAAATCCAATGCCTGCTGGGAACCGGACGTGATCAAAATGTTGTCGGCCGTCACTTCCACGCTGTAACGCGCCGTGTGGCGGGCGATCATCTCGCGCAAAGGCTTGTACCCCTCTGTGGTGCTGTATTGCAAAGCCTGCGCGCCGTGCTCCCTCAACACCGCGTTGCAAGCCTCCTGAAATTCCTTAACCGGAAAAACTTCCGGTGCGGGCAACCCCCCCGCAAACGAAATGATGTCGGGTTGCTCGGTGAGTTTGAGCAATTCGCGTATCACCGAACTTCCCATTTTTTGCGTACGATGGGCGTAACGATACTCCCAGGGTGTCTGCATTCGCTCTCCTTGGTATTTAAGATGAAAAAAGCCTGACAGGTATGTGAGTACCCGCCAGGCTTACTGACTTATGGCATAAGAATGCCAAAAAGGTCCAACGCCAGTATGATCCGAAACATTGCACCTTAATCTTACCCACTTTTCGCCACGCGTGCAACCGACAAATGCAACTGTAAATAAGGTGAAAACTGTCAGATTTTTTGTGACAATCTTCTTTGGATAAACTGGCTGACGAAGAGCCGCTTCAAACCGGACCCAAACCTGCTTCCGTTTCCAGGCAGTTTCCTCACCCAAAAATCGCAATCACCAGCACCCCCGTGAACACAATCGCCGAACCCGCCACGCGGACTCCGCCCATCTGCTCGTTGAGGAATCTCCAGCCGAAGAACGCCCCAATCACCGCACTGACCTCCCTGATCGCGCCCGAATAACTAAGCGGGGCAAAGGTATAGGCAAACAACGCCAGCAGATACGCGACGATCCCCAGCACGCCGCCGAGTAGCAGGTAGGAGCGGTTTTTCCTCCATGCCTCCGTAAAGTGATCCCAGCCGTAGTGACGCGTGAGATAGGGCGTGGTCACAAACGGGACCATCACAAACATGGACAGCGCGTAGGGCAGAGGCGGTCCGCTTTTTACAGCAGTGCCGTCAATCAATGTGTAAATTGAAATAATCAGCGAAACCGATAGCGCCACGAGAATCCCTCTTAGATGAGGCTTTTCCTCATGCTTTTGCAGGAGCGTGGTCGCGCCGATCACGATCATCCCGATGGTGATCATCGCCAGGCCGAGATAGCCGCCTGCGGTCAATTTTTCGTGCAGGAAGATCGCAGACCAAAGCACAAGCAGGGCAGGCGCGGCCCCGCGTGCGATGGGATACACCAGTGAAAAGTCATGGCTGGTGTAAGCCACGGAAAGCAGGATGAAGTAAACGGCTTCCAGGATCATGCTGACGACCGCAAAAAACCACATGGACTTCGGCGGAAGTCCCGTAAAAAAGATCAACACCAGCGACATAATGCCGCTGATGATGACCTGCCACCCCATGGCGATGTATTTTTCTTGTGATTTCTTGAGGAGGAAGTTCCAAAGTGCGTGCAGTGACGCGGACAGAAAGAGCAGGATGATGGCGAGGATGGGCATGGGGCAAATTGTAAACCCAAAACAAGAACTCCGAGTTCTTGAAGAACTCGGAGTTCTGTCTCATCGATAAAGCGGTATCTTCGCCCCGTTTATCTTCGCAGCATCATCCGAGAAAAGATACAGAATCGCGGAAACGATCTCCGCAGGCGATGTGCCTTTGCCCTCGTTTTTCACGTCAATGGATTTGACGTGGATCACATTCGCCGCCACGCCATTCTCTTTCAATTCATCTGCCAGGGATTGAACCAATGCTTCCTGCGCGGCCTTGCCTGCGGCGTACGCACCCCTCGTCCCAAAGGGAATCACTCCGAGAGGAACGGAAAGCGTGACGACTCGTCCCCATCCATTCGCGGCGAGATGTGGAGCGAAGGACTTGAACAAGTGAAACGTTGTCCATGCGTGCTGGTTGAGCATGAATTCAAAATCTTCGGCGGAAGTTTCAGGGATGGTCTTGCCGCCCACCCAGCCGCCGACGAGATGAATCAAAGCGGAGATTCCGCCGAATTTAGCGGAAACAGCTTCGGCGGCGGATCGAACCGCCTGCCCGTCGCGCAGATCAACTGTCAGCTTGAATAATCGTTCATCCGGCAGGTTCAAGCCGAGGGCAAGGGAGTCCAATTTATCTTTGTCGTGATCGAGGAGCGCCAATGAGTTGCCGCGCTCTGCAAATGTTTTGGCAGCGAGATTTCCCAACACTCCCGTTGCGCCGGTAATGACGATGGCGCTATTCATACAACGCTTTGATCTGGTGCTCGGTCATGCCCTTCACGATTGGGCGGTCATCCTGTTCGACGAAATGTTCCTTGCCGCGGAAATCAATCATGTGACCGGACTTGGCGGCTTTGGTTTCGAGATAGAAAAGATTGTGCTCGTTCGGTTCCATGATGTGTGGAATGCGGTCGCTGATCTCGATGCCATGATCGGTGAGCTGCTGGATCTTCTTCGGGTTGTTGGTGATCAGCTTGATGGACTTGACCTTGAGCGACATCAACATGTGCGCGGCTACGGCGTAATCACGTTCATCGTCGCGGAAGCCGAGGGCGAGATTCGCCTCGACTGTATCGAGTCCCTGGTCCTGCAAGCTGTAGGCGCGGATCTTGTTGGTGAGGCCAATGCCGCGTCCCTCCTGGCGAAGATAAAGCACGATGCCCCTGTCCATCTGGCCGATCATCCTGAGCGCGGCTTCGAGCTGGTCGCGGCAATCGCAGCGCAGTGAGCCAATCACGTCGCCCGTGAGACACTCGGAATGCAGGCGCACAGGCACATCCTCCGCACCAAGCACATCGCCTTTGATGATCGCGACGTGTTCCTTGCCATCGCGGTTATTCCAAAACGCGATGATGTGAAAATCGCCAAATCTCGATGGCAGCTCTGCAATCGCTTCGATCCGTACGCAGACTTTATCTTTTCCCACCCCTTCACATTCGTGGCAGCAATTTTCGTCCAGCAGATACTGGATTTGTTCGTGTGTAATCGTAGTCATGTTTTTCCTTTTTAGGTGACAGTCACTTTTTTCAAAGAAGTGACTGTCACCTGTTTTCAACTTTATATTTCAAGACGACCCCGCCATCGTCCCATTTTTGAACATCAATCAATTGCAGATGAAAAGCCGCTTCGCGCGGGACGCCGAGGCTGTCTGCCATTGTAGGAGCCTTCGCGCCCCCGAAGATCATCGGTGCGACGTAGGCTGTAATTTCATCCACGAGACCAAGTTTGATCAACTCGAAATTCATCGTCCCGCCGCCTTCCACCATGAGACGGTTGATGCCGATCTCTTTCAAGGTTTGCATCATTTTTTCAAGATTGACGCGCGGCCCCTCGTGCATAAAAACTTCCGCGCCGCACGAACGGAGCATTTCAAGTTGGTCATTGGACGTTTGATTCGTCGTAAATATTACGACCCGCGCCGGACCAACATTCAGAAAGTCTGAATCGGGTTTGATGTTTGCAATCGAGGCTATTCCCACTTTGACGGGATTCGGCGCAAGCCCGCGCGCGACGCGTTCGGCGCGCAATGCTTCGGATTTGACCGTCAACTTCGGGTCTTCGTCGAGGAGTGTGTGCCCGCCTACGAGAATCGCGTCAGATTCTGCGCGCAGTATGTCAACTCGTTCCTTGTCGCGCGGCGAAGAAATGGCCGAGCCTTTGCGTTCAAAGGTGTCTATTTTGCCGTCGGCTGTCATCGCGACGTTGACGTAGGTGTAGGGGCGGTTCATGGATTTACTTTTCGCCTCTCGCAAGCACATCCGTCAACACGTCTGCAATCGTGTATTTGCCAAGCGCATTTTCCATCCCGGCCTGCGCGGTTGCGAAGATTCCCGTCAACGCGCCTTTGATGTGCGCGCCGACGCGGCAATGCTGGTTTGGATGGCTGTGCATGGCAAGCACATCCTCGCTCCCAAGACTGCGATACACCTCGCACAATCCAATCTGGCTCGGCGCGCGCAAAAGTCTCCAGCCGCCGTGCGCGCCGGGCTTGGATTCCACCAGTCCATGCTCGCGCAAACTCGCCATCGCGCGGCGCACGACGACGGGATTTGTGTCCACACTTGTGGCAATCGCTTCGGATGTGAGCGGGTCGCTCGAAGTTGCCAGCAGGGTGAGGGCATGGATCGAAATGGCAAAACGCAAGTTGGTATTCATTTGTAACTATTATAGTTACAAATATGTAGATGTCAAGATAAAAACAAAAGTCCTGAGAATTCTCTAATCCTCAGGACTTTTGTCAATCAACTCTTCACAAACTCGATCAATAATTCATTGACCTGCTCTGCCGCATCGAGTTGAACCCAATGTGTGGCATCTTGAAATAGAACCAGCCTGCCGTCATCGCAATATTCCATGCTTGGGCGAGCCATGCGGTGAGTGAGCGCCACATCCTTCATCCCCCACAGCATGAGAGTCGGCACATGAACCCGCAAGTCCTTCGGCATCTGCAGTCCGTACCGGGCCGCGGCGCGATACCAATTGATCATCGCGTTCATCGTGCCCGGTTGCGACCAGGCCTTTTTGTACTCAACCATGTCTCCATTTGTAAAAGTATGCAGCCTGCCACTGCCGCGCATAGCGCGCGCCGCGCCGCGCCAATCGCCGGCGCGCATACGCGCTTCAGGCAGCCACGGCAACTGAAAGAAGAATGCGTACCATGAACGGCGGATTTGATCGAGATCGCGTTGCAGAAAACGCCTCATTACTGCGGGGTGCGGCACATTGAGAATCCCCAAACGGTGTAATCGTTTCGGCTGGCGGATTGCCAGCGTCCAGGCGACAATTGCGCCCCAATCGTGCCCCACCAAATTCACCTTTTCATAATCCAGCGCGTCGATCAAACCGACAACGTCGTTGACCAGTTCTTCCACGCGATAAGCCTTCACGCCTTTGGGTTTATCGCTCAGGTTATAGCCGCGCTGATCCGGCGCAATGACGCGAAATCCCGCCTCAACCAAAGCGGGGAATTGTTTTCGCCACCCGTACGAAAATTCAGGAAAGCCGTGGAGCAAAAGTACCGGCGGGCCGGATTTCGGTCCTGCCTCAACAACGCGCAAGCGAATGCCGTTGGTCTCGATATAATTTTCTTCAAGTCTCACAATGGAACCTCGACGGGGAAATTCGAGGGCGAATTGTAACAGAATTACGGAGTCCGAAGTCTCCTGACTTTGGAGCGTCTGATTTTATTCCATAGCGCTGCTTCCAACGTCGGGAGACGTTGGACTCCGGAAAGCTATCAGTAATCGCCCTGAAAATATGTGTTGATTAAATCGCTGATATCCGCGTCCGTGTTCTGGCGCACCACCGCGAAGAAATCATACGCCGTTGTGCGTCCGCGGCTGTAGCGCGATGCGTAATCCTTGAGGAAGCGGTAAAAATTGTCGTCACCCATGCGCGTGCGAAGCCCCTCGATAAAATACGCGCCGTTCAAATAGACCGCGTTGGTATACGCGCGGAATGTGCCGCCGTTGTAGATCTGCGTATCCACGTAACCGCTCGGCCCAAAGTAATCTACGCGGAACTGCCACCACCAATCACCATAACGCGGATACGTGAATTCGTAAAAAATTCTCTCGCTGTAAACAGCCATCGCTTCATCGAGCCACGGCTCAACCGCCTGGTCATTGCCAACCAATCCAAACCACCATTGATGCGCGATCTCGTGCACGCCGATGGTTATCAAATTACTCTTTCCGCCCCCGCCGCCGTATTGACCGTAAAAATCCGTGGAAAGAAAAACAAGCCCATCGTATTCCTGACCGTCGTGTATATCTGCCTGCACCACCGCGAGACTTTGATACGGATACTCCGCAAACTTGACGTCAAACAACGCGACCGACTGCACCGCCGCATGAAGGATCGCCTCCCCCGCGCCTTCGTACCCGCTAAAATAATATGATCGAATCACAACCGTCCCGACAGCTGATTCCGACATAAGGAATTCATTGCTGGCTGACAGTGCGAATGTGCGCGCGCCGTAGAGACGGTAGCGCGTCCATTCACCGTTGGCTTCGGACGGTGCGCTCGCGGCAATGACCACCTCCGCGCCGGTTTTGATATTCACTTCAATGTCGGATGAGTCATACACAAGATGTTCGCCGAAAGGCATCGGGTCGTGCAATACCCAGCCGCCATTGTAGGGAACAATGAACGGATACCAATCCACAAGGTTGACCTGGTTGAAGTCATAGCCAAATAAACCATCGGAGGCTTTGGCGGGCAGGGACAAAGTGAAGCTCAATGTAAACGTTGCCGCGTCGCCGGGTGGGATGGGTCGGGACAGATAAGCCGTCAGCTGCTGGTTGTTGATGTCATGGGAAGCCAACGCGGCGTTATCCTGCAAAAAGGAATTGAGCGTAAAGCAATTGCCATACCGATTAGGCTGAACGGACAGAACAACATCCGATAGGGTCGTGCCTGTATTGTTGTAATAGCGGATGGTCTCATCCACCGAGAGGGTGTGCGCGTTGAAATCAAGCGTCGCGTACAAAATGTAATTCGTCCGCGTGGATGTGGCCGGCGGCGCGGCCGTATTCACGGGCGGGACCACTGTGGGCGGAATGGGCAGGGGTGTGAATGTAAGTGTCGGCTCAGGCGTGTTTGTCTGCGTTGGCGCGGGAGTAAATGTGGGTAACGGCGTTTCGTTTTGGGTGGAAGGCTGAAAAGCTGTGGGGGTGGGAGATGAATTGGGGTCTTTCGTCACCAGGATAAAGGTCGGGAATTGAGGCGGTGTTGGGGTGCGGGAAAAGCAGGAGGCCAGGAGAGTCGAAAAAAACACGGAGCACAATATCCGTGTTGCGTGTTGCGTGAACCGAAACGAACGCGAGCGAGTGTTGGTCATCAATAAACGTTTTGGAAATACTGGCGGATGATGTCCGAGTAATCGATGGTGGTATGTGTGCTGAGAATGCGGAAGAAGTCATTGGCGGTGACGATCCTGCCGCGTCTCTGCGCGAGGTAATCCTGAAGAAAGGCAAAGAAGACCTCGTCGCCGATGCGGGCGCGCAGGTCTTCGAGGAAATGTGCGCCCCGAAAATACGCGGCGTTGGTGTAAGGACGGAATCCCTGGCCGTCATAAATTGGAATATCGGCAAAACCCTGCGGGTTGTAAAAATCAATGCGATACGACCACCACCATGGGACGAGTTCGGAATGGAGGTTTTCATAATAAATGCGCTCCGAATATGTGCATAACGATTCGTCGAGCCACGGTTGAAGCGCCTGGTCGTTGGCGACCTGCTCGAACCACCATTGATGCGCGGTTTCGTGCGCGGCAACGAAGGTCAAGTAATTGGCGGATGTGCCGTCATAGAGGCCGTAAAAGTCGCGGCTGAGATAAAAGAATGCAGAGAACTCCATGCCATCGTTGAAATCACCCATGACGAGGGAAAGTGTCTTGTGCGGGTACGGTCCGAAAAGTTGGCTGTACAATTGCACGGCCTCGGCGCTGGTTTGCAATGCGGCCAACCCGGCGCCTTCGCTGAAGGGAAAATAATAACTGGAAACGGTTACGTCGCCTGCCTGCACACTGGAGACTTGAAATTCGCGGCTGGCGGAAAGCGCAAACGAGCGCGCGGCTGTGATCGTGTAACGCGTGGAATCGGTGAGCGGTTCGGGAAATCCGCTCGCCGCGACAACGGGAATGGATCCCGTTTCGGTGAATTTGAGATTCACTTCGTAATCTGCGATGTCGTACACGAGATGTTCGCCGTAATACCACGGTTCGTGCAAAACCCATTCGCCGTTGATGAACGGGACAACGAACGGATACCAATTCGTGAGATTCATCTGGCGCATGGTGTAGCCGTAAATGCGCGGACGTGAAATGCCGGGATCCTCCTGCTCGGCGAAGGGGAGCGCGAGCGTGTATTGAATATTGATATTCATCACGGTTTCAGGCATGAACATGGACGGAAGGGTGATGTCCAGCCGCTGGCCGTTGACGGTGTAGGAAGAGATGGGTGTGCCGTCTATGGAGATGCCCGCCATGGAAAAACTCCCATCCCACAGGTTGGGCACAAGCGCAAGCACGAGCGAATTCAATTGCTCGCCGGTGTGATTGGGATACATGATGGTTTCATCAACAGTGACTGTGTGTGCGTCGTAGTTGATGGTTGTGTCCAAAGTGTATTTTGCGCGCGCTGGTGCGGGGATGGGGGTGGGCGATGGAAGCGGGGTGGGTGTTGATGTGGGAGTTGCCGTGGATGTGGGAGGCGGAGGCGAGGAGGTGATGGTCGGCGTTGGTGTGGGAGCGAAGGATGAACAGGAGGCGAGAAAAAGGATTAATAAGTAATTGGTAATTCGTAATTTGCGGAAATGTGTATGGTTTTGCATGGGCTGTATTTTAACCGAAATGAAATTATTACAGGTGACAGTCGCTTTATTTGCATAAATAAAAATCCTCCTGCAAGATGATTTCGCAGGAGGATTTGTTTCAGAGACGGGAACTAACTTTCAATCGCTTTCTTCATGGCGGCCAGCGTTTGGTCGAGCGTGCTCTTCAACTGGTTTTTCACCATTTCTTCCACGCCGGGAAAACCGCCGGTGATGACCGTGTCCATCTGGGCGGTCAGTTTCGTGCCACTGCCGTCCTGTTCAAGCAGGTAGGTATTGGTCACATCCGAAGCGGGCGGCGCGGCTTTGGTCTTGATGCCAAATGCTTTGTTCGGTTCAAGGGTTACGATCTCATTTTCGGTCTCGAACGCGCGCCCCATGACCGTCCCTTTGTATTTGACCTTCGTGCCAACGGCAACCGGCCCGCCGACAATAATATCCGTAAGCATGTTATTAAGTTTCTTCTGGCTGTCGAAGTTGGTGATGAATTCGAAAACTTTCTCGACGGGTTTGCTGACGCTGACGGATGCTTCAATTATAGGCATATGATTTCTCCTGTCTGATGGAAACGGATAACAACGCCGTAATTATATGGACTTCATCCGCTTCCACAAGAATGCAAGGAGGAAAAACAGGGTGGCCGTTAGTACTATCGCCGCGCCCGATGCGATGCTCAAATAATAGGACAGATATAAACCGGCAACGCCCGATAACGCGGCAAACATGGCGGCCAGCATCATCATCACCGGCAAGCGATGCGTGAGCAGGTAGGCCGTCGCCGCGGGCGTGACGAGCATGGCGACCATCAGCGCCACGCCAACCGTTTGAAGCGAGACGGCAACGGTCACAGCGATCAAAGTAAGCAGAAGATTGTTGAGCAGGCCAACCGGGAGTCTCAGTGTGACGGCGAGAACGGGATCGAAGGAAAGGGTCATGAATTCCTTGTAGAACGCGGCGATGGTCAAAAGGACGAGTCCGCCAAAGATGATGATCAGCCACAGGCTTTGGACCGAGACTCCGAGGACATCTCCAAACAAAAAGTGACTCAAGTCCACCGCATAACTTCGGACCGTTGAGATGAGCGCGATACCCAGGGCAAACATCCCTGCAAAGATGATCCCGATTGCCGTATCCTCCCTGACCTGGGCATGCTTGCTGATCGCCCCAATTCCCAGCGCGGCTGCGATGGCAGTTCCCAGCGCCCACCAAAATAATGTATCCCGCGCCCCGCCGCTGATCAGATAACCCAGCGCAATGCCGGGCAGGATCGTGTGCGCGAGCGCGTCACCGAAGAAGGCCATGCCGCGCAGGACAACATACGTGCCAACAACGGCGCAGACAATGCCCACTAGAACAGACGCGATCATGCCGCGTAGCATGAATTCATACTGTAATGGTTCGAGAAGAAAAGACATATGATTTACGATTTTGGATTTACGATTTACGATTGTTTGACGATTGGCGGGCGCGCAGGGTTTTTAGGGATGCGACAGTCATGGACAGAATTTCGTCGGTTTCCTTGTAAACGCTGGTGATTTGATTTTGGGGAGCAAGCCCGGCTTCAACCAAAAGCTCAAGCCAGTACTCGGTTTCATCGCTTTCCTCTTCGACGATTTTCATCTTGTTGATCATGTCTGGAGATGACTTTGCCCGGCACGCGGCGCGATAGTTCGCGCCAATGGATGTCCCTGACCGGACAAGTTGTTTTCCGATCACATCCGCCGCAAGAGAACGCGGCAGCTTGTCGACTTCCTTAATGATTGCAACTGCCAACCTTTTTGTTCGGGCTTTGAAAGTCTTCTCGTCCATGTTGTCTCCTTTTTGAGTGATCAATCAAAGTAAACGGTCATGCTCATAAAAAATCGTAAATCGTCACTCGTAAATCGTAAATCAATGAGCATGCTCTCCTTCATCACAGCAATCATCCACATTCAAAATATTCTGCCCATCCACAGGACGCAGCCTGCCTCCGTATGCTTGCATGAGATTGTCGGTGTGCAATACTTCGTCAGGTTCGCCAAACGCGACCAGCCGATGATTCAGCAGCATGATCCGGTCAAAGTGACGGGCGGCCTGTTCCAGGTCGTGTGTTGCGACCATCACGGTGACGTTTTGCGCTCTGAGGGTATCCAGCAAATCGAGCAGTCCCTCCTGCGAGGGCGTGTCGAGACCTGTCAACGGTTCGTCCATCAGCATCAATTCCGCTTCCTGTGCCAGCGCACGCGCGATGAACATACGTTGTTGCTGTCCGCCGGATAACTCACTGATCTGTCTTTTTGAGAGGCGGACAAGTTCAACAGTTTCGAGCGCATGGCGAACCAGTTCCCAATCGCGTTTCTTTGGCCAGCCCAGCGGCCCCAGCTTAGCACTCCGCCCCATCATCACTACATCCGAAACATTCACGGGAAAGTTCCAATCCACCTGGGTGCGTTGCGGAACGTATGCAATGCAACTATGGCTCAATGGCCTCGAACCGGAGACATTCACTTCGCCGGCATTTGGCAGGAGTACACCCGCCACAACTTTGAACAACGTGCTCTTGCCCGCGCCGTTCGGCCCAACAACCGCCACGCGTTCGCCGACGTGCAAATGAAAAGTGATGTCTTCAAGTGCGTTGCGTCCGTTGTAACGCACGGACAAATTACGCACATCAAGGATGGGTTTATCTCGCTGGTGATCTGTATGAGGGTACATATTGATTCGATTTTCGTCCTGCCTGCGCCAGTGCCGCCCCGTCCTGGCCCGGACAGGACAGGGCAGGCACAGGTGAGCGGAGCCGTCCGTTCTTTGGACGGCGCAGTCGAAGGATAGGTTTCAAGGAAATTAATATTTTAGCTTATGCGCGCTTCGACTTCATTCGGACATAAAACACGTCCTCATTCCGCTCAGCGCGAAGGGCTATTTCAACGCGTCCACGATGCGCGACACGTTATGCTTCATCATGTCAATATACGTCGCGGCAGGCGCGCCATCGGTAAGAGATTCAAGGTACAAGTCAGCAACAACCTTCACGCCGGTCTCGTCCGCGATCTGTTGCGCGAGCGCCGGGTTTTCCGCTTCGCCCAGGAATATCGCAAGCGCGCCTGTGGACCTGATCTGATCGGTCAACGCCGCCATTTGTTGTGCGGAGGGCGCGGCCTCTGTGCTCATGCCCGGGATGACCGTGCCAATGATCGTAAAGCCGTAACGTTCCGCAAAGTATCCAAAGGCCTCGTGATTGGTAACCAGCAGGCGTTTCTCCACAGGAACAGTGTTCACCCGTTGGACGATCCACGCGTCCAGATCATTGAGTTGCGCGACGTAAGCCTCTGCGTTCGACTTATACACATCCGCGCCTTCGGGATCGGTTGCGATGAGCCCATCGCGGATGTTTTCAACATACGTGACGACCCGATTCGGATCGAGCCACATGTGCGGATCAACGCCGTGTTCCATCTCCGCGTCTTCTCTTGGACTTAGGCCTGACGAGGCCTCGATCAGCATTCTTTCGCCTCCGGCATTTTCCAGCAAAGCCTCAAGGAAATGTTCGTATTCCAAACCGTTGACGATCAAGACGGTGCTTTCGGTTATCTTTGCCACATCAGATGGACTGGCCTGATAGGCGTGCGGGTCAACACCGATGGGCAGGAGGGAATCGACATGCACGCGGTCGCCCGCGGCGTTCTGCGCGATGTCCGCTAGAAAGGTGGTGGATGCCAAAATAACGGGACCAGTTTTCGGGTCCGAGTTGGAAGCGAGAGGGGCGCAAGCCGTCACTATCAATAACAGAAGAAAAATCAGTCGTTTCATCAATCTGCCTCAAAGGTTATTTGCAACTCGGGCACAAGCCGAAAAGTTGAAGCCAATGTTCGGTAACCTGGTAGCCGGTCCTGCGCGCAATGGAATTGATCAGGCTTTCGAGATCGTCGCCTTCAAATGAAATGGCCTGTCCGCATTGTTTACATAGCAAAAGGTGCTGGTGACCGGCAGGCGCGGTGATGAATGCCTGGCATCCCTCCGGCCGATGGACGCGCTGGATCAAGCCTTGTTCTTCGAGCGCTTCAAGTGTGCGATACACGGTGACCAGCCCAAGCGCAGGATAGGATTCGCGCGCCTTGTCATAGACCTCGATGGGGGTGAGGGCATGTGTGCTTTCAGCCATCGTCTCGACAACTGCGCGGCGCGCGCCGGTGAGGCGATAGCCTTGTTCGTTCAGTTGGTTCATCCAGGGATGTTCGGTCATGGGGATATTCCTGATATTGAAAATCATTTTCATTTTCAATTATATTGAAATCCCCCACCTTGTCAAGGCGCGGTTTAAGCCTGCCAGCGAAACGTGTGATAAATAACGGACGCGGTAATGAGCATTCCGATCACAATGGCTGTGATCTTTGAGATCGGTTTTCTTTTTTCTTCGGGCTGTTTGATTTGATCGGCATTCAGTTTTGCGCCCACCGCGGCCGCGGCGGGAATGGAAGCACAGATAATACACATGGTTGTCTCCTTTTTGTCCGAGTATAAGCAATGGAAACGACAAGTCAAGGGCTGAAGAGGATCTCACGCCGCTTTTCCAAATTGTAGGTTGAAAACAGCAGGGTGTGTTGTATGATTGTTCCAAGAGAAGAGAATGGGAGTTTTTAAGAGGCTGTTTGGTGAGATCATACTTCACCTGGGGGATATGGAGGACGAATATCGCCGCGAGAATCTAAGTAATGATATAGCGCAATGTATTCTCATCATCGCGGCCAGCGTTGCCATAACCATGCTGGGGCTATTGATGCTCGATTATCTGATGTTTGGAAACCGCCTCCAGTTATTCCATTGGATGATCGTGTACCGCACGGTGTATATCCTTATTGCCCTTGCAACCATCGCGATCCTGCATAAGACCCGCGACCAAAAACTCTTCGACGCGACTGTGTTCACCTGGTCGTTGCTAACCGCAATTTATTTAATCCTGTTCAACTTCACGCGCCCATCCAATTATCTGACAACTCCTTTTGATATTTTGTATCCATTTGGCACCTACCTGCTTTTGCCGCTTCGGTTAAAACATAATTTCGCGCTGGCCGCCGCCTTTTCCATCGGCACCCTTTTTGTGGACGCGTTTTATAAAACGGAAATATCCTCCATCCAGTTATCTGCGGCGTTAAGCTCACAAATCCTGATCCACTTTTTGGGATTACCTGCGGCAATACAGATGCAATCCTACCGGCGCAGGTTCTTCAAGGCCTACCTGGAACAAAAAGACGCGCACGAGATGGCAAACTACATGATCAACATTGACACCCTGACCAAGTGCATGACGCGGCAGTATTTCATGGAAACTGCCGAAAAGGAATTTGTCCGCGCGAAACGATTGCAGCTGCCCCTGGCCCTGTTGATGCTGGATATCGATCATTTCAAGAAGATAAATGATAATCACGGCCATCACATCGGAGATCAGGCTTTACAGCGTTTTGCGGAGGTGGTGCTGGAACAAAAGCGCGCCCAGGATGTTTTCGGCAGGCTCGGCGGTGAAGAGTTTGGCCTGCTCCTGCCAAACACAACCTTGAAAAACGCCAAACTGGCCGCCGAACGTATTCAGAAGATTTGGGCACATTCCCTGATCGCCGAGACTTTAGAATCCGTGCATTCGACCGTCAGCATTGGAGTAGCTGAAATGAGTTCAACGGACTGTACATTCAGTGTCTTGCTTCAACGGGCAGACAACATGATGTATAAAGCCAAACGCCGCGGACGAAACCGCGTGGCGATTAAATGACAACTCCCTCGTTATCAACCGACGAGGGAGTTGCTTCATGAATTGGAAAATTTTATGGCCGCGTACCCTCGATTGGATAGCCTTTCGCACTCCATTCTTTCAGACCACCGGCCATACTCGTAGCCTGGAAACCCGCCGAGAGCAGGATGTCGCGTCCCTGCTGACTGCGATTGCCCGAACGGCACACAACGACAATTTGCCGGTCCTTCGGTAATTCACCAAGCCGTGACTGCAATTGGTCGAGCGGGATGAGCGTGGTGTTCGGCGCGTGGTACTCGTTCCATTCCTCCTGCGTTCGCACATCCAGCACAAATGTGCTGCCCTGATACATCTGATAAGCCTGATCCACGCTGATCTCGGACGCAAGTCCACTGCTATTTCCGCCGCCGCTCACAGCCATCAAATAGACGATGATCGCGACGACTGCAAGGATGGCGATTTGCACGGCAGGACGCCGCAGGAAGGCAGACAGCCCACTGCGGGTTTTGATACTTCGATTTTTTCTTTGAGAATTTCTCGGCATGTTTCCTCACAAGCTTTTTGAAGTTAGATGCAGCAAACGGAAAATAGTTGCAGGCTTTTCCTTGGATGATATTCAAACGCGCGGATGCCGGCTTTTCGTTTGCTCAGGGCAGGTTCATGGGGTTGTAATCGTAAACGTAGAACAAGACCGTCCCATCATCGGCGTATTCCTTTGAGAGAGTCCCGCCGGGATAGTCATTTTGCACAAGAGGGATTTCTGCCTCCGCCTCCGGCAGGACGATAAAGAGCAGGTGGTCTTTTTCCGGCAGCGGGTTCTCCGGCGCGCCCCACGGGAAATTGATGTCTATGCCCTGGAACTGCGGCGCAAGGTATTGCGTGCTGGGAATGGAATAAAAACCCATGCGGTCCTTCCCCAAGAAGACGATCTGAGCGCCGGCTGGACGCGGACGCAGATACAGTCCAAGCCGGTAACCGACCATGCCATTATCCTGTACCATGCGTTCATATGTGCCGGGTGTGTACTCGAAGAAATAAAAATGCACTTCGCGCGCGGCCAGCAATAGGAGGATAATGACCGCCGCCAGGTCCAACGATTTCCGAAGAGAGGGCCACAGACGTGCGAACAATCTGCCAAATTCGCTCACGCCCACCGCAACCAAAATCGCAACTGCCGGGGCCGAACCGGGATAACGCTGTGCTGCAGGAGTGCTTTCACTCAGCGCGCCCAGCAAGGCGAATGCCAGGAGCCACAAAAGGAGAAGCAACCCAACCTTGCGGTCGTTTCGCACCAGGCTGAAAGTCAGTCCGCTGATAAAGAAAACCGCCGCGCTTGGACGCAGGATGGGAATGCCGGGCAAATACCAGTGTTTCAAAGGAGCGTAGGCATACGCCCCGATCCCCAGCCAAATCTGCTCGAGTAATATCCTCCACTGAGGAAGCCCGCGCGATTGTGCTGTGATGTTTAACCAATTCCCGCCAAGGATGCTGACGCGTTGCATTGGGGCAAACAACTCAAGCGGAAACTTCACGAAGAACAGGATAAGGGGCATGGCAGTGACAATGCTTACCAGGAACATCAAGCCAAGGTCAGGCAGGGCGCGTTTCAGCCGCGAACGATCAAGACTGCCAACGAAAACAAGCCACAACAGAATGATCACCGGCAGGGTGCGGCTGGAGGTGTAGAAATATTGCGCCAGTCCCATGCTGAGACCGGCAAGGATATAAGCGTTGCGCCGCTCGTTTTGCCAGGCATACCATAACGAGCCGAGCGCCACCGTGATCCAAAGCCCGTCCCAGATGTTGTTGAGCGCGATGCGGCTAAAGTGGACGTGAAAATGCAGGGTTGCCAGAAATATCGCGGCAAACCAGGCGGCGCGTTTTCCCAATGCGGCGCGTGTAAACCAAAAAGCGGCGACAACGGTCAACGCGCCGGGGATTGCGGAGGAGAGGCGCAGGGCAATGACTGTTTGACCCAGCATCCGAATGAGCAATCCTGGAATTGCGAAGTACAGCGCGGGAAAGTCATACCATTCGGCCCGAAACAGATTATTTGATTCGCCCCAGGCAAAAAGAGCGGCGGCAATGCCGGAGGAACCTTCATCGCCGCTGAGCCAAATCGGAATGGATTCCGGAAAGATGATGCGCAGGAAAAACGCAAAGACAAAAATGCCCGCCAATGTGAGAGGCGTCTCGAGGCGGGTGAGCAGGCTTGCATCATTGGGATATTTCCCGGCTTCGTTTGTCTTCCAGCCTCCCGCCGCCACCATCACCAGCGCGGCTGACCACGCAAACACGGCGATAAAGGGGTTGGTCATCTTTGGCTCGTAACCGGCGGCTTGCTGGGCCATTACCGGCAGGATCACACTTACCAACAGCATCGCCAGTTGATCCCGCCGGACGCGCATGAAAACAGCGGCGCGTTCAATCACAGATAAAATTCGGGCCGGCATTTTCTCCGCGCCGAAGAGGACACCGAGAACAAAAATCAGCGCACCCGCCAGGATGAGCAGGATCGGTGCTGTCACATTAAGATACGCCTGCACATACAGTATCCTGAAACCATCCAGAAGGATCAGGCTTCCAAAGACAAGCAAAATGGTGGCGGTGAAACGCGTGGTTCTATCCATGAAAAATTCCTATCGTGCCGCTGGCCTGCTCTCAACATAACGCGGCCAGTTCATCATTGGTCTTCGCGCCTTCTCGAACTTTACCGGAAGTTGAATTCCTCGTAATAAATATTTGCGGGTCTCAGGCCTTTTGCGAGGAACGTCTCTCGAAACGCCTCCACCATTTTCACCGGGCCGCACATGTACACGTCCCTGCCGGTCACATCGCCGCTGGCGGCAATGATCTTATCCACACTGAGGCGTCCGTCTTTACTGGTGAAAAGGATGTGCGCGTGAAAATTCCCGTGTTTTTCCGCCGCGCCTTGAATTTCATCCACGAACAAAGCTTCTTCGGGAACGGCAACCGTATAGAAAAAATGGACTTCGTGATGCAAATCGTCGAAATCACGCATCCAGCTCAGGAAGGGAGTAATGCCGATGCCGCCCGCGATCCAGATTTGCTTTTTACTTCCAGGCTTGTAATTGAACTCGCCATACGGGCCGTCCACGTAAGCGGTCGCGCCGGGTTTGAGATGCTCGTGCAGGTGTTGTGTCCAATCGCCGCTGGCCTTGATCGAGACGCGCAGGTTTTCTTCGCGCGGCGCGGAGCTGATCGTGAACGGGTGCGGCTCTTCGAGAACTTTATCGGAATCAAAATGAACGTAGAGAAACTGCCCGGCGCGGTGGACCAGCTTCGAGGTCCGGGGGTGGAGCGTGACTTCGAGCGTGGTTCCGTTCAAACGTTTTACCGAGTCCACTTTATATTGGCCGCGCTTCTTGAGCCGATCCCATAGAAATTCCTTGTTCAAATATGCCAGCGCGCCGATGACCACGATTGTGCCGGCATAACCAAACACGACCGGCGCGTGGAGGATCAACGGCTCGGCCATCAACGCGTGAGTTGCGCCGAGGATGAAAAAGACGCCCATGTATTTGTGCAGGCCGCGCCATTGATCGTATCGCAGGTGGGCAAAGTGACTGATGAGCGGGACGCGCGGCGCAATGGTCAGCAGGACGAGGATCAACATGGATGGGTACGTAAACCAGCCGATCCACACACCCGGCCCGGCATTGTCGCTCGCAGGGACGATAATGAGATGAATCAGTAAAACGAGCAGGGCCAGAAGCGTGATATTTTTATGCGTGACGTACATGCGGTCGAGGCCGCCGAAGAAGGGTTCGAGGAAACGCGGCTTGTTGGCAAGGAAGAGCGCAGTGGCAATCAGGATCATCGCGCTGGAGGAAAGCATCTCCGCCAGTTTTTGCATAGCGAAGTTTTTGGAAACGCCTTCGGTGGGACCAAAGAATATCCAAAGTAACAGGTTTACAAGAATGATTCCGGCAATCGTATTGTTTCCGATATTCCGTTTCATGAAAGCTCCACTATTAATAACTCACCTTACGTAGTTTCTTTCCCTCATCCCCAACCCTTCCCCCGAAGGGGAAGGGAGTTCCCTCTCCCTTCGGGAGAGGGCCAGGGTGAGGGTGCATAACATCAGTTAATAAACAACGATGCAGTGTCTCACTGCATCGTTGTTAACTTATCGCCTAGAAAGATTGAACGGCTTTCTGCAAATCGGTAAATGCTTCAAAGAATTCGGTAAAACCAACCATCTCCAAAACGCTTTGAACTTCAGGGCGCGGATTCAATAATTTGACATGCTGTCGGGCTCCTCCATCGCGCGTCCGGTCCATGGACTTGAGCGCCGCCCAGCCGTGTTCCATATCTGGCAGGGATTCGCCGCGCAACAGCATTGAGATCGTATGCAACGCGACCAGCCCCGCGCTGGAAATATAGGTAAGGCCGCTCATGTCGAGCAATATATCCCTGGTTCCGGTCTCGTATACCTCACGCGCTTTTTTGATCAACTCCTGAAAATTCTGGCCGTCCAACTGGCCTTCAAGGTGAATGACGGCAACGGAAACATGCCCATGTTCCTGAGTAACGATAATGTTCATTTGCTCCTCCATTTGAATTCGTCCAATTATAACGCCCTTATCTGCCGCGTTACGTTTTGCGTTCCAGCCGCGCCAGGCGATGTTCGATTTCTTCACGCCAGTGAGCGCGCACGTAAGCGGGGGCGTCCATCTTCTCGATTTGCTTGAGCGCAGATTTCGCCCATTTGAGCGCGGTCCTGGCGTCGCGTTGTTTATGCTCGAAATACTTTGCCAGTTCGATGTGGGCATAAACATGACCCTGCGCCGCGGCCTCCTCCCACAACTGAACGGCCTGACTCAAGTCCCCGCGTTTTTTTTGCAGGATGGACAACCGTTTCACCGCGACGCCGAAATCTGCTTCCGTTAAATTGAGTTCGAGTCCACGCTCGTAGAGACGCGCGGCCTCATCCCAGTGGCCAAGGTCTTCGTGAAGTTTTCCGAGGGCAATGAAATCGAGTCCATGTTCGACGCGTCCCGCAAACGGATCGGCGACCACTTCGCTGATGTGACTCAACAAAGCCGGCATCGCCACCACGTCCATGGCGTTGTGGTAGAACACGCCTCCCAGCGGACGAGCATCGCCGCTGCGGAGGTAATCGAAATACAGCCAGGGGATTTCGTAGCCGGGCACTTCCTCGGTGGAGCGCGTCAAGCCCAGCACATGCTCTTCGAGATATTTCAAGGCTCGCGAGGGAAGCCTGTCGCGCCACAAGCGGCGGGCGAGAGGGAGCAGGTCGAGGTGGGAATAGTTTTTGAACGGCAGGGGGATTCGGTGTAACGAGTAGCGAGTGACGAGCAGGGGCGCGTCGAAGGCCTTGCCATTGAACGTGATCAATGCTTCGCAGGGGGCAAGGAAGTTTGCCAGCCCTTCGAGCATGGCGGGTTCTTCGGCGGGATCGCGCATGAAAAATTGCCGCAGGAGGAATTGTCCATCCACGAATCTTCCCACGCCCACGAGAAAAGCATACGTGCCGGTGCCGCCCGAAATACCGGAGGTTTCCGTATCGAGGAAGGCATATTTTTCGAGCGGCAAGTCAGTGATGCGTGCATCCGCTGTCCATTGGCCGAGGAGGGGGAAGGGCCGCGGCGTGAGCGGGCTGTTGCCGTGACGATAATCCACAGCGAAACTTTGCTCTGCCACGAACACTTCGCCGAGAGGGGTGGGGTGAAATATCCCAGCCACGACCGCGTCAATTGCATAACGGTCAACAGGCTTGGGGGCGGGAAGATCGGAGGTCCCCACTTTGACGCCGAGAGACTTGAGACGGTCCGAAAGGGATGGCATGATGGATATTTTATCGCAGTCGCATCCGCACACGAAAAACCCGTCACGGTTGTGACGGGCTTATTGATTGTTTTTCCGGGATTTTATCGGACGAGATTTCTGATGTGAAGGAAACTATCCTGCTCCACAGTTTCCTTCGGTGTGGCGATGACGAATAATCGTCCCCAACTCGAATTGCCCTCGGCCTCGATGCAAGTCTGAAATGTAACGTGCCGGTCGCCGCGATAGACCTGGCGGAACAATTCTTCGGCGGTGATGGTCAGGCCGGTCTCAAGGTCGCGGAACTCGCTGTACGGACTGTACGGGCTGAACGTCTGGTAGCGCACAATGCGGTTGATCACAAAATATTCCACGCGGCCATCGCCGTAGATCAGGCTCACTTCCTGCCCGATAGACAAATTTGAAAATGATTTCCCGGCAAGATAATTATGGGCGAGCAGGCCGACGTTTCCCACTTCCGCCGCCATGCTGAATTGTGTAAGTTGATCGTCGGTCGTGGAGACGAAGCCCGGATTTCCCGTGGGTTGTTGCACGATGGGCATGGCCAACGTTTCAGGGACATAAACGCCGCGTAGTATATCCTTCTGCCCATCCATAACCGACTGTTTAAAACTAATAAAGTCGGGAAGGGAAGGGGATGTGGGATTTTCTTCTGCGAAAACGGGCAGGGGGGTGAAAAAGAAGGCCGCCAGAACAGCCAGCAAAACACTGGTGTTCAGGGATATTTTTATGCGCGCTTTTGATCGAACGAATGTCATTGCGAACTCCGTGTTCGACAAGGACATTCAGATCAGGCAATGCAGCGAAACTTATTCTTTTACGCGAAGAACGCTTCGAAAAGCGTTCGACACGATGACTTCGTTTTCGGCAGCCTGGCCGTCATGACTATGCTTTGCACAGTGGTAGACCCATGGCTTTGCGTCACCGCCTTTGGGCGGTTTTGCCTTTATCGAACGAACGGCAGTATAACAAACAAACATATCTTTCGACTTTTCATTTCGGTAAATCAGCCCAACAATCATGTAATGTAGCTTGGGTTGTTTTTATGTTCTCATTTCCCGTGACTTTTTGAGCCTGGAACTGTTTAGCATATTGATTCGATCTTTAGGGCCTGCGTTCGCAGAGGAGCCAGCATGAGCAAATCGCCCGCAAAAGAACAACTCCTGCCGTTTTGGGTAAAGTTTGCCTACGGCACGGGAGACTGGGGGACGGCCAGCTACGGGACGCTTCGCCAGATCTTCTACGCCATCTTCCTCACAGACGTGGTCGGGCTGGAGCCGCGGCTGGCATCCGTCGCCGCGCTGGCTGGCATCATCTGGGATGCGATCAACGATCCGATCGTGGGCATGTTGAGCGACCGCGCCAAAACGCGCTGGGGACGCCGCCGTCCATTCCTGCTCTTCTTTGCAATTCCCTATGGCTTGAGTTTCATGCTCTTGTGGTGGGCGCCGCCTTTTGAAAGCCAGGTCGGCAAAGCCATTTTCATCACCATCGCTTTCATGATCAGTGACACGCTCGAAACTCTCGTGGCCGTCCCATTCTCGGCGCTCACGCCCGAACTGACGCAGGATTATGACGAGCGCACCTCCATCACCGGCTTCCGCATGTTCTTCAACCTGCTCGTTTCCCTCGTCACTGCTGTGTCTGCGCCGATGATCGTGGACGCTGTCCTTGCGGGAGGGGGAACGCAGCAACAAGGCTATTTCCTCGTCGCAGCCATCTTTGGCGGGTTGGCCGCGCTCCCCTTCCTGCTGATCTTTGCCGTCGTGCGCGAGAAACAGGCTGGGGGGAGTCGGAACGCTGAAGTCCCGTTTGTCGAAACGGTGCGAGTCGCGTGGTCGAATATCCCATTCCGCTTCGCGACCATCCTCTACATGTTGAATTGGATCACGTTTGATCTCGTGGGACTCGTCCTGCCGTTTTATCTGACCTATTGGATCGCGAGCGGGAACCTGCTTGAGAAAGCAATCGGCCTGCCGCTGGAGTCAGCCGTCTTTGCGCTCCTGCTTGTAACCGCAGTTTTGGTCCTGCCCATCTGGATGTTTCTTTCAAAACGACTGAGCAAACGAAGCGCGTACATCATTGGGATGGTTTTCTGGGCAGTTGTGCAGATCGCCATCTTTTCGCTTCAACCCGGACAGGTCAACCTGGTCCTTGCCATGAGCATTCTCGCCGGAATTAGCGTTTCCTCCGCTCACATCCTGCCCGATTCGATTTTCCCCGACGTGATCGAATGGGACGAACTGCGCACGCGCCGCAGGCAGGAGGGAATTTATTACGGTGTAAAAAACTTCATCCGCAAACTCACCGGAGCGCTGGCGATCTTCATCGGCTTGCAAGTGCTGGGTTGGTTCGGTTACCAATCGCCGCCGGAAGGCGCGACGCAATTCGCACAATCTGCGACAACGCTTACCGCCATCCGCTTTTTGATCGGGCCGCTCGGCGCGGCGCTGTTATTCAGCGCAGTGTTGATGGCGTGGTTCTATCCGTTGACGCGCGAACGACATGCTAGAATAAGGCGATTATTGGAACGGCGAAAAACAAAAGAAGAAGCAAAGGCAACAGCAGGTTGAAACTGGGGCGGGCCGAGCGGTCCGCCCCAAAATTATCTCTAATGAAAACAAATTCCCGCATTCCTTTTTTATTCAAACTTCTCTACGGCTCCGGTGATTGGGGAATTTCCAGCATCGGCATGATGCGCTCCATTTTTTATGCGCTCTATCTCACCGACGTGGTCGGCCTTGAGCCGCGCCTCGCTTCATTTGGCGCGCTGGTTGGTGTAATCTGGGACGCGGTCAATGACCCGATCATCGGCGTCATCAGCGACCGCATCCGCACGCGTTGGGGGCGCCGCCGCCCGTTCCTGCTCTGGTTTGCGATTCCATTTGGTCTGAGCTTCGTCATTCTCTGGACCGCGCCGAGATGGGAAAATCAGATCGCGCTGTTGATCTACGTGACCCTGACCTTCATGCTCTCAGACACGCTGACCACCCTCGTCTCAGTTCCCTATCTTTCCTTGACTCCCGAACTGACTCGCAACTACGACGAACGCACCACATTAACCAGTTTCCGCACCGTCTTCCAGCTCGCCTCCGCCCTGACCGTTGTAGTTGCCGCGCCCATGATAATAGACGCGGCCCTTTTGGTTGGTGCGACCCAGCAACAGGGCTTCATGCTGGTCGGTGCGATCTTTGGATCCCTGGGCGCGATCCCGCTTTTCCTCATCGGTTATTTTGTTCGAGAAACCTCCACCGAAGAGGAACAACAAACCCTGCCCTTCCGCGAGACCTTGCGCGTGGCGTGGAAAAACATTCCCTTTCGTTACGCGGTGGGCATTCACATGCTCAACTGGTCTGCGGTGGATATGATTGCGATCACGTTTCCCTACTTTCTTCTTTACTGGGTCGCGCAGGGAGACTTGCTTGCAAAGATCACCATCCTGGGCATTGACCTGGCGCTGGAGTCCGCTTTCTTTGGCGTGCTTATGTCCGTGTGCATTTTGTTCGTGCCGTTCTGGTTGTGGCTGGCGCACAAGCGCAACAAACGCGAAGCCTACATGCTTGGCATGGCGTTCTGGATCATCGTGCAATTTATGATCTTCACCATCCAGCCGGGAGAGACCGCCTACCTGTTGACCATTGCCGCACTGGCGGGAATCGGCGTTTCAGCGGCCTATGTTTTGCCCGATTCGATTTTCCCCGATGTGATCGAATGGGACGAGCTTCGCACCCGCCGCAGGCAGGAAGGCGTGTATTACGGAATCCGCACGCTCATCCGCAAATCCACGGGGGCACTGGTCATCTTTCTCACACTGCAATTATTGGGGTGGGCCGGTTATCAAAACCCACCTGAAAGTGTGACCCAATTCAGTCAGTCACCCCAGGTTCTCACCATGATCCGCATGTTGGTCTCACCCATCGGCGGGACGCTTTTGATGGGCACGATCATCCTCGCCTATTTCTATCCCCTCTCGCGCGAGAAACATTCACGCATTCAACGCCTGCTCGCACATCGCCGCGAACGAACAGCCGAATAAAAAATATCAGGCGCCGCCCTCACCTGATACCTGACACTTCGCACCTGACGCATCAAATCCACGTCGGCTCTTCGTATTTTCCAAACACCTTCGTCATCACGCCAACGATCTCGCCCAGGGTGGCGTAGGCGCGTACGCACTCAAGGATGTGAGGCATGGTATTCTCCGTGCCCTCGCAGGCGATGCGAAGCCGGTCCAACGCCTGCCCCACTCGCCCGCTATCCCGCGTCTTGCGGACTTCGCTGAGTCGTTTCAACTGGCGGCTATAACCGTCCGGATCCATGCGCAGGATGGGAATTTCATAAGGCTTCTTATCTTCATAGGCGTTCACGGCAACGATTTTGCGAATGCCCTCATCAATCTCACGCTGGTAGCGATAGGCCGCGTCTGCGATTTCGCTCTGGAAGAATCCCTTTTCCAGTGCGGGGATGACGCCGCCCAATTCTTCGATGCGGCGGAAATAATCGTAGGCCTGCTTTTCGATCCTATCGGTCTGCGCCTCGACGAAATAACTGCCTCCGAGCGGATCAACTGTATTCGCCACCCCGGATTCCTCCGCGATGATCTGTTGTGTCCGCAGGGCAATCGTCACGGCATGTTCAGAGGGAAGCGCCAGTGCCTCATCGAGCGAATTGGTGTGCAATGATTGGGTTCCGCCAAGCACGGCGGCAAGCGCCTGGATCGCCACGCGCACCACATTATTTTCTGGTTGCTGGGCGGTCAGTGATACGCCCGCCGTCTGGGTGTGGAAGCGCAACAGCCACGAGCGCGGATTCCTGGCCTTGAACGTCTCGCGCATCTCGCGCGCCCATATCCGGCGCGCGGCGCGGTATTTGGCGATCTCCTCGAAGAAATCGTTGTGCGCGTTGAAGAAGAAGGAAAGCCGCGGCGCGAATTCGTCCACGTCCATGCCGCGGGCGATGCCCCATCTCACGTATTCCATGCCGTCTGCCAATGTGAAGGCCAGTTCCTGCGCGGCGGTGGAACCCGCTTCGCGGATGTGATAGCCGCTGATCGAGATCGTGTTCCACTGCGGCACACACTCCGAGCCGAACTCCATCGTATCCACTACCAGCCGCATGGATGGTTCCGGCGGGAAGATGAATTCCTTTTGCGCGATGAATTCCTTGAGAATATCGTTTTGGATCGTGCCGCGTAACTGGTCGGCGCGTACGCCCTGCTTTTCAGCGGCCACAATGTACATTGCCCAGATGATCGCGGCAGGCGAATTGATCGTCATGCTCGAAGAAACTTTATCCAGCGGGATGCCATCCAGCAGGATTTCCATATCCTTAAGCGAGGAGATCGCCACGCCGCATTTTCCGAATTCGCCGAGCGCTTCGGGCTGGTCGGTGTCGAAGCCCATCAGCGTGGCGAGATCGAAGGCTATCGAGAGGCCGGTCTGTCCCTGTTCCAATAAATATTTGAAGCGGGCATTTGTCTCTTCGGCAGTGCCAAATCCCGCGAACATTCTCATCGTCCAGAGTTTACTGCGATGAAGCGTCGGGTGGACTCCGCGCGTGTAAGGGTATTCTCCCGGAAGTCCAAGAGAAGAGGCGTAATCCATTTCCGCAACATCGAGCGGTGTGTAGAGTCCGTTGATCGGTTCGGAGGATGTCGTGATGAAATGGCCGGTTCGTTCAGGCAGTGACAATAAAGCTTTTTGCAAGGAGGTCTCTTCCCACTTTTCGAGCTTGTCTTCTAACTCATTGAGTTTCTTCTTATCATACATCGGCAACTCCTTTGGACGGATTACGGGAATTATAACTCCCTCTTCTCCCCGCGAAGCAATGGGGGCGGGCGGGGGTCAATCTGGTATACTCGCTTTCATCAATAAAAAGGTATCTTATGCCTCGCTTTGAAATTGACGTAGACCCTTGCGACCACATCACGGCAGATGCAATCGGCCAGCCCGGACAGCGTGTGTTTTACATCCACGCATATCAAGACCAGCGTACCATTACCGTCATCATCGAGAAAGCGCAATTGCAGTCACTGGCAATCGGGATCGAACAATTCCTTTCCCAGATCAGCCGGCAAAACCCACAGCTTGAAGAGCCATCGGGCGATTACGCGGAAGAGATCATGCGCATCCACCCGCCCGTGGACCCGCTTTTCCGCGTCGGCGAGATCGGCCTCGGCTACGATAAAGAGCGCGACCGCGTGGTCATCTTTACAAAGGAACTGCTCACCGAAGAAGCCGATCCCGAATCCGCCGCGGCGGTGCGTTTCTGGTGTTCGCGCGAACAGATCCGCAAGCTGGCGCGCTGGGGGGCCGAAGTCGTCTCACGCGGACGCCCGGTCTGCCCGCAATGTGGACAGCCGATGGAACCCGAAGGTCATTTCTGTCCAAAGAAGAACGGACACAAGCATTAGCATTCAATAACCAGTGACCAGTAATCAGTTTCCCGATGATTTAAAAACTGCCCTTCAGTTCGGCGAACTCGAACTCAAAGGGCAGTTTATGCTTGGATCCAATTACACCTTCCTCGTCACCGTCCATCACGAAGGCGCGGAGTACTCAGCCGTTTACAAACCGACCAAGGGCGAGCAACCCCTGTGGGATTTTGAAGAGAACACGCTCGCGTTGCGTGAGGTTGCCGCGTATCTTGTCAGCGAATCGCTTGGCTTTCATTTTGTTCCGTTCACCACGCTCCGCGAAGATGGGCCTCACGGTCCGGGTTCCCTCCAGCAATTCATCGAGTACGATCCTGAATATCACTACTTCAACTTCACCGAAGAGGATAAACAATGCCTGCGTCCCGTCGTGCTTTTCGATCTGCTCATCAACAACGCGGACCGCAAGGGCAGTCACGTTTTTTTCGAGGAAGGCACGCACAAACTCTACACCATTGACCACGGCATCTGCTTCCACGAAGAGAACAAATTGCGGACTGTTCTATGGGACTTCGCCGGTGAGTCGATTCCCGGCGAACTGCTCTCGCTTCTTTCGCGGACCTCGAACCTGCCTCCGCTTCTCGAACCTTATCTCAGCCCAAACGAAATCTCTGCCCTGCTCTTCCGCGCGGACTCTCTGCTAAAATCGAAGAAATTTCCCCTTCCGCCGAAAGATAGAAGGGCATTCCCTTATCCGCCAGTATAAATTTATAGTTGAAGCCACTTTAAAAGAGACTGTCAACTCAAGGAGATTCCATGCACTACAAACTTGCTTTCATCGGTTTTGGAAACGTTGCGCGTTCGCTTGCTCTTTTGCTTGAACGCAAGCGTGCTGCGTTGAAAGAGAAATACAACATCACTTACTCAGTCACCGGCATTTCAACAGGCAGGCACGGATTCGCCGTAAACCCGGATGGACTCGACGTTCAAAAAGCTATGGACCTCAAGAATATCACCCCCCTTTCCACGCTCGACGTAAAAGACTCGCTGGACGTGATTCGCCATTCCCAGGCCGATGTCATGTTCGAGAACTCCCCCGTCAACACGCAGACCGGCCAGCCCGCGCTCGATCACATCCGGGCCGCGCTGGAACTGGGGATGCACGCCATTACCGCCAACAAAGGCCCCGTCGTCCACGGTTACCGCGAGTTGACCAAACTGGCCGAATCAAAGGGAAGGAAGTTCAGATTTGAATCCGCTGTGCTGGGCGGCGCACCGGTCTTCTCGGTGTTCCGCGAAGCCTTCCCGCTGGCGGAACTTTCCTCCATCAAAGGTATCTTCAACGCTACCACAAATATTATCCTCTCGCGCATGGAGAACGGCGAATCCTACGAGAACGCGGTCAAGTTCTGCCAGTCCATCGGCGTGGCGGAGACCGACCCCGCCAACGACGTGGACGGCTGGGACGCGGCCATCAAGGTCGCGGCGCTGGTCACAGTGCTGATGGATACGCCGATGACCCCGCAACAAGTCAACCCCACAGGCATTCGCGGCATCACGCCTGAAATGATTGCCAAAGCCAAAGCTGAGGGCAAACGATATAAATTGGTTTGCTCTGCCGAAAAAGCTGAAGGCAAAGTAAATGCAAGCGTCGCACCCGAACTCGTTGATTCATCGTCGCCGCTTTATGGCATGATGAACTCCAACACCGGCGTCGCCCTCCGCACAGACGTGATCCTCGATTATTCCATCACCCAGTCTGAACGCGAAGGAATGCGCGGCGGCCCGGAAGAGACCGCGTATGGTCTCTTTGCGGATTTTGTGAATGCGGTTAAATTGGACTCCAACGTCTCCTGACGTTGGAATGGCCTTTTGAAAGCATCCAAAGTCGGGAGATCCTTCGACAAGCTCAGGACACTGCTTTGGACTCCGTAAAAACGAGGAACCATGTCCACCTTCAAACAGCGCGTGATTGATTACCTGGAAAAGGAATGGGGAACCTGCGTCCAAAGATTCAACAGCCTCCCTACAGACGAGGGCATGAAGCGCGTAAACGACATGGGCTATGAGTCCTTTCGCGATTTGCTGGCGCACATCGTCGCATGGTGGGAGGAGGCAATGCCAATCGTATCGGCCACCGCGGAGGGACGCGAGACCGAGCGCAGGAAATATGATTTCGACGTGTTCAACGCCGAGGCCGTTGCAAAATACAAAGCCTGGGAGGGGGAACGGTTCATGTCCCATTTCGAGGAAGTCCGCTTGAAAACGGTGGCAGACCTGAGGTCCATGAATGAAGCGGCTTTTGAGAATCGCCGCATCAAAAATTGGCTGCAGGGGGTCGTCGTCAATCACGCGCGCGGTCATCTATTTGTCGTCAGCCGCTTTCTCATGGAGGACGTGATGGAATACGAATGGGCGGGTTATATTTCTTCGTTCACTTCCATGCCGCCTGAGCGACAGGCCGGGTGGTTGAAGAAGCAGGGCTTCGCGCGATTTCAAGACATCCTCGCGCATATCATCGGCTGGTGGGAACAGGGACTGCAGGTGATCAGCGGGGTCTGGAGCGACCCCGGTTTCCAGCCGGACGATATTGACACGGACAAGTTCAATGCGGAGCTGGTAGAAAGATATTCATCGTGGAGCGAAGCCGATGTGTTCGCCGAGTTCGAGAAGTCCCGCAGGAGCGCTTTTGAGATCATCAAGAAATTGTCGGACGATGATTACAAAAATCCCATCATCGCGGGATGGCTTGTGGCGGATTTCATAGAACACTTCGACGAGCATTAGATGCCCGGCCAGGCTTCGGAAGTTTGAGGTGGAACCATGCACACTGTCTATCTCGCTCTCGGCACAAATCTCGGCAGCCGCATCGCGAATTTAAAATCCGCGATAGCCGCCCTGCCTCCGCAAATGACGATGAAGGCAAAATCTCCTGTTTACGAGACGCCGCCGTGGGGCTACACCGAGCAGGGTGCGTTTTTGAATCAAGTGGTAAAAGTCGAGACGTATCTCGAACCGGAGCCGCTGCTCAAACATCTCAAGCGGCTTGAACTTGCGCTGGGACGCGTTCCGAATTTTCAAAACGGCCCGCGCCTGATTGACCTGGACATTCTGTTCTTCGACGACCTCGTGCTGGATACGCCGGAACTTGTCATCCCGCATCCGCGCTTGCACGAGCGCGGCTTCGTGCTTGTCCCCTTGAATGACATCGCGCCCGATCTGTTGCATCCTGAATTCAAGAAGACTGTGAGTGAACTGATGGCGGGGTGCGATACGAGCGAAATAAAGGTTTTTAAAAGATAAGCCTCTCAAGCTTTGCACGGGGCTAAAACAGCCGCTTCAACTAACGCGGCTAAGAATAAAATTTTGAGCGGGGGAATTTCAAATTAACAGGAAAAGTTGTATACTAATTGCAAGGATGAGGGCGGTAGGTTAATACGTTCTCACAAGAGGGTCTCATGTCAGTATATAGCTTGCGATGGAAATGGGAATGTGTTTTGTTATTAATCCTCCTGGTTGGTTGCGATTCCGGTTTTTCGAGCGCATCTGCTACAGCGTATCCTGTGTGCACGCCTGCAACAGAAGAGGCAAACCTGTATCGGAATGCAACTCCGACCATAGCCAACATGATTTATCAATTTGCGCAGGGTGGCGGCGGACCTATTCCTGTCACGGGGGATAATCCAGCATTGATTGCCAAGCGCGAATCGTTGAAATTGCTAAAAGAACAGATCAGGAAATGGTCCGCATTTGTGGATGTTCCGATCAGCACCGATTATTTCATACGCATCACATTGACGTTAATAAGCCCACAAATGATCGAAGGTGTAGTTGCCAGTCAGATTCTCTACAGCGAAATTCCAGTCAGCAACTTTTCACAGGAAGTTTTGAATGGGGAGGAGCAAATCGCCAAGCGGGAGGAACTTCTCTTCCTTCTCATGCTGACAGCAAATGAGTATAGGGACAGGTTGCTGCCGGGGGACAGGATGATGGTTAAACTTCCCATTCAACAAATGACGTTGTCGAGCTCGTCGAATGAACAAATCCCTCCTCGCCATAAAGATCATCACCTCGAAGAGGCGATAAATCTTCGCTTCCAGCCTGAGTATGGCTATCTGGCATATCCCCTTGCAGTTCTTAAGGAGGGAACTTGCCATGTAATTGTTGACAAGGTATACACCACGACGGTAACAATACACATCCCTGACATCATTGTCAATGATGTATCATACGGCCCGCAGACATGGAATATCGAATACCAACCCCTTGTGAAGATCAATGCCCCGGAAAAAATACCCGATTTTCAACAGCCTCTCAATTTTGATGTAAACCAATTCGCGCCCATGGTTGATCCTCCATCACCCATTAATGGGGTTCTAAAATCAGATAACGCATACTGGGATGATTACTGGAGTCAAACGGCGCGTTTCATCTGGTACCACCTGACTGACACGGTTCATCAATAGCCGCCTTTGCCTGGGTTATAATCTCCTCAATCACCATTGGAGGCGACCCATGACCGAACCCAAACCGCTCAATTTCACTCCTGTGCCCGGCGTCGGCTACACAGTCATCCGCCGCGGCGACGGGGGCATGACTCTCACATTCACAGACCTATCCGATGCAACGCTCCAACACTGGCACGACTTCGCTCTCGAACACCTGTTCAATGCCGACCGCCGCACGCGCAACCTCTACGATTTGCGCGCCGTGAAAGACATTCCCGAAAAAGCCATTCGCATGGCTGTGGACGCGAACAGCGATCCCTCCGCGCGCAACATCCGCGTGGCGGTTGTGGTGGCAAGCGAAAAAGCGGCCGAGGCCATCCGGGACGTGGCTGCGCTGGCTCTGCCCGAAACCGCCGCCGCCTTGAAACTCTTCACCGACATCAACGCAGCCGAAGCCTGGCTGGCGCGTCCGCTGGATCAAATTCCGTAAATACCATGTCATTGCGAGGAGGGCGATAGCCCGACGAAGCAATCTCCCCGCAGTGACATCGTTATTTTATGAAATCCACCTCATTGCAAGTTGGGAAATTCGCATTTGACTGGGGTTCCCGCACGTATGTGATGGGAATCCTGAATGTCACGCCTGATAGTTTTTCTGGGGATGGCCTTCTCTCCCCTCGCCCTTCGGGAGACCCCCAAAGGACGGGGACAGGTGGGACGGGGGTGAGGGTGTCCATCGCACAGGCGCGTGAATTTCTCGCCGCAGGTGCAGACATCCTCGACGTGGGCGGTGAATCCGCCCGCCCCGGTTCCGCGCCCGTCAACGCGGACGAAGAGATGGAGCGCGTCATCCCCGTCATTCGCGGCCTGCGGGAAAATTTCCCCGATACGTTGATTTCAATTGACACCTACAAAGCCAAAGTCGCGGAAGAAGCGTTCAAAGCAGGCGCGCATATCTTGAACGACGTGTGGGGACTACGCGCCGATCCCGGCCTTGCAAAAGTCGCCGCGGCGTATCAGGCTCCCGTCATTCTCATGCACAACCGCAGCAACCCCGCCAGCGTCGAAGTCCGCGAAAAGTTGGGCAATGCGTACATTGGTTCAGAATATGAAAATTTAATGGATGATGTCAAGCGCGAATTAATGGACAGTGTCTCCCTCGCGCATTCTGCCGACATTCCAGACAGCCGCATCATTCTGGACCCCGGAATTGGATTCGGTAAAACGGTTGGTCATAACCTCGATCTGATTAACCGTTTAAACGAAATCCGTGACCTGGGTTATCCCATCCTCCTCGGCCCCTCCCGCAAATCCTTCATCGGCTTCACCCTTGACCTGCCTCCCGACCAGCGCGTGGAAGGGACAGCCGCCGCGATTGCCGTCGGCATCGTTCGCGGCGCGGACATCGTTCGTGTGCATGATGTCCTTCAAATTGCACGCGTCGCAAAGATGACAGACGCCATCACTCGCCAAAAGACATAACCAGCATGGACGAATTCGCCAAAGAACTCCTCCGCAGTGGAATTATCGAAGCCAAGACGGGCAACAAGGAAGTCGCCCGCCGCTACCTCGACCGCGCCATCTACGCCTCGTCCGCGCACGACGCGCTCGCCGAGGGCTGGTTCTGGATGAGTCAGGTCGTGGATGACCCAGCCGAAAAACGCAAGGCGCTCGAAAATTGCCTGTCACACGATTTGCGTCATGCCCGCGCCCGCCGCGCCCTCGCAATATTGAACGGCGCCATCAAGGCAGACGAAGTCATCAACCCCGATAAACTGCCTCCTGCTCCCGAAGGTCTCCGCAAAGCAGACGCGGACCGTTTCATGTGTCCCAAGTGCGGCGGACGCATGGCCTTCGCACCCGATGGAGGATCCCTCGTCTGCGAATATTGCACGCGCAATCAGGGACTCGGCCTCGCAAACGCGGACGCGGAGGAAAAAGATTTCATCACCGCCATGGCCACCATGAAGGGACATGGCAAGCCGCTCCAGGAACAGGTCTTTCACTGCAAAGGTTGTGGCTCCGAATTTATCCTGCCTCCAAAATTGATTTCTGCCGCGTGCATGTACTGCGGTTCTCCTCACGTGGTCAGTCTCGAAAAGACAAAAGACCTGCTCGCACCGACGGGCATCATCCCGCACGCCTTTGACCAGAAGCGTGCCACGCATCAGCTCGTCCAATGGGTGGAAGGCAATAAAATCACACCCGAGAAAAAAGTCGAACTTCCGCGCGGACTCTACCTCCCGCTCTGGACGTTCGACGTCGGCGGCGCAATTGACTACACCGCCGAAATGATTCAATACGATAACGATGAGGACGATATTTTCAGGCGACAGAGGCAATTGGAGTCAGTTCGCATTAATGACCAATATCCCGTGATGGTGGATGACCTTCCGCTTCCTGCCTCGCGCAAACTCTCCGCGCCCCTGCTGAAGCTCATCCCAAAATTTGACATGAAATCTGTCAAGCCGTACGACCCGCGCTACCTCGCCGATTGGCCCGCCGAAGTCTACGACATCCCGATGGCCGACGCCTCACTCGACGCGCGCAGTCAGGCCTACGCATTCACCAAACGCGACCTGCCGCACACACTCAACAGCATGAGGATCATTCACACCTCCTCCGCCAACCTCGTGATTGACTCCTTCAAACTCATCCTCCTCCCCGTCTGGATGACCGAACTCCCCTTCGACGGCCGCGAACATCTCGTCCTCATCAACGGTCAAAGCGGAGACGCGGCGAGCGATATTCAGGATAAAACCGCGAAAGCGCCCGAAACTGAGAAATCTGGCGGCCTGTTGGATTTCCTTTCGGATTTGCTGGATGATAAGTAGACAGGATGCAGGTCGTACAATGAACGCGAAGTAACCCGTTTATATTTTGAAATGTTATTCACCGCGTGAATAATAATTCACCTCAAGTGCCGCCAATAAAAACCGTATAATATGGCTTGTTTGCCCTGAGACCTTGCATGGTTTCAACAATCCACATCGAGGACATTACATGAAAACCAGCGTTGTCCTTCAGCCCTCAAACTTCGAAATGGGAGAAATCATCAAAAGCCTTCTCTTATCACAAAACCCTTCCTACAATAAAGCGTGGTTTGTTTCAGCGTTTGCAAATGCACAGGCCATACAACGAATGAAGCCAGCCATTTTGGAGGCAAAAGCAAGGGGAGCGAGCATCCATCTTGTTGTCGGCTTCGATGTCAAATCAACTTCTGCCGAAGCGTTGAAACGGATTCACTCTCTCGGCGTCAATTCAATCCTTTTTCACAATGCGCGCGGGAGACATACCTTTCATCCGAAAATTTACCTGTTTGAAGCAACAGGCAAAAGAGCCGATGTTTTCATGGGTTCAAGCAATCTGACAGACGGTGGGCTTTACACAAACTACGAAGCATCCACGAGAATATCTTTTGAATTTCCTTCGGATAGTGATGAATATGCCCAATTCCTTACATCACTCGACGTGTATCTAAATCCGACAGGCGTCACCGCGCAGGTTTTAACAAGCGAATTGATTGAAATCCTGGTCAAGCGGGGAGACGTACCAACGGAAAAGGAAATACGAAAAATTCACGCCAAAACATCAAAGCCAAAGAAGAATGCGAAGATACCAAAATCCCCGTTTGGCGCTGAAAAGATTAAACGCCCGCCTACATTGAGAAAAACTGCCAGGAGATTTTTATCTGCGGCAACAAAAGCAAAAACAGGCAATGCAATAACGCCTGCCCGGGTTTCAAGTATGCCCAATTTGGGCGAATCGCTTTGGCAAAAAACGGCTCTCCCGTTTTTGCTGTAAGAACTAGCCAAAACTGACTAGGACATGCAAACGGAAGGAGTCGAAATTGCGATAGCCATAGCCGCGTCGGTTGAGCATCTTGATTTTCAGATTGACACCTTCGGCAAAGCCGTTGTTA
>JACRLC010000088.1 GCA_016235425.1 Chloroflexota bacterium | reverse complement strand
TTGCACCAGTTCAGGAAATTCCACCAAAGGTAGCATGTTGCACCTCCAGAATCGGGATCGTTACGAATTGTACAACTGCTCCCCCTTTTTGTCTGGTTGTTGGAGTATTTGGCTGGTAATGTGCTGCAAAAGTCGAGTTAATAACCCACACTTGCGAGGCTGTCCGCCCAAACGAAATTTGCTTGTAAGTTTCTTTTTGAGGCAAGTTGTGCTAAGATAAAATTATGGAAGTCTTGGAAGATAATTTTCATAAGAATCTGATAGATAATCTTTACGACGGGGTTTATTTTGTCGACTGCGAAAGACGGATCACATATTGGAACAAAGGGGCTGAGAGAATTACAGGGTACGGGGCTGAAAAAGTTGTCGGCACATTTTGCAACAATAACCTGCTAAACCACATCACGGACGACGGTGTGCAATTATGCATGAACGGTTGTCCCCTGCAGGCCACACTTGAAGACGGCCAGCCTCGCGAAGCCGAGGTGCATTTGCGGCACGCGGAGGGGTATCGTGTGCCGGTCCTCGTCCGTACTACGCCGATGCGCGGCAAGCATGGCGGCATCTTGGGTGCGGTGGAAGTTTTCAGTAATAGCCAATCCCTCTTTAAAATCAGGCGCAGGGTGGACGAGTTGGAGAAAAAATCCTTTCTCGATCCGCTCACCGGCATTGGCAACCGGGCATACACCGAGATGAAGGTCAACTCGGCAATTGCCGAATTCCACCAGCACGAGATGCCCTTTGGGTTGCTCTTCATTGACATTGATCATTTCAAGGCCGTTAATGATACCTGCGGGCACAACACCGGTGACCGGGTCCTGCAAAACGTGGCAAAAACCCTCTCGCTTCACTTGCGGGCCACCGATCTTTGCGGGCGCTGGGGCGGCGAGGAGTTCGTCGTTGTTTTGTTGAACGTCAACGCGAACAATCTGCCGCTGGTTGCAGAGAAATTGCGCGCCATGATCGCAAATTCCAGAATTCAAATTGAAGGAACAGAATTACAGGTGACGGTTTCCATGGGCGCGACGCTTGTCTGCCCGGGGGATAATTTGAAGTCCCTCATCCAGCGCGCAGATGAGTTGATGTATCAAAGCAAGCTGAACGGACGCAATCAGGTGACTGCGGGATATTGTCGCTGATCCAAACCATCGCTTCCTTCTTGGACCTTGTCAGGGTTGCGCGCCCATAGATTTTCAACGCTGGAAAATATTCCGATATCAAAAGATGGCGATCAGGCCTGCGGCTTGGGCTTCTATGGGAGGATCAAGGCGATGTAACTTCGTAGATTTTTACCGCCTCGTTTTCATAAACGAGTTGCAGAGAATTATCCGGCTGGAAAGATGGGGTGATGTCTTGCTCGTGCGGCCCGTAGATAACCCACCGAATGTTGTTTTCCATTAGCCATCCCGCGGGCGGCGGGGTGAGATAAAACCCGCCGGCTTCCGTCCTTTTGTTTTGATAATCCAGGGTCTCGAATAAATGACCCAGGAAAACGGGGCGGCCGATTCGGATCGCGGCCCACTGACTCGTTTGTTCGGTTCCCAGGATCATATCGTCTGGATTTGAATTTGTGCCGAGCCAGTCAATTGCTGATGTAAGCGCGTGCGGCTCATAAAACCTGGAATCGGTGTGAGAATAAAGGAATATGGCGTCGCCCAGGCTTACTTTTAGTGACGTGATCATCGAGAACATGAGCAATGCAAATGTGATCAGGTCCTTGCGCGCGTTCACCCAGCTCGGGGCTTTTCTTTCCAGGTATGGGAAAACCACTTCCTTGATTCCGAACACGCCGAGGATGGAGAGAGGGACGCTGAAGGCATGTAGGAATCGCACCTGGATGGGAAATGGACCATAAGCCAGCAGGAGCGCACCCGCCAGCCAGGCAAGCAATCCCATTGCGGGCCAGTTTCGTTTTGCCAGGATGGCAAAAATCCCTGCGGGTAGAATGGTCCAGAGTAGGCCGTACGCCCAGAGCAGGTCTGTGAGGGGCGGGGATGGGACAGCGTTCTGGGCTGTGAATTGACTCCAGAACGGGTCGAACCCAAGCAGGCGGGTGTTGAGGAAAAACTGTGGAAGTTGGGTCAAGCCGATTATGAGCAGTCCGGTCAAGGGTCCGAACAGGAAGCGTTTTTTGTAGAGCATGTATCCAATCAATGTGCCTGCCAGTGCCAGGTCCGCCAGAGCGAAAGCGATTGGATTGATAAATTGGGTGAACACTCCGAGGAGCACGATCCCAAACAAGTATTTGATCTTGTTTTGTTGCAGGTAGATATTGAATGACGAAATGGATAGCAGGATGGCGGCAGTCGTGGCCGAATAATGAGGAAACGTCACCATCCCGAAGAAGACGTATCCGTCGGCAAAGAGCATATCCACCGGGCGCGCGCCGGGAAGCAGGATCGCTTGAAGCCAGCCGGCCCCCGCGCCGGTTATGGCAAGCAGAAAAGTGAATCTTCGCCAGCCCGGCTCAATGAATATTTGAGCGGTCAGCATATACAAACCAAGACAGGCCAATATGCCAAAAACCCAGCGAGCGATGTGAAAGAGATGGATCGGGTCCAGGTTTGTCCAGCGCGAGATGTTGCCCGCCGCAACATAAAATAGCCGGGTGTAGATGCCGTTATGGGCTTCCGATGTAAAGCGCAGGTGATAATCCCAATGACCCTGTCTCCCATAGTGCATCATGGAGATGTAGACGGCGTAATCACTGCGTGAGTGATATCCCCCGGCAAAATCCCGCCCGGCGGTTTGGGCGGCATATCCTGCGAGGAAGGGCAGGGAACTGAAGATGAAGACCGCATGGCTGACGATCAGTACCCACCACCATTCCCGGCGCGTGACTGTGCTCTGCATTTATTTGTTTACCAAAACAACGGAGATTTCATCGCGGAACGCCACAGTCCAGCCGCGCTCTTCCAGCACTTTGACCAAGGGCCTCTCCGGTTCGAGCAGGACGATATTGATCTTCCATTCTTCGAGCAATTGCAGACTTTGATCGGTTCCACGGGTGATCTCCTGCCATTGCAAAATGATCTCGTTCCCGTACAGGTCTGCGCGGCCGTCGATGAAGACGGGATACTCGGGCAATGTCCAGGTCAGGTAGCCGCCCCAATTGTATGAGTTGAAGAGACGTCCTTCGGGGTGGGATGACTGAATCCAATGCACGGCATCCGCTGGATAGTTCTGGTTTACCTTTTCTGGAGTTGACAACCACAGCCCCCTGATGATGGCAGTCATAGAAAGCATGACCAGGATCAATGAATTGATGATCGTTCTGAGAGCGGGGCTGAGGGGCGGACTTGAAAATTTGGACTTTCCTGAAGGCAGTAAAGACAGGATTTCCTCAAACGCCGCGTTAGCCCACAAAGCTAAAACGGGTACGGCAATAATCGCGAAAGGAGCAATGTTGCGTTGGGCGACAAAAGTAAGATAGGCGAATCCCGTGACCTTGATCATTGCGGACCAGGCGGTTTTTTTGTTGGCGAGACTGGCGGTGACTATCAGGAGGAAAACCATCCACAGAAGGGGATGGAAGTCAATGCGATGGAAATCAGGGGAGAGCCATTCCTGAATCTGCATCGAAACGTCAACGGTATAAAAGGGCAGCCGCCAGATCGATAGTCCGTTTGGGTTCAGGCCGATTGCCAGGGCGGCAGAGAT
Organism: Chloroflexota bacterium; assembly: GCA_016235425.1. Lineage (GTDB taxonomy): Bacteria > Chloroflexota > Anaerolineae > Anaerolineales > Villigracilaceae > JAKOVF01. The sequence goes on along the minus strand of JACRLC010000088.1, from coordinate 166,873 downwards.
TGTCCACAAGACAAGAACGCTGATGCTCTTCCATTTTTCATTGTTTTGGGAATCTTGTTTAGCGAGAATTGTATCCAGGGTATCGCCTGCAATGGACGATAATAACAGCAGGAATCCCCAAATCCACCCGCCGTGTATGTTTGCCCAAAAGATAAATAATGGAATGAGCGCCCACAGTGGGCGAGCTTTGCCTTGCCTGCGTTCGTCAAGGAACCTGTCCAGCCAAGCCAACAGAAAGAACGAAAATATCTGGGGCCGCGGACTCCAAATGGGCGCCGCAGTGAGAACGCCAAGCAGGATGACGACGCTGTTCAGCAAATGATTGCCGGAGAGTCTTCGATAAATAAGAAGGAATGTAATTCCTCCGGCAAGCGCGACGAATGTCGCGATGGCAAAATACCCGCCGTAACGATACAGCAAATAGAAGGCAATCTCCGCAAGCCAGAAGGCATTTGTCCATTGGGAGCCGGCGCGCGTGTAGCTGAATTGATCCGTAAGCAGAATGGTCTTTTGCTCCCACATGAGTTGTCCGGCGCGTAAATGCCACCACATGTCTGCATCTGACGGGGTCCGGCTGAGGATAAAAAAGGCCAGGATAAATGTCAGGATGCCAAGAAAAACCGGCATTTGTCCGAGGGCGGAAGTTTTGGAGTTATTCATGAAATTCTACGGAGCGTCCCTTTTGAAAAGATACAATCGCAAATCATCCCATTCTTCGACCGACTCCAGCTCGAAATTTTTCCCCAGGTACTCCAAATCCGGGTATGTATTTCGTCCCTGGTCTTTTAGCTCATCGATGGATCGCTGGAAAATAATATACCAAACGCGTGACGCGTCCGCTGTGGCAGACTCCACATCTTTGGCGGCGTTCAGACTCAGGGTTTGCATGGTCGCCGTTGAAAGGGTATCTGTCCCGCTCCCGGCTGGATCTGCGATAAAACTCTGGGGGAGATCGCGGTCGAAATAAAACGAGGGAAGATAGGATAGCTTGCTCGAATGGATGATGACATCGCCTGTTTCCATTCGCCCACGCAGGGAATTGTCCAGCGCGGCGTACGAGCCATAGGGAAAACCGTTATAGCTAAGATGCTGATATATTCCCATACTGCCGGAGGCCAGCACCAGCGCGAAAGCAGTGACCTGAACTGGGCGCGGCAGTTGTGTTCTGGTCAATGCCCAGGCAAGCCAGATGCAAAAAAATACGTGTGAAGGCAAAAGCGCGCGTTCGACGTAAATTGGCAGGAACTGCGAAATGAGCCACAGCAGGAGCGGAGGCCCAAACGAGAGGCAGGCAAGCCATAAGCCATGATTTGCGCCGGGAAGTTTTTGTCTCGCGGCGCGATAAGTTTGGTAGGCCGCGAGTGCAACGGTCAACATGGCGAAGAGCAGACCGGGTAACAGCAGTATTTCAGGCAGGGGCAGATTGGGGAGATAAACCAGGAGGAGCGTAAATAATTTTTCCGGGCCGGGTCTTTCCATCCAATAAGCCGCGTTGACTTTTGTGAACTGCGCGGGCAGCTGGGTCAGCCAGGGGGAGTAAATGATCATTGCGGCGAATCCGGCCAAGGTCAACGCGCGAAGCGTCTTCCAGTCCCTTTGAAAAAGCGGGGTGAGAGCCAGAAGAATAAGATAGATTGCCGCGAGATTATGGGTATATTGCGCCAGCGCGGCAGAGATTGCAAATATGGCCCATTGTTTTTTTATAAGGGCATACGCGGCGAGGGTCAGCCAGAAAGCGAGAAAAACGTACATGCGAATTTCCTGCGCGTAATGTACCTGAAACGGCAGGATGACCGCGAACAACGCGGCAAGCGCGGCGGATTCATGGAAGAATTCCCTTGCGATAAGATGGGCAAGCAAAACGATGCCAAGACTTGCAATGATGGACAATGCGCGCGCAGAAGATAATGAGTTGCCGAACAATTTCATCCAACCCCATAACGTGAAGTAATACGCGGGAGGGTGTTCTTCCGCGGCGGACGCATCCGTATCTGTGCTAATGGTTCCGGCAAGGATGGCGGAAGGGCCTTGTTCGGAGATCAGGATGGAGAAGGCCTCGTCGTACCAAATGGGACGTGATGCGATGCCTGCCAATCGGATAACAACTGCGAGTAAAAAAATGAGGAGAAGTCTTTGATAGCCCGGTTTGGGAGTCATATACAGATTTTAAATCAAAGTGGGGCAGGAGACTATCCTGCCCCACAATACAGTTTCGTTATTTTTATTCGCCCAGGTAATCGCGCAGTTTGCGGCGAATGGACGGGTGCCTCAGGCGGCTGAGCGCCTGCGCTTCGATCTGGCGGACGCGTTCGCGCGTCACACCCATTTTGCGGCCCACTTCTTCGAGAGTGTAAGCCTGGCCGTCCAGCAAGCCGTAGCGCAATTGCAGAATGCGGACTTCACGCGGGGGCAGTCCGTTCAATACTTCGCCGAGATGTTCGCGCAAAAGATTGTAGGTCGCGGTGTCGTCGGGCGGCGGGGCTTCATCGTCTTCGATGAAATCGCCGAGCACCGAATCTTCCTCATCGTCGGTTGGCGTTTCCAGCGAAAGCGGACGGCGCGCCACCTGGATCATGTTCTCCACTTTCTTGGGAGGCACATCCAAAGCGACGGCTAAGTCGTCCACGCTTGGCTCGCGGCCGAGGCGCTGTGTGAGTTGGTGTTGAACGCGCAATAACTTGTTGATCTGGTCGCCCATGTGCACAGGCACGCGGATCGTGCGTCCCTGGTCGGCGATGGCGCGCGTCACAGCCTGGCGGATCCACCACGTGGCATACGTGGAAAACTTGTGCCCGCGGCGATAATCGAATTTTTTGGTGGCGCGGATCAAACCGATATTGCCTTCCTGGATCAGGTCAAGGAAGGGAACACCGCGCCCCATGTATTTCTTCGCGACCGAGATCACGAGGCGGGAGTTGGCAGTGATGAGATGTTCGCGCGCGGCCCAGCCGTCTTCGATTAACTTGCGAAGTTCAATGCGGCGGCGCGGCGCGGCGTTTCCATGCGCCAATTCTTCGCGCGCCATGCGTCCGCGCTCGATGCGCTGGGCGAGTTCCACTTCCTCTGTGGCGGTCAACAGCGGAACGCGGCTGACTTCCTTTAGGTAAAGCCCAATCGTATCGTCGGTATCGATGTTTGCGAGGTAATCGTCAATGGAAAGATCGGGTTCCGGCTCAACTTCACCGCTTTCCTCCACAGCCACCAATTCGTCTTCGGTGGGTTCGGGCGTGGCAGTATCTTCAACAAAAGGAATGCCTGCGCTCAACAACGCTGAAAAGGCCTCCTCAAGCTGTTCCACATCCTGCTCTGCTTCGGGGAAGAAATGCAAAATGTCATCAAGTGTGACATAGGATTTCTGGCGGCCCAATTCGATCAATCGCGCTATCGCAGGAAATTCTTCTTCTTCATCGACAATTAATATTTTCTCAACGTCCATTTACACATCCAAGGTTGGATTTTTAATCCAGAATACTCTTTTTCAGAGTGAAAATCAATACTTTACAGAATTTCAGACGATTTGTAATGTTCTTGCATTACAAATCGTCTGGGCAGCCTACCTGACAAGTGAACTCCTTGTTTTTTGTGCAAGAATTTTTGAACCGCCAAGCACGCAAAGGCCGCTAAGAAAAACCTTTAAAATCTTTGCGCTCTTAGCGGGCTTCGCGGTAAAACTTTTTCGGCTCGTCCGAGTTAGGTATTAAAACCCTTTAAGGCGTGGAGGTTGCGGCCGGTGTTAATGATGTTTCCGGCGTGCTTGTCTCAGCGGGCGGGATTGGCGTTTCCGTCGGCGGCAGGGGCGAGGGCGTGGGAGTGTTCAAGTACGGCGGGAAAGACACGAGACTGAGCAGGCTGTTGATCCCATCGAGCGAAAGGATCATCATTTTCCCGTTGTCCACGCGGGCGTAGTATCCGCTGTTGGATGGGGTTGAATCGCCTATTTCAAGAACACTCTCGGTTCCGCCGGTGAATTTGACCTTGACGACATAAGCAGGTTTATCGAGGCCAAAGATCGATGGATCGGCATCCGCGATTTCCTCGATGATACGTAATGAGGACACTTGAGAAGCCGCCGCCTCTGCCTGGCCTTGGTCTGCTTCCGTTTCTTCGGGAAGTTCCAGCGCCCAGGCACCGTCCGCGTTACGCGCCACACGGACAGCCTCTCCTTCGGCAGGCGCGATCTCAATGCTGGAAGGGTTGCCCAATTCTTCCGGCGGAAAGGCGAACGTGATCCCACTGGTGGGAGTTGCATCTGCATCCGGCAATTCTTTTTGCTTGTTGAGATAAATCGCGGCGGCAATCAAGCCGGCGAGGACGACGATGGAGATCAATGTTCCCGCGCCAAAGATGGGTTTCTGCGGTCTGGCTATGGGCGCTCCGCGGCGGGGTTTCTTCAAGCGCGGCGCGGCCTTCTTCGCGGGCTGTGATTTTGTTGTGCGTGTTTCTTTGCCAGCCATAGACTTAGCCTCTCCTGCGCCGTGAAATCCACGATGAGACACCGGCCACTACCACCAGGCCGGGCAGGATAAAGATCGTGCCGATCATGATCATGATCAACCCGAAGGATGAGGGCGGCAGGAAGGAGCGGGCAATCGGTTCGCGCGGCGTGATGTTTATCAGGTCATCCTGTTCGGCGGCCCAATCCACCGAGTTGATGAAGATGTTGCCGTTGCCAAACGCATCGAAGGCCTCGTCCGTTGCGAAGATGGAATTTCCGAAGACCACCATGCGGCCGCCCGTGCTTGAATTTTCAGCGGCCACAGCCAGGTTCAACGGGCCGGGGAAGTCAACACCGTCGGCGAATTCCGGGGTCTGGCCGGAGACCAGCTCCGTCTCACCCCAGGATTGTTCGGTCGTCATAATGATCGGCGTTGCGGCGACGTTTTCCGGTTGCGAAGAGATGCTGAGGCTTCTTGCCTGAGGCAGGATCACGATGTAATTCTGGGTCAGGTTTTGTGTGATCGGATGCGTCGGGCTGTATTGCGACGAGACCGCCTGCAAAGGATTCTGCGAATTGACCAGGTCGATCACGATGTCATTGTTCAGGAGGATGCCCCAGTCGCTGTTGAGGTAATCTGCCAGCGGATCTGCCGATTCGCCGAACTCGGTAACTGCAACGGGATCTTCCATTACAACGAGTGAACCGCCTGCTTGAACGTATGATTTCAGCAGGAACACTTCCTGGTTTGTCAGCGGTTTCATCGGGCCGGGGACGATGATGGCGAGGGCGTCTTCGGGCACCTTGTTCGTTACGAGCAGGTTCAATGAATTGACGGTGTAGTTTTTGCTTTCCAACGTTCCGCGTGCAACCGCAAAACTTGGCGCCGCGCCTCCGTCAATGCCGCCTTCGCCGTGGCCGGTGAGGAAATAAACCACGCGCGCGTCCGGGCTGATTAGACGAATCAGGGTGCGGGTTAGTTCCGTTTCGGAGGCTGAAGAGGCGATTTCCTTGCGGTCACCCATCACCAGCATGATCTTGCCGTCGCCGGTGACACCCGCTTCACGCGCCGCCACGGGGTCGAGATCGGGGTTGACAAAACGATAGTCGAATTTGCCGTTGGAGTTTGACTTGAAATCGCGCAGCAGTTGCTCGGCGGTATCGGTGGGCAGGCTGGTTGTGTAGAATGCCACGGCAGACACTTTTTCAGGCAGGGTGGCGAGGGCTTGCAGGGTCTCTTTTGCCAGTGTGTGTGACTTGTCTTCGGTGAGGTCGATGTTCTTTGGATTCTGGAATGCGATGTAATTCGCCACACCGATGATGCCGAGAAATGCCAGGGACAGGATCAATGCGTTCGAGCCGTAGCGGGCCTGGCGTCCGGTGATGAAGCGGCGGATTTTGTCCGGGGCCATCAACGCGTAGGCCGCCAGTCCGACGACGATCAGCGCGATGCTGATCTGCAAGGCGAGTGTGATCGTATCCGGGTTTGTGGGCGTGTAGATTTGCAGGGAAATCGCACCCTTCACAAGTCCAATGAAGCCGGTGGAGACACAAGCCACGAGGGCGACGAGCAAGCCGATGAAGGCGTAGCGGGCTGAGGGGGGTTGTTGCTTGGGAGCCATTAGCGCCACCTCCGAATTTCCACCGAAGTTGTGCCGGTGAATAGGCCAAGCGCGATCAGGCTGATGAAATAAACGATGTCGCTAAGGTTGATAACGCCGACGTTCAGTGAGTCGTAAAAATGCGTTTTCATATCCAGGTATTGGAAGATTTCTCCGCCGCTTGGAAGGATGCCTGCCGGGAACCCCACCAGCCACCACAGAAAAACGAAAGTGGACATGGTGACGAAGAATGCCGCGATCTGGTTCGAGAAGACAGCCGAGATGCCCACACCGAGCGCAAGGAAGGAAGCCGAGATCAGGATCACTCCCAGATATGCGGAGAGCATCACGCGCTGGTCAATGCCCGGCGAAACGAGGTTGTTCAGGATGATGGGATAGATCAGGGTGATGGCGATCAGGGTGAAGAGGAACAAAAATCCACCCAGCCATTTGCCAATGATGAATTCCGCATCGCGGACCGGCGCGGTGAGCATGAGTTCCAACGTGCCCATGCGGTTTTCATCCGATACCAGGCGCATGGTCAGCGCCGGGACGGAGAGTACCAGCATGAAAACGAACGCGCCGGTGATCGAGCTTACGTCCGGCGCGGAACCAAACGACTGGAATGAGTTTTGGGCGTAGTAAAAGATATTTAAAGCAAAAATGATTCCCAGCACAAGCAGAATGGTGAAAGCCACTGCATAGGCCACCGGGCTGGAGAAGTAATGATCGTATTCGCGTTTTGCGATAGTCCAGATATTTTTCATAAACCACCTCTAACTGCGTGATTCACTGCCGGTGAGTTCGAGGAAGATTTCTTCCAGGCTCAGGCCGACGGGTCGCATTTCAAGCAGGTCATATCCTTCATTGATGATGATTTTTGCAACTTCGGGGCGAACGTCCTTGCCGGGTGCGAATTCGAATTCGATCGCGCCATCGGCCCTGGCTTCCACGCTTTCCACGCCTTTGACTTTGCTCACGGTCTTTGCGAGATCGTCCGCTTCGCCGCGCACGCGCAGGATGACGCGTTCCGCGCCGACGAGACGGGCTTGCAGGTTTTCCGGCGTATCTTCGGTGACGATCTTGCCCTTGTTGATGATCAGCACGCGGTCACAGATGTTCTGCGCTTCGGAAAGGATATGAGTGGAAAGCAGGACGGTGCGTTCCTTGCCGATTTCCCGGATCAATTTACGAACGTCCACAACCTGGCCGGGGTCGAGACCGATGGTCGGCTCGTCGAGGATCAACACTTCCGGTTTGTGCAGGAGCGCCTGGGCGAGACCAACGCGCTGGCGCATGCCTTTGGAAAGGTTGCCGATAAAACCGGAGGCGCGGTCTGTGAGGCCGACCATTTCGATTGACTCATCCACGCGGTCCTCTGCGTTGGGCAGGTGGCGAAGGTCTGCCATGAATTTCAGGTAATCGAAAACAGTCATATCGGTGTAGAGTGGTACGGTTTCGGGCAAATATCCAACGCGCCTGCGTACTTCGAGCGACTCGCTTACCACATCGTATCCGGCAACGATCGCTTCACCTTCGGTTGGCGGCATGTATCCGGTGAGGATGCGCATGGTGGTGGTCTTGCCTGCGCCGTTGGGACCGAGGAAGCCGACTATTTCTCCCTGCTCGGCATCGAAGGTCACATTATTTATGGCGCGACGCGCGCCATAGTCCTTGGTGAGACCAGTGACTTTGATCATGGACTCTCCTTCATAATGAGGGGTGTAGGGTTTGATGAACTGACGAAACAAACGGCACAGCTACCATACGGCGGGCCGTGCCGGATTCGTTCCGCTGATTACTATACAATATATCGAGAGTCGAAGTCAAGCGGCTTTATGTTTTCTAATCTAACACTAATCTTCCCATTGATTCAGAAGAAAAAACATCTTGCGGCTATAATTGGGGCATGACCGAACTACTCTATCAAACAGATGCCTATTTAAAAGAATTCGATGCGGTGATCACAGATGTGGATGCCGAAGCGCGCGCCGTTGTGCTGGATCGCTCTGCGTTTTATCCGGGCGGCGGCGGGCAACCCTGTGACTTCGGTTCGCTTGAAGTTTCCGGCATAATCCATGTTGTGGACAAAGTGAAGAAGCAGGGCGACGCTGTGCTTCACTTCCTGGGCGGCGCAACTCCCCTGCCTGCCGTCGGCTCCGCTTCACGCGGGACCTTGGACTGGGCGCGGCGATATAAGCTGATGCGCACTCATACAGCTTTGCATGTGCTGTGCGGCACAGTCTTCCGCGATTACGGCGCGCTGGTGACCGGCGGCGATATGGAACCGCTCAAGGGCCGCATGGACTTTGAATTTGAAACGATGCGCGGCGAGCTGGTGCGCGAGATAGAGAGCGCAGTCAACAGGGAAGTTGAGGCCGCGAGGGAAATCCGCGTGAAAATATTGCCGCGCGAGGAAGCCTTCCAAATCCCGGATTTAATCCGTACCAAAATCAATTTGCTTCCCGAGGGCATTATGCAGGTTCGGACGGTGGAAATCGTCGGCCTGGATCTGCAAGCCGATGGCGGCACGCACGTTATGAACACGTCGGAAGCAGGCAGGATCAAAGTGGTTGATTACAAGAGCAAAGGCGCGATCAACAAACGGCTTTATATTGAAGTTGAATAGAGTAGGGCAAAGGGTATAGCGGAGCACAAAATCTCCCCGATTTTGCTTCGAGACCAACCGTATCCATCAAATTAACAAAGGAGAGTGTGAGTATGAAAGTCAATAAGTTTCCCATTGTTCTTGCAGTCGTTGCGCTTTTCGTTTCTGTGCTTGCCTGTAGCGGGGGAAGCATTTCCACAGCTAATATCGGCGACGCCTGGCTTTCCACGGACGAAGAAGGCAATAACCGCACAACAGTTTTCTCCGCAAACGATACCTTCAATTTGTTCCTCGAATTGAAAAACGCGCCGGACGATACGGCGTTGAAAGTATCCTGGATTGCAGTCAGTGCAGAAGGCCAGGAGCCAAACTCCGTGATCTACGAAACGGACTATACCTCCAGCGATGACACGATCCGTTTTTACTTGAGCAATGACGCGGCCTGGCCGGTCGGTTCCTATAAAGTGGATGTCTACCTGAACGGCACATTGGACAGATCGCTGACTTTTGAAGTTCAGTAACCTGCAAATAACAAACCGCCACCGAATCTCGGTGGCGGCTTTCGTTTGCGTTTTATAGTAGCAACTTCTCTACCGTGCATTTCGGATCGGGACGCAGATAAACGCTGATTTTCGCTGATTCAAAAGAATTGATCTGCGTTTTTCTGCGTGAATCAGCGTCCCAAATGAATTTTGTACGGCAGTAAATTGCAGACAAAAAGAGGTCGCTATGGAATATCGAAAACTTGGCCGCACCGGGTTGAAGGTTTCGCCGTTATGTATGGGAACGATGCAATTTGGATGGTCGGTCAACGAAGCGGATTCCCATCGAATCCTTTCTGCGGCTTTTGAGTCTGGAATCAACTTTTTCGATACCGCCGATGTCTATTCCAAATGGGTGGAAGGAAATCCCGGCGGCGTGGCAGAGACATATTTGGGCAATTGGCTGAAGGGAGCCAAAATCCCGCGCGACAAAATTGTGCTGGCGACGAAAGTGCGCGGCGAAATGGGAGCCGGCCCAAACGACCAGGGTCTTAGCCGCGCGCACATTATGCAAGCCGTAGAAGCATCGCTCAAGCGGCTGCAGACGGATTACGTTGACCTGTACCAATCCCACTGGACAGACGATGACACTCCCATCGAAGAAACCATGCGCGCTTATGACGATTTGGTGAAACAGGGAAAAGTCCGTTACGCGGGCGCATCGAATTACAAGGCATGGGAATTGATGCAGGCGCTATGGACTTCAGACAAATACAACCTTGTCCGCTACAACAGCCTCCAGCCGCATTACAACCTGTTGTGGCGGGCAGAGTTTGAAGCGGAATTGCGCGAGGTCTGCAAGGCTTATGGACTCGGCGTGATCCCGTACAGTCCGCTGGCGGGCGGATTCCTGACCGGAAAATATCGCAAAGACCAGCCATTGCCTGCAAGCCGCCGCGCTGAGGGACGAAAACGCGCTATGACCGAAAAGAATTTTGCGTTGTTGGACAAGATGGATGAAATCGCCAAAGCCCACAATGCCGCCGTCTCACAAGTCGCGTTGGCGTGGATGCTGGCTGACCCGGTCATCACCAGTCCCATTATTGGGGCAACTTCTGTTGAGCAATTAAAGGAAAACTTTGGTTCGTTGAATGTGAAACTGGCGGCGGAAGAAGCGGACGAGTTGAATAAAATGACGGAGTGGGGGGAATTGGAATAATCTCGTCATTGCGAGGGAGCGGAGCGACCGAAGCAGTCTCCTCGTATAAGGTGGATTGCTTTGTTGGCCTACAGCCTTCTCGCAATGATGTAAAAAACGCGCTCCGCGAGGAGCGCGTTTTTTATGGATTACGCAACACGAATTTCGTATTAGGTCGTCTCTGCGCTTCGACTACACTGCGTTCCGCTCAGCGCGTATTAACTCAGAATCACCTGCCCGCAATACTCACACTTGTCCATGCCCAGTTCAAGCGTGCCTCCGCAGTTTGGACACTTGAAAGTCTCCACCTTGATTTGGTGACCCGCTGCCTTATACGCGGCTTCGTTCTCCGCTAAATCGGCGCGCAGGCGTTTGAGACGGGCGAGATAGGCGTCGCCTGTCACTTCGCCGGATTTACGCAGGCGTTCCACATCCGCAATGGACTCTTTCAACATGCGGCGTTCGGCCTCGAGCGATTCCCTGCTCTTATCCTGGAATGAGACCTTCATCTCAGGTTTCTTCGGAATGGAGGCGATGATCGCCGCGATCACCAAAATCACCGCTGAGACAATCAGCCCAACAATCAACGGCGTGTACTGGAATCCGGGGATGGAGTTGAAATTGACTTTGTTTACCTGCACCTGGCTTCCATCTGCGATGACCACGTAACGCTCGCCTCCGAGCTTGCCGATGTCAATGCGGGTGATGCCGCTGGAATGGGAGGGCAGGTTATTGCGCGTCCCGTTTTCTGTAAAGATGGCCACTTTGCCAGAGTCATCGCCAATGACCGCTTCTTCCTTGCCGTCTTCATTGATGTCCAGGCCGGAGATTTCGGTCACTTTATCGGAGAGCGAGCCGGACCACATTTGACTGGCGGTCGCGCCGTCAAACGAGAAGGCCCACACGCCGCCATCTTTTCCGCCGACGACGATTTCACGCGATGAAGGGTCGCCGTTCAATTCCACCACACGGACTTCGCTCACAGCCTGCCCAAGCGATTTCTCGAAAAGCATGCTTCTGTCCACTGCGCTGTAAATGTAGAACGCTCCGTACTCGCCGCCGGTGACCACTTCGCTGTTTCCGTCGCTGTTCAAGTCAAAGGCGCGCATACGGCGGAGCTGCTCCTGTGAGTGACTCCATACCTGCGTCCCCTGGGCATCGAAGACCGCGACCGCGCCGTCGTTTGTGGCAATCGCAGCGTGAGGCTGGCCGCCAATCAAGGCGTCGTCCATGCCGCGCACTTCGGCGCTGCCAAGCCCGGCGCTCCAGCGCGGCTGGCCGTCCAAACCCAAAGAGAGGATACTGCCGCTAGAATCGCCCAGCACAATTTGAGGTCCGGAAGAGAAGCGGATGACTGAGACGCGGGCGGGGAATCCGATGCTGAGAGTCTGCGCGAGAGTCGTCACCTGTCCCTTGCTGATAACGTCCACAGACATGCCCGTGCCGACGTAATAAACGACGATGTCTTCGACGCCATCGTTGTTCACGTCGCCGAGGGTGGTCTTGGGGGATGAATAGGGAAAACTCCACATCACATTGCCACTGCCATCGTACACCGTGACGTCGCTTGTGTTTTGAATGAAGAGTTCGTCCTGGCCGTCGCCCGTCAGGTCAATGACCTTCATGCTCTCGGCGGTGCTATAGGACTGAGTCCAAACTACGTTGCTCCCAAATTTTTCAGCCGTGACCGCGCCGCTGAGTGCGAACACACCGGCTACAGCCATAACGAGACAGACAAGAATAAAAGCAACAACAAATGGAATGATCTTTTTGCTCATGCTACGCGGCCTTTCGTTGTAGGAGGGAATAAGCGGATTGCAGGACGTTCAAAATGCCTTCGTGTTCAACTTCATCAAACGGCGAACTGGCGATCATGTTGATGATGCCGCCTTCGGTGTTCAGCGCGGTGATGGTGTACTTGCCGATGTTCTGACCCTGTCTCACTTTCGGGTTTGCGCCGATTTGATAAATTTCGGGATTCACCACGATGCGGACTTTCAAATCATGTTCGGTGCCTTTGAATTTTGCCGGCTTGGTCTTGTATTTTCCGCTGATGCGGCTTCGTTTGGTGTAGGGTTGGCGCTGCTTGGATTTTTGAATCGCAGAAACGCGAATCACATTGCCGTCGTAGAGTTTGGCTTTCAACGCCAGCCATTCATCGCGAAAATATTGCGTTGTTCGGTTCTGGGTATCCTTGGTCTCGCGGGCCACTTTGGTTTTGAGCATCGCGCCCGTCAGGTCGAGATGACCCAGAAAAGTGGAACCAGGCCGCAGGTCGTCGCGAAGTGTGCGCAGGATTTCCTTCGTGCCTTTGTATCTCGGCGAAAAGTCATGCGAATCGCTTTTGCGCAGACTGCGCGCCATCACGAATGCCGCGATCCATAGCAGGATTCCGCCCGCCGTAAAGACGAAGGAGAAAAAGCCGAAGAGCAGGAGCAAAAGGTCAATGGCCGCCAATCCCAGCCCGCCGAAGAAGATGAGCATGGGAACCCAGCGCCATTTATCGCCTGCTTTTTCCGTTCGATTCACCTCGGCCACGAACCTGTCCATGCCCTGTATGATGGATAACGGTTTATCGGCAATCGAAACGTAAACAGGCGTGTAATCCTTTTTCCCCGAAGCAGGTGTGGGCGGCGCTTTTTTGCGCGCCGTGTTCAGAAGATAAAAGAAAAGCGAAACAACTACAATTCCAATAACGCCAAACAGACACAATATTTCCATTGTTTCTCCTCCGAACATAAAACCTTGTAATGCGATCCTTCGACAAGCTCAGGACAGGCATTTATGCCGCAGAGCCTTGCGGCATAAATGCCGCATTACACTTCCGAAGTCTTCCTGGCTGACATATAATCCAACCGATGAAAATTCTCTACACAGCCTTCGATATTGTACCAAGCCCCAAGGGGGCATCCACGCACATTCTCCACAACCTGCGCGGACTTGTCAATGCCGATTTTGACGTGCATCTTATCACACCGAACGATGGACTTCTACCCACCGAAGATACCATTGAAGGTGCGCGTGTCACACGCATTTCGCAGGACCTCTCGCAAAACTTCCTTGCCCGCGCGGTGCATTTTGGAAAAGCTGTTGCTGCGCATTTAGCCATATCTCCTGATTATGATGTTGTCCATTATCGGAACATGTGGGACGGCCTTGCTCTCGCACAGAATAAAAAACGATTCAGATACAAAACACTTTTTGAAGTCAACGGCCTCCCGTCCATCGAGTTGAAATATCACTACCCGGGCATAGACCACGATCTATTGCTCAAATTTAAAGAACAGGAAATGGCGACTCTGCATTTGAGCGACTCCGTTATCTGTCCATCTCATGTGACCAGGGATTACATTGCGAGTCTTGGCGTGGACCGGAAGCTGGTCACCATTATCCCGAACGGAGTCAGCCCCTCGGATTTTTATCCCTCGCCCCTGCCAAACCGTGACGGGCGCGTTCCAACGTTGCTCTACATTGGAACACTGGCCGATTGGCAGGGACTGGATGTGGTTGTCAAAGCCCTGCCTAAAATTCTTGAACGGCAGGCTGTTCAACTCCACATAGTGGGGCGCGGGCGTTCGCGCCAACGAAAAATGCTCGCGAAACAAATCCGAAAGCTGGGCATCGAAAATCACGTGACAGTCCGGCCCGCGGTGCCGCATCATGAAATCCCCGCGCTGATTGCCGAATCCGATATTTGCATCGCGCCGCTGGGATTGAACGACCGCAATGTGACGCAGGGCGCGTGTCCCATCAAAGTGCTTGAATACATGGCCGCCGCGCGCCCGCTGCTCGCATCGAACATGCCCATCGTCCGCGAACTCGTCCGCGAAGATGTGGACGCCCTGCTCTTCTCGCCCAGCGATCCTGAAGACCTTGCGCGGCAGGCCCTGGCATTGCTCAATGATTTTGAATTGTCGCAACGATTGGCCCAGTCCGCCTCCGAGCGCGCGTTGACGAAGTTCACGTGGCACGAGTCACAGAAGAAGCTGATGAAGGTGTATGAGAAATTGCTGGTGTCCTGAGGGTGCCTCGCACTCGCGAATAGGAATCCTAATATGCCCGAACAAATCCCGGAAGAATTAACTTCCCAAATCATCGAACGCCTGACAAACTCCGAAAGTGTGGACGATATTATTATGGATGTTTGCAATGAGGAGGGGTTGGATTGGGGGCAGGCAGAAATGCTGGTGAAACGCATCCACGCCGAGAACAAAAACAAGATCGTTCTTGCCCAGAGTCCGCTTTTGGTTTTGCTTGCGCTTGGCGTCTTTTTGACAGGTGTGGGTTTGATTGTGTATGATCTGTATCAAATCTATTTGGATTATGTTTATTTCTCCAAAGCCTTTGTCGTCTACCTCACGCTGAACGGCGAGGCCATTGTGGGAACCTTTTTTCTTGGGCTGGTGATGATCATTGGCAGTTTGAAAGGTATGCAGGCAGTTTGGGAGGCGATCTTTGAATGGATGGGGTGGTGGTCGTCTGAATAGCCGATCGAAATCCCATCATTGATTTCCTTCCTTTTGCGAAAATACGGCCGCAACGTCCTCCGGTATTGCCATCGGTCGCCCGTTTTTTACATCCACGAAGACCCAGTCTGTCAGCGCGGACGATCAGCGCGAGAGCAAGAATCCAATCAGCGCCCCGCCTGCGATCAGCCAGGTGGAGTTGATTTTGCAGCGCAGGAGAAGGAAAATGGAAGCGATGGCGATCAGCGCAGTCGGAAAATCTGTCAGCGAGGAGGATGCCAGTTGAACGGTGACAGCCGCCATAAGTCCAAGAGCGGAGGCGTTGACCCCATCGAGCAGACTGCTCATCCAGGTCGAGTTGCGAATGCGCGGGATCAGGGGATTCGATATCGCCACAAAAATGAAGGAGGGGAGAAAAATCCCAAGGGTGGCGAGAAGCGCGCCCGGTGTGCCGCCGAGGATGTAGCCGATGAAGGTTGCAGTGGTGAAGAGCGGACCCGGTGTAACCTGCCCGATGGCGATGGCGTCTATGAGTTGCTGGTCGGTGAGCCAGCCGAGGCGTTCGACGAAATCTGCACGGACGAAGGCAAGCAGGACGTAACCGCCGCCGTATAAGACCGCGCCGATTTTGAGAAATGTCAGAAATAAAATGGGGAGGCTGAATGGCACGGCAATTTGCGCCAACCCGATCCCGCTGAATGGAAGCAGGAGCGCGGGCGATGTCTTTTTGATGCGCTGCCAGTTCGCGATCAGCATGACGATCAGTGCGCCTCCGAAGAGCAGCGTGATTTCGTTGATCCCAATGAAATAGAGCGCAAAGACGGCGATGCCGGTACCAACGGTCAAACTATTTTTGAGGGCTTTGCCTCCGAGAATCCAAAGCGCCTGTGCGATGATGGCGATGACGACGGGCTTGATGCCGTACATCAGCCATCCAACCTGCGGCGTGCCCCCAAAGCGGACGTACAGCCACGATAGCGCGAGCACCATGAACACGGCAGGCATGACAAAGCAAAGCCCGCCGACGATCAATCCGGGCCAGCCTGCGCGCAGGTAGCCGATGTGAATGGACATTTCGGTTGAATTGGGGCCGGGGATGAGATTGGTCGCGCCGAGCAGGTCGAGGAATTCTTCGTCGGTCAGCCATTTGCGGCGAACGACGACTTCATCGTGCATCAGCGCGATGTGCGCGGCAGGCCCGCCGAAGGCGGTGAATCCAAGTTTGAGGAAGAGCGCGGCGACTTCGGCGAGGTTGGACATGCGGCAAGTTTACCGCGAGTTCGCTGAGGATGCGTCGCACCTGGTTTAATGGGAGCAATCTGCCCAGATGGATTTGCTGTTTAAACGGATACTCTCACCTGTAGGGTGCGACGCATTGCCACACCTTCACGACTGTCCAACGACTTCGTAATGCACAACGTTTGGCTCGAACTCGAGCAGGAAGTCTTTGTCTTCCGGGTAGTATTTTGCAACTTCAACATTCTCGCCTGCGAAACCTTTGATGGCCTCGAGACTTTCCCAGAACGTCAGCGTGATGAAGTGGGTGACGTCGCCTTCGCGGCGTTCGAGGATGTGGACGCTGATATTCCCTTTAACCGACTGATAATCCGGGATGGCGCGCCCGTTCGTGAACTCGCGGTACGCATCCGCTTTTGAAGCGGGGACCCTGCCGTGCCACATTCGTACGATCATTTTGTTCTCCGTTTAAAAAGGTGTAAAAGTTCCAAGTTGTGACTCGCGCTCTGTCAGGTCCTTGCAGTGCGCGTCCAAAGCATCGTAATCCTCTTTCCATTTTGCGAGGAATGCTTCATAAGCCTCCAAGGATATCCAATGGTCAATTGTTATGTAGCGCCGGGGGCGGTCCGGGTCACGGAGCAATTCGGTGTTCAAATAGCCTGCGCCTCGTTTGAATAACTTTGCCCACAATCCATTTGTCGAATAGATTTTTTCGAAATCCTGCTGGCGGCCTGGCTTTACCTGATATTCCCAAATAACCAAATACATGCGCGTTTACCTCGTCTGGTCGGCGTTGCGCCACCAGTAAAACGTGGCGGCGAGACCGATGAGACTGGTGATGATCACGGCTGCATAACTATGCGGCCCGATAAATTCCGCCCGAGATCCTGCCATGCCGCTGAACAATCCGGGGACAGCCCACGGGAACCAGCCACCCCAGCCCATGATCGCCGAGATGTTAGCCAAAAATAGTGTAAAAATGGTCCAGCCAAATGGGAGCAGGTAACCGCGTCCGGTGCTGGCCAGTAATGCTACAAACGACATCAACGGAATGGTCAGGGCGGCCGCGCCCAATATGTTTATGAATGAGGTGCGAAGCAGTTCCGTTGACCAGGCAGGGAGCACAACCAGCGCTCCGACCAGGAGACCGATGCCAAAGATGAGCAGGGTGATTGCAAGTGACCATGCAGCGATGACAATGAACTTGGCGGTGACGGTTGCCTCGCGTGAAGTCGGCAGTGCCAGCAGTTCCTTGGCCGTACGGTCGGAAAACTCGCGGCCGAAGACCCAGATCGTGATGATGGAGAACAGGACCATGCCGCCTGCCGCGATGGCTTGCGACAGGAAGCCGAAGTACGCAGGCCAATCTGCCACGCCTACCATGAGTTGGGCCTTGGCGCTGATCAATCCCATTGCCCGCGCCGCTTCGGGATCTTTCAAAATGACCATGAAAAGTCCGCCGGCCAATGGCGCCATTGAGAATCCAATTGCCGAAACAAGCGGCACTTTCGAGCGGCGCATTTTGAGCGTCTCGGCCCAGAGGGAGGGGAGGAGGGAATTCATAATAACTTTTCTCCCGTCATTGCGAGGAGCCGTTCTTCCCTGTGCCGACCGCAGGACGGTGTGGCGACGAAGCAATCTCCTCTCGGGTGGGGGATTGCTCACCTGCACTTGCGCCAGGTACAAGTGTCGCAGCTTGCGCTCGCAATGACGAGTCATTTGTCAACTTTAAAAAATGATCTTCCAGGTTTTCCTGGATCACCGCGAGATGAGTGGGCGGTGTGCCGGCGTTGACGAGAATCCGCACGATGTCATCGGGATAATCAATTGCGTGAGTGCTCTCGGTCAAGATGGTTTCATCCTGGATCACCGGTTTATATCCCGCGCTTTGCAGGCTGATGAACGCGCCTTCCAAATTACGCGCCCTCACTTCCAGCCGCTTCGTGCGTAACTGCTCCAGCTTGTCCGTGTCGAGTTCCTCGATCAATTTGCCGTTGTGGATGATCCCGATGCGCGTGGCGAGCCTGTCCACCTCGGTGAGAATGTGGCTGGACATGAACACTGTCACGCCGCGTTCCTGCACCAGCGAGCGGAGCAACTCGCGAATTTCCACCACGCCTGCGGGGTCGAGTTCGTTGGCGGGTTCGTCGAGGATAAGCAACTCAGGGTTGTGGAGCAGGGCGCGCGCCAGCCCAAGGCGTTGGAGATTGCCGCTCGAAAGCGTGCCAGCTTTTCGGTCCGCGTAGGAAGCGATGGAAAGAGTGGTCATAGCCTCGTCCACAACTTTGGGATTTTGAATCCCTTGCAGACGCCGCGCAATGTCCAGATTTTCCCGAACTGTTAATTCAGGATAGGCCGATGGACTTTCGACGAGGTGCCCCACCTGCGCCCACGGCCCGCGTCCATTCGGACCGACGGCCTGATTCAGAACAAGGACATTTCCCTCGCTCGGGCGGATCATCCCCAGGAGCGCGCGGATGGTGGTGGTTTTGCCTGCGCCGTTGAGCCCGAGGAAGCCATAAATCTCGCCGCGGCTCACGCGCAGATCGACGCGGTCCACCGCAAGCACATCGCCGAAGCGTTTGGTGAGTCCATGAGTTTCGATGGCAAAGGCGGACATGGGGCAAGTTTACCGCGAATTGAGAAGGTGCATGAGGCGAACGTATCCTGCATCACACTTTTGTGTTTTGACAGAAACAAACAAGGAGGATCACTATGCAACAAAAGACCTTGCTGATAATCCTGGCTGTTGTGCTCTTATGCTGTTGCCTGCTCATCGCTGGCGCAGGTTTAATATTCTATTTGAGAGGATATTCCATTGGAGGCGGGTCGGGGTTGGAGCCGTTGATGATAAATGCAAATGATCTGCCCAGCGGTTGGGAGTCTGCTGAACATTACTACTCACTTCCCTACAGAGAAGGAACTTCGGCTGTACGGAATGATGTGTTTCAATATTCCCATCCGGGCACCAATGACCTGCTCTACCTGAGTCATGAGATATTTCTTTATCCATCCGAGGTGGCCGCGGCTGATGGATACCAAAGTTTGCATGATGAAGAAATTGATGGTGTGCTCCCTGCCAAACCGGTGGATTTTACTTTTGCGCCTGGAAACCCTGCGGACCAATTCGATAAATTCTGCACCGAAGGATCATCGCCTGAAGGTTATTTTTGTATTTTCGTCCAGAGTCACGGCAAGTACGTGATTGAACTGAGGGCTATGTTCGATAACAACGCGCTGACCGCCGCTCAAGTGGATGAGGTTCTTCGCCGGCTTGACGCGAGACTGCCATGAGGTTTATTGCCGGCAAAGAATCCTGATTCGACCCCTGCCAGGCTTTCGCACGGACGGAATGAATCTATCCCATGTTGATGTGATAAGCGGGATGCGAAAATTCCCACCATTTGCAGTTTGCGAGAAATTCGTCGAGCAATTCATCTGTTATGGGGAAGCCCGGCTTATGGGTATTGCGCCACCGGAGAAACCCAAGCATGGGACGGGCGTTCCTGTAAATTTCCACGACCAATCGGCCCATCGGCCCGGCTTCTTTGTTGTATCCCGATTTTTCGAATTCCTGAAAAACAGCATCGTAGTCAAATGGGACGCGTCGAAATGTGGGAGTCCATCCCTGCTCGTTTCCTTCCAGGAGCATGTAACTGGCGGAAAAAATTCCATCCAAAGGGACGCCAACCGAGCCAGGATTGAAAATGCGCCGCCTGCCTGATTGACGATCCATGGGCAGGTGAGTGTGCCCGCAAAGAACGAAATCTGCTTCGACATTGGAAAGCAGTTTTTCGATTTCTTCATCCGTCAAAGTCCAGTACATCGAATCTCAAGGATCGTTGGGTGTGCCGTGGAAAACCTGAATCGGCGGAGCGTCCTTGAAGCGCAGATTGATCGTGTCGGGCCAGCAGGCAATGCGGGATTTCAATTCCTGGTCGAACTGCTGATCCAGCCATGCCGTTGGAGCGAATTGAATCGAATCGTCCCATTCGGCTGACGCGCGCGGGGTTTTGTAATCGAGCAGGAAAAATTCGTTATTCCCACGAATGACAGGCCAGCCTTTCTCGATGACGATTTCCGCCGTTTTCCTTGAGAAAGGCCCAAAATTGATCACATCCCCCGCGACGATGACCTGGTCAACGTCGCAGTTTTTCAAATCTGAAAGCACCGCTTCGAGGGCGGGCAGGTTTCCGTGAATGTCGGAGAGAATGGCGAGGGTGGTCATGGGGGAAGTTTACCGCAGTAGCCCCCACCCGGCCTCTCCTGTCGAAGCATCCTGTAAGGGCAAATCCGACAATTTAACCGTTTGATTAGCATCCAAAATTTTCAATGTCGGATTTGGGGAGGTGTCTGAAGGGTGGAGGGGATAAAATCCGCCCCATCCTTCGGGCGCAGGGTCGAACGGTGAAAGCAGAATCCTAAGCCGGTTGTATCCCTAGGATTCGCCAAAATGCTGGATGAATGTGAATGATGGCATCCTTGTTGATTTCCGAGTTTAATAGTTTGTGACCCTGGTATGACCACAAAACAGACGAATAACTTTCTGGTTTGACCCCGATGACGCCAACCTTATAAAGTATTTTGAACATTTCTTGAATAAAACCGTCTATGTCCCCATTATTAAATTTTTCTTCTACTACATTCTGAATGAAATCTTCTCGATGCTTTTCTATTAGAAAATCTAACATACCACTGTGGATTTGTTCTCGAATTTCACTGATCCGAAAATGGCTTGAAAAACGCTTTAGCAGAAAACCTAATTCAATTATGTTTTGATAATCCGAAGACCATTCATCAGCAAGCGCCCTGAGTCTGTTCTCTGAGTATATTGATTCAGCTTGATAAACCATTGCCTGAGTAATTTTTGGCTTTGCTTCAGCTAATTTTATGCACTCATTGAAAAACATAATAGCATCTCTTGGTCGAAGCATGGTTCGCTCTAAGATATATTTCACAGGATCTTCCTTCCCAACCAAAGACGGGAGCAAATCCCTTAATGTGACTACTCTCTTTGTGTACTGCTCTCGAACAAGTTGTTCCACGCGTTTATTTAATAGTTCCTCTAATTCATCTTCTTTCCATGTCAGATTTAAGTACAAAGATTTATATTTTTCTTCTTGATAGTCTGCGCTACGTGTGTATCGAAAAACTCTATCTAGCAAATCTTCTCTAATAGCCACAATTATTTTTACATTTTCTATTTTGCTGTTGAAGTCTCTTACAGTGTCAAGAAGAGCTTTGATAAGTTGGTATCGTAAATCGTCATTGACCCAGTTTTCGTCAAGCCTGTCGATAGTTATGTAATATTTTTTCTGTTTATCGTCTAACAAATCGCTTTCCAACAGTGAAATTATTTCTGAAAGAGTTTTCATTTGCACTCTGTCGACAATGGCTTGACCTCTATGAACAATTTCCGCCTTTTCTTCTTCCGATAACCTTTTTGCCGACTCTGCGTTGAGCTTAATGCCACCGACAGCCGTTTTTATCTCCCCGCCAACTGCTACTCCTAATTCTTCTTCGAGTTTCGTTGTTATTTCTTTAACTCGGTATTCTGATTCCTTCCAAAACGACTCACCCCATTTTAATAAATACTGGATTGCATCTTGGCGGGACTTATTCCCAAATATTCGGTCTTTTATTTTTGCTAAGAAACTGTCCCTCGTTTGTTCATTTACAATATGATAATGCTCTCGAATAATTTCGACTGCAAATACATGACGCCAGAGGAGTCGATAAAATAAATCCATATTTACGCCTGTTGCCATAAAGAATCCCAACACATCGCTGTTGGAAATATAAGTCAACGCCAAGCCCTCGGGCGCTATTTTTATTACTTTTTCTTTCGTATCTGATAGCCTTTCCAGAAGTGCTGTTTTCCCCGATCCAGTTCGCCCCAAAAGAATGCATTGCGGATGATCACACGTGCTTAATATTTCCATTTCCCCATTGTCTATGAAGGATTCTGATAAAAACTTTTTGTCCTCAATTGCATCTGCAGAACCAATATTTGAGTGTTTTCTAAACACAAAAGTTTTAGGGGGAGTTTTTTGTGATTTCTTAGCCACAACCTATTCTCCTTTAGAGAAAGTCGATTACTCAATGCAAATACTATACCTTGATTGACTAGTGAAATCAAGTCCTCCATGTTCACCCCACCATCAACATATCCACTGGCTCCGCGAGTTTCCCAAAATTACTGACCTTCAAGAGATTATTTCGGCGGCGACGGAAGAAGAATCGCTTCAAGTTGTGGGATCAATGCAGGCAACGTAGACGGTCGCAACCAGCCACATGCCTCTTGTTTGATATCATCGTATTCATGAGCCAATGGCGGCATAATAGATTTCACGCCCGTTCAAAATGGAATGGCGGCGATAGGGATTGCGAAGAGCCTCTTTTTCGACAAGGTCAACTTTGCGGCTGAACATTTTCTCCAGCTCCTCCTGCATGTCAATCAAATCCCACAGGCTCCACTTTGACTCAGGCCGAAAGCTGACCAGCACGTCCACGTCACTGTCGGGGCGAAAATCATCGCGCAGGACCGAACCGAAAAATGAAAACTCGGAAATTTGCCAGCGTTTGCAAAACTCCACGATTTTCTTTTTGTTGACAGGAAGCCGCTTTGCAAAGCGATGTGGCTTTGTTTTTGCCTTGCTGGTATCGAGGCGATATTCAGCAGATAATTCCTTCACTTTGCGGGGCCTGGCGGCAGTTGTCTTTTTCATAAAAGCTCAAAAGTGGCTCAATTATAAGCCGAAAATGCTTTACGCTTTCTTGCATCACCCCGTCATCAACTTATTATCCACCGCCTCCGTCAGTTCCCCCCAAATTGCTGACCTTCAACACGTCCCCACACAACGGCGCGTACTTGGGCGTGTCCCTGTCATTAAGATTGCCCTGACAACAGACCCATTGAATCTTATCCAATACCGAATATACTATAGTAAAGTATCTTATCGTTCCAAGATCGCGCAACGCAGTCCTTTGAATGCAGAATAACCAGAAGGTATTAACGTAAAAAGGAGCATTCTTATGGAATCAGAGCGACGAAGACAAAAACGGCGGAAATTTACCTACTACATGCAGGTGATGGATGCCAACACGTTACAACTCATCGGGCACCTGTCAGATATTAGCCTGATTGGGATCAAGGTGGACAGCGAAAAGCCGCTTCCAGTTAATGTGAATTACAGACTGCGCGTGAATCTGACGCAGGATGTGGCGAACAAAACCTTTATGGTCTTCAATGGCCGCAGTAAATGGTGTCAAATGGACAAGCTCGAACCGAATTCATACAACGTCGGATTTGAAGTGAGCACCCTCTCCTATAATGATTCTGAAATCTTCCAGCGAATGTACGATAAATATGGGTCAGATAGCAGGTGGTAGGTTGTTGGCCGCTTCAACACGATAAAGCAACGGCAACACTCTTTGGCAAACGAAAAGGTGGCAGTCATTTTTGCGAAGCATCCCTGAAGCGGAGCAGAGCGGGGCAAAATGACTGTCACCTTGTAATTGTGGATAGTCATCAGGGTGTGCCTATATTCGTCATAAGCCCATCATAAGCACTTGATAAGTACATCGTAAGCACATCCTGTTTGAGCAATTTGTGTTTCCCGCCTGAATTTGTACAAGGGGCAAATATCGTTCAAGTTCACGCTGCCAACAAAGTATCCACCGCCTCCGCTAATTCCCTCAAATTGCTGACCTTCAACACATTGTTACACAACGGCGCGTACCTCGGCATGTCGCTGTCGCCGTGCCACAGGGCGGGCGGTTCAGGATTCAGCCAAATGGTCCGCACTGCGCGGCGGCTCATCAGCGAGAAAATGTCCAGGCGCGGGTCGTTGTAGTTGTTGCGTCCATCGCCGACGATGATCAGGGTTGTCTGCCCGTTGAGCGTGTCCATGTACTCGCTGTTGAAATCATTGAGCGACCAGCCGAGGTCGGTGTTGTAATGTCCGCTGGGCATGCGCCATAAAACGGAAGCAATCGCTTCGTCCGCGTTGGAGCCGTTGAAGTCCTCCGAAATATATTCGAGATGATTAATGAATGCGAAGGCGTGCGTCTTGCGGACCTGTCCCTGCAACGCAAAAAGAAAACTCAGCATCAACTCCGAGCAGAACCGCATCGAAGTGCTGATGTCGCAAATGACGACAATCTTCGGTTTCCGCACGCGGTCTTTGTGACGAATCTCCATCGGCACACCGTGATATTTCAGGTTGGCGCGGATGGTTGCCTTCGGGTCGAGTTGTCCGCTTTTGGCGTGCTTTTGCCGCAACGCAATGCGCGTGCGCAACGCGGCGGCGAGTCGCTTCACTTCGCGTTGCAAAAGTTTTTTGTCAGCATCCGAGAGCGCGTGGAATGGGCGGTTCGTCAAACTATCCACGTTATCCGAACGCGGCCGCTCGCTTAAATTCTCGGCGATGCGTTCGCCCGCAAACTGATTGATCTGCTCCTGCATACCCCGCATATTTTGCTGGATCATGTCGCGGATCTGCTCGATGCGCCCGCGGCTCATGCCCATCTGCGCGAGCTGCTCCATCAATTCCTTCAACGCCTCACGCACTTCGGGAAACGCCAATGCGCGTATCATGCGCTGTGCCATCCAGTTTTGATAATTGAGATTATCCGCCTGATTCAGCCCGACTAACTTCCCCAGCGCCTCCAACTCGGACTTTGTGAGCGGCTCGCCGTTCATCAGCCTTTCCATCCGTTGACGGAGATTCTCGGCCAAC
Source organism: Chloroflexota bacterium (assembly GCA_016235425.1). GTDB lineage: Bacteria > Chloroflexota > Anaerolineae > Anaerolineales > Villigracilaceae > JAKOVF01. The sequence continues at coordinate 142,106 of JACRLC010000088.1, read as the reverse complement.
TGCCTCAACGCCTCGGCCAGCATCTGCGCTTCTTCGGGTGTCATGTCATCCATTGGATTGCCGCCCATCATCGGCGGCTGTCCCGACCCGAAGAACAGCGGGAATAATTTCTCGAACGTGGGAATGTCTTTCACGTCTTTGATGAGCGTCGCCCGCAACGACAGACGGAACTGCTCGCGGTCTTGAATCCCCATCAAATCCACCGCCGAAAACGCCTCCGCGCTTTCCGCCAGAGATACGCGCACCCCGCTGGCGCGTAACGCTGAAATTAACTGTAAGATGCGGGATTCCATAGTTCAAATTCCTCGTAGAGGCGAGGTCATCTCGCCCAGGGCGGGGGGACCCCGCCCCTACAAACCAATAACCAAGACCTTTGTGCCCTTAGTGTTTAATTGCCCGAAAATCTCCCAAACTCATCAGGCTTTGGTCTCGGTGATGGGGGAGGGGCCATCAACTGCCTCTTCGCCTTCTGCAAATCTGCTTCGTGCTTCAACAATACCGAGAGGGTATCTTCCAAAACTTCCTTATCCAAATGGGACGCGTTCAACGCCACAAGTGCATTTGCCCAATCCAGTGTTTCGCTTATCGAGGGCGACTTGCGCATGTCCGCTTTGCGTAATTTCTGTACAAACTCCACAGCCTGTTGCGCCAGTTTGGGATTCAAGTCAGGAACTTTCAGCCGCACGACAGCAAGCTCTTCCTGTAAGGTTGGGTAATCAATGAACAGATACAAACAGCGTCGCTTCAACGCTTCGGACAACTCGCGCGTGTTGTTGGACGTGAGAATCACAAGCGGTCTATGTTTGGCGATCAGTGTCCCCAACTCAGGTACAGATACTTGAAAATCGCTCAACACTTCCAGCAGGAAGGCCTCGAATTCCGCATCTGCGCGGTCAATTTCGTCAATCAGCAAAACGGTCGGGCGTTCGCTCAAAATCGCCTTCAACAATGGACGTTGCAGGAGGAAGCGGTTGGAGAAGAAGACATCCTCCTCGCCTGCCAGTTTGTCCGCGGCTTCGGCAAGCGATTCTGCCTTGCCGAGTGTGTCATTTAATTTGTCGCGCAGTAATTGGGTGTAAAGCAGTTGCTTCGAATACTCCCACTCGTACAAGGCTTTGGATTCGTCCAAGCCTTCATAGCATTGCAAGCGGATTAATTCGCGGTCTGTCGCGCAGGCGATTGCCTTTGCCAGTTCCGTCTTGCCGACACCCGCGGGGCCTTCCGCGAGGAGCGGCTTGCCTAATTTGTATGCGAGATACACGATTGTTGATATTTCATCTGAAGCAATATATCTTTGCTTCGAGAGTTCGGCCTTTACGGTCTTCGTTGAATCAAAAAGAGTTGTCATCTGCCACCTGTAAAATAAAACCGGCTGGTCATACTTTTAACCCAAGGTTTCGATATACATCCAGATTGGCTTTCAATTCGTTCGCCAAAGTAAACCTGCCTTCAATTGTTTCGCGTGCGGCTTTTCCTAGTCTTTGCCGCTTCTCATGATCGTCCAGTAATTCACAGACTTTATCGGTCAGAGCGTTTTCATCATTGATATGGATAAGCATACCATTTTTTTCATTTTCTACAATATCCATGATTCCCCCCACTGGTGTTGCTATGACCGATTTTTCACAAGCCATTGCTTCGAGCAAAGCGTTGGGCATTCCATCTCGTAGTGAAGGATGAACGAACACATCCATTAAAGAATAAAACGAGGGAATATCTTTGTGTGATACGAATCCCGTGATGACAATCTGTGAATTGGGGATTGATGCGCGCAGCTCGTCGAACGCCTGCTTATCTTCTCCAGCGCGGACATCACCAACAATCAGCAGGGCAGTGGGGCGGACTGCGTTGAGTTTCGCGTAGCCACGTAAGAGAGCGCGTAGTCCCTTTTTTTCTCTTAGCTCGCCCGAGAAGCCGATTACCAGTAAATCACCGAGTTCCAATGACTCTGCCAATGCCGCGTTCTTTTGCAGTGGCCTGAAATGGTCTGTGTCAATTCCATTTGGAATCAGGAATATTTCTCTATCTACAAACGCTTTTGCTTTTTTCGTCAATTCGCTTGCATTAGTCGTCACTGCATCGGCATTTTGCAGGGCATACATTACGTGTGAGAATTTCGATGGGTCAAACGCGGCGCGCTCGATGTCGTTGCCGCGAATGGAAACCACGCTTGGGATGCCCAAATATTTTCCCGCGTACGTTGCCACGAATCCTGCCTGTGGAAGGAAGTACGCGTTCAGCACATCGAATGGCGCGCGCTTGTGTTCTTCCAGGATGAGTTCGAGCCAATCAACCAGTGTGTCGTCCACGCGCTTGCGTGCGCCGAAACGCGTAACGCTGACTCCGTTGTGGGGGAGAGACCGCTTTTCGGAGGCTGGCAGGCCAAGGGTCGGAGCAAAGACGCGGACTTCATGTCCAGCGGAGGCAAGCAGATGGCCCAACCGTCCCGCCGAGATTGCAAGGCCGCCGATGTCTGGTGTATACTTTTCGGAGAGTAAGGCGATTTTCATAATCTTCATTCCATGTCATTGCGAGCCTTCGGGAAGCAATCCTCTGTTGCAAGGAGATTGCTTCGCTTTGCTCGCAATGACATCAATAAGGTGAACATGGCTGAACAATGTGAAATGATTATCGGGTATCTTGTTCCGCATCGTTGCGAGAATCCTTCACTGGGGACGTGCGCCAAGTGCGGGCGCGGCTTTTGTGACGAGCATACCAATCAAACAAGAGAAGGACGTGTGTGCCTGGCCTGCCAGCAGGGTTTGGAAATGCCTGTTGCCCTGCCGATTGCCGCGGCCGCGTTCACTCCAAACGACCTTGATACGTTTGGCCGCGCCAGCACGTGGGACGATGACGACAGCACGGATTTGTTTTCGGATTTGAGTTAATCTTATGTCATTGCGAGGGCGGTGCTCTTCCGCCCGAAGCAATCTCCTCGTCGTGGTGGAGATTGCTTCGCCGAAGAACGGCTCGCAATGACATGCGCTAATACGGCTCAATCGTCTCCCAAATCTTTTTATTTTCCTCGATAAAATCATCGCATCGCTGACACGGCTTGAGCGCGGGCGGATGCATGTTCAAGCGGATGCGGCGATAGGCTTCACCTTCCCAAATTTCCTTGAACGATTGTTTGAGAATATTGCCCAGCGGCTGGATTTGCTCGCGCGTCATGCAACACACATAGACCAATCCATTGAAATCAATCAGGCTGTGCGTCCACGGCGCATAACAGGGGAATTTGTCATAGTAGCCGAAGGCATAACGACCAGCGCGTCCCAATCGGACCTCGGAGTTGTCGCGGCCAAATGGGTACGCGTCTTCATCCGCGAGACTTACCGTTAACTCCTGCGCGCGTTGTTCGATGATGGGCGCAATTTCGGAGTTGAACAGCGCGATATCCTTCTTCCGCATGGACAGATGCTCGCCGCAATGGTCATCCACAGGGATGAGATTGATTCCGTCCGCGCCGAGTTCGTGTGCCAAATCAGGGAGAGTTGCCAGCGTTTCGTAGTTTGAGCGGCCAACCACGGTATTAATACGGATAGTCAACTTGCCTTTGTGAGCATATTTGCGAAACAGCGAAACCGCCCGTGTGGTGAGTTTGAACGAACCTTCCACGCCGCGAATCTTCTCGTGCATCTTGCGGATGGGCGAATCAATCGAAACATTCACCCCGCGCAAGCCCGCTTCCACCAATCGCTTGGCCTTGGCTTTATCAATCAGCGTACCATTGGTCGTGAGCGTGACGCGCATCCCAAGTCCCGTGGCGTGTTCCACCAAATCAGGCAGTTGCGGACGAAGCATCGGCTCGCCGCCGGAGAAGTGGATTTTTTTGCATCCCAGTTCGCCTAATTCGGTGATGACTTCCTTGAACCTGTCCATTGAAATGGGCGGCTCGCGAGTCTCGCGCCAGTGCTTGCACATCTCGCATTTGAGATTGCATCCATAATTGATCTTGATTTTGACGTAAACGGGCTTGTAAGCACGCGCGTGAAGCACCGCCTGGCGCATGTCATCTTTTTCGTCTGCGATCTGCTGAAGGTTATACATGTAAATCCTGTGCTAAGATTGGATACAAGTAAACACGTAGACACGTACACAAGTAAGATTTCGCCCATTGTATCACTTCGAGATTCATCTTTCATCTTTCATCTTTCATCTTTCATCTTTCATCTTTCATCTTTCATCTTTCGGGATTTCCATGCGCCTCAAAGCAGACTTAACACTTCTTGTCGTTTCAATCATCTGGGGTTCGGCATTTGTCGCGCAACGCGTGGCGGGACAAATGGGAAGCGTGTATTATTTTAACGGTGCGCGCTATTTGCTGGCCGCGTTGGTGGTCTTGCCGTTCGTTGGTCGAATTGGCAGTTTGGCCAACAGGATTCCGCGCGAACAATACAAGTGGATGTTTATCGCGGGTTTCTTTTTGTTTGCGGGAAGTGCGTTGCAGCAGGCAGGCATGGTGTACACCACCGCAGGAAACGCGGGTTTTATCACTGCTTTGTATGTCGTATTGGTTCCCGTTGCGTTGTTCTTTTTTTGGCAGGAGAAACCTCATTGGATGTCCATCGTCGCGGTGGTGTTGGCCGGGGCGGGGGCATTCTTCCTTTCAACGGGAGGCAGGTTCGAGGTCCGCGCGGGGGACGCGCTTGAGTTGGTTGGCGCATTATTCTGGACATTTCACGTTATCGCGTTGGGGAAGTTCGCGTCGAAGTTTGAGTCCATGTCATTTTCGGTGGGACAGCTTGTGGTGTGCGGAGTCCTGAATTTGGGACTCGGCTTGTTCGTCGAAAAGTCAATGCCGGTCAGTTGGCCGCTTCTCGGTGCGGTTGCGTATACAGCGTTCTTCTCCCTTGGATTATGTTACACGCTTCAAATCTGGGCACAGCGGCACACGCCTCCCGCCGACGCCGCGTTGATATTGAGCCTCGAGTCGGTATTTGCAGTTTTATCCGGTTGGCTGTTGTTGGATGAACGACTCGCTCCGATCCAGGTTTTTGGTTGTATGATGATTTTCATTGCAGTTTTGCTTTCGCAATTCAAGGAATGGAATTCAGGTAAAATTGACCATGACCACTTAGTGGAGGGCCGATGACTGCAATCGTTATTTTGAACCCTTACTCGAATCGCTGGACCGCGAAAGCGCGCTGGCCTGAGGCCGAAGCCGCGCTCAAAACCGCGGGCGTGAATTTCGAGTTGGTCGTTTCGGAACGCAAGGGCGCGGTGGTTGCGCTTGCGGAAGAAGCCGCGCGGGCAGGGTTTTCGCCGGTCATTGCGGCAGGCGGAGACGGCACGATCGGCGAGACTGTAAATGGCATGATCGGCGCAATGGCTGGTTCGCTGGAAAATCCGATTGGTCCATTTGGGATCATGCCGCTTGGTTCGGCAAACGATCTGGTTGATACTCTCGGCATTCCGAAAGATTTGACTGCCGCGGCAAAGATCATCGCGGCGGGCAGGACCGATTTTATTGATGTGGGTAAATGTAATGAGCGTTACTTCGTCAACAACTCAGCCGCGGGGCTTGAACCGTATGTCACCACCAAGCAGGAAAAAATCCATTGGATCAAAGGCGTGCCGCGTTACCTGGTTGCTGCGATTCAAGGAATCCTGGATAAGCCCGAATGGAAGGCAAAGGTCGAATGGGATGGCGGCTCATTTGAAGGACCGCTCTCGCTCATCTCGATTGGAAATGGCCCGCGCACTGGCGGCATCTTCTTCATGTCGCCCCATGCCGACCCGCGCGATGGCAAGCTGACTTTTGCTTATGGCTATCGCAGCACGCGGCTCGGACTTTTTCAGGCGTTGCCGCGCGCGATGAAGCCCGGCGAGGGAAGCTTCGTCGAAATGGACGGCATGTACGAGATCCACGCGACGCGGCTTTCCATCCAACTCAATAGACCATCTCCCGTCCATACCGACGGCGAGTTGTTCCCCGAATGGTTGCAGAGCTTGAAATATGAAATCTTCCCGAAGAGACTGCAAATTATTTTGCCGTGAGGAAAGCAGGCAAGGAAACAAGTACACACGGAAACAAGTTCATCGAGTCTATTCCGCGTTTTACGCATTAATCGACGCGAAACACGCAACACTTGCCATTCCTCTTTCCTCTTTCATCTCTCATCCTTTTCCCCCATGACCGAATCCCTCGATCTCACCTTCCATCCCCTCACCCAAAAACTCTGGCGCGATTTTGAAATTCTCTTTGGCCCAAACGGTGCTTGCGGCGGCTGTTGGTGTATGTTCTGGAAATTGCGCGGCAAAGCCTTCACTGAAAATACTGGCAATGCCGCGCGCCAGATGCAAAAGTCAATTGTTGACTCGAAAATTGCGCCCGGCCTGCTTGCGTATGGCGATGGCTATCCTATTGGCTGGGTCGCCGTCGAGCCGCGTAGTGCGTATCCGAAACTCGCACACTCACGCGCCCTCAAACCTGTGGACGATAAGGAAGTCTGGTCAATCACCTGCTTCTTTGTTGCGAAGAAATATCGCCGCCAGGGTGTGACGGTTGAATTGCTCAAAGCCGCGGTAAGCCACGTCAAAGGGCAGGGCGGCAAAATCGTGGAAGGCTATCCGATTGACACACAAAAAGACATGCCCGCGCCATTTATTTATACCGGCACGGCATCCGCATTCCAACAGGCGGGCTTCAAGGAAGTTGCCCGCAACACGCCCACCCGCCCCATCTTTCGTTACATCATAAAGTAGTGGCAACTTCTTTCAGACCGCCCTCGAAGTCACTCACGCCCGGCGATTATCAATTCATCGCGCTGGTTCTGTTTGGCGTTTTCCTTCTTTCGGCTGTGTTTATTTATGTGAACCTGAATTTCATCGACAGCCTCGGCGGTGGCGGCGAGTTTTATCTTCCCTGGGCTGGCGGCCGCGCCTTTCTCTTCGACCGCATTGATCCATACAGCGCGTACGTCCCTGAGCGCGTTCAGGATTTGGTTTATGACCGCGCCGCCCGGGCAGGGGACGAGCCTTACATACTGGACATTCCCTTCCACATTCTTCTGCCCTATTTTTCTTTTTCGCTTCTTTCCGACCCTCAACCTGCCCGCGCTATATTTACATTGATATCCGAACTGGCATTGTTCGGACTCGCGTTCCTCAGTCTTCGCCTCACAGACTGGGAGTCCCCGCGTATCTTTGCCGCTTTATTCCTCCTGTTTTGCATTTTCAACTTCTACACTTTCCAGGCCATTCTCGAAGCGGCGCCTGTCCTCTTTCTTGGATTGATCTACGCGGGCATTCTCTATTCCCTCCGCACCGAACAGGATGAACTCGCGGGCGCGCTCGCCGCGGTTGCAATGTATCACTGGGAAATCGGCGGGCCGTTTCTATTATTGGTCTTTCTGTACGCCTTACGCGAACGTCGCACTCGCGTCCTCGCGGGCTTCGCGATGGTGTCTCTCATCCTGCTATTCCTGTCCTTTCTCGCATACCCGGGTTGGCTCATCCCCTTTTTGCGCGCCACTGTCAACAATCTCCGCGCGGACTTTGGCTTCTCGACGCATACCATCCTTGATCACATCTGGCCTGCATTTGGAGGCCGCCTTGCCTGGGGGATAACGATTCTCCTCGTCATGGCCCTCGGCTACGAATTCAGCATCGCCCGCGGCGCCGACTTCCGCCGCTTTTACTGGGCGTCCTGTCTCGGCCTCGCCGCCGCGCCCTTGCTCGGTTTCCGCACTGAAATGGAAAATCTTGCCATCCTCATTCTTCCTCTGGCTTTGGTTTTTGCCATCACCCACGAACGCTGGCGCGGTATCGGTAATTTGCTAATTTTTCTGATTTTGCTTCTTGTCTTTGCTGTCCCATGGGCAATCCATTTCTTTGCAGTCCCGCTTTTCGGTAAAATCGCTGAGGAAATCCTTTTCCTCTTTTACCCCACATTGACCTTGATTGGCGTTTACTGGGTTCGCTGGTGGGCCATCCGCCCCCCGCGCACATGGTTTGACCGCGCACGACTCTAATTCGTTTCTACCTCCCATCTCATGTCTCTCCGCACCTACATCCTCCTCTTCCTCTCCGGCCTCATTCTTCCACTTGTCATCGCGCAATTTCAACCCATCCCAGGCTACCTCGATTCGGACTACTACTACGCGGGTGGGATTCAACTTGCCACAGGCAAAGGCTTCACCGAACCATATCTCTGGAATTATCTGGACGACCCGCAATCCCTGCCGCACCCCTCCCACAATTATTGGATGCCTCTGGCTTCCATCCTTGCCGCGCTGGGCATGTGGGTGACGGGTCAAGCCACGTATGCGGTTGCTCGAATCCCATTTATTCTCATTGCCGCCTGCATCCCTCCGCTGACCGCCGCGCTTGCCTGGCAATTCTCCCAGCGCCGTGACCTTGCCATCACGTCTGCCATTCTGGCGATATTCTCCGTTTATCACGCGCCCTTCGTCGGTGTGACCGATAACTTCAGTCTCTTCATGTTATTTGGCGGACTATATTTTCTTGTCACCACATCACTAATTACTAATCCCAATCTTTCTCGCAACTGGTTAATCCCCGGCATCCTCGCTGGCTTTATGACTCTCTCCCGCACCGACGGCCTCCTCTGGCTTGGACTCACCTTTCTGTTCGCCATTTGGAAAGCCAGAGAAACAACCTCAACCCTCACCCAATTTACGAATTACTCATTACGAATTACTCTTTTTATCTTCCTCGGCTTCCTCCTCGTCACCTCTCCGTGGTACGCACGCAACTTCAATCTCTATGGTTCGATCATGGCCCCGGGTGGGAGCCGCGCTCTCTGGCTCGATAACTACGATCAAACCTTCTCCTTCCCCGCCTCACAATTGACCCTGCAATCATTTCTTTCTCTCGGATGGAAGGAGATCCTCTCAGACAGATTGTGGGCTTTGGGCAACAACCTTCAAAGCGGGTTTGCCGCGCATGGCGCGATCATTCTCTTTCCGTTTATTCTGGTTGGCATCATGAAATATCGCAGGGATGAACGCGTCAGGCTCGGAGCGATTGCGTGGCTGATCCTCTTCGTGGTCATGACCCTCGTCTTCCCGTTTGCCGGAGCGCGCGGCGCGTTTTTCCACGCGGGCGCGTCCCTTCAACCGTTATGGTGGACTCTCGCGCCGCTCGGCCTTGAATCGGTAGTCGCGTCAGCTAGAAAACGCGGATTGTTCAGCGACCAGGCCCAGGTCATATTTAGAAGCGCCCTGGTTCTGGTCGTTGTCATTTTAACGGGATTTGTCGTCTGGCTCAGGTTGTTCAGTCTTGGCTGGGGGGAGGGGGAGTTGGGCTATCCGAAGATCGAGCGAATTCTGGTGGAAGAGGGGGCGGCTTCAAGTGACGTTGTGATTGTCCGCAACCCGGTTGGTTATTACATCGCGTCGAGCCGCTCTGCGATTGTCATCCCTTACGGCGATGAGCAGACGATGCTCGCGCTTGCAAGACAATTTGGCGCGCGCTATTTGATTCTCGAATCAAAGGCTGTGCTTCCGCAACTCAAAGATTTATATGAAAACCCGCAGGGCCGCGAGCATTTCAACTATCTCGACGAATTCGACGGGACGCGTATTTATGAAATCATCCAATAAACTTGTGCGCCGCGATATTTTGATCCTTGCTTCCGCAGTCCTTCTCGTTGCGGCCATTTACCTGCTTGCGAGTCGCGTCACATATGCAATTGGTTTTCCGCTCGACGACTCCTGGATCCATCAAACCTATGCGCGCAACCTCGCCCTGCGCGGCGAGTGGTCATTCCGCCCGGGTGTTGTTTCCGCGGGTTCAACGTCGCCCATGTGGTCGGTTCTACTTTCGCTTGGTTTTCTTCTGCGCCTCTCGCCATACACCTGGACTTATTTTCTCGGCGCGCTCACTCTCCTCGCCCTCGCGTGTGTTGGCGAGTGGGGCGCCCGCCAGATCATGGCGACGTACCGTCCACATTTCCCGTGGGTCGGACTCTTCCTCGTCTTTGAATGGCATCTCGGCTGGGCGGCCATGTCTGGGATGGAGACTCTGCTCCACGCGCTTTTGACCACGACCGTGCTCACCCTGCTGATGACCAACTCGCGTCGCTGCCTGACCCTTGGCCTGCTGGCCGGTTTATCGGCCTGGGTCCGCCCCGACGGTTTGACTCTGCTCGGTCCCGTGTTGATGGCAATTGTTTTTATCGAACCGGATATGAGTTCGCGTTTGAAGTCAATTACACTCCTGCTGATTGGGTTTGGCGCGCTGTTTGTTCCATATCTCTTTTTCAATCTCGCAATCGGCGGCACACCCATGCCAAATACCTTCTATGCCAAGCAGGCGGAATATGCCGCGTGGCAAGCCAGGCCGATTTTTGAAAGGCTTGGGCAAATGCTCCTGCAATTGCTGGTTGGTCCCAGCCTGGTATTGGTCCCTGGCGTGGGCATCTGGCTTGGTTCGTCGATCAGGCGGCGAGATTGGGGAGGCCTGGCCGCGATGATATGGTGCCTGGGGTATCTCTGGCTTTATGTTTCGCGGCTTCCCGTCTATCAACATGGACGCTATATTATGCCTGCCATGCCAATCTTTTTCTTTTTTGGCCTGCTTGGTTTCATGGAGTTTGTGAATTCCAATTTGTTCAATCGCTACCACTGGTTTGTTCAAACCTTGTGGCAGGCGGGTGTCGGGATGGTGGGTGTTCTTTTTGTCGTTCTTGGCGCCCGCTCGTACGCGCAGGATGTGGCCGTCATCGAAAGCGAAATGGTGGCCGCCGCGAAATGGGTCTCAGCGAACGTTCCGCCTGATGCGCTGGTTGCCGCTCACGATATTGGCGCGCTTGGTTATTTTGACCAGCATGAAATCATCGATCTGGCGGGCTTGATCTCCCCGGAGGTAATCCCCTTCATTCGGGACGAGACGCGCCTGGCACAATACCTGGATGAACACGGCGCGGATTATTTGGTGGCTTTCCCGGAGTTTTATCCGATGCTATCGAATGAGGCAGATCAAGTGTTTATTACTCAAGGCGCTTTCGCCCCGGAATTTGGGCAGAAGAATATGATCGTATTTCACTGGGACAGCCCTTAATCGGTTAAAATAAGGGTTGTACAAACATTTTCACAGGAATGGGCTTGGGATGAACCAGATAACACTATTGATCGTTGATGACCACCCGCTGTTTCGTCAAGGGGTTGTGGATGCGCTGTCGCTTGAGCCGGATATGCGTGTTGTCGCGCAATCTGCCAGTGGGGATGAGGCTTTGGAAATGATCCGCACGATGAAACCAACTGTGGCTGTGTTGGATGTCAACTTGCCCGGCATGAATGGCCAGCAAATTACACATCAGGTGACACAGGACAGATTACCCACGCGCATATTATTAATGACGGGTTATGATGACATTGAGCAGGCAATCCATGCCGCCCTGGCGGGTGCCTATGGGTATTGCTCCAAGGATATTCAACCCCAGAGTCTTTCGCGCATTATTCGAGAGGTCGCGGAGGGTAAATATGTCTTCAGCGAAAACGTGTTCAACCGCCGCGAGTTAGAGCAGTGGGTTGAAGAGCAAATAGAGGGCGCACGCCGTTCGTATAGTGAACCTGGGAGTCCCTTCCACCCGTTATCAGAACGTGAAATGGAAGTGCTTGCCTGTGTCGTGCGCGGCATGAGTAACAAGGAGATTGCCAGCCTTCTGGGCATCAGCCACCAGACGGTTAAGAATCACGTCACCGCCATTTTGCGAAAATTTGGTGTTGAGGACCGCACACAGGCTGTCGTCTATGCTTTGAAGCGTGGCTGGGTTACTTTAAAAGATACAGATATTCGGCATCAGGAGTAATGAATGGTGAACAAAGAACTGGAAACAACCTCACCTGATAGGGCGATGGATTTTCAGGCGGAATTGGAGGAAACCCAGCGCTCTCTGCGTGAGGTCACCCTGATGATCGAGCAGAGTCAGGGAGAATTATCCAAACTTACCCAGCGAAATACGGCAATCAGCGCCCACTTACAGCAAGTGCAGAAACAGGCCCAAACACCGGTTGAAGAGATTAAGATGGCCTATGACTCCGCGCTCGATGCGCAACAGCGCCTTTTCGTGATGCGGGGCCAGCTTGAAAAATTGCAGAACGATAAAAATCATCTGGAAAAGATCAAATCCATCCTGGAGAAGGCCGGTTCCGAATTGGGAGGAACGGAAACTTCCTCCTCTGCAGGCGGGGGGAAGGGACAGTTAAGCGGAATCGAGATGATTGTCAACGCGCAGGAGGCGGAGCGTCAGCGGTTATCCCGCCAAATGCACGATGGCCCAGCGCAGGCATTGTCCAATTTTATTTTGCAGACTGAAATTGCCATGCGGCTGTTGGATGTTGACCCAAATCAGGCCAAGGAAGAGCTGGGAAGTCTCAAGACGTCAGCGATGGGCACTTTCCAAAAAGTCCGCAACTTCATTTTTGAGTTGCGCCCAATGATGCTGGATGATCTGGGCTTAATCCCGACAATTCGCAAGTATGCCGATGCTTTTAAAGAGCAGACTAACCTGGATGTGAGTGTGACTGTGACGGGGAGCGAACGGCGTCTTGAGCCCTATCTTGAGGTTATGATTTTTCGTGCCATCCAGGAATTATTGGGTAACGCCGCACGTCATAGCCAGGCCACAATGATAAAAGTCCAGGTTGATATTGGGAATGAGATGACGCGTGTAAGCGTTGACGATAACGGAAAAGGGTTTGATTCTGAGACGCTTAAGCAATCCAATAACCTTGGTTTAAAACTGATTCGTGAGCGGGCGGAAATGCTGGGAGGAAATTTTGAAATAGACAGTGCGGCCGGGAAGGGAACAAGAATATCGTTTATGGTCCCAGCGCAGACCTGAAAAAAGCACAACGGAAATCGACGGCAAACAATTTTGTAAGTACAGCAATTTTTTGATGCTTGTTTTTTGGGTTGTAGGCTTATATAATTGGTTCACCGTCGGGTAGCATTCTCCGCCCAAGGAATTCACTGTGAAAGGAGGTGAGTTTCCATGTGGTTTGCCCCTAAGGAAAAAGGACAGGGCCTAGTTGAGTATGCTTTGATTCTTGTTTTGGTTGCCATCGTTGTTATCGTGACCCTTCTGGTCCTTGGCCCGATCATAGGCAACGTGTTCAGCGACATTAATTCCAGTCTTACTAGTTTCAGCGGCGGCTAGTTTGGTATGTTTTTTTTGCAAAAAAGTGGGACTCTGCGGTAAACAGAGTCCCACTTTTTTGCAAACAATGAATTTGTCATTTTTCCTGTATAATAAGTATGTTATAAATCTTTACGATGTAAGTCGCAAAGAGAGGAGAACTATATGCGTCGTGGACGAATATTGATCTTTGTGGTGTTGATCTTGATTATTGGCTTGGTGGTGGCCGCTGTCGCGGTTCGGCAATTCCTACTGCAGGCCAATCAACCCGCTCAACCCGCATTTGTCGAGGTTTATATTGCCGGTCAGAATATCTCACAAGGCGGGGATATTAGTGAGGGTGTGCTAGACACCATATCGATTCCACAGGATAAAGTTGTGGATGTCATGTTCACACAAGATGAACTTGGGCTTTTAACTTCAAATAAGGTGGCAAAATTTCCATTGGATCAAGGTGTAGTCATCACTGCATCCATGATCAGCGATAAATCCGCGGCTGTCTCCATCGCTGGACCATCGTGGGCGGCTATAATCCCGGCGGGGATGACGGCGATTTCCATTCCTACAGATCGTCTGTCCCTGGTCGGCTATGGCGTTGCTGATGGCGCTCATGTAAACATCAATGCCTGTTTTCTGTTTGTGGATATTGATCCAACCTTCCAAACAATTCTTCCGAACTTAACAGCTCAATTAATCGGAACCGGTTTCACCCCGGATGCTTTGCCGGTTCTTTCACTCGGCGTAAATGCCGGCGGTGCCCCCCAGGGACGCCTGGAGTTGGAACCGTCTGTACAGCAGCCATATTACATTATTCCCTCTGAAGCTCAACGGCCGCGCAAAGTTTGTCAAATGCTTCTGCAGGATGTGGTTGTCATGAAATTGGGCAATTTCCCGTTAACGGCAACCAACGCGGCCCAGCCTCCAGCCGATCCAAATGCACCAGTGGTGGCGCCTGATATTGTTACTTTAATTGTTTCGCCGCAAGACTCTGTTACACTCTCTTACTTGATTTATTCGTGTAACCCTGACAATGACACTGTTTGTAGCACAAAGTTGCAGATGACTTTGCGAAATCCCAGCGATCAGGCCCGTCAGGCTACAGAAGCATCTACACTGCAGTTTTTACTAAGCCAATATAACATTCCAGTGCCCGCGAAACTTCCCTATTCCATCCAGCCTACTTTTAGTACCTTGGCTGGTCCTTTCCTTCCGAACGACACAACCGCAGTAGCTCCATAAAAGATCTTAAGGTTATTCATTCCAAAATTAGGTAATAACGATGCCTTCAGATAATATTCGTGTATTGATTGTCGATGATGTGGCTGAAACGCGTGAAAACGTCAGAAAATTACTGCAATTTGAGGCTGATGTCGAAGTAGTCGGTGCCGCGCGCTCGGGAAAAGAAGGCATTCAACTCTCGCAGGAACTGACTCCTGACGTTGTTCTGATGGATATCAACATGCCTGATATTGACGGCATTTCGGCGACGGAAATAATTCGCCAGAAATTGCCTCATGTTCAGGTGGTGATATTATCTGTCCAAGGCGATCAAAACTACATGCGGCGAGCCATGCTTGCCGGCGCACGTGACTTCCTTACAAAACCACCGACCGGTGATGATTTAATCTCGGCAATTCGGCGTGCGGGTGAAATGTCTCGGGCAGAGCGCGCCAAAAGCGGACCGGTTTATGGCTCCACTGCAACGGGATTGCCATCTGGAAGCGTTGCACTGCCGCAGCTTTCGGAAGGAAAGATTGTATTGGTGTACAGCCCCAAGGGTGGGGCAGGGTGCACAACAATTGCAGTGAATCTTGCAATGGCTTTGCATAATGAGGACACCCGTGTCGTTCTCGTGGATGCGAATCTTCAATTCGGCGACGTAGCTGTATTTATCAACGAACAAGGCAAAAATACGATTTTAGAGATTGCCCCGCGCGTCGACGAACTCGAGCCGGATGTTGTGGAAGACATATTGATCAAGCATGAGGCGTCCGGGTTGCGTGTTTTGGCGGCGCCACAGAGACCGGAATTGGCTGAAAAGGTTTCCGCCGAGCAGTTTGTGAAAGTTTTGAAATACTTGCAGCGCATGTTCGCCTACGTTGTAATCGATACCGCGCAGATTCTCAACGACATTACGTTGTCCGCGATTGATATTAGCGATGTGATCGTATTGATCACTACGCAGGAAATTCCGGCAATAAAGAACTCCCGTTTGTTTCTTGATTTGCTCCACACCATGGGCATCGACAAACAGAGAATTGTTTTTATCGTTAACCGTTTCGATAAGCGAATTGCAATTACTCCTGAGCGGGTTGGCGAAAATCTAAAACAGGAGGTTGCCGCGGTGATCCCGATGGACGAAAAAGTGGTTATTCCATCGGTGAATCGAGGCGTACCTTTTATGTTGGATAATAAATCCCAACCCGTCGCCCGCGGCGTTTTCTCGTTGGCTGAATCGGTCCGTGCAAGGCTGATCGCCATAGAGGCAGATAGCGAAATGGCAGGTAAGCGTTAGGAGAAGGCATGTCACTACTTAAACGTATAGAACAAAGTCAAGGTCAAAGCGGACAGAGCAGTTCGTCACCCTCTCCCCAGCAATCCGGTGGCGGGCAATCGGGTGGCGGAGATAGCTCCAGGCTTGCTTCCTTACAGGCCCGGCGGGTAAGTGCTCCCATTACTTCGCCGCAAGCCGGTTCGTATTTTGATCTTAAAACGCGCGTCCAAAATAAACTTCTGGCCGAACTTGACCCGTCCATGGATATTTCCAAGACGGATGAGGTTCGCCGGACGATCCAGGATCTCTTTGAACAAATCCTGACAGAAGAAAACATCGTACTTTCGAGGCCTGAGCGTGCGCGTCTTTTTGAACAAATTGCCGCTGAAATTCTCGGTTTCGGCCCATTGCAGACTTTGCTGGAAGACGAAACAATTACAGAAATTATGGTCAATGGCGCAAAGAATATTTACATTGAGCGAAAAGGTAAGCTTCATCGCGTACCGGTGACCTTTGAAAATAATGATCACGTAATGCGCATTATTGATCGTATTGTTGCGCCATTGGGCCGCCGCATTGATGAGGCCAGTCCATACGTGGATGCCCGTCTTCCAGACGGTTCACGCGTGAACGCTGTAATTCCTCCGATTTCACTGGTCGGACCAGTTTTGACAATCCGTAAGTTTTCCAGAAATCCGATCACCATCGAGCAATTGGTGCAATTTGGCTCCGTATCCCAGGAATCTCTTCAATTTCTGAAGGCATGCGTAGAATCCAGGTTGAATATTGTCATTTCCGGCGGTACCGGTTCAGGTAAAACCACACTATTGAACATTCTTTCGAGTTTCATTCCTGCCGACGAGCGTATTCTAACCATTGAAAATGCGGCAGAGCTTCAGTTGAGACAGGAACATGTGGTTACGCTGGAATCCCGCCCTGCTAACATTGAAGGACGTGGTGAAATTACAATTCGACAATTAGTGATCAATGCTCTGCGCATGCGCCCGGAGCGAATCATCGTAGGTGAAATCCGTGATGAAGCCGCTCTGGACATGTTGCAGGCCATGAACACGGGCCATGATGGCTCGATGACCACTTTGCACTCAAATGGTCCGCGTGATACGCTTTCCCGCCTCGAGACCATGACGTTGATGGCTGGCATGGAACTGCCTTCCCGTGCCATTCGTGAGCAAATTTCGTCCGCGATTGATCTGGTGGTACATCAGGAGCGTATGCGTGATGGTACGCGTAAGGTTGTAAATATTACCGAAGTGAGCGGCATGGAAGGTGACGTCATCACGATGACCGATTTGTTCCTCTTTGAACAGACCGGATTTGAAAACGGCCAGATTGTAGGTCATTTGCGCCCGACAGGCCTGCGTCCTAAATTCATGGATAAAATCGAAAATTCCGGTATCCATTTGCCTCCCTCCATCTTTGGCATTGGAGACCGCCGGCGATACTAAGAATTCGCTTATAATGCCATAAAAAGATATGTCACTAAGTCTTATCATCATCGTTGCAGGCATCGTCACCATCATATTGTTGATAATAGGGATCGTTGTGTCTGTTAATAGCGAGCGGTCGCTTGTTGAACAGCGCCTGAATCAGTATCTTGAGAGTGACACCGCTAAGGTTGACCGTGAGGTTCAACGCGCAGTTCTTACGGATTGGGTCTCAAGGCGTGTTGAAAAGACCTCGATGGGCGAACGAATTGCCCGGGACCTTGCCAGGGCCGATATGAAGTTTAAGGTTGGGGAATACTTTGTTCTTTTGATTTCGTCGGTAGTGCTGGGAGGGCTATTAACATGGTTCATTGGAAACAGGCACCCGGTCTCCTTGCTGATTGGTATGGTGGGCGGTTTCTTTGTTCCGCGTCTTTACATAAAAAGACAACAGCGCGTGCGTTTGACCAAATTCAACGACCAGTTGTCGGATATGCTGAACTTAATGGTAAATGGCCTGCGTGCGGGATATTCCACCATGCAAGCCATGGAGGCTGTCAGCAAGGAACTGCCTTCCCCAATATCAGACGAGTTCCGCCGGGTGGTGCAGGAAATGCAAATAGGCATTCCCATTGAAACCGCTCTCGACAATCTGTTACGGCGCATACCCAGTGACGATCTTGATTTTGTGGTGACGGCAATTAACGTTCAACGCGAGGTCGGCGGCAATCTTTCGGAAATCTTGGATACGATTTCATTTACAATTCGTGAGCGTGTGCGTATCAAGGGGGAAGTTCGTACGCTTACGGCCCAGGTTCGAACTTCAGGAACTGTGCTTTCATTTATTCCGTTTGGGCTGACTCTGATCCTTTGGTTCTTGAACCCTGAGTATTTGATGTCATTTAACCAGGCCGGTACAATGTGTTCGATTATTGTTGCTTGTGTAGTGATAGGTCTGGTTGGATCCGGTTACTTTGTCATGATGCGTATAGCCGATATAGAGGTGTAGTATGCCTACTTTAATCTGGGTGATCGTTGGAGTTGTGTTAATCGGGGGTGCCATCGCCTTAGTGGTTGTTGGTATGCGCAGTTTCCGCAACAGGCCGGAAGATGATGCGGATCCATTGCTGGCAAGGCTGGCGGAGGCGGGCCAGCGCGGGGAAGTAATGTCGCTCGAAGAGCTTGAACTGGACCAGCCGTTTAATGAACGCGTCATTGTTCCCATTTTGAAACGGATTGGAGAACTTTCCACAAGATTTACTCCTCAAAGAGCATTGGAAGAGACGACCCGCAAATTGGAACTCGCCGGGAATCCCGGCCGCATTGACGCGGCGACCTTCCTGGCTTCCCGGTTTTTTGGCGCAATTGGATTTGGCGGTTTGTTGCTCGTGGTATCCATCGTTTCGCCGAGTCCGTGGCCGCTTGCACGCGTAATTCTCGTTGTCGGGCTCTTTACGGTTATTGGTTTCTTTTTTCCTCAGTTATGGCTTCAAAGCAAGATCAATCGCCGCCAAAATGACGTTCGCAAGGCCATGCCAGACGCGCTTGATCTTCTGACGATCTGCGTGGAGGCAGGATTGGGCTTTGATGCCGCCATGTCCAAAGTGAGCGAGAAGTGGGAGAATGAATTGTCCATCGCGTTTGGGCGATGTATGAGAGAGATTCAACTGGGCAAGACGCAGCGCCAGGCTTTGCGCGATATGGCAGACCGCCTGGGCATTGGGGAAATGACGAGCTTTGTTGCGGCGGTAATCCAAAGTCAAATCCTGGGTGTAAGTCTTGCGAAGGTTCTCCGTATTCAATCTGATCAGATGCGGATTAAGCGGCGTCAGCGTGCAGAGGAAGAAGCTCACAAGGCGCCTGTAAAGATGATCCTCCCGATGGCGTTTCTGACATTTCCTTCGATCATGATTATTTTGCTTACCCCCGCCGGTATTCAAATTTCCAAGACGTTTGGTACGGCGTTTGGTCCTTAATAAAGAATTCAACATGCCCGAGGGGGTAGGTAATTTATTCAAGCGAAAACTGCCCTCTCAACCCAATTGTCCATGGAGGCAGTGCTTGTTCCACAATCCCTTATCTTACAAACTGTATCGGGCGGTCTGGATTGGGCTTGATCTGATATTTCCGCCGACGTGCGGGGGGTGTAGAAAGCCGGGCACCCGCTGGTGTTCCGATTGCCAAAATACCGTGCCTCTGCTTCGCGGGGAAGTTTGTGAACGATGCGGCCTGCCCCAAGATTTTGCTGGAACTTGTCCCACTTGTAAGAAAGAAAAGCCGCGTTTCAGCGCCTTGCGTTCCTGGTCTGTTTTTACGAACCCGGTGCAGTCGGCTCTGCATCGCTTAAAATATCGCCGTGACGTGGGGCTGGGTGACATGCTGGCGGCGCAAATGGCCGACTTCGTCCGTGAACTTGACTGGCCGGTTGACCTCATTATCCCAATCCCGCTTGGCAGAAAACGAATGGTCGAACGCGGGTATAATCAGGTTGGATTGATTGCCCGTCCGCTTGCGATGGCTCTTGGTTTGGAATACGCCCCGCATGAATTGACCCGCCGCCGCGAAACCCGCTCCCAGGTTGGACTCTCAAAGCAGGCTCGCCGCGACAACGTTCGCGATGCGTTTTCTGCCGGGACGCGGGTGAAAGGGAAAACGGTTTTAGTGATGGATGATGTCGCTACAACGGGATCAACTTTATCGTCAGGAGCGGACGCGTTGTTTTCGTCCGGTGCAAAAGATGTATATGCGGTGACGGTCGCTCGCGCATTGCCCCAGCATGGCATGGTCAATGTGTGAGCGTTTTTGTTTGTGACTCTACAATCCCATAAGGAGGACCCATGTCCAACAAAGTGGAAGTTCAGACACGCAATATCCGTTTGACGGAAAAGATCGAAGAGTATGTCAACAAAAAAGCAGGCAATCTTGACCACTATCTGCCTGCCATAGATGAGGCGCGAGTGGAATTGGCGCATCACAAGGCCGCTCGTGACGCGAATGACCGGAATGTGGCCCAGATTACTGTGCGCGGCAAAGGGTTTACACTCCGCACTGAAGAGCGTGCAGACGAAGCTTTAGCCGCCTTCGATTTCGCGCTCGATAACATGCAGCGACAGATCGAGCGGTACAAGGGCAAGCATTACCACGGGCGCGGCGATGGACGCACTGCCGCCGAAGCCGCCGAGCCGATCATTGACGATGAAACCGGCGAACTCTCGCCTCTGGTGGCGCGCCGCAAAAAGTTCATGTTATATCCGATGAACGAGGAAGAAGCCATCGTGCAGATGAGAAATCTCGGACACGATAACTTCTTTATCTTTTATAATGCGGAGACCAGCAAGGTGAACGTGTTGTACCGCCGGCGCAATGGAAGTTATGGCCTGATCGAGCCTGAACTGGGCTGATTGGTTATGTAAATCACTCTGGCCTGGCGATGAGCCAGGCCAGTTTTTTCGGAGTAAAAATGGAATTTGATTTCGATGATGATCTGAGCGAGGAGGCCATCCAATCAGCAGGCATTGACAAACCGGCTGTGGAGCAGGCAATTTCACAGATACTTCATGCCATTGGCGAAAAACCCGATCGTGAGGGCTTGCAATTTACACCTCGCCGGGTTGCGCGCATGTACGCCGAGATCCTCGGCGGCTATCACATTGACCCGCAATCGGTGATCAACGGCGCACTGTTTAACGTCAAATATGACGAGATGGTTCTCGTCCGCGACATTGAGTTTTACAGTTTGTGCGAGCACCACATGCTTCCTTTCATGGGGCGCGTACACGTGGCCTACATCCCCGATGGCAAAGTGCTTGGCCTCTCAAAAATCCCGCGCGTGGTGGACGTGTATGCCCGCCGCCTCCAGGTTCAGGAACGCATGACGCGCCAGATCGCGGACTTTCTGCGCGACCTGCTCAAACCGCAGGGTGTGGCCGTTGTCGTTGAGGCCATGCACTTGTGTTCGATGATGCGCGGCGTCAAGAAGCACGACGCGCGCATGACAACCTCAGCCATGCACGGCGCGTTCCGTGCAAACCTCGCCACCCGCCAGGAATTTTTGGACAACATCTCGCGCGGTGCGAAACCCTTGCAGATGTAGGCTTCGGGGTCAACCGGCTTGCCGACAAAATGCGCCGCCTCACGCGGGACTTGGAGTTGGCTCCCGTTTTCAGACATTATCTTCCCGACAACACTTCTGCCAGAGCGACATGAAAGTCACGCCACGCAGTGCGGCATTCATGTCGCTTTTGTGACGGTGAATCTCATCTCCATTATCGCAAAGCTAACTGCCAGCGCCACCCACGCGATAACCTGTTCCTGCCTGAATCCACCGGCGATCAAAGTGCTGTCGCCGCGGAAGGCCTGGATGAAAATTTGCCACGCGGCTGTGATGACTGCGAAGGTGAGGAAGAGAATGCCGGGGCGTTGACCCGGCTTTTTGAACCAGAGCAGGATGAGGGTCAGGAGGGAAGCGAGCGTTTCGTAAATTTGGGTTGGGTGCCGGGGGGCGTTCCAAAGTTCGATTCCCCATGGAAGATCGGTCTGTTTTCCAAAAGCCGTTCCCGCCGCAAGATGACTGAGTCCCAGCCCAACGGCGAGAGTCGCAAAAAATGGGGTGAGCGCGTCAAGCGTGGGCCAGAGCAGGAGGCCGCGGCGCTGGCCAAAAATAAAAGCAACGAGCAGGGCGATTGCCAATCCGCCAAACGCGTCGAAAAGATCGGGGTTGATGGCGAAAATATCCAGCGGTTTTCTGGTGAAAGCGGGAAGATTTTCGAGAATATAAACTGCTCGCCCGCCGACGATGTAGGCGAGCAAGCCATAGAATGTGAGGTTGTTGAGGTCGTCCTTGCCGATGCCGTGACGGTCTGCGCGCTTTTCGGAGAGAGTGAGGCCAATCCACGCCGCGGCGACGAGCAGGATCATGTGACGAGGGGGTGCGAAGAGACTGCGAAAAAGTGTGAGCATGTTATTTTAAGATTTGTTCAACGCGTGTGCGAAGCAGGGTCTCGGACATTGGCCCGCCGATGATGACTTCGCGGATGATGCCCTGGCGGTCAATGAAATACGAGGAGGGAAGCGACTGCAATTGATATTTTGCGGAGGCATCACCTGAAACGTCCAACACAACCGGGAATGTAAGGCTGTATTGATCAAGGAATGGTGTGACCGCGGCGATATCATCCTGATTCGCCGCGTTGACGGCCAGCACGATGAAACCCTGGTCTTTGTATTCCTGGTAGACCTTTTCGATTGCAGGCATTTCAGCGCGGCAGGGCGGGCACCACGTAGCCCAGAGATTGATTAGCACGGCATTCCCGCGTAGTTTGGATAGTGTGTAGACTTGACCGTCCATTGTATTGAGGGTAAAGTCGGGTGCGAGAAAACCCACTTGCGGAGCGGTAGATTCGCTCGTGGTGGTGGTCTCTGCGCTGAGCAATATCCATGCCGCGCCTGTGATGAGGAGAAGAACGTAGAGAATGATTCGTTGAGTCTTTTGCATGTTTTGGAGTATACCGGAGTGGGGATAAACAAGACAAGTACACAAGTAAACAGGTGATGGATGGGATGATTGTGGGTGTAAAATAGACTTTGTTTGGTTTGTTTCCTTGTCTGCTTGATTACCTGTCTACCTGTTTCCCCATTTACTTACCCCATGTTCTTCACAGATTCCGTTTTCGTAGGCATTGACCCGACCTCCAGCCGCAAAGCTTTCACATATGCCGCGCTGGATCGCGAGCTGAACCTGGTTGCATTGACGGACGGCGAGATGGAAGACGTGACTGCTTTCCTCGCGGGGCAGAAATCTGCGACCGTGGCGATCAACGCGCCGTCGAATGTCAACTGCGGGGTGGTGCGTGAAAAGATGAAAAAGGAAATGCTGACGCCCCACCAAATCCGCGGCGCGGACATGCGGGTGGCCGAATACGAATTGCGCGAACATGGCATTACGGTTTCAGGTACGCCGGGACGTGTTGAACTGTGCCCCTCGTGGATTCAGTTGGGCTTTGCTTTGTATCGAAAACTGGAAAAGATGGGGTTCGTGGAATATCCGCACGCTAATGCCGGTCACCAGCTTCTGGAGACTCATCCGCACGCAGTCTTTTGCTCGCTCGTTGGGCAGGTTCCCCTGCAAAAGCCGACCCTTGAAGGGCGCATCCAGCGGCAGATCGTGTTGCACGATGCGGGCCTGCGGATCAAAGACCCGATGAATTTTTTCGAGGAGATCACCCGGCATCGCCTGCGGATGGGGATCATGCCGATGGAATTGATTTACCCGTCCGAGCAGTTGGACGCGCTGGCCGCGGCTTACACCGCCTGGCTGGCGGTCAAGCGCCCGGAGGGAACTTTGCGGCTTGGCATGGAGAACGAAGGTTTTGTGGTCCTGCCAGTGGGGGATTTGAAGACGAAATATTAACTGTATGCACCGTCCCGCCCCGTCCTGGCCCGGGCGGGACAGGGAAGGTTTGGGCAGAAAGCGAGCCTGAATTACGGGAACCTTCGGGACGTTTTGCATAAAGTGAGATATTAATGGCACTACCAATTCTAGCGAGAAACCCCAAAAAACTCAGCCGCGGACGGTCACAAATTGCGGTTTTGAGAATCGGCGAAATTAAACCGCGAAGCCCGCAAAGAACGCTAAGAACACGCATTTCCTTCGCGCTCTTTGCGATCTTAGCGGTAAATTAAAAGCGCAGAAAGTGACCGTGTTCAGTATAATTCACACGGATTTTTTGTATCAAATTCGCGTAATTCTCGTTGAAAACCTTCGTTTCGAGATTAACTGCGACTGTTCAATCTGCCGCCTTCCGGCGCGCTCAGGGGTGAATGCAGCGCGATGTAATCTTCCAGCACTTCCGGCATGATGGTTGGCACTTCGTATTCCACTTCCTCGCTGGGGATCACGAGATAGTTGATGTAATCTGCAAATTCCATGTCGGTGGAGACGACGAGGTATTTTTTATCCTTTTGAAGATGTTCATCGCCGACGTAAATTTCAAGCGATGACAGATCGCTGGGATTGTAGCGGGCGCGCATCCCTGCCAGGTGCGGCATTCCCACGAGACTTCCGCGCAGGGCGTGCAGCTGGCGGGCGGCATTTTCGGGCTTAAGCGCCTCGATCAGAAATGTTTCGATTTGAAGGCCGGTTAATTCCACTTTGCCCGGGTTTGCTGTAGACCTGTTGGAACTGTAGAGAGTTCCCTGTGTAAGCGGGCCAGACTCTGCTAGTCCGGTTTTCCAGTGGCCGGACAAAACGAATGCAACTTGCGCCTCTGGAAACCGTTCGAGCAGGGCGTCGGCGAGCAGGTTGCCCGCCGCACACTCGCGGTCGTCAACCAGTTCAATCGGGTCTTTGAGAATCCCAATCTCGAGACGCATCATTTCGTCAACGCGAGTCTTTTGCGCCTCCATGCTCGCCTGTGCCTGGGGATCGGCTGGAATGTCGTCGGTGATGGGGAGCAGGAAACCTTTCAGGGTGGTCAATTTTCCGGTAACGGGATCAATTGTCAGGTCGATCCGACCGATGAACTTTCCAAAATCCCCAGCCTGCGCGATGTGAGTCCCATTCACCAGAACGGGTTCATCCAATTTCGTATGGCTGTGTCCGCCGATAATGACATCAATGCCGCTGACGGCCTCCGCTATTTTTTTGTCATTGTTGAAGCCGAGATGCGAGAGCAGGATGATCGTCTCCGCACCGCGCGCCCGCACTTCGTCAATGTAACCGGGCAGGAGTTCGGCAGGGTTTTTCGCAACGAGCTTGAAAAAAGTCCCGTAACTCCTAACCGGGTCGGTCAGGCCGATGATGCCCACTTTGACTTTTCCAAACGATTCGACTGCGAAGGGTTGCAGTCCTTCCACGAGACATTCCCCGCCCGGCGCAAAGATATTACCGCAAAGCAGGGGGCGGCCAAAATATTTCGCGAGATCGGTTACAGCCCCCGGCCCGTAACGTCCCGGTATGGCATTGCCGAGCGCAGCGTAGTCGCAGCCCGCGCCGCGCAGGATGGCTTCCATGGCGTTTCCTTTGGTGAGACTGCTTTCCAGCAGCGACGTATCTTCGGCGTCACCCGCATCGAGATAAAGGCAATGGCCGCCGCTGGATTCAACTTCCGCGCGAATGCGCCGGATAACGGTCGCGACTCGCAACAACTGCGGGACGCGTCCATGCAGGTCATTGGTGTGGAGGATGGTCAGTTTCATATTCCCGACATTATAAATTTCTTTTCTGAAAATAAAAATATCGCAGTGGTAAAATCGTGTGAAAAGGAGACCAAAGATGACTGACTTACAGACTCGCGCCATCAATACACTTCGATTCCTTTCGGCAGATGCCGTTCAAAAAGCCAACTCCGGTCATCCCGGACTTCCAATGGGTGCCGCCGCAATGGCATTTACCATCTGGACGCGCCACCTGCGCCACAACCCTCGCAACCCGCGCTGGATGGGACGCGACCGCTTCGTCCTCTCCGGCGGGCATGGCTCGATGTTACTCTATTCCTTGTTGCACCTCACTGGCTATGATGTTTCTCTCGATGACCTCAAAAATTTCCGCCAGTGGAATAGCATCACACCCGGGCATCCCGAATATGGACTCACCCCCGGCGTGGAAATGACAACCGGCCCGCTCGGGCAGGGATTTGCGACAGGCGTGGGTATGGCCATCGCCGCGACTCATCTCGCCGCGACGTATTCACAGGAATTATTTAATGGTTTTATTTACTCCATCGTCACCGACGGTGACTTGATGGAAGGCGTGGCCTCTGAAGCCGCGTCACTGGCGGGGCATTTGAGCCTGGGCAAATTGATTTATTTGTATGACGATAACCACATCTCGATAGATGGTTCCACCGATTTGGCCTTCACCGAAAACCGCGCCGCGCGCTTCGATGCCTACAATTGGCACGTCCAAATCGTGGACGATGGCAACGACGTGGGCGCGATTGACCGTGCAATCCATTCCGCAAAGGCCGACCCGCGCCCGTCCATCATTATGTGCCGCACCACCATCGGATTTGGCGCGCCGAAGAAGCAGGGTACATCCAAGGCGCATGGCGAACCGCTTGGCGACGAGGAACTGGATGCGGCCAAGGTCAACCTCGGCTGGCCGAAAGAGCCGCGCTTTTACATCCCCGGGGATGTGCTTGCTTTTTATCGCGAAGCCGTTGAATGCGGGCGGAACACCGAACACGAGTGGAATATAAAACTTGCTGAATATCAAAGCGCGAATCCCGAAAAGGGCGCGGAATTGGAACGCCGTTTGAGCGGCAGGTTGCCCAGGAGCTGGCAGAAGGATTTGCCCGTCTTCCCAGCGGACGCGAAAGGCATGGCGACGCGCGCCGCATCCGGCAAGGTCATCAACGCGCTGGCCGCCAAAATGCCCGAACTTATCGGCGGTTCGGCGGATTTGGCTCCCTCGAACAACACCAAAATTGACGGCAGTCCCGCTTTCCAAAAAGATTCTCCCGAGGGACGCAATTTCCACTTCGGCGTGCGCGAGCACGCGATGGGCGCGGCGTTAAACGGCATGGCCTTGTATGGCGGCGTGATTCCGTACGGCGGTACGTTCCTGATTTTCTCGGATTACAACCGTCCATCCATTCGCATCGCGGCGTTGTCGCGTATCCCTTCGATTTTCGTTTTCACGCACGATAGCGTCGGCCTCGGCGAAGACGGCCCAACTCACCAGCCTGTTGAACATCTGGCCGCCTTGCGCGCGATACCGAATCTGACCGTCCTCCGCCCGGCGGATGCGAATGAAACGGCGCGGGCGTGGAAGGTCGCACTCGAAAATCGTCACGGCCCGACCGTTCTGGCATTGACCCGTCAGGCTGTGCCGACCTTTGACGCGGATACATCCGGTCTCGAGAAAGGCGCGTACGTTCTGGCAACTTTTGGCAAAAAGACTCCCGATGTGATTTTGATGGCTTCGGGGTCGGAAGTCAGCCTTGCGGTGGATGCGGCGAAGATTCTCCACGAAAAAGGAAGCAACGTCCGCGTGGTGTCGTTCCCGAGTTGGGAGTTGTTCGAGAAACAGGACAAGGCTTATCGCGAGTCGGTGCTGCCGAAAAAAGTCACGGCGAGAGTCTCCATCGAAGCGGGAGCAGGTCTCGGCTGGGAAAGATACGTTGGCCCAGGCGGCAGAGTCATTTCGATTGAACGGTTCGGTGCCTCGGCCCCGTATAAAGTCATTTATGAGAAATTTGGCCTGACGGTTGGCAACATTGTTGCACAGGCAAAGTCGGTTTTGCCGAAGAAGAAAGTCGTGAAGAAGATTGTGAAGAAGGTTAAACGAAAATGATGGTTTGTACCGCGACATTCATGTCGCGGTACAAGATAAAGGTGAATGATGAAAATAGCTGTAGCATGTGACCACGCGGGATTCCCGTTGAAAACGACTGTGCTCGAAGCAGTGCGCGCCGCAGGACACGAGCCGCTTGACCTGGGGACGAATTCAACCGAGAGCGTGGACTTTCCCGACTTTACCGAGAAACTTGGCCGCGCGATCCAAAATGGCGAAGCCGAGCGCGGGATTTTGGTGTGCGGCTCCGGTGTGGGCGCGTGCATCGCCGCCAACAAGATGAAAGGCGTCTGGGCCGCGATTTGCCACGATACATATTCCGCCGCGCAAGGTGTTTTGCACGACGATATGAATGTGCTTTGTCTCGGCGGCCGCGTGATTGGGCCTGAACTGGCAAAGGTGCTTGTGCCTGCGTTTTTGAATGCGCGTTATCAGGGGAATGACGCGGGCGGCGAGAGGCTGGCGAGGCGCGTGGGAAAGATTAAAGCGATGGAAGACGGTATAATTTTCGACGCATGAAAAATATCCAGCCTCGACAACCAGCCCATTTGTCTCCATACGCGCGAGCCTGCCTGGATGCGTTGGTCAAAGCGAACCTGGCGGAGCATATTTCCCTCGGCGGTGCATTTGGGTTGTTTCATTACCTCGACTATCGTTCAACACATGATGTGGATGCGTGGTGGTCTGATGCGCTGGCCGACCATCAAAGGCAAGCCGTGGTGCGTGTTCTGGAAATTGCATTGTCTAAATTTGGCCGCACAAGCGTTCGCGCCTGGGGTGATGTGGTCAGCGTTGAATTATTCCAGGGTGACAAGGTGGTTTTCAGTTTTCAGATTGCCGCCCGCTCCGCGCGTCTTCAAGAGCCTGTCTCAGCGAATTGGATTGACGTTCCGCTGGACAGCCTGCCCGACCTTGTAGCCGCGAAAATGGTTGCCTTGATTGAACGAGGAGCGCCGCGCGATTTTTTGGATATTTATTCGCTTTGCAAGGCTGGATTGTTAAGCGCAGGCGAGTGTTGGACTCTTTGGCGGCAGAGACAAAACCTGTCTGGCAATGACGCGAATACCTCCCGCGCCCGTCTTGCCGCTGAAACCCACCTCGAACGAATTGCCCTGCATCGTCCCTTGGAGAACATTACCGATATGGAACAACGCGAGCAGGCCCGTCAGGTGCGGGATTGGTTTTCCAATGTTTTTTTGGATGTAAAAAAAGATGAATGAGTCCCGCTGGCTGGACGGTTCTTTATACCCGGATGCGGACGCACCTGATGTGCTGGAATCCCTGGCGGATCGGGTGGATTTTATCGCCCGCTTGTGCGCCGCCTGGGATTTTGGCTTGCTGCCTCGCGAAGTCACAGTTACTGAAATTCGCAAAGAGGAATGGAAGCCCGCTGTAGAGGCTTGCCGCTTGCTGACTTCTCCCGCCTATCATTTGTTGCGGCGCTGGCACGGTCTCCCGCCTGTGGCCTATCTGGGACAGCAGATCGCTGTCATTCGTGACGACCCCTGTTTGGAGAAAGTCTGATGTAGATGGAGACGCGTAGACAGGCAGACACGGAAACAAGCAGACAAGCACACAACGGAACACGCAACACACATCCTTCCTAATTCATCTTTCATCCTTTATCTCACCCAACTATCGAACAAAAAATGAATCCCATTCAAAAACTCACCTCCCTCGGCCAATCCCTCTGGTACGACAACATCCAAAGAAAACTTCTCGAAAACGGCGAACTCAACTCCATGATTCAACGCGGTGACATTCGCGGTGTCACTTCCAACCCGACCATTTTCAACAATGCGATTGCAAAAACCAACGATTACGATTCCGCGCTCACGCCGCTCGCATGGGCAGGCTGGGATAAAGAAAAAATCTTCTGGCAGCTCGCGATTGAAGATATCAAGGAAGCCTGCGATTCATTTTTACCCTTGTACGAAGAAACCAACGGCGGCGATGGATACGTGAGTCTCGAAGTGAGTCCGTATCTTGCGAACGATACCGAAGGCACAGCCGCGCAGGCACAGGGACTTTGGGCGCGCGTGGCGAAGCCGAATCTCATGGTGAAAATTCCCGCCACAAAAGCGGGCATCCCTGCAATTCGCAAGGCCATTGGCGCGGGCGTGAATGTCAATGTCACGCTCATCTTTTCGCTGGTGCGCTATGCCGAAGTGATGGACGCCTACCTCAGCGGCCTCGAAGACTACCTTCAGCGACCCTCTCCTACTGGGAGCCCCACAGGGATGCTTCGCGAAGGGCAGGGTGAGGGGCTTGACCACATCGCATCAGTCGCATCGTTCTTTGTCTCGCGCGTGGATACCAAGATTGACCCGAAACTTCCCGAAGGTTCGCCCTTGCGCGGCAAGGCCGCGATTGCAAACGCCAAACTTGCCTACGAAATTTTTGAGCAAACCTTCGCGGGCGAACGCTGGGAAAAACTCAGAGTCAACGGTGCGCGCTTCCAGCGTCCGCTGTGGGCCTCGACCAGCACGAAGAATCCCGCTTACCCCGACACTATCTACGTGGACAACCTTATCGGTGCGAACACCGTCAACACCGTCCCGCCCGCCACGCTCGATGCCTTCCGTGACCATGGCGTTGCTGAAATCACCCTCACGAACGGCCTCGACAAATCCCGCGCAGACCTTGCGAAACTCGAAGCCGCGGGCATTTCGATGGACGTTGTCACCCAGGAATTGGAAGACGAAGGAGTCAAATCCTTCTCGGACGCGTTCACGCAATTGCTTGCGACGATTGATGAAAGAAGGAAGAACGCCGCATCTTCTCTTGGACCCCTGGCTGATTCCGTTTCCAAACGTTTAACTCAGCTCGAGGTGGATTCCGTTCCCGCGCGCCTCTGGAGCCATGATCCAACTCTTTGGGCAAACGACCCGCTTGGGCAGGCCGAAGTCGAAATCCGGCTTGGCTGGCTGGACTCCCCCGAAAAAGCCCGCGCTTTGACTCCCGCGTACAAAGCCTTTGCAGATGAAATCCAAAAAGCAGGCATTGACCGCGTGCTTGTGCTCGGCATGGGCGGTTCGTCATTGACCGCGGAAGTGTTGAGTTCATTGCTTGCCGCGGCCCCCCTCCATCTCCCCCCATTTTCCCCGAAAATGGGGGGAGAGAAAGAGGGGGGCCTCTCGTTGTCCCTTGCAATTTTGGATTCGACTGACCCAATCCAAGTTAAACAAGCCGCGCTGGATTATCCGCCCAACAAGTCGTTGTACATCGTCGCCAGCAAATCAGGCGGCACGGCGGAAGTCATGGCCGCGTTCGATTATTTTTGGGAACTATCCAAAGGTGATGGCTCGCGTTTCGCCGCCATTACCGATACAAGCACTTCGCTCGAAAGGCTCGCACGTGAGCGCGGCTTCCGAATAATTTTCTCCTCCGATGAAATGGTCGGCGGCCGCTTCTCCGCGCTGACGGATTTCGGCATGGTCCCCGCCGCCTTGCTCGGCATGGACTTGCCCCGTCTGCTCGACCACGCCGATTGGATGAAACGTCAATGCGGCATGGATGTCCCTGTGGCGCGTAACCCTGGGATGGCGTTGGGAGCCGTGATGGCTGAGTCTGCTCTCGCAGGCCGCGACAAGTTGACGGTCCTGTGTGATGCGCCTTTGTCCGCGTTGGCAGGCTGGATCGAGCAGGTCGTTGCCGAGTCGAGCGGCAAGCATGGGAAGGGAATCCTGCCCGTTGCATTGGAACCAGTCGGCGCGCCCGAAGTCTATGGGGATGACCGCTTGTTTGTTTATCTGCGTCAAACAGGCGAATTAGCTGAATCAATCGCCGCGCTTCGCGGTGCGGGTCATCCTGTCATCGAATCCCCAATCTCCAATCTCTACGAAGTGGGCGCGGAATTCTTCCGCTGGGAGATTGCGGTTTCGGCGGCGTGCTCCATTCTTGGTGTGAATGCGTTTGATCAGCCTGACGTGCAGGACAGCAAAAATCGCACAAAGGCGAAGATTGCGGATTATCAAAAGACGGGCGATCTCGCCGATGTGGATTTGGTGAATGTGAAGGACGCAAAGTCCGCTATGGAGAAATTCTTGTCTGGCGCGAAAGATGGAGATTTTATTTCCATCAACGCATATCTGCCGCGCAACGGAGAAATGATTGACGTAATCCAAAAACTGCGTGTGGCAATCCGCGCGAAAACCAAGTGTGCCGTGACCGCTGGCTTCGGTCCGCGCTTCCAACATTCGACAGGCCAATTCCACAAAGGCGGCCCGAACAAGGGCTGGTTCGTTCAGGTCGTCTACGACGCGCAGGATGACATGGACATTCCCACCGAAGGTTTGACTTTTGCAACGTTGTTACATGCGCAGGCGTTAGGTGATTACGAAGCGTTGAAGGCCGCCGGCAGGCGCGTGTTGCGCGTAAAGTTGGATTCGGTAAGGGATTTAGAGAAGTTGGTGAGTTAGCGGACTAAAGTCCGCAATCCAAAAACGAGCGGAGCGCGGACTTCAGTCCGCTTTACAAAATGCTTGAACCAAAATTTCTGCTGACACTTTGCGGTATCTACAACCTGGGATTTGCAGTCTTTCATCTCTTCTTCTGGAGGATTTTCAAATGGAAGGAAGACCTTGCGTCATTGACTCATGTCAATCGTTCGGTGATGCAAATCCTGAACCTGCGCCTGACTTACATGTTTTTAGTCATGGCGTATGTTTCCTTTGTGTTTCAACCTGAATTAACCATGACCAAGCTGGGTCAAACGCTTTTGATTGCCTTTTCGGTCTTCTGGTTCATGCGGACAGTTGAGCAGGTCGTCTTCTTTGGCCTGAAACATAAAGTGTCAAATGGCATGACTGTCCTGTTTTTTATCGGTGGTGTACTCCATCTTTTACCCGTATTTTAGATATTGGACATTATCGGAAATAATGTACGAGCATCGTCCCGAAGGTTTATTTCGAGTAATTTGGATATCTGACGGCAACCTTCGGGACGTTTTTCCCAATTACCGATAAAGTCTATTTTAGAAAGGAAGTGTACGATGATCAACCTTGCCGCTGGAAAATGTGTTGCCTGCCGCGTGGGCGAACCGGCTTTGACCGACGCGGAGATTGAAGATTTGATGTTCCATGTCCCGCAATGGCAGGTCAGGGAAGTGGACGGTGCCAAGCGATTGGAGCGCGTCTTCAAACTCAAGAATTTTGCCGAAGCGCTCGATTTCACCAACAAAATTGGTGGGATTGCCGAGGAAGAAGGACATCACCCGCTGATTGCGACGGAGTGGGGGAAGGTTACGGTTCAATGGTGGACGCATGTGGTCCGCGGCCTGCACAGGAATGATTTCATCATGGCCGCGAAGACGGATGAGGTCGCCGGTAATTAATGGGCAATCGAAGAGGCTTAATTTAAAAACGAACAGGCATCATTCGGTGCCTGTTCGTTTTTTTTCAGAGAGATTATCAGTTACCGCACGGAGCCACGTTTCTCCAATTGAGTATGGTGTCGTTTATGGTTTGGGTTCCCGTAGTTCCATAACTGAGCGTGAGCAAGCGGTTGGCAATTTCGCCGCAGGCGCCATCCTTCTCCACATGCTCCCAATCGCCCAGCGTGTACTTGTATTCGATCTGCGTGGACTCTTTGCCGGTGAACGTGATCGTCCAGTGAGTGGCATCCAGGCGGGTCAGCACAACGGCGCCAGGGTTCCAATCAGGCATGCCGCCATCCAGGCGGCTGAGGAAGCCGGCAATGTAAACGGAGCGGGCGGTGGCATCTGTCGTGGCGGGGACGGTGACGTTAAACGTCAAGGTGACTGTCCGCAATTGAGCCGTCCCAGAGGCTTCACTTGAATTGCCCGAGCGGTTGAAGGATTGATCGAGTGAGCGAACCACGTAATAGTAAGCCGCACCTTCGCTGACAACCGTGTCCATGTAGGAAGTCCCGGTAACTCGCGCGATCATCGTATACGGGCCGCCTGAAGAATCAGCGCGCAGGACCTCATAACCAAACAGGGATGAATCACCGACAATGGCGTCCCATGCCAACTCAATCCCAGCGGGAGAAGCGGAAAGAACATTCAGCCCGGTCGGAACTGTTGGCGGGGTGGTATCGCCGCTTGAATTTACGGTCAGTTTCCCGGCTTGGGCGGGATCGTATCCATTCCCGATGCCGTCCAAATCCGCGTAGATCCAACTCGCACCGTTGGTGGTTGTATAACGGTAGGCGTAATCGAATGAGCCGATTGATTCAGGCATCATGCTGGCGACGAATTCATCGTTGTTGCCCGCGTCCGTGTTGAACGCCGCATCAACCCAAACCCAATCCTGGTTGCCATTTGGATCGCTGTTGGAAGGCCCGAAGCCCAATTGCGCGCGCAGACTCGGAGTCTGTCCGGGCTGATTGGTCACACCGTCAATCCAAACCTGACCATAGGCGTTATCAGTGCGGTCAACCGCGCTGATCGTGTGGCTCATCGTGGGCGGCCATTGCAGGTTGGCCCATCCAATCGAAAGATGCGGCAACGCGCTGACCTCGTTGGAGTATCCGCTTTCGTTGCCGTGGTCATCCATGGCCGTGACAATGTAGTAATAGGTTTTTGAGTTTTGCAGGCCGGTATCGGTGAATACAGGGGTTGTCAGAAGACCGCTGTTTACCTTGACCCATCCGCCGCCGCTCAATGGACTGCGATAAACGTTATAGCCGGTGGAATCGGTCACGCCATCCCATTCGAGGCTGACCGTTTGATTGCCTTCATTGGTCACGTACAGGCCAGTTGGATTGGATGTGGGTTTGAGATCAACGCGGCCGGTGACGAGGATCAAACCACTTAACGGGGCGATATTTCCAACGATGGCACCGTTCGTTACCGTGACCTGTTGTGGGTCGCCGCTACCGACAACATACGCACGCTTCAAGATGACTCCGTCCGGAAGATAGCCTGCAACGGGGATGCTGAATGCCTGCGCCTGTGTTCCGCGATTGACGATGATCACCGCGCCTTGTTCTTCGGTCTTGCGGCCATAGGCGAGGAGCTGTGATGCGTCATCGGCAAGCAGGACTTTGAAGTCTCCATTTATCAGCACATCGTTCTTATCCCTTAGTTTGTTGAGCGCCCGGTAATGTTTGAAGAGGCTGTTGTTATCTTCTTCGTCTTCGAGTGATGGCATGGTGCGGCGGTCATCGGGATCATCGTCGCCGGTTATGCCTGCCTCGTCACCGTAAAAGACAGTCGGCGCGCCGGGCACGGTGAACTGGATCAACGAGGCGAGCTGCTGGCGCTGCAATCCTTCGGCGACGTTCGCGGCGTTGAGTTCCTTGTCTGCGGTGGTCTCCTCACCCGGTGTCAACGTCCAGCGGATGCGCTCGGTGTCGTGGCTGTCCACGAGATTCATCAGCGAGTAGTACGCCGCATTGGGATAATCCTCTCGAATGGATTCGAGGCGGGCGGCAAATTCGGAAGGCAGGATGATGCGTCCGCTGTCGGCAAAGCCTTTCGAGTCAAATGGCTGGGGGGCGAGCAGGCCGAGGATGGCATCGCGCAGGCGATAGTTCATGGTGGTGTCGGCGCGGTCACCGCGCAACATGCGCAGGAGCGTGCTGTCCTTTTGCCATGTCTCGCTGATGATGAGCGCATCAGACTTGTTGTCCTTCACTTCGCTGCGGAAGGTTTCCCAATAACCGGCAGGGAAGGACGAGTCACCCATCACATCCAGGCGCCAGCCCTCCGCACCTTTATCCAGCCAGTAGTTCGAGACACTGTTTTGGTCGGTGACGAAGTACTGTTGGACTTCGGGCAGGGACTTGTTGATGACGGGGATCGAGTCGAAGCCGAACCAGCCATCATAGGTGGCGGAATTCGCCTGTCCCGAACTGCCGACGCACTTCCCTGTCCCTGCGGGAACGTCATGGAAGGTGAACCAGCTTCGATACGGGGAAGAGAGCGACTCACAGGCGCCATCCGTTGAATAGTGATGGTAACGGTCAAAGAAGGGAGAATCCGATGAGAGGTGATTGAAGACACCATCCAAAACAATGTTGATGTGTTTTTCGCGGGCGTGCTTCACAAGATTCTCCCAATCTTTTTGCGTGCCGAAGTAGGGATCTATCTTGTAGTAATCCTGCGTGTCGTAGCCGTGATTGGAGCCCGAGTCGAAGATCGGGTTGAAATAGATGGTGGTGACGCCGAGGGACTCGAGATAGTCCAGCGATTGATCCACGCCCTTGAGGTCGCCGCCGAAATAATCGCGGCCGCGCGGCTGTTCCTTCGTCGGGTTGTCGGCAGGCGGGGTTGTATCGAAGCGCCACGGACAATTGGTGGCCCCATCCGCATAGTTGCGGCAGTAACCTTCGGGCAAGACGCCCCAACTGAGTTTCAAGACCGGGTCATCGTAGCGGACATCGTCAGTATGCGGATCATTATTGGAGCGGCCATTGTCGAAGCGGTCGGGGAAGATTTGATAGATGCTGGCGCTGCTTGCCCATTCAGGCGCGCTGAAGGCTGGATCGTAGAACATGAGGGCATAGCTTTGATCCACAACATTGTCACTGGCACTGCCGGGGCCGCCATCGAGCGCGGGTGTGTTATCGGCATAGTAATCGGTATCGGTGCCGTCGGTGACGATGAAGCGATACCACAAGTTGTTGGGCGCCGCTTCGTCCAGCGTGGCCTGCCAGAAGTCACAGGTGGAATCCTCAAGGCCGGACTGATAACAGGAGACATCCGTTGCGGCGAGCGACATGGGGACGATGTGTTGTCCGTTCGCATTCAAGTCATACACGCGCAGGGAAACACCTGTCACATCGTTGTGAAAAGTGCGGAAGCGGATGAGCACGGGCGTGCCAGCCGTCACTGCGCCGCCCGGTGTGCGGTAGAGGAGATCGCGCGAATCGTGCCGTAGTCCATCCCAGAAGACATTGTTGTCATAGGTAGGCCCGGCATTGATGGTGAGCACATGGCTGGAGGAGTCATAAGTGAAGGTCACTTTTTTGTTATTGGATGGCACAGTGAACGCAATGTTTGAGCCATTCTGCACGCCGCCCTGACCGTAATTTACATCCCAGCTTTCGTTGAGCGCAACCTTGCCTTCGTAATTGCCAGCGGGCAGGGCTGTGGTTTCAAAAGAGTAGATCCCATCTCCGTCGGAGTCCTGTAGCCACGAGCGCAGACAGCTCGGATCCCAATCGCCCGGGCAACCCAGTTCACCCTGGAAACTGCCCGGCGCTACTGCGATGACTGAATTGATATTGTCTGTGATCCAATGGGATTTGTGATCGTAATAGAACTTGACTGTGGTATTGGCCCCCAATGCCAGCGGAATATTTGCGCCGCCGGGCACCGCGTGCAGGCCGTAATTTTCATCCCAGCCATTGTTGAGCGCGGCTTTGTATTCGTAATTGTTGGCGGGGATTGTCCACGATCCCTGCCAGACATCATCGGAGGAATCGTAGGTGAGATGACTCGCAGCGCATGCTGGATCCCAATCGCCCGCACATCCCACTGCGCTTTGGAGCGAACCGGCAATTGTTACGCTGGTGGGATCTGGAGTATGTGAGGCGGATACGGGTTGTGGTGTGATGGCCCCCGTTATCAAAACCAACAAACTGAAGCAATTGAAAAGCAGACGAAAAGAAACCTTTCTTTTGACGTTCATTGATAATTCTCCTTAACAGCAAAGGTGTGGGATAGAGATTATTATGGTTATATTGTACTTAAGGCGAAGACGAAGTCAATACAGAAACCCCATTTAATTACCCAAATTGAATTGCAGGAGATTCTTCGTCGCCAGAAGAGCGCTGGCTCCTCAGAATGACAAACCTGTGATTTACTGAAATTGGCACGAGACCGCGAAGGCCGTGTTGCATGCGACCTGTGCAGGTCGCTCTTGTTTATAGTTCCTTTTTCATCTTCTCCAATGATTTGCTTCCCATTTCATCCAAAATCTGTCGCACCAATCCTAATCCTCCCACCCAGCCGACAAGGTTTCCAATCAGTGCATTGAAGCCCGTTGGCGGCGTGGGCAATTCGCCCGCCGATGAAAAATCTACCTGGCGGTCCCCCAGTTGGAAGGTGCAGCGGCCTGCGCGGTTGATTTTCTGCGCGGACAAAAGGAACGAGCGCAATGTCTCTTTGTCATCTTCTGAAAGCCATTGGGGTAAATCCGATGTGGCTTTGAAATTACAAACGAGCGCCAAATCCTGCAAGAGTTTTTTGTGCTCTTCGGAAAGTGAATTGCCTTTTGAAGAAAAGTAAGCCACATCGGGGTCTATGAGAAGAAGCGAGCTCAGCCACAGACGATTTATCGTCGTGCGGATTGCATTTCTTGTGCCGGGCGTGGTTGGGTTGGAAAGCAGAACCACGTCGCGGTAACTTTCCCACTCGCCGGAGACATCCGGCCCAACGCGCAATGCGTCGCACAAACCAAGCGATGGGATGATGGGCGCGCCGCAGGTCAGGAAGAACGCGTCTTCGCCCATCGCTTCGCGCAGAATTTTCAACCCGTTGCGATAGGCGATCTCGCGCGGCACGTCCGCGTGACGTTTGCCGGGCAACGCGCCTGCATAAAGAAAATCGAGTTTGAGATAGTCAAATCCCCAGGCGCGGACCTGTCTCATCAGCGCGGCCAGCCAATCGAGCGCGGCAGGATGGGTGGTATCGAGCGCGTAGAGCTGCTCGCCCCAGTTGAATCCC
This sequence comes from Chloroflexota bacterium, assembly GCA_016235425.1. GTDB lineage: Bacteria > Chloroflexota > Anaerolineae > Anaerolineales > Villigracilaceae > JAKOVF01. The sequence goes on along the minus strand of JACRLC010000088.1, from coordinate 104,129 downwards.
GCCGAGGCGAATTTCCCCTTTTCATCTTTCAAGAACCAATCGGGATGTTCGCGAAACAGCTGCGAAGATTTCACGGCGATGAGCGGCGCGAGCCAGAGTCCCGCCTTGCGGCCAGTGGATTTGATTTTGTCTGCGAGCGCGGCCATGCCCGATGGGAATTTTTCGTTCGCTTCCCAATCGCCAATTTTGATTTGCCAGCCATCGTCCACCTGCAAAATGTCGAATGGCAAATCGCCGAGTCTATCAAAAATTTCGTGAAGGATGCCTTCGTCAATGGCGGCATACAGGCTGTACCACGAGCACCAAACGCGCGGCGCGGGCTTGGTTTTTGTCACATCAAATCTTTTGCCAAGTTCTTCCGCATATTGCGAAAACACGACTTGCTCTCCGCCAAAGGCAATGAACCAATCTCCCGTCCCCGCTTCATACTGACCCTCGAACTGGCCGCCGTTTAAACGGACATGCGCGTCCGTTCCGAGCGCTCCCAGCAAAAGGACTTTGCCGTCTGCAGATTCGACCGCGCCCAGCCATGAGCCGTTGGGCCTTGACTCGTACGCGTAGGCAGGGTCAATTTGCTGGGGATGTAAATTGACAGGACGTTGAACGGGGAGGGGCGTGAGATCTGTCCACGCGGCGAGGGACCAGGATTGCCAGCCGTGGCGGTAGAAACTGCTTGGGAGGGCTGGCAGGTCTAAGGTCACGCAGGAAGCGGTGATTATTTTGAAGTCGTTGATTTCGGGTGGCGGGATGGAAGTCAAGTTGTGCCTTCTTCCATAGAATGTGATGAAAGAAATTGTGACAGCCCAAAGCTAAGTCCGCCCGCGAGCAGGACGGACAGCAAAAGCACGAAATGCGACCCGACCGCAATCGCGAGCGCGGTGTCGTAGGGATAACCAAATGCAACCAGCACAGACGCCCAGCCGATTTCGTGTGTGCCAATATTTGCGAATCCTTGCAGGGGGAGCAGGGTGAGCGGAACCATCACGATTGAGATAATGGAAATGTGATAAAAAGTGATCGGTGTGCCTATGCTTTGAGCAATGAAGTAAAAATTTGAATACAAACACAGCCAGATGCCAAGCGTGATGAAGGCCACGCGCAAATTTGCCCCGTTGCTTTGAATTTCACGTAGGCCCGCGATGAACCTGTCCCATGCGTTGAGGACGCGCAGAAAAAGCGGGTTTGTTGGATTAAGTTTTCGTGAGCTTGGTTTTGATAATTTGAGAAACAGGAAGACACCGAGCGCGCCAGTTAGGACGATCAGGCAAAAGAAAATCGCGGATCGAAAAATCCAATCCGGCATCCCGCTTCGGGAAAAGGGCAGTATGCAGGCCAGGATGAAGGCGACCACACTGAAATCGTAGAAACGCGCTGCGAGCAGGGTGGCCGTCCCCTCGGAGAGGGAGACGTTCAGGCGATTCTTCGCGAGAAAAATGTAGGAAACGTCGCCTGTCTTTGCGGGCATGAGGTACATGAAAAGGTTGTGCAACGCAGAAACAGGGACAAGCTCGATCCAGCGGACAGGCCGCGAATAAATCAGGTTTTTGAAACGCAATGCGCGCAAAAAGATGTTTACGAAATAGGCAAGGAAAGCCAGAACCAGCCAGCCCCAGCGGACATCCGAAAACGCGGCGCGCAGGGTTTCCCAGTCCAGGTTGAGGAGGAGATAGGCGAGAAAAGCGATGGACAGGACCGCACTTGCGATGTAGACGAGGAGTTGGCGTTTTTTCATGGGGAGAGAGGCGGGTAAACACGGAAACAATTAGACACGTAGACAGGAAAACAGGCAGGGAACGGAACATGCAACACGCTACACGTATTACGCATTACGCACTTTCTCCTCCCATTCCTTCTCTCCTCCATATCCATACTTTTTCATGCGCGCTCCGCAAAATGAATGGAGTTGCGCGCATTGACGCGGCGTCCATTCGGGCCAGTCGGGGAAGACGGTTTTGGTGGAGTTGTTGGCTGGTTCGCGGAATCGGTCGCGGATTCCGGTCAAGCGCGGCAGGCCGATAAAGTCTGTGATCTGGCCGAAGAGTTCTTCGGGATTCGGTGTGTTGAACAAATCCTCAAAGCGGACGCGCATGTATGGCGTGGATGTGTTTTCCAATCCTTCCATCACGCGGTTCTTGAAATCCCAAATCCAGCAGTATTTCTCAAAGCGCGTGACGCCGAAGACTTTGGTCAATGGGACCTCGCCGACGAGAAATGGATTGGGCTGCCAGAACGGGACGAAGTGGTTGGCGATGAAGCTTGTCCCTTTTTGGCGCTGGAAATTCAAATGTGACGTGACGTACGCGCGCGGGTCACGAACGATGTGAAGGACTTTCAGGTTTGGATAGAGTTCCGGCGCGAGCGGGGCCAGGCCGTAGAGGAAGCAATTCGCGTCGATGTGAAAGGGCTTTTCGCAGGTTTCGATCTCGTTGCCCTTGAGCAATCTCCACGCGGACCTGAGTCCGCTTTTGGGGAAGAGGTGCGAGAAATGTAAATTCGTGAGAATTTGGATGGGTCTCGAAACGCCGCGTTCGTGATGGGAAGCGGCAACAGGATAGAGGTCCGCGAAGAGACGCGAGAAGAAGATGGTGCCCGTGCGTCCCGTTGAAATGATCAAAATTGGCTGTGTGTCTTTCATTCGTCCGCGTTGATGTGTGTATTGGATTCACTTCGGTCGAAGCGCAACTGCGCGATCTGTTCGGAGACCAGCCCAACCATGAAAATCAAGGCGGCAGTGGACATAAGCAGGGCGGAGGTTTGTCCGTATGGCGCGCTGAGCACGAAGATGCGCATGAGGCCGTAAGTCACACCGACGAGAAAGGTGAAGATGCTGAGCGGCACGAAAATTTTGAGCGGCGCGTAAAAGACCGCGATCTTCAAAATGATCATCAGGAAGCGCAAGCCGTCGCGCAACGGCTTGATCTTGCTTTTTGTTTTCCCGGCGCGGCGCGCAAAGCGGATGGGTTCATAGCCGAGGCTGTATCCGGCGCGCACGATGGACAATGTGATGGTGGACGGGTAGGAAAACTGGTTGGGCAGAAGATAAACGAACTGGCGCGCGATGTGTGTTTTGATGGCGCGGAAGCCGGATGTGAGGTCTTCGATTTTTCGGCCGGATACGTAGCTTGCCAGCGAATTGAAAACCATGTTGGCAGCGTCGCGGTGCGCGGCGGTGTCCGATTCACGGCTGCGGCTTCCGACCACCATGTCGTACGGGCCGATGCGCCCAAGCAGTTTGGGAATGTCGTTCGGGTCGTGCTGACCGTCGCCGTCCATGGTGACAAGGATGCTCCCGCGCGCGTGGCGGATGCCGGTCTTTACGGCCGCGCCGTTGCCGATGTTGTACGGATGCTGGATCACCGTCACACCCGCGGCACGCGCGGCTTCGGCTGTGTTGTCGGATGAACCATCGTCAATCACGATGATCTCGTGTGTTTTGTCGATTTTTCCAACCACCGCGCGCACTTGTTTGATGACCGGGCCGATCACATCGCCTTCATTGAAGGCGGGCATGATGACCGAGATGCGCGGCGTCTTTTGTTTCTGGATGGACATTCAAATTGCTCCATTTCAAATCAAATAAACTCAAAGATTTTCCCGTTCCTGGCAGGACGATGGGCAGATAATGAATTCCCTGCCACAGATTACGCGGATTTTTCTAAAAATCCGCCTGCACCCTGGACTGTCCGTCCAGGAGGTGAAATTCGCGGCTGGGTGTTACCACAATCAAGCGCGGAGCTTTTTTCCAGGCAAAACCTATCCGCGAATTTACGCTAATCCTTCGACAGGCTCAGGACAAGCCTGCGCGAATGGTTTGGAAATTAGCGAAAATTCGCGTGAATTCGCGGACAAAGAGCCTGATTACGTTTAAGTGCAGTCCTGCCAAAGATGTGGGTAATCACCAGAAAGGATAATAATCGAAACAAGTATAATCGACCAGTATTCATCTTTTGGAGATTTCCCTTGCCCAAAAATAAAATTTTCATCGTCATCCTTTCCATGCTTGCCTGGCTTTTTCTCGCGCTCTTTCCCTGGCAGGGCTGGGTCGCAAATATATATCTTCGCTTTGCAATCGGCTTTCTTCTTTTTCTACTTCCCGGTGCAGTCACGTTCTGGCATATCACAGACATCTCCGCGCATCCGGCGCGCGTCTTGCTTGGCGGGTTTGTCCTGTCCATTGTTGCCGCGGGCATCCTGGGCGTTCTCGCACGCGTCTTCTCGTTGAACTTCACTTTTATTCACTGGGGCTTTGGGTTGTGGGGTGCGGCCGCGCTCCTCGTATTTTTTCTGCGTAATCCGAAAACCAAATTTGAATTTGAAAAGACAGCCTGGTGGGAAATCGTGGTCATCGTCACTGCGATTGGAGGCGCGCTCTTCTTTGCGAGCATGGCGCATCCGCCGCTCATTCACGACGACGCCTTCACGTACAACGCCCTGCTTTATTATTACCAGCACACGCCCGCACTCGACTTTATTTTCCCGGACTCACTCAACCGGCTCGAAATCCCGCGCTTTTGGATCGCCTACTGGCCGCTCGTCGAAGCGCTGATTTCGGGACTCAGCAAAGTAGACGGCCTCCTCGTCACCGGCTCGCTTCTTCCCCCGACTTTGGCCTGCTTCTCCTTTATCGGCATTTACACCCTCGGGCGGACTCTTGGCCTCCCTCGCGCGGGCGCGGCCATCGCCGTCCTCGCGCAGGGTTTCAGTCTCATGCGCCTGACGCGCTTCAACCAGCCCGGCAATCTATTTTTCCAGCGTCTCACCGAAGATAAAGTGGCCGCGGCATTTGTCATTTCCCTGATTTTCTTCACGCTCGCAGTGGAGTACCTTGAGAACCTGCGCGCACGCAGATTGGTGCTGGTCGGTCTGGCCGCCCTGGCGATGGTCTTCACGCACCCGATCCAATTTGGCATGGCCTGCATGATTGCGGGCGTGTACGGATTGCCGTCCTTATTCAAAAAAGACATCCGCTGGAAATACGTGATGATGATTGGCATCCTTGCCGCAGTGGTCTTGATCCCGTATTCATTCCGTTTTGGCGGCGGGGAATATTCGCAGACGTTGAGTTTCTCCCTCACCGATGTCGCCGAAAATGACGAATTCGCCCGCTTCGGCGTCCGCCGCATTGACATCGTTGAAGGTACGCAGTTTTACGGTATTTCACGTTACCTCACCACGGGCCTGCCTTACGAATTGAGCCTGGCCGCGGCGGTCGTGAGTCTGTTCTTCTTTTGGAAACACAAGATTGCGCGCTTTGTGCTGGCGGCATTTCTCGTGCTGGGCGTGAGCATGTTCCCGTACACAGGCTGGCTGGTCGGATTCTTCACCACGCCATTCCAGTTATGGCGTCTGACATGGCTGATGCCGTTCGGGTTGGCCTTCGCTTTCCTGGCATGGGTCGGATACGAAATCGTCAGCCGCATCAAATTACCCGAACGTTTGCAGATATGGACGCAGCCCGCGTTTTATATTTCCATCACTGCGGTTCTTCTTGCAGGCGTTATCTATGTCCGCCCGTGGGCCGTGGGCAACCTGCCTCCCACCACGCTCGATCTGGTTGACATTTACTCAAACTACGTGAGCATGGGCGAATTCATGAACGGCATGGATGTTGACGCGCCCATTATCATCGGTGGGCCGGACGCGACTCCCAATTCGATCATTCCCAGCCTCACGTTGAAATTCGTTCCGCTCGTGTTCCGCGTCCAATCCGGCGGAGAACAGACGCAGCTTTGGAAATCGTTGATGGGGGAGAACCTTTCGCCGGAGGACCGATTTGCGAGATTGCAGGAAAATAAAATTGAGTACATTTTATTGCGCGGTGAACCCGATTGGATGATTGCTCTTCAAACTGCATATCCCGGCCATTTCCCACTCTTGTTCAGTGACCGGCGATTCAGGTTATACCAAGTCAGCCCGTGAGGCAGAGCCGAAATCCCCGCAGTTCAAAAATGGACTGCGGGGATTTTTATATTCCCCTTGACGATTAAATAGTCGTAAGGTATATTCTGCCTGTCCGTTTCGGAAATAATAATAAAAAATTATGTATGAATTCGACAAAACCGACATAAAAATTGTCAATTTATTACTCGAAGATGGGCGAATGTCCGCTTCGGAGATTGCGCGCCGGATTGGGGATATTTCCGAGCGCGCTGTTCGTTATCGCATTGACCGCATGGTGGAAGACCGTGTCATCCAGGTCAGTGCAGTGGCAAAACCTCAGGCGTTTGGCCTGACTACCATAGCGGACGTCTGGCTCGAGGTCGAATCTGACCGGATTCTCGAAGTGGCGAGAAAAATGGCAGAGTTTGACCAGGTCAGTTATGTGGCGTGCGGCATCGGGGAAACGGACGTCAGCATTCAGGTGGTAGCGAAGGACACATCCGAGATCTATCATTTCGTGACGGAAGTTGTGCGGAAGGTGCCGGGCGTTCGCAAAACCACCACGTCCATTGTGCCGCTCGTGATCAAAGACGTTTATCAGTGGCGGGTCCCGGAGCGTATCGTACAACAAATTTCCGAAGGGGAAGCCGCCGCGGCATCCGATTAATCCCAAAGGAGAATCTTTTTATGTTTGGCCCAAAGACGCACTCATTACAACAGCGCGCCCAGAAAGTTGTGCCATTAGGAGTAAATTCAAATTTCAGATTTTGGGGGGATGGCGTCACTCCCTACGTGGAGAAAGCCAAGGGCGGTTATTTATGGGATGTTGACGGAAAGAAATATATTGATTATCGCATGGCCTTCGGGCCTATTATTTTAGGGCATTCGTACGATGAGGTGGATCGAAAGGTTATCGAGGAAATCCAAAAAGGTGTGCTCTTCGCGATGACGGGCGAACTTGAAGTGCAGGTCGCCGAAATGATCGTGGAGATGTGTCCTGCTGTGGAGATGGTGCGCTTCGCCTGTTCGGGAACCGAGGCCACCATGCACGCAATCAGAGTCGCGCGCGCTTACACCGGGCGCGATTTAATTTTGAAATTTGAAGGCAACTATCACGGTTTTCACGATCACACGCTCTGGTCAACTTATGCGCCGGTGGAAACTTATGGCAATCGCCGCAGTCCGATTGCTGTGCCTGCATCATCGGGCATTCCAAAGGGGATGCGCGAGTTCATCATCACCCTGCCGTTCAACGACTTCGATGGTTTTGAGCGTGTGATGCGTTCTTATGGCGAACAGATTGCGGCTGTGATTACGGAGCCGTGCCAGGGCAATTGCGCGGCGATCAACCCCCAGGATGGATTCCTGGAATTGATCCGCAGGAAGACGGAAGAATATGGGTGCGTCTTTATTCTGGATGAAGTAAAGACAGGATTCCGCATTGCAAACGGCGGCGCCCAGGAATACTACCGCATCAAACCGGACCTGGCAACGTACGCGAAAGCCCTCGGCAATGGCTACCCCGTGGCCGCGTTCGGCGGCAAGAAGGAGATCATGTCCATTATTGGGCAGGGTGTGGCGCAGGGTGGGACGTACACAAACAACAAGCCCGGTATTGCAGGCGCGTACGCAACGTTGAATCTGCTCAGATCCCAGCCGATCCTCAAGACAATCGAAAAACGCGGCCAGCGGCTCATGGACGGCTTGAAAGAAATCTTTGAAGAGAACGACGTCCCCGCGATATTCACGGGCTATCCTGCCATGTTTTCGTTCTCGTTTGGCGTGGACGCGGTGACCTGTCAGCGCGAGTGGGCAAAGAGTGATCACGCGATGTATCTTTCTCTCGCCGATAAAGCCATCGAGCGCGGCGTGATGCCCGACCGCGATGCCCGCGAACCCTGGTTCCTGTGCTACGAACACAGCGACGCGGATATCGATGAGACCTTGAGTGTGTACGCGGAGGTCGTGAAGGAAGCGAAGAAATAATTTTTATGTCATTGCGAGCGTTTGTTGCGAAGCAATCTTCTCCATAGATAGGAGGTTGCTTCGCCACACCGTCCTGCGTCCCCGCACCTTCGTTGAATCGGGAATGAAAGGTGCGGGGCGTTCGGTGCAGGGAAGAACGGCTCGCAATGACATTTATGGAGAAACCCATGACCAAATTGACAGCAAAAGAGATCGTCGACCTGAATAAGGAATACACTTTCTTCTCATGGTCCAATCAAGGGCAGGTGAATCCGATCCCGATGGACAGGGCGGAGGGGCCTTATTTTTGGGATGTGGATGGCAAACGCTACCTGGACTTTGCGTCTCAGTTGGTGAACACGAACGTCGGTCACCAGCATCCCAGGGTCGTGAAGGCAATCCAGGATCAAGCCGCAAAATTGACCTTCGCCTCGCCCGGCATGGCAACCGAACCGCGCGGTTTGCTCGGCAGGAAATTGGCAGAAATAACCCCCGGCGATTTGAAAAAGACCTTTTTCACCCTGGGCGGCGCAGAAGCCAACGAGAACGCCATCAAGATTGCGCGCTTCTACACGGGACGGAACAAAATCCTTGCGCGTTATCGCTCCTATCACGGTGCGACGCACGGCGCGATGGCATTGACCGGCGATTACCGCCGTCTGGCCGTTGAACCGGCTTTGCCGGGTGTCGTTCATTTCCTTGACCCGTATTGCTATCGCTGTCCGTTTGGCTGGACAAAGGATACCTGTCATCGTGAGTGCATCAAACACGTGGAAGAGGTAATTCAGTATGAAGGCCCGGATCAGATCGCGGCGATCTTCCTCGAAGGTGTGACGGGTACGAACGGTCTCATCATCCCGCCGGATGATTACTGGCCGCGTATGCGCGAAATTTGCGATAAATATGGCATCCTGCTCATTTCGGATGAAGTCATGAGCGGGTGGGGGCGGACAGGCGAGTGGTTTGCCGTGGACAACTGGGACGTTGTGCCCGATATTATCACGACCGCGAAAGGAATCACGTCCGGGTATTTGCCGCTGGGGGCGGTGATTGTCCGTGAGAAGATCGCAAAATTCTTTGACGACAAAGTGTTAATGGCCGGCCTCACTTATAACGGACACGCGCTTGCCTGCGCCACTGCGCTTGCCACCATTGAAGCCTACGAGGAAGACAAGATTTTTGAGAATGCGAAGAAGGTCGGAAAATATCTTGGCCAACGGCTGGAGGAATTGAAGGCAAAACATCCTTCCGTTGGCGATGTGCGTTACATTGGCATGTTCTCCGCGCTTGAGTTGGTGAAGAACCGCGAGACCAAAGAGCCAATGGACTTGACTGCGCTCAAGAATTTCCTGGTTTCCAATGGTTTATATGTTTTCAATTTCAAGAATGTCCTTTTCGTTGTGCCGCCTCTGGTCATCACAGAAGAACAACTCGAAGAAGGCTTGACCCTGATTGACGAGGGGCTGGCGGAATTGATGGATAAGCAAACTGCATGAAGCGTGTTACGTGTTCCGTCTTGCACAAGACGGAACACGTAACGTCTTTGGAGAAATCATGGAAATCCTCAACTATATCAACGGCGAATGGGTAAAACCGGACGCCAGGGAATATTTTGAAGTCATCAATCCTGCGACGGGAAAAATCATCGCGAAGACGCCTCTCTGCGGAAGAAGCGACGTGGATGCCGCTGCAAAGGCCGCCAGTGACGCGTTCCTGGCCTGGCGAAGGACTCCTGTGCAGGACCGTGTGCAATATTTGTTCAAACTGCGCGACCTGCTCAAGGCGAACCAGGATGAGATCGGAAGGTTGATCACCGAAGAGTGCGGCAAGACGTTTGAAGAAGCCAAAGCCGAAATGGTGCGCGCCATTGAAAATGTTGAAATTGCCTGCGGAATGCCGCACCTGGGCAAGGGTGAATTCGTGGAAGATATCGCGCCCGGCATTGACGAGTTGATGATCCGCCAGCCTGTTGGTGTGTGCGCCACGATTGCGCCGTTCAACTTCCCCGGTATGATTCCGTTCTGGTATTTGCCTTACGCGATAGCCGCAGGCAATACGTACATCGTCAAGCCTTCGGAAAAAGTGCCGGCGACGATGCAGTTTATCTTCAAACTTATTGAACAGGTGGGTTTCCCGAAGGGCGTAGTCAACTTGGTCAACGGTGCGAAGGATGCAGTGGACGGTATTCTTGAGCACCCCGCCATTCGAGCGATCACGTTTGTTGGCTCGACCAACGTTGCGAAATATATTTACAGCACCGCCGCGGCGCATGGCAAGCGCGTGCAGGCGCAGGGTGGGGCGAAGAATCCGGTCATTATATTGCCGGATGCGGACATGGAAATGGCGACGAAGATCATCGCCGATTCAGCCTTTGGCTGCGCAGGGCAGCGCTGTTTGGCGGTCTCTCTGGCAGTGACGGTAGGTGAGTCAAGGAATCAGTTTGTGGAAATGATCTGTGACGCGGCGGCCAGCCGAAAGGTCGGGTATGGACTCGATGATGGCGTCCAGATGGGGCCGGTGATCAATTCGTTCAGCAAATCTCGTGTGGAGCAGTTGATTGGCGTCGGCGCATCTGAAGGCGCGGCTGTCCCGGTGGATGGGCGCGGGACGATTATCAAAGGCTGCGAGGGCGGGACATTCGTCAGGCCGACGATCCTGCTTGATGTCCAGCCTGGAAGCGAGATTTGGAAGACGGAAATTTTTGGCCCGGTGCTGAGTCTGGTGCACGTGAATACGATTGACGATGCAATTGCGCTGGCGAACAGCCATGTGTACGGAAACCAGGCGAGCCTGTTTACGTCGAGTGGAAACGCGGCGCGCAGGTTCAGGTATGAGGTGGACGCAGGCAACATCGGAATCAATATTGGTGTGGCCGCGCCGATGGCGTTCTTCCCGTTCAGCGGCTGGAAGGACAGTTTCTTCGGCGACATGCACGGCCAGAGCATGGACGCAGTGGAATTCTTCACGCAGAAGAAAGTGGTCGTCGAGAGATGGCCGAAGGAATGGACGAGGAAGTTTTAAAAACCAGAGAATTAGAGAACTAGTGACTGGAGACTGCTTGGGTTTTGTCAATTCTCTAATCTCAAGTCTCCAGTCTCTGTTCTTGAGGATTTATGAATCAAAATTTTGACAACGCATTAGCATATTCATCTCAATGGCTTGACATCATCAAGCAGGAAACTTTCCCGGAGGAGGTGCAGGCGAAGTGGATCATTGACGAATCCAAGCGAAACTTTGCCGAACACTTTAATCGCGGCTGGCTGGAGTATCGCAAGTCGGTGACCGAGGCGGGGGATTGGGCCTCGGTGGAATGGTCGGGGAGCGGGTCTGGTTTTACGGATGTGCTTGGCCGCAAGTACATTGACTGGCTTGGCGGCTTTGGCATGTTGGATTTGGGTTGGTGCCATCCAGACGTGGTGGACGCGGTGGTTGCGCAAGCGAAGCGCAGTCCCATGCCCAGCCAGGAATTGATCGATCCTTTGCGTGGCGTGCTCGGAAAAATGATGGCCGATATCACGCCGGGCGATTTGAAATATTCCTGGTTCGCCGCCAGCGGCACGGAAGCGATTGAAGCCGCCATCAAAATCGCCAAACTTTACACCGGCAGGTCTGCGTTTATTGTGGCGGTCAAGGCGTTCCACGGCAAGACCATGGGATCGCTTTCGATGATGGGCAAGGCCGATTATCGCCAGCCGATGGGCCTGATGTACGGCGGTTCCGTGTATCACGTCCCGTTTGGGGACGCGGGTGCGGTGGAACAGCAACTTGAAATCTGTGACAAGGTTGGGATCGGTGTTGCCGGTGTGATGTTCGAGCCGATTCAGGGGGAGGCCGGGGCCATCGTCCCGCCGGATGACTTTTGGCCGCGCGTTCGCGCCGCAACGAAGAAGTACGGTGCGTTGTTAATAGCTGACGAAGTGCAAACGGGTCTGGGCCGGACCGGGAAGCTGTGGGGCGTTGACCATTGGAATATCGCCCCCGATATCATTGCCACCGCCAAATCCCTCGGCGGAGGCGTGATGCCGATCAGTTCGGTGACCACGACGGAAGAGATCTTCAAGCCGATGATGTACCCGAATCCATTTATGCACACGACCACGACGGGCGGCGGCGCGCTGGCCTGTTCGGCGGCGATTGCGGCGATCAACGTCACATTGCGCGACCGTCTGTGGGAGGCTGCAGATAAGAAGGGCACTTATCTCAAGGAGAAGGTACAAGACCTTGCCGAGGAATTCCCGCAGGTTTACAGGGAAGTGACCGGCAAGGGGCTGTTGATCGGCCAGCATTTCCACACACCGGAGATCGGCTACAAGGTGGCGGCGGAACTTTTCAAGCGCGGCGTGGTGGTCTCCGGCACGTTGACGAGCGCGCAGACCGTCCGCATCGAGCCGCCGTTGATCATTTCGCAGGAAGAAATTGACGAAGGGCTGAACCGGCTGGCGGATGCTGTTTCGGTAGTGTCGAGGTCGGTGTAGGAATTTTTCTGTAAGTCTTGATGTACTGGCAAATGCCAGTAAAATCAGTACATTCTTGCCACGGGAGAAGATAGATGACCAGTGAATTTGCAGTTGAAATGCGTGACGTTGTGAAGCGTTTTATCACGCCGGAAGGGAGCGAGATGGCCGCCGTGGATCACGTGACCATGCAGATCAAGAACGGTGAGTTCTTTTCGATGCTCGGTTCCTCCGGCTGTGGAAAGACCACATCGTTGCGCATGATTGCGGGGTTCGAGTGGCCGACAGAAGGGGAGGTATTTATCGAAGGCAAGCCGATGGGACACACGCCGCCTTTCCAGCGGAAGGTCAATACGGTCTTTCAAAGTTACGCGCTGTTCCAGCACATGTCTGTTTTTCAGAATGTGGCCTTCGGTTTGGAAATGGAAGGGGCGGCAAAAGACGAGATCGAGAAGCGCGTCAAACGCGCCCTCGAGATGGTTCAGTTGACCGGGATGGAACGCCGCCGCCCCAAGCAGCTCTCCGGTGGCCAGCAGCAACGCGTGGCGCTGGCGCGTGCGCTGGTCAAAACCCCGGACGTGCTTCTGCTCGATGAGCCGCTCGGTGCGCTGGATTTGAAACTTCGCAAGGAAATGCAGCTTGAACTCAAGGCACTGCAACAACAATTGGGAATCACGTTTATCTATGTAACCCACGATCAGGAAGAAGCGCTGACGATGTCTGATCGCATCGCGGTAATGAGCAAAGGCAAAGTTCAGCAGATGGGCACGCCCGTGGAAATCTATGAGCGGCCATCAAACAAGTTCGTGGCGGACTTTATCGGGGAGTCGAATTTTATCGAAGGCAAGATCAAATCCCTGTCCGGGAATGAGGCGTGTGTTTTTGTCCCCAGCTTAAATGCCGAGTTGATCGGTATGCCCATTTCGGATGGGCTTGTCAAAGGCGAAGAAGTCACTGTATGTATTCGCCCTGAGAAGATCCATATTGCTGAAAAAAATGCGGTCAACCAAAATATGTTCCGTGCAACTGTGACAAACACAGTTTATATAGGCGTGGATACGAAAGTTTTTGTGGATGCGCATGGGGCGAAGCTGAAGGTTTGGGAACAGAACCGAATTTCGCGGCTCGACCCGAAGTCGTTTTATACGGTTGGGCAGGAAATTTGGCTCATGCTGATGCCGGAAAATACACTCGTGCTGAAGAAGGATTAGCCATGCTTCAACGTCTTCGCGAAAACAAATCTACACAAGGGACATTGCTTGCCCTGCCGACGACCGTGTGGCTGTTCATCCTGCTGATTATTCCGTTGTTCCTGACGCTGGTGATCAGCTTCGGCAAACGCAGTCCTGATGGAAACGTGATCTACACGTTTACGCTGAATAATTACATCCGCCTTTCAGGCTACACCACCGATTGCCCGGACGGACAGGCCACGTGTTTCGACCCGTTATATTTGCAGATTTTGGGACGGTCGCTTTCGCTGGCTTTCAATACGACGGCGTTGGTAATCATCATGGCGTACCCGCTGGCGTACTTCATTGCGCGCGCGCATCCGAAGCAACGCAACATGTTCCTGTTCATGGTGCTGATCCCGTTGTGGACAAATTTTGTCATCCGCGTGTATGCGTGGATGATGTTGCTTCGCAAAGAGGGTGCGATCAATATCATCATCGGTTGGATCGCGAATTTCCTGCACATTCCGTTCCAGCCGTTTGAAATGCTGTACACGCCGGGCGCAGTGTTGGTGGGCATGGTGTACGAATTTTTGCCGTTCATGATCCTGCCCATTTTCACGTCGCTGGAAAAGATTGATACCTCGTTGTACGAAGCCGCGGCGGATTTGGGCGCAAACTCGATCAAAACCTTCCTGCGGGTCACGCTTCCGCTTTCGATGCCCGGTGTGGTGGCGGGGACAATTCTCGTGTTCATCCCGGTCATGGGGACGTTCATCGTCTCTGATATTCTCGGCGGACGCCAGGTGATCCTGGTGGGTAACCTGATCCAGCGTCAGTTTTTGGACGCGCGCGATCCGACGTTTGGATCGGCGGCATCATTGATCCTGATGATCATGACGTTGATCGTTACGTATTTCTACACGCGTAAATTTGGATTCGGAGAGGAGATCGTGGCCGCATGACCCCGCTACCTCATCAATTGCACAATGTAAGTAGCGGGGTGATCCCGCACGTTACAACCTTATTTGAAATGGAGCGTGCGGGATGAACCCCTTCCGTCGTTCTCCTTTTGTGATCACTGCGACGGTGCTGGTTTACTTCTTTCTCTACGCGCCGATCGTTGGGTTGATCCTGTATTCCTTCAATGCCTCACGCGCAAACGTGACCTTTGAGGGCTTCATCCCTTCGTTCAGCGAACGCGTGGTGATGGACGGGAGCCTGGTCAAGTCCAGCCCGTGCGGGCTGTTTCACTGGTACTGCGATCTCGCGAAAAACGACGATGTGATCGAAGCCGCGGGAAATACGCTGACCATTGCTTTTACCGCGACCATCATTGCAACCGTCATCGGCACAATGGCGGCGATCTCCCTGCAGCGTTATGATTTCAAGATCAAGCCATTCTCGCAGCTTTCGCTTTATATTCCCATCGTCATCCCGGAGATCGTGATGGGTATCGGTGCGTTGACCTTGTTCAGCCAGTTTTTTGGATGGGTTAACGATGCGTTCAATCTCTCGGGTGACGCGCGGCTCTCGCTGGGCATGACAACCGTGACCGTGAGTCACATTGCTTTCATGGTTCCATTTGTCACGCTTGTGGTGCAGGCGCGTTTGCAGGGTTTCGATAAATCCTACGAAGAAGCCGCCATGGATTTGGGCGCGAACGAGTGGACGACTTTTCGCCGCGTTACCTTCCCGATGATCCTGCCCGGTGTGCTTTCCGGCGCGCTCCTGGCTTTCACGCTCTCACTCGACGATTTTGTGATCACGTTCTTTACGAATGGTCCCGGCTCAACGACCTTGCCGATTTACGTGTACGGTTTGTTGCGCCGTATCATCACGCCGCAGGTCAACGCACTTTCGACGGTGTGGATTTTGATTGTGTTCACGGCGGTTTTGTTGCTTCAGGTTATCCAGAGCCGGGAACAGAAGCAACATTAGTTTTTTTCTTTTGCCTTCGGGTTTTTCGCAGTCTTGAAAAAAGTCTGCGTTGCCAACCAAAAATCTTCTAAAGGAGGAAGAGATGAGCAAGTCCAATCTGTTTAAAATGCTTGCGTTATTTGTAATCGCAAGCATGGCGCTGGCGGCCTGTGGAAATGGTGCGCAAGCGACCGAACCTGCCGCGGATGGGCCAAAGGTAACCTCGACAGGCTTCGAATGTCCAGCCGCTGAGTTTCCCATGGAAGCCACCTCCACGGAACTCAATATCTTCGTGTGGACGGAGTACATCCCTCCCGACATGATCGAATGCTTTGAACTGGTGTCGGGCATCAAGGTTAATCGCGATGAGTATTCCAGCAACGAGGAAATGTACGCCAAGGTCTCTGCGGGTGGGTCGAACTATGACCTCGTCCAGCCGACCGATTACATCATTGCACTCATGGCGCGCCAGAGTCTCCTGCAGGAACTCGATCATGCCAAACTGCCTGTGATGGCGAACTTCGACCCGAACTATCTTGATTTTGAGTTCGATTCGGGCAACAAGTACACCATTCCATATCAGGCCGGGACGGATGCAATCGTGGTCAACACCGACGCCGTAGAGACTGTTCCTGCTTCGTGGGCCGACCTCTGGAATCCCGAATACGCTGGCCGCATGGTCTTCCTGGATGACTCGCGTGCCGTGATTGGCGCGACGTTATTAACCCTCGGCTACGATGTCAACACAACTGATCCCGCGCAACTCGAAGAGGCCAAGAACAAGCTGGCCGAACTCGTCCCCAACGTCAAACTCTTCGATAGCGATAGCCCCAAAACCGCGCTGATTGCAGGAGATGTTGACCTTGGAATAACGTGGACAGCCGAAGCCTTGATCGCGCAACAGGAAAACCCGGCCATCCAGTACGTTTACCCCACTGAAGGCGCGATCCTTTGGCAGGACAACTGGGCCATGCTTACCGATGCGCCTCACACCGACGCCGCCTATGCGTGGCTCAACTACACGATGCAAGGCAACATCTTCTGGATGATGCTCCGCGACTTCCCGTATACCAACCCGAACAAAGCTGCCCTCGACTTCGCCAAAGAGAACTATGCCGACCTCTACGACGCATACATGGCATCCCCCATCACCAACACGCCCGCCGAGGCCGTTCAGAATGGTCACCGCATTTCCGATGTCGGTGATGCTACGCCGCTGTACGATGATATCTGGGTGGAAGTCAAAGGTCAGTAAAAAGCAAGTGGTTTTCAAGTAGAAACCAAAAGCGCCCGGTTGCACACGCAATCGGGCGCTTGCATTTGTGTGGGAGAAGTTCTTTGCGCGTAGTCAATTTAGAAGAGCTGAAAGAAAATCTTACTTGAAACTTTCCTCTTGACGTATTTTTATATGAACGATACTATAACACCTATACTATACAACAATAGATATATCTCTTAAGGAGTTATGGCAAATGAAAAAACTGGTCAGCGCTAAATTGGCGGGTAATATCCTACTTGGCCAAGAATTGGGTCTTCGCTCCGCGATTACGGTTGTTTTGTCAATTCTTGCATTCAGACTGGCAATTGAAAAATAACATGTCCCTCAAATACGCCATCCTTGGATTTCTCTCCTTTGCCCCGCTTTCGGGTTATGACCTCAAGAAGGCCTTCGATAAATCCGTGCGCCACTTCTGGCCTGCCAACCAGAGTCAGATTTACCGCACCCTCGCCCAGCTCGATGAAGATGGGTTGGTGCAAAAAGAAGTTATCGAACGCGAAGAACGCCTCGACATGAAAATCTACAACATCACCGAAGCAGGCTGCGCCGAACTTCACCAGTGGCTGTCCACGCCATTGCCTGAGCGAGACAGCCGCGAGCCGTTTCTCATCCAGATCTTCTTTGGAGGGCAACTCACCGATGACGAATTGCTCGCGCTCCTCCATCGAGAACTCAAGGTTACAGAAGAACGGTTGGCAGTTTACGAAGCTGTCTATCAAGCCAGCCAAAACGCACCGGGCAAAATCAACGACCCGCGCACCATTTTCCTCAGCCTGCTTACACTGGAAATTGGCTACCAAAGCAACCAGACCATCGCAGAGTGGCTGCGCTCATCCATTGAACGCATTCAGTCTAAAAACTATTCCATCAAAATTTCGGAGAAACAATGACCAAAACAATTCGCAACATCATCATCGTCGCGCTATTCACCGTCGGTGGCGGCTGGCTTGGCATCTGGCTCAATGACATCACGGGCAACACCCAGCCTCCCATACAAAGTTTGGGCGTGTTGATTTGGCTAACGTCTCCCGCTTTGGCAGGTTTGTTTTTGCGTGCATTTGGCGGAGACGGTTGGAAGGACTCCGGCTTTGGACTGAATCTCCTCTCAGGCTGGAAGTGGTATCTGGTGGCGGTCCTCGTCTACCCGCTCGCTTCCCTCCTGACCTTTGGCCTGGCTGCCGTTTTCAAAGCCATCAGCGCCGACGGATTTGCCGCGCAAGGTTTCGGCGCGTATGCGACCGCGGTCGGAATCGGGATTGCAGACTCCCTCATGAAAAACATCTTCGAGGAATTCGCCTGGCGCGGTTACCTCACCCCCAGACTAGATGCCATGAAGGTTCACCCGATCTTGAATCACTTGATCGTCGGTATTCTTTGGTGGTCATGGCATTTGCCCTACTATTATTATTTCCTGGACAAGGCCATGCTTCAAAGTTATTTGACAGTCAGCCTGCCCGTTTTTCTTGTTATCGGACTCTTCGTCATGTTCCCGACTGCCATCCTCTTTGGCGAATTGCGTTTGCTGAGCAAATCCGTCTGGCCTGTGTTTATTTTGCATTGCGTCATCAACGGTGTGAGCACGCCTTTGATTCTCAACGGTTTCATCAAACTCAACGGCTGGATGGGTGTAGTCTTCGCGCCGACGAATGAAGGAATTGTCACATCCATTTTGTTTGGTGTCGTGGGATTGATGTTGTATCAATACCGAACGAAGAAGGTGTGATTCGCCTCGGTCAAAAGCGATATGAATGTCGCGGCATGTAGTGCGACATTTATGTCGCTTTACGCGGGGAGCATTTTTGATTCGGGGCGGGAATGTAAATTTGACGGAGGGCAAGTTAAGGGGCGGAGAGAACCGGAAATTCATTAAAATGGGTTATTTAGTACATAATCGTCACAATATAGTTGACTTTAATGTGTAATCAGTATAAAATGTCTTTATGCAGAACGTAATCGGTGTTGAGCAGGCCGACCAGCTCGATGAAACGGACTTGAAAATCGTTGAGGTGCTTCGCAAGGATGGGCGCGTGGCATTTGCCCAGATCGCGGAGCAGTTGAATGTTTCGCCGGGGATGATCCGCCAGCGATATAACCGTCTGGTCGAGACGGGCTATTTGAAGGTGGTCGCCATTACCAATCCGTTGCGCATGGGCATCAAAACGATGGCGATGATCGGCATCCGCGCGGACGGCGACAAGATGCTTCAGGTGGCCGAAAAAATTGCCGCGTTGGAGAATGTGGTTTACATCGTCGTCGTGAGCGGGCGCTACAACATCATGGCCGAAGTTTTTTGCAGGGATCATGAGGACCTGCTCGAGTTCTTGACGAAGAAACTCTCGACGATTGACGGGGTGCGCGAGACCGAGTCGTTCATGCATTTGAAGATAGTGAAGGAAATATATTTTTAGAAATAGCGTCCCGCAGGTTGTAAAGCGCAAACCGATTTGAAAGAATAAACCTGCGGGACGTTGTTAAAAATCTTGTTCGCCCCCGCATCATGATGGCGGGCGAAGCCCTTTGAAAGGATTTATGAAAGTTCTGTTGGAAATCGGGAATGCAGTGGGGAAGTTCTTTGCAAGTTTCTATATGCTTGCTCTCTTTGCAAATCCAGACCGTCAATCTAACCCGCCGCGACGCGGGTTATAAAACTAATTGGAGACCAAACCATGAAAGTGCTACTCGTAGGTGTCGGAGGGGTGGGCGAAGCAATTGCCGCGATTGCCAGGCCGAGGAAATGGGTCGAGCAGATTGTGCTTGCCGACTACAACCTGGAACGTTGCAAGGAAGTCCAGAAAAAATTAGGTGACGACCGGCGCTTCCCTGTTGAGTTCATTGATGCAAGCAAACAGGAAATGATTGAGGGGTTGGCAAAGAAATACAAGGTTGACCTGATTATGAATTCGGTTGACCCGGTCTTCAACCAGCAAATTTTCGACGCGGCGTACAACGCAGGCGCGGTCTACATGGACATGGCGATGACTTTGTCCACGCCGCACCCGACAGACCCGTTCAACAAGTGCGGGGTCAAACTGGGCGATTATCAATTTGACAAATCCAAGGATTGGGAAAAGAAGGGGTTGCTCGCGCTCGTCGGTATTGGAGTTGAGCCTGGCATGGCGGACGTATTCGCGCGTTATGCACAAGACCATCTCTTCGATGAAATTGAAGAACTCGGCATTCGTGACGGCGCGAACATTGAGATCAAGGGTTACGAATTTGCCCCAAACTTTTCGATTTGGACAACGATTGAAGAATGTCTCAACCCGCCTGTGATTTGGGAAGAGGGGAAAGGCTGGTTTACGACTACGCCATTCTCCGAGCCTGAGATATTTGAATTTCCAGAAGGCATTGGCAAGGTGGAAGTGGTCAACGTGGAGCATGAGGAAGTCTTGCTCATGCCGCGTTGGCTGAAGACAAAACGCGCCACGTTCAAATACGGTCTTGGCGACCAGTTCATCGGCATGTTGAAAACCCTGCACATGCTGGGACTCGATAACAAAGAGAAAATCAATGTGAGGGGTGTGCAGGTTGCGCCGCGTGATGTGGTAGCCGCGTGCCTGCCCGACCCCGCTCACTTGGGCGACCAGATGTCTGGTAAGACCTGCGCGGGGACGTGGGTTAAAGGCAAAAAAGATGGCAAGCCGCGTGAAGTCTATCTCTATCAGGTCGCGGACAATGCCGAGTGCATGAAGACCTGGGGATGCCAGGCTGTGGTCGCGCAGACGGCGTTCAGCGCGGTCATCGCGATGGATTTGCTCCAGCACGGTCAATGGAAAGGTGTGGGCGTGCTTGGCCCCGAGGCCTTCCCGCCTGACCCGTTCATGGAGAAGATGGCTGATTATGGCTTCCCGTATGGGATGAAAGAGATGACCAAAGAGGTCGCATAAGGCAAAGCATATACCCGGGCGCAGTGAAGGAGGAGCAGCCAAAGGGTAAGTCAGATTTCTACAAGCCGCGCCAGTTCAAGGTCAGAATCTGACGCGGCTTTTCATTTTTTTGTCAGTTTCGGAAAAACTAAGTTGTCATAAGTCCAGCCGACCTGTATAATTGCCAAAAAATTTCCTGGAGGAGCCATGCCAAACGGATATAACGGTAAGATTTTGCACGTTGATTTGACCAAAGGCGCGTTGACGGTTGAGGAACCGAACGAGGCTTTCTATCGCAAGTATCTGGGCGGGAGCGCGATGGGGTTGCATTACATCCTGCGCGAAATGCCCAAGGGCGCGGACCCGCTCAGCCCCGAAAATGTGCTGACGTTGATGACTGGCGTGACGACGGGCGCGGCAATTTCCGGCCAGAGCCGAATCAATGCGAATGCCAAGTCTCCGATTAGCGGCGGCATTGGCGATTCGCAGGGCGGCGGTTTCTTCCCCGCTGAATTGAAGTTCGCGGGCTTCGACGGTATTGTGATTAAAGGTAAATCGCCCAAGCCTGTCTATCTCGCGATTGTGGAAGGCAAACCCGAACTGCGCGACGCCGCGCATTTGATGGGCAAATTGACGGGGGAAGTGGATGACATCCTGCACAAGGAAGTTGACCCGAAAGCGGAAATTTTGCAGCATGGCATTGGCGCTGAAAATGGCGTGCTGTTCTCGTCGCTGGTGAGCATGTCCAACCGCCACAACGGACGCACAGGCATGGGACTGGTGATGGCATCCAAGAACCTCAAGGCTGTGGTGGTGCGCGGCACGAAGAAGGTGCAACTCGCCAACCAAAAGGCGCTGACCGAACTCAATCGCATTGGTCCGAAAGCCCTCCCCGAAAACGGCGACATGGACGGCCTCGCCAAGTTTGGTACGGCAGTGGTCGTGCTGTTCAACAACACGATTGGCACGCTACCGACCCGCAACTATGCCGAAGGTCAATTTGAAGGTTGCGAACCCATCAGTGGCGAGAAGATGGCCGAGACGATTCTCAAGGAACGCGATACCTGCTATGCGTGCGTCGTCCGTTGCAAACGCGTGGTGGAAATCAAGGAAGGCAAGCACAAAGTTGACCCGCGCTACGGCGGCCCGGAATACGAAACGCTCGGCACGTTCGGCTCGTACTGCGGCATTGATGATTTGGCCGCGGTCTCGCTGGCGAATCAAATCTGCAACGAATATGCGGTGGACACGATTGCCTGCGGCGCGACGATTGCCTTCGCGATGGAATGCTACGAAAAAGGAATCATCACCAAGGAACAGGCAGGCGGCATTGAACTCAAGTTTGGCAACGCCGAGGCTATGCTCGAAGTGCTGAATCAGATTGTCAAGGGAAGCACACCGCTTGGCAAGCTGCTCGGCCAGGGTTCCGAACGCGCCGCCAAAGTTTGGGGTAATGGCGCGGACGAGTACCTTATCACGGTCAAGGGCGCGGAGGCTCCCGCGCACATGCCGCACGCCAAACGCTCGCTCGGCCTCATCTACGCGGTCAATCCCTTTGGCTCCGACCACCAGTCCAGCGAACATGACCCTTACTACGAAGAGGGCATCGGCGATTTCAACCTCGACCGCCTCAAGCAGATCGGGCTTGGTTCTCCTCAACCTGCTTATTCGCTCACCGAGGAAAAAGTCCGCTTTGCCTACGAGACCGAAGTCTTCTACTCGATGCTCGACTCCGCCGAACTTTGTCAGTTCGTCTACGGCCCCACCTGGACGCTCTACGACGGCAAGGACACCGTGCAGATGATCAACTCCGTCACCGGCTGGGATTTGACTCTCGAAGAATTGATGGAGGTCGGCCGCCGCCGCTTGAACCTTTTCAGGACTTTCAACGCCCGCGAAGGACTCGGACGCAAGGACGACAAACTGCCGAAGAAATTCTTCAAGCAACTGACAGGGACCGGTCCAACCGCGGGCTTCGCTCTGACTCACGAGGAAGTTGATTCCGCCATTGACACATACTACAAGCTGGCAGGCTTTACCGCCAACGGCGCACCGACGCGCGATGGCTTGAAGAAGCTGGATATCGAGTGGGCCGCGGAATATTTGCCCGGATAGAGATTAGAGAATTGGAGATTGAGAGTTTGTAAATAGTAATTGGTAATTGGGGATGAGATGGAAAATCTCATCCCCAATTTTGTGAAATGAGTAATCTGTTAGTTTGAGTAGCTTCGAATACTCTTTGATGGATGCACACGTTTAGCGCAGTACAGTGGGGTGTACGGCAGCGTGGTTGCGTGGCATTCCTGGCGTATCGAAACCCGCCGCCTACTCGACCACCGACGATTCTCAAATTCTCAAATCTCTATTCTCAAATTACCACTTACCAATTACTTTTCCTCATACGAAAGAAACCCATGCCCACAAATACCCTCTACCAAGAAAACTTCTCTCACGTGACCCCTGCATGGAGTCGCATCTTCAACTTTGTTGCAGACCGCGCCGAAGGCTCATACATCTATACCGATGACGGCAGGAAACTGCTCGACTTCACCAGCGGAATCGGTGTGACGAATACAGGTCACTGCCACCCGAAAGTCGTCGAAGCGATTCGCGAACAAGCTGGCCTGTTCCTGCACGCGCAGGCCAACATCGTCATCCACAAGCCAATGTTGCAGCTCATCGAGGAACTACGCAAAATTGTCCCGCCTTCGATTGATAGTTTCTTCTTCGCCAACTCAGGCGCGGAAGCACTTGAGAACGCGGTCAAGATTGCGAAGATGGCGACGGGTAGGCAAAATGTCATCGTGTTCAGCGGTTCCTTCCACGGGCGCACGGCTGGGACGATGGTTCTGACCACGTCCAAGACCATCTATCGCTCGGGGTTTGCACCCCTGCCTGCGGGTGTCTTCGTCTCGCCGTTTCCGTATGCTTTTCGTCTCGACATGAGCGAAGAACAGGCGTCCGCATACGCGCTCGAGCAACTCGAATACCTGCTTGCGTCACAGACCGCGCCGAAGGAAACCGCTGCCATTTTAATTGAGTCCGTTTTAGGCGAAGGCGGATACGTTGTTCCGCCCGCGTCGTTCATGAAGGGTCTGCGCGAGATTTGCGGCAAACACGGTATCATGCTCATCTTTGATGAAGTCCAGTCGGGATTTGGGCGCACAGGCAAATGGTTTGCGCTCGAACATTTTGGCGTTGTCCCCGACATCATCACATCAGCAAAGGGACTTGCCTCGGGCATGCCGCTCTCCGGCGTCTTCAGCCGCACGGACATCATGAAGAAACTCGACGTTGGTTCCATCGGCGGCACGTACGGCGGCAACGCGGTTGCTTGCGCGGCGGGCGTGGCGACCATCAAAGCCATGCGCGAAGAAAAGATGTTGGAGAATGCAGCAGAGCGCGGCGTCCAGTTGATGACAGGCCTCCGCAAACTCCAGGAGGAATACCCGCAAATCGGCGATGTCCGCGGGCTTGGCTTGATGCTCGGCACCGAATTCATCGTGGACAACAGTCCCACCAAAGCCAAGCCGATGGTAAAAGAGATCATCCACTGTGCGGAAGAAAAAGGAATGCTGTTGCTTTCTTGCGGCACCTACGACAACACCATCCGCTGGATCCCGCCGTTGAATGTCACGCCCGAGCAAATTAATGACGGACTGCAAATTTTTGGTGAAGCGTTGAAGGAAGTATTAAAGTAGACAGGGAAACAGGTATACATGTAAACAGGGAAATTCAACGTCCCTACTTATGTATTACTTGTCTGGTGTGTATGACAACCATGACATTGCCTGTAAGGATGACCTGCCACTTTTATGATGGAATGAAGCCGATTGTCCGTTTTGACTGGTTTTTGAATTCACGCTTGTCGTACTCAAAGATGTCAGCCAGTGTAAGACTACCTGTTACATCGTCATGACCAAGTTTTTTCGTGAGCGCCGCTGTCTTCTCGGAAGATAACGGCTTGAAGTGATATTTTGCGATCATCCTGCCCTTTCTCAGCAAGGCTTTGTCGATACGATCAATATCTGTGTTGAATGTGCAGATGATCTTGATGTTCAGGAAATCGCTGAAAAGGCCGTCAGTCAGTTGAAGAATGGTTGAGACAACCGAATCTTCCGATGAGTGGTCGCGGGAGACTACGACTTTCTCGGCATCTTCGATGATCAGGGTTGCATTCTTGTTTTGCAAAAGAAACGAAATGAATGAAGGTTTCAATAGGTCTCTAACGAAATCGTTCTGCACAAAGATGAAATCCTTGTTGATGAATTTGCAGATCAGGTGTTTGATGTAGGTCGTTTTGCCTGTTCCAGGCTCTCCATGCAAAAGAACAATCCCTGACTCCTGTTTGGTCATGAAGTCCGAGATGATTGTGTCAATTTCGATAAAGTCATCGTTGTATAACTCTTTAATATTGATGGAGTCGAAATCATTGGTGCCCACATCCTCTGTGCCAAACATGCCTTCCTCATGCATGAGGACTTTGAATTTCGGTTTCTTGGGCTTGCCAAAGGCTGAGCGAAGTTTATGATTTGTTTCAAGAATCCAGCGTTCGGTCTCTGGGCGTCCCACATCGTATAGGAAGTCGACTGTTAGGTAGCTCTCCCGGGCCGCGAAGTGAATTATTGCGTGTCCCGACATGCTTTTGAAGACGTACTCAAAAGCATAATCCTCAGATTGCCGAGCATTTTGAAAATCTTCTGTGACCCAGTTTTTGAATACAGGGACAAAGGCCAAATCTCCGAGATCCATGCTCTCGATAATCGCGTCCACGGTTTCTTTTGATTGTTCGATGGGCAATTCAAGCTTTAGCGAAGAAGGAAGAACGCCAAAGTTAATTGAGTAGTAGGCAAACAATTTGAATCGTTTGTTCTGGTCCAAGGAGTCGAGCAGTGTTCCGACAACTGGTGTTTCCATGAATATTCTCTCCAAATGGCAAGGGATTGACTAGGTTTATGAAGGCTCATTTCCCCAGTCTTCGTAATATACAGTTGTTTCCTTGTTTTGGCAATACTTAAAAATATCAAACGCTCACAGGAAAATAATGAATAACGCTTTGAATCGCTCCAAACTTGAATTGCTTCTCAAACAGGAGGAACAACTCTTTCACAAGACCCACCCCAAATCCTACGAACTATACCAGCGTGCGCGCAAGTCATTGCATGGCGGCGTGCCAATGCTGTGGATGATTCGTTGGGCAGGCTCATTTCCCGTCTTCGTCAAGGAAGCCAAAGGCGCGCATTTTACCGACGTGGACGGCAACGGCTACATTGACTTCTGTCTCGGCGACACAGGTGCAATGACGGGGCACGCGCCCGAAGCCACCGTCAAAGCCATCATCGAGCAAATTCAAAAAGGCATCACGCTCATGTTGCCGTATGAGGATGTCATCTGGGTTGGCGAGGAACTGCAACGCCGTTTCGGTCTTCCATATTGGCAATTCGCCCTCACCGCCACCGACGCGAATCGGTTCGCTCTTCGCATGGCGCGCCTCATCACGGGCCGCCCGAAGATCCTCGTCTTCAACTATTGCTATCACGGCTCCGTGGACGAAACCTTTATCACGATGGATGAGGAAGGTACGCCCATGTCGCGTCCCAACAACATGGGGCCGCAGATTGACCCGCTCAACACGAGCAAGGTCATCGAATTTAACGACATCGCCGCGCTCGAAACCGCGCTCTCCGCGCGTGACGTGGCCGCCGTCCTTGCCGAGCCTGCGATGACCAACATCGGCATCATTCATCCCAACCCTGGCTATCACGAAGCCCTGCGTGAATTGACTCGCAAATATGGCACGTACCTCATCATTGACGAGACTCACACGATTTGTGCTGGTCCAGGCGGGTACACCGCTTCACACGGACTTCGGCCTGATTTCCTGACCCTCGGCAAACCCCTCGCTGGAGGAGTCCCCGCCGCGATTTATGGATTTACCGAAGAAGTATCCAAAGCCTTTGCCGAAAAACTCGCCATTGGCGACGCGGACGTTGGCGGCATCGGCGGCACACTGGCGGGCAATGCCCTGTCCATCGCGGCGATGAAGGCCACACTTCAAAACGTCCTGACGGAAGAGTTTTACGCAAAGGCAACCGCCTTGCAGGAACAATTTACCGCGGGCGTTGAAGGCGTCATCAAGGAATTCAACCTGCCGTGGATCGTCAAACGTCTCGGCAATCGCTCTGAATACTGGTTCCGTCCAAGTCCGCCTAAGAACGGTGGCGAGGCCCATGCCGCCGTTGACCCCGAACTTGACCGCTACATGCACCTCTACGCGCTCAATCGCGGCATCCTCATGACACCCTTCCACAACATGGCCCTGATTTCACCTGAGACAACTCAGGCCGATGTGGATTATCATACGAAGGTGTTTAGAGAAGCGGTTAGGTCGTTGTTTATCTGACATGTCTTTGCGAGGAGCGTTCGTTGCGACGAAGCAATCTCCTCATCAATTGGGGATTGCTTCGTCGGGGAGAGCACCCTCCTCGGAATCCCGCCGTACTTCCCTGCACCGAACGCCCCGCACCTTTCATCTCTGATCCAACGAAGGTGCGGGGACGCAGGACGGTGTGGCGGGGCAATGACATATATTAATTTCTGCAAACCTTTTGAAAGCACACGTGAATATAATCCTGTTCACAGGAGTAAAACAATGGCTGACTACAAATCTCAAGTTTGGCGCGTAAATGTGCGTGAACAAACCCTTAATCGTGAAGATGTCCCCCAAACATGGTCCCGCCTCGGCGGCCGCGGGCTTTTGGCGCGTATCCTGCTCGATGAAGTTGATGCAATGTGCGACCCGCTCGGCTCGGGCAATAAACTCATCTTTGCCCCCGGTCTGTTGGTGGGACACATGCTCTCGTCCACGGACAGAATCTCGGTGGGTGGAAAATCCCCGCTGACAGGAGGTATCAAGGAAGCCAACGCGGGCGGGCGGACAGGCCTGCACATGGCGTACATGGGCATCCACGCGTTGATTATTGAAGACCAGCCAAAGGAAGATGGTTATTGGGTTTTACATTTGTCATTGAACGGCGCCAAATGGGAAAAAGCTGACGACCTTGCGGGAGTTGGCGTTTATGAAACCGCCCCAAAATTGCTCGAAAAATATGGCGATAAAGTTGCGATTGCATTGATCGGCCCTGGCGGCGAAATGCGGATGAAGTCCGCGGGGATCCAGAATCTCGATAAAGATAAAATCCCGTCGCGCATTGCCGCTCGCGGCGGACTCGGCGCGGTCATGGGCTCGAAGGGATTAAAAGCCATCGTGTTCGATAATGCTGGTGGGCAGAAGCCACCCATTGTCGAGCCTGAAGCGTTTAAAGTCGCACAGAAGGATTACACCAAGTCTGTGATGGATCATCCGCAGTCTGTCACATATCGCGATTATGGCACGGCGGCGATGACCCAGTTGACCCAGCAATTTGCAGGGATACCTGCCCATAATTTTTCGCGCGGCACTTTTGATAAGGTAGAGAATGTCGGCGGCGAGGCTTTGCGAGAATTTACATTGACACGTGGCAAACCCTCCGACCCATCTCATGCTTGCATGGCGGGCTGTACCATCAAATGCTCGAACGTCTTTGGCGGCGAAGATGGCAAGGTGATTGTCTCACCGTTGGAATACGAGACGATTGGTTTGATGGGCACGAACCTTGATATCGACTCCCTTGATGCAATCGGTCGCTTGAACTGGCACGTCAACGATTTGGGACTTGATTCCATTGAAGTCGGCGGCGCGCTTGGCGTCGCGGCCGAAGCAGGATTGATGAAATGGGGGAGTGAGGAGGACGCGCTGAAGTTGATTGACGAGATTCGTAAAGGCACGGAGTTGGGTCGTGTGCTCGGCGACGGCGCAGTAACGGTGGGCAGGAAGTACAACGTTGAGCGCGTACCTGCCGTGAAAGGACAGGCCATGTCCGCGTATGAACCGCGTTCCATCAAAGGCACTGGTGTGACGTACGCCACCACTCCGCAGGGCGCAGACCACACTTGTGGATTGACCATCCGCGCAAAAGTTAATCATCTTGACCCAGATGTTCAGATCGAGGTCTCGCGTAATGCTCAACTAAACATGGCAGGCTATGACACGATCGGCGCGTGCATTTTTGCAGGCTTTGGCTATGCCGCGACGCCCGATGGCGTGGTGAAACGTTTGCTCAAGGCGCGCTATGGTTGGAATGATTTATCCGATAACATTTTGCAGGAACTTGGAAAGCAGACCATCAAAATGGAACGCGAGTTCAATCGTCGTGCAGGGTTTACCGCGAAGGATGACCGCCTGCCCGAGTGGATGACAAAAGAAGCGATTCCAGAGAACGGTTCAGTGTTCGATGTGAGCGAGGAGTTGTTGGATCATATCTTTGATGGGATAGAATAAAAAACGGGCGGCAGAGATCAATCTGTCGCCCGTTCAGCGTATCTTTGAGCCACCGGTGGGATACGAACCCACGACCTGACGATTACGAATCGTCTGCTCTGCCAGCTGAGCTACGGTGGCGTTCGGCAAAATGTTCCTTTGCCGTTTGTTTAGCGGCGGGGATTATACAAGATTACAGGTAAACCCGCAAGTTTTTAATGCTACATGTTGTCTGATAGTCGGATAATCCTATGTTGCGCATCGCGATGCTTTCCTATCATACGTGTCCGCTTGCCACGCTTGGCGGAAAAGACACCGGCGGGATGAACGTTTACGTCCGCGATTTGACGCGTGAGCTTGGCCGCATGGGTATTCACGTGGATGTATTCACGCGTTCCCAGGATGAACACGTGCCGCACGTTTTGCATGATTTGGGTTACGGCAACCGCGTTGTCCATGTGCCTGCCGGGCCTGAAGAGCCAAAGGCAAAGAAGGAAATGGCGAATTACATTCCCGAGTTCGTTGAAGGAGTGAAACAATTCGCCGCAGAAAAAAATATTTGTTATGATATTATTCACAGCCATTATTGGATGTCTGGCTTGGCGGCGGAGGCCCTCAGCGACGCGTGGGGCGGCACACCCATTGTCCACATGTTCCATACTTTGGGGGAGATGAAGAATCGGGTGGCGCGTTCGGAAGATGAACGCGCGGGGGCTGACCGGCTTGCGGGGGAGAGGCAGGTTCTCCGGCGCGCGAATCGGATCGTCGTCGCAACCCTGGCTGAGATGACACAACTGCGTTTCCTCTACCGAAGCGATGCCCGCAAACTGGTCACCATCCCGCCGGGCGTGGATACGAGTCACTTCTATCCGATACCGCCGGATGAAGCCAAGCAGTTCATCGGGTTGAAACCTGAGAATCGAATGATCCTGTTCGTTGGGCGCATCGAGCCGTTGAAAGGGATTGACACCTTGATCCAGGCGATGTCTTGTTTGCGCGTGGCCGAGCTTTACCGGCCTGTGCATCTTGCCATCATCGGTGGTGAGCCGGATGTCGATCCTGTGGATATGTCCGCCGAGATGGCGCGCCTGCAAAAACTTTGCGATGATCTTTGTATGGGGGGCATGGTGGTATTTCTTGGCAAGCGCGGACAGGATACTTTGCCGTATTATTATTCCGCCGCCGAGGTACTCGTGATGCCGTCGTTGTACGAATCCTTTGGGATGGTGGCATTGGAAGCGATGGCCTGCGGCATTCCTGTGATTGCTTCGGAGGTGGGTGGGCTTGGCTATCTGGTTCAAAATGGGACAACGGGATTTACGATTCCCGATAGCGAACCGGAGATGCTCTGCGAAAAACTGACCTGGCTTTTGGGAGATCCGCATCTTCGCGAGACGATGAGCCTGCGTGCCGCTGAATATGCAATGGACTATGCCTGGGGAAAAATCGCGGCCCAAGTGGTGGATGTATACCGAGGCCTGCTAAATGCGCGGAATTGATTTCTTTTTGTTGTTGACGCTTCCAATCCTGGCTTCATGCACTTCGCCGCAGGTGACCTATACGCCGCCACCGCCTGTGGCTTTTACCGCGGCCGTCACTATTACTTCAACAGCAGCCACGCAACCGACAGCAACAGTCACTCCAATTCCCCATGTGATGAAACCACCATCGTGGGGAGATAAAAATGAGGCCATTGCGCACGATACGGTAGAAACAGAATCGTTTGAGCGACGCAGCGTGACCGATGGCGATAGTTTTCGTCTCAATCTCTATGAGCGGCCTTTTACAGCTCAAAAGATGGATTATCTTCCGTTTATTGATATCAAGGATTTTATTATGACCAGTGAAGCAAACTGGTATATCACCCGCATTATTTTGGCTGGCATGGATGATTCGAAATTCATCCACGGCTCTTATGGCGCGGAATTTGACCTGAACGTGGACGGCCGTGCCGAGTTTCTGGTGTTTGTTGAGAACCCAGGTTTGGATTGGACGACCGAGCGCGTGCGTGTTTATTTGGATGGCGATGGCGACGTGGGAGGAGCGCAATCCGGGTCGGACGAAACCTATTCAGGAAATGGTTTTGAGACGCTTCTTTTTGATTCCGGACGCGGCAATGACCCCGACCTGGCGTGGGCGAAGTTCGAGAACGGAGACTACCCCATAGTGGACATCGCCATTAAGCGCGCGTTCTTTCAGGCTTATTCAAAGTTTATGTGGAGTGTGATCGCTTCCGAATTGCCCATTGAGCCGGCTAGATTTTATTTGAACGATTCATTCACGGAGGAATCAGCTGGGTCGCCGGATAAAGGAAGCGACTATTACCCGCCTCAAAAAATTGCGGCTTTTGACAATACTTGCCGGATACCGGTAGGTTTTCAAGCAAGCGGACGCGAGCCGTTGGGCTGTACCGGGGGAGAGGGGAAGTCGGTAAAGTGGACGCCCGGCGACATTGATTGGTGTGAGACCTTTGGTTGTCCTCAGTGATCAATTTTCGAAATGTGTTGCAATTTACCGAAAATGCTTTTCCCATTTCCGTAATTCTTCTTCTAGCAGTTTGTCGGAGGACCCCAGCGGTGGGCATTTTTTACCGCGAAGCCCGTTAAGAACGCCAAGAAAACCTTTAAAACTTCGCGTTCTTTGCGCTCTTTGCGGTTCAAACTGGCTTTTTTCTGGCGATGCACTGCTCTCCGACAACCTGCTAGGTCTGAACTATTTCAACCAGATTTTCGTACGGACCGGAAACTCTGTGCTCGGAAACAGACCATACCTCGTAGTTGCCTGATTGCCGGCGAATTGATACTTCCACGAATATTCCAGTCTGCCAACAATTCAATGGGAGAATCAATTTCACGGTCCATTATGATCGAGCGGGTGGACTTATTCCTTGATCTTCACATAGAAGATCGTCGAACCGTCTGTGACCTGTGTTCGCATGTCAAAGCGGTCCTTGAGCTTTTGCACCATGCGCGAGAGTTGTTTGTGACCGTATGTGCGCGGGTCGAAGCCGGGGTCGAGCTGGTAAAGCGCGCTTCCCATTGAATCCAACCGCGCCCAGCCATCCTGCTGGACTGCCATTTCGAACGCCTGGGTGAGCAGAGGCATGGGGTCGGCTTCCTCTTTCTCTTTTTCTTCCTTCGTTTTCTTTGCGCCGCTTTTTTGCTGGCGCGATGGCTGCGCCGCCTTTTTGGGAACAACCAAATTCTCTGTGTAAACGAACACATCGCAGGCATTGACGAAGGGCTTGGGCGTCTTCTTTTCCCCAATGCCCATCACAAAAATACCCGTTTCGCGGATGCGCGTAGCCAGGCGAGTGTAATCGCTGTCTGAGGAGACAAGGCAGAAGCCATCCACAACTTTTGTGTGGAGGATGTCCATCGCGTCGATAATCATAGCGCTGTCGGTTGCGTTCTTGCCAATCGTGTAGCGGAATTGTTGAATGGGCTGGAAGGCGTGATAGTTCAGCGTTTCCTTCCACGAATTCATGTTCGCAGTTGTCCAGTCGCCATAGATGCGGCGGACGGTAACCTGTCCGTGGCGGCCTGCTTCCACGAGCATTTGCGGGAGCAGGGATGATTGGGCGTTATCGCCGTCAATCAGCATGGCGATCTTGTTGCGGGAGAGGGAAGTTAAGTTTTCATCTGCCATGATTTGATTATACCTGCTACCCAAACGAAAGGTGACCGTCACTTTTGCGAAGCATCCCCAGTGTGAAGCGGAGGGAACAAAGTGACAGCCACCTTAATTTTTTACGGCGCAGTGATTTCCCCGTCCAACGTTTTTAGAAAAGCGATGATGTAGCCAAGCTGCCTGTCACTTAATCCGAGCGGCTCAATCTCAGTGTGACCTGCTGGCGCGGTTGGGGCGGAGTTGTAATGCGCAAGCACGTCTTCCAGCGTTGTAAATTGACCCGCGTGCATGTAAGGTGCGCGCCCGGCTACGTTACGAAGACTCGGCGGTTTGAAGGCGCGAAGGAGTTCTTCGCCATCTGCAACCATAAAGCGTAATTCGGAACAATCTTCGGGACTCGCGTCGCTGTAGGGACTCAGGCAATTGAATTCATCCGTCAGCACGGACTGCGCTCCCTGTGCGCGGCCTGTGTCTTCGGGCAGACCGTCCACGGCGGGGACGCCTGTATTGTGGAAGTGATTGTCGGTGAAGAGCGGGCCGTTATGACATTGAATGCAGTTCGCTGGCCCGATGAAGAGGCGTAGTCCTTCGACTTCATCCGAAGTAAGGGAACTGTTCATCGTCTTTGTATCAGCTTTCAGGGCGGCTTGAACGTAGGCGTCGAAACGGGAAGGGCCGGTCATGATGAGGCGCTCGTATGCGGCAATTGCCTTGCCCATGTTTACATAAACTTGTGTGACGGCTTCGCGGTCTTCAGGAGTCATCGCGTTCCAGGCGGCGCTGGCAATGGGGTCAGCCACTGGGCCTGCGGATTCGGGGAAGCGGGCTGTGTCCGAAAAATCGGGAAGCGCCCCAAAAATGGACTCGTATTCGGTGCGGTAGAACTCGTCAATCAGGTGCGCGTATTGCGTGCGGTTTCCGCCATGCTCCACCGCGCTCTCCATCGGACCGAGAGCCTGCGCCCATTGACTATCCTTGCGGCCATCCCAGAAAAGCCACGGACTGTAGGCCGTGCCTGCGATGGGCATGGTGCGGCGAGTGGTTGTGCCAATGCCTCGTGCAAGCGGCAGGCCGTCCTGAAATCCTTTTTCAGGGATGTGGCAGGTGGCACAGGCGACTTCTCCGTTTGAACTGAAACGCGTGTCGAAGAAAAGTTGCTTCCCGAATTCTGCGGCGCGCGGGTCGTCAGCGTATTGATTGGATGGGTCGGGCGCGAGCGGTGGGAGACTGCCAATCCACAGGGTGCGGAGGGTGGCGAGTTCGGCCTCTGTCCACGCGGGGCGCGGCCAGAGGATGTAGGTGAGACCGCTAATGATTAAGGCGAAGAGGAGAGCGAATCCTGCAACGAGTTGTTTTCGCTCGGACATGACGTTAGCCTTCCAAAATCAGGTTGAAGGTGACGGTGTCGGTCTTGCCGCCAGATGTGATGCTGAATTTGACTTCCCACCAGCCGCCCATTTGGAATTTCATGCCTTCCACGACATAATCGCCGTTTCCAAGATTTTGTGTGACCTGTGGACGCGTCGGCAGGCCGTGACCGTGTTGCGGCATCCCGCCATCCACGGTGATTTCAGCGTTTTCCACAGGCTGACCGTCGGCGGTTTCGATGTGCAATGTCCACGTGTGGATTTGGTTGATGGCGAGCGGATTCAATTCACTGGTGAACGAGACGCGATAGAGTCCGTTGTCGGTTGTACGGACTGTGGATATATCAAGGCTGGCTGGCGGAACACTGTTGGCGTGCATGGGCATGTATCCCGACATGAGCGGGTGCATGAAGCGCGGGCCGATGATGGGCATGAGCAGGATGAACACGATGACGGTGATGATGGCCGTCAACGCGACGATGAGTATGGTTTTGGCGGTTTGGGTTTTCATGAATTACCTCTCTTGTGAAATTTGATGTTGAACGTCCCGCAGGTTGGATTTACCAATCAGACCTTCTTTCTAAAACCTGCGGGATGGTTTGGTGCACTTGGAAATTAGACATAGTTGGTCTGAGTGGCGGGATATTAATCGCATGAGAAATTTGCGTCAACGCAAAACCTGATTTCTTTATCGAATCTTTACAAAAGGTTTACGATGATTTTTTGTCCCTTGTATAAGATGACAATCAAAAGGAACCCTAATGGTTTTTCCTGCGAAACGTAACGTTGCAATGGCGGGAAGCCTGCGTGAATTCAGGTGATTGCCTGCAAAGGAAACCTTTAGGGTGTTCACTGCCAATAAAGGTAAAATACACCCATGACAAAAATCCTTGTTGTTGACGACGAACCTTCAATCGTGAATCTGGTCGGCGCGTATCTCAAGCCTGAAGGCTATGAGGTGTTTACCGCGACCGACGGCCCGTCTGGTCTCAAAGCCGCACGAGCGTACAAGCCCGATTTGCTCATCCTTGATGTCATGCTCCCTGGCATGGACGGGCTGGAATTGCTCTCGCGCCTGCGCCGCGAATCCGAAATGTACGTCATCCTGCTGACGGCTCGCACCGAAGAGACCGATAAAATCGTCGGGCTGTCCGTCGGCGCGGATGATTATGTGACGAAGCCGTTTAGTCCGCGCGAGTTGGTGGCGAGGGTCAAGGCGGCGGTGAGACGTCTGCAAACGGGAGCAGGTTCGGGGGCGGATGGAGGCGTACTGTCCTTTCGTCATGTGCGAATTGATGTGGGTGCGCGTCAGGTCACGGTGGACGATAATCCCATCGAGTTGACGGCCATCGAATTTGATTTGTTGAAGTCGCTTGCTGAAAATCGCGGACGTGTGCTGACGCGCGAGCAGTTGCTCGAAAAAGTTTGGGGCGGCACGTATTACGGCGAAATGCGCGTGGTGGATGTGCATCTCGGCCACGTGCGGCAGAAACTTGGAAATGATGAATTGATTACCACCGTGCGCGGCGTCGGTTATCGTTTCGATGATGAGCCGCTTTAGCATGTCATTGCCACGCCACACCGTCCTGCGTCCCCGCACCTTCGTTGGATCGGAGATGAAAGGTGCGGGGCGTTCGGTGCAGGGAAGTATGGCGGGATTCCGAGGAGGGTGTTCCCTTCGATAAGCTTAGGGCGTCGCTTCCCGACGAAGCAATCCCCGATAAGCGAATAGACTCCCGGCAAGATTTTCTTGTTTAACAGGAGATTGCTTCGCTTCGCTCGCAATGACATAGAGGTATTTATGAACTACATTCGTTCCCGTCTCGGACTAAAACTTTTTGTCTCCTATCTTGCTGTGATTCTCGTTGGCATGGCAGTAATTGGAATCACAACCAAGTTCACAACGCCGCGTGCTTTTGCGCGGCACCTGTCATTTATGGAAGAACAGATTGGCGTGGGAATGGGAATGGGGCAGGGACAAGGCCAGGGTGGTGGAATGATGTCCGATTTCTATCGAAACTTTCAGGCTTCGTTCAACGAGTCGTTGGTGATTGCTGTGATTGCCGCGTCTTTCGTTGCGATGGTTGTGAGTCTTGTTTTCAGCCGCAACATCATTGCTCCCATGCGTGACATGGCGGCCGCCAGCCAGCGCATTGCCGAGGGTCATTACGATGAACGTGTGCAAACGCGCGGTACGGACGAACTTGGCCTGCTTGCGGGTCGCTTCAATCAAATGGCCGAGCAACTCGAGCAGGTCGAGACCATGCGCCGCCGTCTCATCGGCGATGTCACGCACGAACTGCGCACGCCGCTGACCGCCATCAAAGGGTCTGCCGAAGGCCTCATGGATGGCATCCTTCCTGCGAACGACGAAACCTACCAGCAAATCCACGCCGAAGCTGAACGCCTCAGCCGCCTCGTGGACGACTTGCAGGAGTTGAGCCGCGTCGAGTCTCGCGCCTATCAACTGGACTTCCGCGACCTGGACGCTTCCGCTATTATTCAAACAGTCACCAAACGAATGCAGTTCCAGTTCGAAGGCAAACGCGTCACTCTGACCTCGAACCTGTCAGCCCACCCAGTCATTCTCCACGCTGACGAAGACCGCATCGTCCAGGTTCTGACCAACCTGGTGGGCAATGCCCTGCAATACACCCCCGCAAACGGACAAGTCACCATCTCCGTTGAAGCGACAGGCAACGAAGTGCGCTTCTCCGTCAGGGACACGGGCGTTGGCATTCCCCCCGAACACCTCCCGCACATCTTCGACCGCTTCTACCGCGTGGACAAATCCCGCTCCCGCGCCCGCGGCGGCTCAGGCATTGGATTGACAATCGCAAAGCACCTGGTCGAAGCGCACGGAGGAAAAATTTGGGCAGAGAGCGAAGGGGATGGAAAGGGTAGTACGTTTATTTTTACATTGCCGCTGGCAAAATAGAACTATGCAAAAATTACTCCTCAATCGGCTTCACCACACCCACATCCGACGGCGCACCGCCGAAGAGACCGATGTCTTTGCAGGATTGCTTGTCCAGGCGCAACAGAATAATGCCGTTGGATGTCGTGTCTACCTGGATAATCGTATCCACCTGATACTGCGAATCAACCGTTAATTTCAAATTTACTTGATATTGCGCGGGGAGATTGTCCACGCATTTCTTTTTATCGGGGTGTTCGCGGTCTTCGTCAATGGCGCGGAGCAGGGAGCATGTGTTGGGAAGGTCAACCGTCCCCGTGTTTTTGACCGTGATGTAGGCGTTTGTCACTTCGCCCATGCCGTGGGTGATGTCAATGCTGGTGTTGCAACCGAGAATTTCCACGTCCACGGCTTGAACAGGGAGCGGAGTAAATGTCGGCGAAGGCGTGTCTGTGGCGATGGTGGCAGTGGGCGTGGGAGTATCTGTCGGCGCGGTTGTTGCGGTGATGGGAGTGACGATTATGATTTCGGGGGTGTTGGTGGCTGTCAGTGTGTTGAACGGCGTGGATGTGATGATAATCGGCGTCGGCGTCACCACCCCGGGCGTCCGCGATGGAATCGGCGTCCACACGGGGAACGGTTGCGGCTGGACAGTCCACAGGTCGCAGGAAGTGAGCACAAAAGCGCAAGCCAAAAAGATGACTGCCTTTTTCATGGCTTCATTATACACGGGCTATAGTTGCCCAGTATCACCCATTGCTTCTATTTCTCTCAAATATTCCGCACTCTTGTATCGTGCCAGCTCAAACGTCGGCGCATACGCTGGCAGGCTTTTTCCTATGATGTGTGCGGCGAGCAGATCACCCGCGCCACAGGCGGACATAATCCCATAGCCCGAAACCGCGCCGATGATGTAAGCGCCGTCCACGCCCATTGGCCCAATCAACGGACGATTCTCGAGCGTCCGCGTGTAGCATCCGCCGTCGAGTTGGGGGCGCGGCATTTTTGTGAAATACTCTTTCATGCGCGGCAACATCGTAGCGAGTCCGCGCAGGGCGATTTCGGGGTACTGCTCATCGAATGTCGGCGGCCAAAGCGGGTCAACCGCTCTTGTTTTGAAATCCCACAATATCAAAATCATCTGGCTTTCACCTGCGCCTTCCGGCCGCGTATGCACGCCCGCGGGAAACGTCTCTGTCAGCCAGTGCGCTTCGGGGTCTGCGGCCAACACCTCTCGTTCATCCTTTTCCCACGGCAGGGTTTGCGCGTCATCCCAAATCAAAAGCGGCGCGTCACGCGCCACCACGCCAAGCGAATCTTTTATTGCGGCCCTGAGATGCAGTTCAGTGAAAACGGGCAAGTCCAGGCCGAGCATCCCTCCCACCTCTTTGAGAAATGGCCCCGGCGCGGCGATGAAGATGGGGGAATTGATGAACTCTCCCGACCTCAGCCTGACTCCGTTTACACGGCCATTCGCCACATCCACTTCTGTTACCCGCTCGGACTCAAACCTGACCCCGAACCTGCGCGCCGTTTCGAGGAGGTACATGCCAAGCTGTTGGGCGCTCAACCAACCTGCGCGGCGGACGTGCAGCGCGGCCGCGGCGCGATTGCTGACATAAGGAAAATGCTTTTGAATTATCTCTGAACCGAGAAATAAGTCCGCGCCTGTGGGCTGGTTTGCGAATCCCTCCGGGTGGGCGGGTTGGTAAGATGAACTGTCAGCGGTGTGGACTCTCAATTGTCCCGCGCCCAGGTTCGAGGTCCGTTTGGAGCGTTCTATGAGCGCAGGGATTTTTGATTCTTCAGCGGTGATGTACAGGTAGCCGCGTCTGTTCATTCGGAAGACATTTCCAGATTCGTTGGCAAGGTCTTCCATCAAATCTATCGAGCGATTCATCAACGCCAGCATCACAGGATCGGGCCACCAGTTTCGATAACATTCGGTGGAACGGTCGCTGGTGAAAGAGAGGGGCGGGCGCTCGTCGAGGAGCAGGATTTTGGTGAGGCCTGCCTTGGCGAGGTAATGCGCGGCGGCAACGCCTGTGATGCCCGCGCCGCAGATGATGGCGTCGAATGAGCGAGTCATTATGATTTTGAGAATTTCTCCGCGAGTTCCTCGGTGGACGGTTCGACCATGATGGAGCCGTCGGGGAAGATGATGGTTGGGACGGAGCGCGTACCCGAGTTGATTTCACGCACAAACGCCGCGCCTTGCTCGTCGTTGTCCACGTTGACCTCGACGACGTTGATGTTGTTGCGCTTGAAGAAAAATTTTGCGCGTTTGCAATCAGGACACCAATCCACAGAATACATGACGATTTCCGTCGGCTGGCGCGTGTAGAGATTGCTGGCTGTCATAAGCCCTCCCGATTTACTGGTATGTTTTGATTATAAGCCAAAAGAATTATGTCATTGCGAGCCGTACGTTGGCGAAGCAATCTCCCGTTTAGCAGAAAAAATTTATCGAGGAGAGTTTCCGTTTAACAGGGGATTGCTTCGGCGGAAGTGCGCCGCCTCGCAATGACATGTAATATCTATTCCCCAAGCGATTTGAGATATTCGCGGATTGCGAGCGCGGCGGTTGCGCCTTCTCCGGTGGCTGAGGCGGCTTGTTTGGTGGAGCCTGCGCGCACGTCGCCTGCGGCGAATATGCCTGGGATGCTGGTCATCATGTAATCGGTTTTGATGAAACCGCCTGGGCCGAGTTCCACTTTATTTTTGAGCAGGTCGTTGTTCGGCGTGACACCGATGAAAATAAACACGCCATCATAATTGAGCGATTTCTGCCCGCCCGTAGCGCGGTCTTCGACGAGGATGTTCTCCAATTTGTTTTTGCCTTTTAATTCCTTCACCGCGTGGTTGAGAATCACGTGCATGTTCTCTTTTTCCGCGACTTTATCCTGAAGGATTTTGCTGGCCTTCGGTTGAGCGCCATTGACGAGAATATCCACCTGCGTGGCAAATTTGGTCAGGAACAGGCCTTCTTCAAATCCGCTGTTGCCTCCGCCGATAACAAGAACTTTCCTGCCTTTGTAGAATGCCCCATCACATGTGGCGCAAAAATGGACGTTGATGCCAATCAATTCATCTTCACCGGGAACGTCAAGCCTGCGGTAGCGCGCGCCGCTCGCGAGCAACAAAGCCTTTGCACCGATTTGGTGGTTTGAAGAAGTTGTTACGCAAACGTATTGGCCTTCACGTTCGATTTCGGCCGCTTCCTGCGCCTGCAAAATTTCCACTCCGAATTTGCGGGCCTGGCGGCCAAGCCGTTCGGCAAAGTCAGCGCCTGAGATGCCCTCATCGAAACCGGGGAAGTTATCGAGTGTTTGTGTAATGCCGGCCTGCCCGCCCAATCCAGCCTTTTCGATGACGAGGGTATCCAGTCCTTCGCGGGCAAGGTAGAGGGCGGCTGTCAATCCTGCGGGGCCG
Source organism: Chloroflexota bacterium (assembly GCA_016235425.1). Classification (GTDB taxonomy): domain Bacteria; phylum Chloroflexota; class Anaerolineae; order Anaerolineales; family Villigracilaceae; genus JAKOVF01. Next base: position 63,888 of record JACRLC010000088.1, on the reverse strand, counting down.
CCGCCAACGATAATCACATCGTAGTATTCGCGGTCGGCCTTGGTTTGCAGGCCGAGTTTCTCCGCCATTTGGGCATTGGATGGTTCGACCAGAATTTGTCCATCGGGAAAGATGATGGTTGGGATGATGCGAAGTCCGTTATTGATTTTTTCCACGAAGGAGACGGCTTCGGGGGATTCATCAATATCCACGTTCTCGTATTGAACGCGGTGTTCGCCGAAGAATTTCTTGGCGCGTTTGCAGTCCGGGCACCAGGTCGCGCCGTAGACAGTGATGGCGGATGGTTTAAGGGAAAAAAGTGCTTTTGATCCAGTCATGTTTACCTCCGCTTGATAGATGAAATACTTTGGGAGTCTCTTACTCGCAAGTTTTTGAAATGGATTGTAATGACAATTTCATCGAAGCGTCAAAAAGTTCCGTTTTAAGGGAGCCTGCACTATAATATCGCACAGCATAACAAATCTTTCGTTCGTATAGTATAATATGACTAGTTCTCTCCAAATTTGGATATACCAATTATCTGCCATTTAAGTTAGAATAAATACATTAATAATTTAAGGTAGAACATTTGCTCATGCATACCTAAATCCATTTTTCAGTAAGCTAATCAAATATCGAAGAGCAGTTACATGACTGACCTGAGAAACTCCGCATTTTTATTTATTGTTTTTTTGATCCTTGTATTGGGTATATCTAATATCGAGGTGTTTCAAGAGAGGGTATTGAATTTTTCCCCGGCATTTTTTGTCATGCTCACCCTGGCGGCTTTATTGGGGGTCTTTTTGCCATTTCTAATGTCCATAAATGTTTATGTCGGCCTCTGGGCTGTTGTTTATTTGTTTGTATGGTATTTTTATTTTCGCGTCGAAGCGAGAGATATTCAAGTCATCATCATCCAATTTTTGCTTGTGGAAATATCTGCAGGTCTCTCGTATTACGTTGGGAAACAGATCGGCCAAATCGATTCGTTCGTGGAAGGGTTGTCGATTGGCGCTTTCCCGAACAGGACATTTGATATGGATTCGGCACGCGATAAAGTGGACGCGGAATTAACGCGGAGCCGACGATATCACCGGCCGCTGAGTGCATTGGTGTTGCAGTTTGAGCATGAGCGCGAGAAGAAACAGTTGAAGCAATATGAGATCGTGGAGCGTGATCTGCTCAAGAGATTCGCGTTTGCCAAGATGGGGCAGATCATCAACGAATATGCCAGGCAAACCGACCTGGTCATACGTGATCGTACAGGGCATTTTATTATTTTGTGTCCTGAAACGGATTATCAGAACTCAACGTATCTGGCTGAAAGAATTCAGAAGGCCGTTTCCCTGGAAATGGGGGTCATGATCAAATGGGGGGCGGCGGCTTTTCCAGATGAAGCATTGACCTTTGACGATTTGGTGTATAAAGCCCGGGAGCGTCTTGAAAAGTCCATGGTTGCCGCTCTAAATGAGGCCGCGCTGGTGGATAAAGTATAGATAATGAAGAGCAGGAGAGATCATATTTGTGGCTAGCCTGGAATCGATTTACAACAAGGACGAAATCTGGATAAGAAAATTCGATCCGCGGAAACGACTTCTCACAGGTCAGGCGTATTTACGCGTCAAGCGTGCCACAGATTTGATTCTGGTTATTCTAACAATGCCATTTTGGATGTTGGCCCTGGCGGTCATCGCGTTGATTATCCGGGTCACCTCACTGGGTGGGCCGGTCATGTTTAAACAGGCGCGAACCGGCCGCGGGGGACGGCGATTTGGCATGTATAAATTTCGCACCATGGTTCCAAATGCGGAAGAGTTGAAAGCCAAATATGCGCATCTCAATGAACTCCAATGGCCCGATTTCAAGATAACCAACGATCCTCGCGTTACGCGTGTGGGAGGCTTCTTGAGAAAGACAAGCCTGGATGAGTTGCCGCAGTTGATAAATGTCTTGCTGGGTCAAATGACCCTGGTAGGGCCGCGTCCCACTTCGTTTGGAGCGGAAACCTATAAATTATGGCACACGGAACGCCTTGATGTCATCCCTGGAATGACGGGGTTATGGCAGATCATGGGCCGCGCACGATTGGAATTCGATGATCGTTTGCGGCTGGATATCGCATATATCGAACGGGCCGGTTGGTGGTTTGACATGAGTATTTTATTCCGCACATTTATAGCCGTATTGCAGAGACGCGGCGCGCATTAGTCTGTAAATACAGGGCTCCATTCGAGTCTCAATTCCATTATTTCGAATCATGTAGTATCTCTGAAAGCAATGATTGGCGTGATTTTCAATCATGGTTTGTATACCCTTAGAATTATAAAGAGAAAGAGGATGACGGTGAAAATCAATTTGTTTCCGAAACCGGCTGTTTATTTGGCGATTGCGGTTTATCTCACGCTGACCTTTTTTGCTTTGGGCGCCGGAAATCAAGTTCTCAGCGCGACGGTTCGTGAAGATCGTTACTTTGAAACAGTAGGAGCTTCATCATTATTTATCACGGGTCTATTGTTTTTTTTTGGATTCTTGCGGGCGCGCAGACTTGATCAAAGTCGAAACCTAAAATGGATTAAGCAATTGGTATATCTTGGGCTGGCTGTGATATTCGTGTTTGGCGCAGGAGAGGAAATAAGCTGGGGACAACGGATTTTTAATATTAAAACGCCCACGGCATTGGAAACCACAAATGTTCAGGATGAGCTAAATTTGCATAACCTGGCGGCGGTTGAAAAGAGCGATCTTTTTAACGCCGACCGTATGTTTGACATGTTTTGGTTTGGTTTTACGATCATGATCCCGGTTGTCGGCCTATCGTTCAAATCGGTCAAACAATTTATCGAGAGGATCATGCCCATTGTTCCGCTGGCCCTCGGTTTTTTGTTTCTTTATAATTATGCCCTGGCAAAGATCGCCAAGGCGGTATTCGATGCAGGTTATACATATAATGTCATTCCGTTTGCCCAGGCGGTTCAGGAAATAAAGGAAAGTAATTATGCCATCCTGTTCGTTCTGGTTGGTTTATTTGCTTTGTGGGATTTGAACAATACCAGAAATGAATCCACGCATGAAATGGCGAGCGCTTCTTTCAAATAATGCTGGCGCCGCCTCCCTTCGTGAATAAGAGTTATGAAAAACAAAAAAATTGTGAGTTGGTCTTCTGCGATAATCGTTACTGCCGCCCTATTACTCTTTTTTTCCAGTTCCAATAAATTGTTTGCGGTTAAGGATCCGGATGATCCTGTCAATCAGCATGATCCAACGCCGACAGTCGGTATGGAAGATACCAATTGCACGCGTCCTTACACCGCCGACTCCATCTGGAATGTGCCGATCGATTGGTCGTTGGCAAAAATCCATCCGGAAAACGAAGCCATGATGGACGCGTTTTTTGAAAGTGCAAATTGGATCGGCTCCGATACAACCCAATTTGCGCCTCCCATTTATTTCGTCTCGAGTGAGACGCCGTTGGTTCCGGTTAGGCTTAATGCCAATCGCTTTCGAGATGCGATCAACGATGTCAGCATTCAATATGGTGCGCCAGGCGATATTGTGTGGATGCCTCTTCCTGCCGGAGCTGTTCCGGCGCCCGGCACGGACGGACAACTGGCTGTTATTAACCTCGATACGGGTGAGGAGTGGGGGATCAATAAAGGCGCAGTCACTGATGCTGGCGAATGGACAGCCGGGGGGGCATACCGGTATCACATTGAGAATTCCGGGATCCCGCCGGAAGGATTTGCCCAGCGTGGAGGAGGCATTGGTCAATTCGCGGGCATTGTGCGGCGTTGTGAGGTCGAGCGCGGAAGGATCGATCATGCGGTGACCATTGCGTATGATTTTCCGTGCGAACCGGGTGTCTGTCAGGCCAATGGTTGGCCTGCCGTGATTCCGCCGTTCACAAAAACCGATGGCGAAGGGACCTCGCAATTTGATATTCCCGAGGGCGCGCGGATTGCGATCCGGCCTGAAATTTCACTTAAGGAAATGCGATCTGCGTGTTCGGGTGTGAAAGGGTGTGAAGTCTGGTTATTGAGCATGCAACAGTATGGAGGCTTTATCGTTGACGATAGCGGACATCCTAAAACGTATGCTGAAGGTAATGCAACTGCAAACTGGAGTTCTGCAATGTGGCCTGCTGATATGCTTCGAAACGTTCCCCCGGATTGGTATGTTGTAATTGACTGGAATTATCCATCCACAAAGGTGCCTCAAAAATGATCAAAAAAGAACTACTTTCAAGATCCAGGGACACGTTGGTTTCATCATATGAAAAGACCTTATTGCGGGCCTATTTCGAGATCTTCGGACACGCGGTTCACCAGCGTTTTGCGATTTTAGGGAATGCTCGTACAGGCTCGAATTATCTGCTTGACGGTTTAAAGAGTTCGAAAAGCATAAAGATGTATCACGAGATATTTGCCGACCATAATCGCCGGAAGGGAAGGGATTTTGAAAAAATACTTTCCAGCCTTTATCAGAAGCAGGACAAATCGATTTGCATCATCGGCTTTAAAGTTTTTTACAATCACCTGACCGAGGATGAGTGGCAAAAATTCCAATCCCATACCGACTACAGGATCATTCACCTTACAAGGAGAAATCGCCTAAGGACGATCGTCTCCCTGGATGTGGCTTTTAAAACAGGGCAGTGGACAAAGTCGTCCAAGGCCATTGATAAACATGATCTTGACAAGCGAATTGTTCTGGATTCATCCAGTTTGCTGGAAAGGCTTGAAAAGATCGAGAATGATGAGCACCTTGCCCGGGAACGATTCAAAGACAGGCCCGTTTTGGAGGTGGTTTACGAGGAAATGGTCAGGGAGCCGATGCAGATATTTCAAGCTGTTGGTGAATATCTTGGCGTGACGGATATTGATCCCAGCCATATCAAGATCAAAAAACAAAACCCGGAACATCTGGGAAAAATAATAGTTAATTATGATGAAGTTCAGCGGGTATTGAGGGATACCAGATTTGCCGTTTATCTCTCCGAGTGATTGATCACTTCGAAATATTGCTTCTTTTCTGATGTCTTGTGAAACGGACCTTAAGAGATTATTATAGGCGCTTGTACATTTCAAACAGTCTCCGGTTGCGATACCGTGATTGCTTGATGTAATTTACTGGATTGCACGTGTGAAAGCGAGAATAATATGAATATTAGAAGAAATGACTTTATTTATATCTTGGCGGCAATAGCCCTTGCGGCAATTGGAACGCTTGCAGTTGGAAATCCCAATACTTCGATTGGGCTATATAGTGTGATGGGTCTGCTGGGGGTGATCATGGTAATGGCGATCATTGTAAGACCCAGCCTGGGCGCTTATATTCTTATTATTGCCATTTACACAAATATCTCTAAATTATTAACCGACATGGGATATCCAAGCACCATCAAGCCTCTGGTGGCGATTGTCGCAATCGCCATCCTTATCCGCTATCTTTATGCCGAACGCACGTCGGCGGGTGAATCAGAGACCAATCGCATTGAGGCCTTTCTGCTTCTTTTCTTTGTTGCCGTGGTTTTCTCTTTTCTGGCCGCTTCTGACAAAGATATCGCGATGGTTTCGATTCTCGATGTAGGCAAGGATATTGTGATTATTTACTGCATCATCTTTGCATTGCGGCAACCCCATTCCTGGAAACTGGCTGTATGGATCATCGTTATTACGACGGTGCTGTTGTCACTTTTGGGAATATATCAGACAGTCACGGGCGATTATAACCAAACGTTTATAGGCCTTGGCTCGGTGCAGATGCAGCAAGTCTTCGACACTTCGGGTTCTTCAACACCGCGCATGGGCGGACCGATCAATGCTCCAAATATGTGGGGCCAGGTGCTCGTGGCGATCATCCCCCTCGTTTTGTATAGAATTATTTATGACCCGAGCAAGCTGACCAAGTTCATTGGCGCGGTCATATTTCTTATCCTTTTTTATGAAATGCTGAATACTTATAGCCGCGGGGCTTACCTTGCGTTGGCGATTTCTTTTGTATTGACCCTGTTCCAATTGCGGCTAAACCCCATAGTGCCGGCGGTGGGACTTATATTGGCGGCCCTTCTCTTGTTCGCACTGCCATCCAGTTATATCGAACGGTTTGGAAGCCTGTCATTTCTTTCCCCAACCGCCAGTAATGGTATTTATCAGGATAGTTCTTTTAGAGGTCGTACAAGCGAAATGCTGACCGGATTGAGCATGTTCGCGGCCCATCCACTATTAGGCGTGGGCACCGGAAATTATCCGATCAATTATCAGCGCTATGCCCAGGTAATCGGCATCGAGGTACGCGCCGAGGCCCGCGATCCGCATTCGCTTTACATCCAATTGCTTGCCGAAACCGGGATTCTTGGAACGGCCGCATTCCTTGGGATCATTTTCTCGCTTTTCAGCGGCCTGGCAAGGACTACCGCGGCTCTCAAACGTTCCCCGCTTCAACAAATATGGTTGCCCTGGATCTCTTCGATTCAGGTTTCCCTTGTTGGATATTTGATTGCGGCCTTCTTTTTGCACGACGCATACATTCGATATTTCTGGATTCTGGTCGCGATTGCCATCACCGGCATCAAACTGACCGATGAAATGCTCGAGAACCTGAAACAATCTACTCCCTTCGAGGCTTCTTTTTGATCACTGAATCCGGAACCAACAGCAGTCAGCATATCGCAGGAAAAGCATTTCGCGGGGTTATCTGGAACTTCCTTGCTTATGGTTTGGGCAAGGGAATTGTATTGATCACAACGTCAATTTTGGCGCGCTTGTTATCGAAGGGGGATTTTGGTTTGGTGGCAATAGCCGTGGTCGCGATTAATTATCTTGCAGTCGTAAAAGACCTCGGCCTCGGCGTGGCCTTGATTCAACGCCGCGAAGACGTTAACGATGCCGCCAATACGGTCTTTACAATGAATTTGATCCTGGGGCTTTCCTTGTCGGCAATTATTGTTCCGTTGGCCCCTGTGCTTGCTGTCTATTTTAAGGACCCGTTGGTGACGCCGGTGTTAAGATGGCTGGGGCTTTCCTTTGCCATCAATGCCCTGGGTGCTGTTCATGTTGTCTGGTTGATGCGGGAATTGGACTATAAACGCAAGCTCATCCCGGATATGGGAAACGCCATCATGAAGGGAGTGGTTTCGATAGGGATGGCTTATGCCGGTTTTGGTGTATGGTCGCTTGTGGCCGGGCAGTTGTTGGGGGCGCTGGTCTCCGTTGTCCTTGTGTGGATTATTTTGCCGTGGCGGCCACAGTTGGCATTGCATAGAAATCTTATTGGGGAACTGATGAAATTTGGCGCATCAATTACCGGGATAGATATTATTACCGTAATTACGGATAATCTGGATTACGTGATCGTTGGCAGGGTGTTTGGTCTGGCGCAATTGAGCGTTTATACACTGGCATATCGCCTGCCCGAAATGCTATTGATCGGCAATCTTTGGGTGATGGGCGGGGTGATCTTCCCGACATTTTCCTCCATTCAGGATAAACCGGATGAAATGCGACGCGGTTTTCTGGCTTCGGTGCGGATCATTGAATTGCTGGCAGTGCCCGTGTGCCTGGGGCTGCTGATTGCCGCTGATCCCATCGTCCGGGTTTTGTTTGGCGAACAGTGGCTTGAAGCGATACCTGTCCTGATGGTGCTGGCCGTTTATGCGTGGGTCTATTCGATTGGTTATCACATCGGCAGTGTTTATAAAGCCATTGGCCGCCCGGATATACTCTTCAAACTATCCATAATTACATTGCTTGTCATTGTCCCGTCGCTCCTGATCGGCTCGCGTTTCGGCTTGATTGGAATTGCGTATGGACTGTTGTTTGCCATCATCATCCGCCGCATTATCAGCCTGTTCATGGCGACCCAGTTCATTCGGGTGTCGTTGTGGGATATATTCAGCGAATTGAGGCCAGCCCTGCGCGGCGCGCTGGTGATGACGCCCGTCACCCTCGCCGTCCTTTATTTGACCGTGAACGTGAACCCGTTTCTGCGTTTGGCTCTGATCGTTTTGACAGGAGCCGTCAGTTATTTGGGGATTCTGTGGTGGTTTGAAAAAGACAACCTTCTTCGCTTGGCGCGCCTGGCGGGCGATCAAGAAAAGGTCTTGTAGGTTGAAGGGAATCATTCTGTTATGAACGATCACCGATTTGTCTTCGTTTGCGGCTTGCATCGCAGTGGAACCTCCGTATTATTTCGTTCCCTCCGTGACCATCCTCACGTGAGCGGGTTTCATGACACAACTTCTCCTGAGAATGAGGGCATGCATCTCCAAACCGTGTACCGGCCTTCCGGCTATTACGGCGGCGCGGGTAAATTTGGATTTCATCAGGAAGCCCATCTTACAGAAGCTTCTCATCTCGTATCCGATGAGAACCGTGAAAAACTGTTCTCAGAGTGGAGTCCTTACTGGGATCTGAGCAGGAAGTATTTGTTGGAGAAGTCGCCTCCCAATTTGATCAGAACCCGCTTCCTTCAAGCCATGTTCCCGAACTCCTGCTTCATCGTGATGATGCGCCACCCGCTCGCGGTTTCATACGCCACCCGCGCCTGGTATCGGAGATATCGCATAAACTGGAGAAGACTCTCCCGTATTTTCGAGCACTGGCTGGTTTGCCATGAAATATTTCGGGCAGACCGTCCGCATCTCAAAAACGTCATGGTAATAAAATACGAGCAGTTCGTATCCAATCCCGGTCAATGGGTGAACAGGCTTTATTCCTTTTTGGAATTGAGTGAGCATCCCGTGGAACAGCGAATTCTATCCAAAGTGAATGACAAATATTTCAATTTCTGGCAAAGAGACCAAAACCGATTCTTCCCCGGGTTCGAGACTCGTTCCATGGTCAAGCGCTTTGAAACCCGCCTTAATTCCTTTGGGTACAGCATGGTGGATTTGGATCTGTGCGCCTCAATGGATGAGTAAACCATGCCGGATCATGCTCGCGCAGTTCAGGCGGTCCCCTCGCTCCCCGGTTGCAGCGCAGACTGGCGTTTTTTACTTCCCATCGCAAATGGCAGCCGCGTGCTCATCATCACCCACGGCTGTGACGAGTTCGCGTTATCTTTGGGCGGCGATGTCAAAGCGATAACCTGGCGCTCGAATATTTCTGCATATCGGAATCGTGAATCTTCCGTAAAAAATGGGAACGTCCTGTTTGCGGATTATTTGTTCCCGCCTTTCCCTCCATCTTCATTCGATATTATCGCGCTTCCTTTGGGCATCCCTTCTGGCATTTTAAAAATTGAAAACCGGCAGTTTCATCAAAATATCCGCCGCCTGCTTCGCCCCGGCGGCTCCATGTTGTTTGGCTTTGCAAATCCCTGGGGTATTCGGCGCAGTTCTGATTCGGAGCATACTTATTCTACAATCAACAACATGTTGGGCCTTTTGCGCGGCATTGCCAATTATTCCTCCGTTGAAATTTATGGCGTTTTCCCAAACCTCGCCATGCCTGAATTTATTTTTTCGCCAAAACCTGAAAACCTCCGCTTCATCCTTCAACGCCGCTACAAATATAAAATCCCCAACCCGCTTTTGAACCTGTTTTCTTCCCCCGTCTTTACTTCCGTACTTTCGAAATTCCTGCCGTTTTATTTTGCGATTGCCTCCGCCGAAACGCGATGAATGCTTTCATCCATGATCTTTCCGCGTATGTAACCTCGCTTCGAGAGCAAGGCCGTCCCCTGTATCCCTCCGCGTTGCGCTGGGTATTGCTTGCAAACGGCGCGGCTGACCTCAACGACAGCGTCATTTTCTTCGGCTTCGAGGGCGCGGGTTCCGAGCCTGTGCTGGTGGTGAAAGCGCCGCGCATCCCGCAAAATGACTGGATGCTGAAAATCGAATTCGACCGCCTCACCGACCTCTGGGCCATTCTTGGCGACGAAGCAAGCCTCTACCTGCCCAAGCCCATCGCCTTCACCCAGCTTGGCAGTCAATCCATTTTGATTCTTTCCTTTTTGAACGGCGAAAGTTTGACGCGCGCCTCAAAAGGGACTCTGTGGAAGAAGACCGACGACACGATAGCATTAGCCGTTAAAGTAGCCCGTTCGCTTCGTTACCTGGACGATAAAACTGCCACCGTTATAAAAGACAGTGACCGCCCTTTTGAAGATTTTCAAACGAAAGCCGATAAATTCCAGCAATTGTTCAGCCTCACGGAAAAAGAAATTCAAGCGTTGAATGACCTCACAAATTTCATAAAGACGAGCGCCGCCAATGCCAGCCACAAGATTTTGCTCCAGGGCGACTTCTGGCATGGCAACCTGATCCGCGAACCTTCGCAAGACAGGTTGATGATTGTGGATTGGCAATTTGCGCGTTGGTCAACAGATGCAAGCCTGGATGTGTACCTGTTCATTATGGCGGGAGCATTTACAGCCGCGCGCCGCCTGGGGGATGAAAATGCCGCGAAAACGGCGGCAGGCATATTGTCCCGATGGAGAAGCGATGTTATTCCTGAGTACCTGAAAGCGTATGGTCAGCCGGAGAAATTTGTCCTGCTTCCGCTCCGCTATGGGATGTTATCCTGCTGTGTTGAAAAAGCGATTCGTTCCGAGATCGAGTTTGGGTATAATCACCCGGACGATGAAATGTGGCGGAACCTTTTTACAGAATTAATGGATTGGCCCGCGGATTAATGGCGAGATGATGGCTGCCAAAAGATATACGATTGCTTTTCTTATTGATGGTCTGAGCATGGGCGGCGCGGAACGACTGATGGTTCCCATTCTCAAACATTTGAGCAGGGATGATTTTGAGCCGCGCGTTTGCGTGTTCCAAACGAAGGAAGGCAATCCGATGGCGGAGTCGATCCAGGCTTTGGGTGTGCCGGTGGACTCGCTTGAAATCAACCGCCTGCGCGATATCTCTGCTTTGCCGCGTTTGACGCGGTATCTAAAAGAAAATAACGTAAAGCTCGTTCATACGCAATTGGAGTTCGCCAACATTTTGGGGAATATTGCGGCGAAATTTATGCGCCTGCCCAGTGTATGTACTGTTCACGTCCTGCCGCCCGAAGAAGTGAAGCTGAAAACCAAATTTCACCAGCGCGCCGAGTGGACTTCCCTGCGGATGTTTTGTGACCGTATCATTTCGGTTTCGGAAGAAGCGCGCACCTATCACTTGGATATCGCGGGGTTCTGGCCGGAGAAAATCACTACGATCTACAATGGCATAGATTTGATGGAATTCAGAAAATCGGGCCGTGCAGACAGGAACGCGATACGCCAGGAATTGGGCATTCCAGAGAATGCCAACTTGATGACAACGGTTGCAGTTCTGCGACAGCCCAAAGGGATTGAGTTCATGATCCGTGCCCTGCCTGCCGTTTTGGCCGCAGACCCGCTTGCTTATTATCTTGTCGTAGGAAGCGGCCCGCATCATGATGTGCTTATCGAGGAAGTTGCGAAGGTGGGAGTAAAAGACCGCGTGATTTTTGCCGGGTTGAGGAAGGATGTCCCGGATTTGCTGGCCGCCAGCGACCTGTTTGTCCTGCCAACGCTGACGGAGGCCTTGCCCACCGTGCTTGCTGAAGCGATGGCCGTTGGCCTGCCGATTGTTGCCAGCGCCGTTGGCGGCGTGCCTGAAATGGTGACGGATGGCGCCAATGGCCGCCTGGTTTCTCCCGGCGTCCCTGTGGAATTATCGGACGCGTGTATTGATTTGTTATCATCGCCCGAAAAACGAAAATCCATGGGGAGCAGGGGGCTTGAGATCGTTGACGAAAAATTCAGCATTGACAGGCAGGTTGGACAAATGCGGGAACTTTATCTTGATCTTTTGAGCCGCCATGAATAATAAATTTCGTCTCGTGGTTGTAGAACCCAATGGAAGCGGGGGATTGATCCATTATGCCTACCAGCAATGTTACGGGCTGGCTGAGGAGGGTGTGGACGTCACGCTCGTTACCGGCAGGGAATATGAGTTGAAGGACTTGCCTCATAATTTCCGCGTGAACAACATGCTCGATCTGTGGCCGCTGTTTGAGCAGAAATCTGAACAAAACATCAATGCAAATTATCTGAAACGAACCTGGGGGAAAATACGCTGGAATTTGAGGAGAGTGGGGAGGGCGATGCGTCTTGTCCGCGCGTGGATAAGTCTCACGCGTTACCTGACCAAAACCAGGCCGGACATCGTTCAATTTTCCAAGATCAACTTTCCGTTTGAAATTTTCTTTCTTTCGCAGTTACGCCGCCGCGGCTTGCACTTGAGTCAAATTTGTCATGAGTTTGAACTGCGCGAGAGTCGAAGCTCATTGTCGTCGCTTTTCCTGAATGCATACGCCGACGCCTATAACCACTTCTCGGTGATGTTCTTCCACGCGCGCGAAAATCGTGATCGCTTTCATTCCATCTTCCCGCATATTTCCACCGAAAAAACGTTTCTGATTCCGCATGGCAATTCAGGCTGGCTGCTGAGAAACCCGACACGCCCTGAGGATGTTGATGCGCTCCGAAAGAAATATGGCTTCCAAAAAGATGACCGCGTTGTCCTTTTCTTTGGATTGCTCGCCCCAAGCAAAGGGCTGGACGATCTCATAGACGCTTTTGCCCTGGCGCGAAAATTATGCGATGCAAAACTCGTCATTGCCGGTTATCCGACGAAGCATGTTGACGTGGGCGAACTGCGCTCACGCATCGCCGCCTCAAACCTGACCGAGGATGTGATCCTCGACACGCGCTATATCCCGGTCAATGAGCTTGGCGCGTTAATGGGACTCGCAACCGTGGTGGTCTATCCCTATCGAAGCAGTACGCAGAGCGGCGCCTTGCAGGTCGCTTATACGTTTGGAAGACCCGTCATTGCAACTGCCATTGGCGGCCTGCCGGAAGTTGTCGAAGATGGAAAGAGTGGTCTGTTGACGCCCGTTCAATCCCCCGAAAAGCTGGCTGAAAACATCGTGACAGTGGTCAACGACCAAGAGAGCGCCGCACGCATGGGAGCCTATGCCAGGCATCTCTCCGAAACGCGTTTCAGTTGGCGCACCGTGGCGAAACAAATGGTCGAAGTTTATGGGCGGTTTCTGAATTCCCGGACGGGATGATTGGAACTCTGGAGTCCAGAAGCTTGCTTCTGAATTCTTGGACAGCAAGCTGTTCGACTCCAGATTGCTGAGTTAATCGCTCGAAAGATAACGATTGAATATGCTGGATAGTGCCGCGAAACGGGGGAGCGTATGTTTGTGCGAGATGAAGATACGGCGGATGGCGAAGGGATCGCGTTTTGCTTCCCGCAATGAGGTTGGGCCGTTCAATAATGTGAACGCGGCCTTGAAGCCCGCATTGGCAACCAGTTTTTCAATTTGTGGGTTGAAATCGGCGGACATTCCATTTGGGTATGCAAAACTGAAAATCGGCTGGTCCAGGTTGCTTTCAATCTCGGCTTTGGAACCTTCGATTTCACTCCTGGCCTGCTCCAGTGGAACGCGGGTTAGGATGGGATGGGTCGTGGTGTGCGCGCCGAACTCGATCCCTTTTGTGTTTAGCTCGCGGATTTGATCCCAGTTCATCATCAAGGCGCGGAAAATGCCCTGGGGAACGGAGACATTCAACAGGTCCGGCAGGGAAGCGAGCCATTTTTGTTTCTCGATGTCCGGGAGCGTTTTCAGGGATTCGGTCCAGTTCTTGACCGTCTTGTCAAGTTCCCTGCCGTTATTCCAGTGACGTGTTTTTCCGTCGAGCGATTGGACTTGGTCAAGTTTTGTGTGATAAAAACAATAGGCTACAAGATCCCAGTAGAAGGGCGTGTCTTTTTCGATGTGGCCTGTGGTCAAAAATATCACTGCAGGGAAATTGAATTTATGAAGGATTGGAAAAGCGATTGTGTAATTATCCAGGTAGCCGTCATCGAAGGTGATCAAGGCCGCATGAGACGGCAAAGCGCGGCGGCCGTCCAGCCATTCGATCACATCACGCAGGGAGACTACGTTGAACCAGTGTGAGAGGTACTCCATTTGCCGGGTAAATTCCTCCGGCGTGGCGCTGATATTGGGTTTGAAGGTGTCGGACCCAGGCTGGTCGGGGCGGTGATTTATCCTGTGGTAATTCAAAACGGTGAGCGAACGCGGCGACAAGAATCGACCGGCGCGGATCAGCCCGGTATGTTCGGCGGCTTCGAATATTTTTTCTGCCGGGGATTTTTTTTGTTGTTCTTGCTGGTTTGTCGGCATGTGCGTCTCCAGGCAAGTATTTTACGCGTGATTGTTGCGTGCCTGATGGTTTCCCCAGGCCTTTCGATACGCGTCCCAGGTTGTATTTATTTGCAAATCAAGATTGAAACACAGGCGAACCCGCTCCCGTGCACTCCGTCCGAGCTCTTTCGAGAAAGCCGGATCTTTGCAGAGTCTGGCTAATCCATTTGCGAGGGCTTTGGGATCGTTGATTGGCACGAGGAGGGCCTGCTCTCCGTCGGTCACCAATTCGGGGATGCCGCCGCTTGTAGTGCAAATGATGGGGCGCCCCAACGCGGCGGCTTCCAAAAGAGCAATGGGTGTTCCCTCGTACCTGGACGGCATTGCAAAGATATCGCTGGATTTTACGATGGACATGACGGATTCGCGGTCCTGATATCCAACCAGGTGAATGCAGCTTCCCAGGCCTGCATTCTCGATCTGGTTTTGCAGGGCATGCTTGAATTTCCCTTCTCCAACGATCAGCACGTGCAGCCGCGGAAACTCATTTGCGATTTCCTGTACGGCTTTGATTAGGATGTCATGTCCCTTCACTGGGACGAGCCTGCCAACTGCCACACATACAATGGCATCGGACGGCAGGTCGAATTTCTTTCGAAGCCAATCGGGATCGCCTGGGATTTTGTCAGGGTCGATTTTTACTGCATTGTATATGAGGGTGCTGATCTCTTCGGGGACGCCGGTCTCCAGCAGGGCCTTGCGATCCTGCCTGGATACGGTAATGTACAAATCCAGGCCGCGGTTGGTCATCAGTTCCAGGGTTGTGTAAACTCTTCCTCTTACAGAATTTTTGCCATGTTCGTTTGCATACCAACTGTGGATGGTTGAAATCAAAGTGGTATTGGTGAATATGGCGGCCAGGCTTGCCCAGAACTTTGCTTGGATATTATGCGAGTCGATCAATTGGATTTTTTCCCTGCGGATCAATTGAACGAGGCGAGGCAGGATGCGCGGGTCAAACTTTTCCCTGGCCAGGGTATGAACCGGCAGGCCAAGTTTTTGCGCCTGTTTGATAACGGCGCTGTTTTCCAGCCCAGCCAGGGCTATTTTCCCCGTGGGTGAATTGGCGACAAGTGACAAGACCCGTGAAGTCGATCCGCCGTATTTTTTGGAGAGATCAACGATCAATGCTTTTGGGGAGGTGTTGAGTTGGATGGGTGCGGACATAGAAATATGTTTCCAGTAAATTTACCGTCGAGGAATTCGTTCCCAGATATGCGATTGTTTGCCGCGCAGGAATTGAAAAAAACCCTTTAGCGCCGCGAAATTGCTGTTCGTCAAGAAGGAGGGTAGGTAGAGCAGTCTTGCCAGTTTACTGCGGCTCCTCCGATTTGTGTATTTGGCTCCGATCCAGGCTAGAAGGTAAAACAATGTTTGAAGCGCCAGAATAATGTGACCGATGGGCCTGCCCAAATAAAACAACTGCGTTCCAACTCCCTGGGGTGTGTGCGGCAGGATCACGAGCATCACATTAAACAATGCCGCTCCGATCATGCAAAACGGCACGAGCGGACGCAGGAATTTGTGGGAGATGATTTGCCATACCAACAAGGGACGGTCAAGGGGCAATACCTGGCCTGCCAACGAAATAGCCTGATACCTCCCGGCGTTTATCCTGGTTCGGCGGGTGATCTCATCTTTGGCAGATAATGAGACCCGTTCAATCGATCTCGCCTCCGGGGCATATGCCAGGCGATATCCTTTTCGAATGGCTTGCATCCCAATGTAGAAATCGTCATTAATGATGTTATCTGGCGGCTGGCTATAGAGTTCCTTGCGTATCGCAAAAATTTCGCCGGAAACGCTTGTACAGCTTCCCAGGCGGCTTTCCTGTTTTTTGATATAGGATTCGTATTTCCAATACAGGCCTTCAGATGCGCCCAGGTTGCCGTCGCCCTGGTCGATAACTTTTGAACCGCTGACCGCGCCAACGTTCTTGTCGCTAAAGGGGGCGATAAGCTTCGATAATGTGTCCGGCTGGTAATAATTGTTCGCGTCCGAAAATACGATGATCTCGCCGCGGACGCGGGGAATTGCGCGGTTGATCGCCGCCATTTTCCCGCGGCGTTCCGGCTGGTGCAGTAATTCAACGCCGTTATCGGTAAATCTTCCCACTATTTCCGGGGTTTGATCCGATGATCCATCCATCACGACCAGGATTTGGAGTCTTGTTTTTGGATATTCGAGGGACAGGCTGTTCCTGATCTTATTCTCGATGACGAGTTCTTCGTTGTATGCCGCAATCAAGAGGGTTACAGCGGGAAATGAATTTTCATATTTTTTGGGGGCAGGACGAAAAATCGCCAGGATGGCGATAAATAATGGATAGCCAATATAAGTGTATAGGATAATTCCCAACGAAAACCAGAAGGATAAAGCGGTAAATGTGAGTAGTACAGATGGGTTGTCCATAATTTTGTTGAATGCCGTAATAAATATTGATAATAATACGTCTCAGGTGGTATACTTTTACAATGTTTATCCAAATTGTAACATTAACGGTAAATCACAGGAGGAATTCGTATGGAGATTAAATTCTACCTTCGAATGATGCAGCGCGGCTGGTGGTTGATTCTGGTCTCGGCTCTGGCCGCCGTAAATTTTTCACTGATCTATTCTTATTATGTTGCTACGCCAATGTACGAGGCCGTGGCAAGGTTCATTGTCAGCCCCAATATGCAGAATATTGAAGGGCGGGACCTGGTCAACAGCCTTGACACGTTGGACAAGCGCTCGATCATTTCCACGTATGCTGAAGTGCTCAACAGCCCCCAAATTCGTAAGGGGACTTTTGAGTTGCTTCGTGAAGACCCGGATAATTATTCAGGCTACGATACTGCTGTGACTGTCCTGCCGGACGCAAACATCCTTCGTTTGAGCGTCCGCGGCCCGGACCCGCAGGTTGCCGCGTTACTGGCAAACAGTATCGGACAACATGCGATTGATTATGTCACCAATATTTACGTTGTCTACAACATAGACTTTCTTGATAAGGCCGTGGCGCCATCCGAGCCGTATCAACCCCGTCCGGCCCAGGATGCCGGCCTTGCCCTGCTGATTGGAATTATAGTGGGCGTGGGGTTGGCGATCTTCCGCGATCAGTTATCCGGTTCGTTTGACATGATGAGCCGCCGCAAAACGGTCGAATCTGAATCGCTGGCGTTTACGCGTCCCTATTTTGAAAGACGAATGCGCGAAGAGATTGCGAATCAGCCTGAAAGCGTGATGACGCTCGGATTCGTTTATTTGAACGGCATTCAGGAGTTTTACGATTCCCTTCCCCAGGCTTATGTTAATCAGATCATGCGTAAGGTTACGGAAACTTTGAAGTATCAACTGCGCGGCAACGACATCGTCGGCAGATGGTCGCAGCTGCACTTCAGTGTCTTTCTGCCTTCCACGGATGGGGTTTCGGCCATCCGCCGAATGGAGCGCATTCGTGAGGTGCTGGACCAGGCATTCTCGTTGGATTCGTCGGGAGAGTTCAATGTCCACCTCGATCCTCGCATCGGCTTGGCGGATCGCCAGGGCGGCGAATCCATCCAGGTGCTGATAAGCCAGGCTGAGCAGGCATTGGAGATTTCCATGCAGTCCGGCGAAATCAATTTATATAAAGTCCGTCCGTTTGGTTAGTGGTTGAACGATTTTATAAGTGTGAAACGGCCAAATAAAGGGAGCTTACTATGAAAATGAAGTTATTCATTATTGGAATTTTGGGATTGTTCCTGCTGCCGACGGTTCATGCCGCCGCGCAGTCATTGGGGAAGACAGGCGATTTTGATACAAAATCCTACCTTGAGATTGGGGAAAATCATGCAACCGTTACCTTTGGGGATTTGGGTTACCCGGAGATTGACCTGGTAAGCCCGTTCGATTCAACCAGGATCTTTTTTAGCGTTCCTTCGAACTGGCGCTTGTCCGAGGGGGGAGCGGTCGAATTGAATTTCGATACCCTCTTGAGCGGCGCAGACGTTGACCAGCTTGGAGCCGATGCGAGCACTTATGGCGGCGTGATGACGGTGGCTTTTAATGGTGAGGTAATTGGCAGTGTCCGGTTGAGCGAACGCGGGAATCAGGTTGTCAGGTTATCGATACCCGCCACCGCTCTCGTTTCCAAAAGGAAAGACGGCCGCCACGAACTCCTGCTTACCCTGAATGCGCAGTTCAGTTGTACTTACGATATTCGGAGCGTCGTTACCATTAAGAACGCCTCCCTTTTTGATTTGCCGTTTGTAGTCTCGTCCCCCGTGCTTGATCTTTCCCGCCTGCCTACACCTTTCTATTTGAGAGATTCCCTGGTTCCGGATCGCACCCTTTTTGTTTTGCCCGAAAATCCGGCGACTGGAGATATGCAGGCCATGCTGGATGTCGTTGCCGGTTTTGGCTCCATGGTCGGCCCCGATTTTGATTTTGACCTGGTCAACGCCGGCCAATTGACCCCTGACCTGCTCGCCGCATCCAACTTGATTTTTGTTGGACAACCGGGGCAATTCAATCTGCTTTCCGATATTGCCTTTCCAATTACAGTTCAAGGCGGGCAATTTACCAACTCGCTCCCCGACTCCACTGAGGACGGCATTGTGGAATTGGCCATCTCACCGTGGAACGCGAGCAAAACGATCATGCTGGTGAGCGGAAATTCGGAAGGGGCCGTGATCAAAGCTGCCCAGGCAGTCAGCTCTGGAAAGATATTTGTATTTGACAACCCCACCCACGTTTACGTCAAGAACGTGCAGTTCCTTGCGAATACACTTCCAATCGCTGAAGATTTCAGCTTTAAAGACCTGGGCTATGCCACTCAAACATTGACCGGTATCGGTGTGAACAGCATTGAATATTCTTTCTATGCCGCCAAGGAACAGGTCGGCACAAAAGAAGGTTACCTCGACCTTGCCTACTATCATTCCGGTTTGCTGGATTACGGTATCTCATCCCTGTCCGTTTACCTGAACGATCAGATCATTACCAGCACGGTCTTCTCCAAGGAGACCGAACAATTAACCAACCTGCGAATTATTATTCCGCCGGGGTTGCTTAGGTTCGGGGATAACCGCCTGGGTATCAGCGCGAAGATGTTGCCGCAGTTTGCCTGCGATACATCCGGTGTCTCCGATCCCTGGTTGACGATCCTGGATCAATCTGCCTTCCATTTGCCCGTCACCGCATCGTCTCCGTCGAGCGCGCCATTGCTTTTGGATCTGAAATTTTATCCAAACCTGATGATGACACAAAGCGACCTTGGCGATCTGGCTTTTGTCCTCCCGAAATCCAATCCGGGCGCCTGGGCTATTGCCGCTGATCTTGCATATGATCTGGGACGGGCCGCCAACCCCACAATCGCCGACCTGGAAGTGGTTTTCGCAGATGAGAAGCCATCGGCCGTTCATGGCGACCGTTCGTTGATTGTCGTAGGCCGCGCGAGCACCCTGCCCCTGATCACCGAGATCAATGACAGCCTGCCCGCGCCGTTTGATATTGCAACCGATACTGCCAATGAAAGTCAGATGCAGATCATTTACAGGATACCGCCTGGGGTGAGCGTTGGCTATCTTGAGCTTTTGGTCTCGCCTTACAACGCACAAAAGATGATCCTGGTTGTCTCCGGGAACGATGATGCCGGTCTGATCAAGGCCGCGAACACCCTCTTGATTGGCGAATTAAGGTCTCAGTTGGCGGGACTCTTTGCGGTAACGAACGGAACCCAGGTTGCCACAAGCCACATTACCTCCGTTTATTCAATCATTGGCACCGTTGTACCGGAGGCACAGCAAATCGTAGCCACCCCGCTTGCCGGTGAATCTGCCGCCTCCTCCAAATATGAGCGCCCGGCATGGTTGCTGCCCCTGCTCGTCTTCTCAGTATTGGCGACCATTGGGATCCTGGTCGTGATGATCATCACCACCGCAGCCAAAAACCGGTCGGCCCGCAGGGAAGTTGCCGAAGAAGAAACACAGCCTCGCCCGCCGGATAAAGAGGAGTAGCAATCGCCGGTCATTGGACGAGCATTAGTCGTCTTTCATGGAAATAAAACGACAGGAGCATCGTGTTCGATGCTCCTGTCGAGTTATTTCTGACTTATCTGACCCGTTCGCGTGCGGCGTGTTCCAAAATTTTGAATCCCAACTCAATCGCACGCTTCATCTCGGACCCCGGAACCTGCCTCCCTTTTTCGGCATTTTCCAACATCCTCAGCAATGACCCGCGTGCCCCGCTCGCGCGGTGTGCCCAATATGAATCAGCGGAGATTCTCTCAAGTCGCGGGAGCAGGAGTCGGACGAGTCTGAGCGGTTCTTCATCCATAAAAAAGGCGCCCCAGGCAGGATTCGAACCCACAACCTACTGATCCGAAGTCAGGCGTTCTGTCCATTGAACTACTGGGGCACGCGCCGGATTATACACGATAAATCCCTCCGTCGTAGCATGACGTAAGCGGGGTGGACATGTTAGAATCGCACCAACTCATTCGAAAGGGCATCTCTCTCATGACCGACATTAAAGCATTCGGCGAACGTGTGATCGAAAATCTTGAAAAGGTGATTGTTGGAAAAAAGCAGTCAATAGAGTTGATCGTCATTGGCCTCTTATGCCAGGGACACGTGCTGATCGAAGACGTGCCGGGCGTTGGCAAGACCATGCTCGCGCGCAGTCTTGCCCGCTCACTCGATTGCAGTTTCAACCGTATCCAATTCACGCCGGATATGCTCCCCAGCGACGTAACCGGCGTTTCGATTTATAACCAGCAAAAAGGAAAATTTGAATTCCGCCCCGGGCCGGTGATCGGACAGATCGTGCTGGCCGACGAGATCAACCGCGCCACGCCAAAGACACAGGCCGCCCTGCTCGAAGCGATGGAGGAACGACAGGTCACTGTGGATGGCACGACGCACGTTTTGCCTAAACCGTTCATGGTGCTTGCCACCCAAAACCCGATTGAATACGAAGGCACCTTCCCGCTCCCCGAAGCGCAGCTCGACCGCTTCCTTCTGCGGCTGCGTCTTGGCTATCCTTCTGCACTGCATGAAATCCGCATTCTCGACGACCAGCAGATCCAGCATCCGATTGAATCCATTACCGCGGTGGTGAAGACAAAGGAAATTCTGGATGCGGTGGACGCGGTAAAGCATATCTTTGTTTCCCCGGCGATCAAACGCTACATTGTTGAATTGACCACGAATACCCGCCAGAGCGCGGACGTATACCTCGGTGCAAGCCCGCGCGGCAGTTTGGCGCTTTCACGCGCGGGGCAGGCGCGTGCCGCCTTGCTTGGCCGTGATTACGTTCTGCCGGATGACATCCAGGCGTTGGCAGTGTCCGTTCTGGCGCATCGCATTATTGTCAGCCCGGGCGCGCGCCTGCGGGATTTGGGATCGGATCGGATCACGCAGGAAATCATCAATGGCACGCCAGTGCCGGGCGGTGACTTTTCACCCGAACCGGCCAGGAAGAAAACGAGATGAATTCCGGGCGCATATTCGTTGCCCTGCTGATCATCATCGGCGCGGGGGGAGCAATGATAAAAGGCTCACCGATCTATTCGCGTTTGCTGTATCTCGGCCTCCTGCTTGGCGTTGCCAGTTGGGCATGGACTCGCTGGGTGGCGCGCACCTTGCGTGTCCAACGTCACGCGCGCGCCTTGCGTGCCAATGTAGGGGATATGTTCGAAGAGCATTTTGAAGTAAGCAATAACAGCTCCCTTATCGCGCCGTGGGTGGAAGTAGCCAATGAAAGTACGGCTCCATTCGCATCCGGCTCACGCCTGCTCACGCTTTTATTCGGCAAACAAAAACGTTCCTATCTTGCCCGCACCTGGCTTACACGCCGGGGTGGTTTTCCTCTCGGTCCAACGACTCTCACGGTGGGCGATCCTTTCGGCCTTTTTCATGTCACCAGGCGATTTCCCAGTACTCAATCGCTGGTCGTGCTTCCAATGTTGGTCAACATTCAAGCCTTTGTCATGCCGCCGGGTCTGCTCCCCGGCGGACAGGTTATCCGGCGCAAATCCGCAGACATGACCCCTCACGCGGCGGGCGTGCGCGAGTATGTTCATGGCGATGCCATGAAACGGATACACTGGCTTACCAGCGCGCGCCGCGGCCAATTGATGGTGAAGGAATTCGACCAGGATCCGCAATCTGAAGTGTGGATATTCCTCGACGCGCAGGAAAAAGTCCACGTGGAAAAACAGCACAAGCAAAGCGAAGTGCCCATGGAAGCCATGCTCTTTGGCCGCCGTCCCACTTTTCAACTGCCTCCGTCCACGCTCGAATATTCCGCCACGATTGCCGCATCGCTGGCGCGTTATTTTTTGTTGCAGCGCCGCGCGGTTGGCCTGATCAGCGCGGGGCGCGGTTACACCGTCCTTCCGGCGGAGCGCAGTGAACGGCAGGAAAGCAAAATTTTGGAGATGCTGGCATTCGTCGAAGCGCGCGGTAAACTTTCACTGGCCGAACTGGTGGCGACGCAAGCCTCACAACTGCCCCAGGGTTCCAGCGTGATCCTGATCACACCCACCGTTCGCTCCGACCTTCTTGCCGCCGTGGACGATCTGCAGCGCCGCAACCTTCGCCCCGTGGTTGTCCTCCTTGATGCCTCCACATTTTCCGGCGAGCGCGGCACCGAAAAACTCGCCCAATCGCTCAACGAAAGCCGCGTGCCGGTTTGCATCATCCCATGTGATGCAAATCTTTCCCAGACGCTCTCCAGTTTTTCGTCTCAAATCATTTATCAGGATGTGGACCAATGGCAAAGACCCGAGTTGTCACACTTGATTTGAAATTTCAAAACAAGACGCAGGCCATCGCGTCCTATTTGATTCGACACTCGTCCGGCGCGGTTCTCGTTGAGTCTGGGCCGGGTTCGTGTCACGCGGGACTTTTAGCTGGTCTGGCGGCACAAGGCTTATCTCCCCGCGACATTACCCACGTTCTGCTCACGCACATCCATCTCGACCACGCAGGCGCGGCAGGATGGTGGTCGGAGCAGGGCGCGGAGATCATCGTGCATCCGGTGGGTGCGCCACACATGCTTAACCCGGAAAAACTTCTCGCGAGCGCCGCGCGCATTTACGGCGACAAAATGGATTCTCTCTGGGGTGAATTCCTGCCTGTAAACGGAAGCAGGCTGCGGGTCGTGCAGGATGCGGAGGAGATCGTAATCGGGGAACTGCGATTCGTCGCGTTGAATACGCCGGGTCACGCGGAGCATCATTACGCGTATCTGTTTGAGAATCTTTGTTTCACCGGCGACGTGGGCGGAGTCCGCATTCCGGGGTATCCATATTTGCGCGCACCCATGCCGCCGCCCGAATTGCATTTGGAAAAATGGCATGAGAGTCTGGCAAGGTTGAGGAAGCAAAAACTTGCGTACATCGCGCCGACACACTTTGGAATTTACGATGACCCCGAATGGCATTTGAACGAAGTTGAAAAAGGACTCGACTCTGCCGCACGCTGGCTGGAACAGGTGATGCCCGGAGACCCGCCGATTGATGAATTGCGTGAGAGTTTCACCGAATGGATGGTTGAAGAGGGAGTCGAGAGTGGTCTGAGCGAGGATGTGATGCGGTCATATGAACTTGCCAACCCGCCGGGCATGTCTGCGGATGGATTGTATCGTTATTGGAAAAAGGTGAAGATGGCCTCTCAATAAGGAATTATTGGTTTCCCTGTGAAGAGAGCGCAGGTGACAGTCACTTCGCAAGTGACTGTCACCTTTCCCGCTGTGTGTTTTTTTATGTAAATTTGTCATACCAAACGCGTGATGCTTGAGACGTGGCAGGATTGCTCGTTCACGATATACTAATTTTTGAAGGAGAAAATATGGAACATTTTTTGGCAATATCTGATCTATCATCTGATGAAGTGCAGGATCTGCTCGATCTCGCGATAAAACTCAAGAAGGAATATTTCAAAAAAGGAAACAAGCCATTATTCGAGGGGAAAGTGCTGGGTATGATCTTCCAGAAGCCCAGTCTGCGGACGCGCGTGTCTTTTGACATGGCGATGCGTCACATGGGCGGTGATGCGTTATATCTTTCGCCGGCAGAAATCGGTTTGGGCAAGCGCGAATCCATTGCGGATGTGGCGCGCGTGCTTTCGGGTTACGTCCACGGGTTGATGGCGCGCGTGTTCGAGCATGAGCACGTGCTGGAACTGGCGAAGTGGTCGGATGTGCCGGTGGTCAACGGCTTGAGCGATTACAACCATCCCTGCCAGGGCATGGCCGACGCGCTGACCATTCAGGAAAAATTCGGAAAGAAGAAAGGCTTGAACGTGGCTTTCGTGGGAGATGGAAACAACGTGGCTGTTTCGCTCATGCACGTTAGCGCGAAATTAGGCTGGAATTTCACGCTTGCCAGCCCCGAGGGCTACGACTTGAATCCGAAAGCAATTGAGGTTGCAAAGAAGATTGCCGAAAAAACGGGTAGGGGCGGGGTTACCCCGCCCCTACTTAGGTTCATTCGCGATCCGCACGAGGCCGTGAAAGGCGCGCACGTAATTTATACCGACACATGGACTTCGATGGGACAGGAGGAGGAAACCGCCAGGCGCGGGAAAGTCTTCCCGCCGTATCAAGTGAACGCCCAACTCGTCAGCGAAGCGGACAAGGATGTGATCGTGATGCACTGCCTGCCCGCACATCGCAACCACGAGTTGACAGATGAAGTAGCCGACGGCCCGCACTCGGTCATCTTCCCGCAGGCGCATAACCGCTTGCATGCACAGAAGGCAATTCTGGCGAGATTGTTTGGTGTGGCTTAACAGGTGAATAAATGAATACAAAAGATTACATTTCTTTAGAGGAACAATTTGGCGCGCATAATTACCGCCCGCTCGATGTAGTCATCGAAAAGGCTGAGGGGGTGTGGGTCTATGATGTGGATGGAAAAAAATATCTTGATTGTCTGAGCGCATATTCGGCGGTCAATCAGGGACATGTTCATCCGAAAATTTTGGATGCACTGGTGGAACAGGCGAAGAAGGTGACGCTCACTTCGCGCGCTTTCCGCAATGACCAGTTGCCGCTTCTTTACAAGGAACTCTCCGAGATGACCGGCTACGAAATGTCCCTGCCGATGAATTCGGGCGCGGAAGCGGTCGAGACGGCGGTGAAACTGGCGCGCAAGTGGGCTTACGTTGTGAAGAAGGTGCCGCGCCATCAAGCAGAGATCATCATCGCTGCGGGCAACTTCCACGGGCGCACCGTGACCGTCATTTCGTTTTCAACTGAGCCAGGCTACCGCGATGATTTTGGGCCGTTCACGCCGGGATTTGTCACCGTGAAATACGGCGATGCAGATGCGATTGAAAAAGCCATCACGCTCAATACTGCCGCGGTGATGCTCGAACCGATTCAAGGCGAAGGCGGCGTGATCATCCCGCCTGCGGGTTATCTCAAGAAGGTGGCTGAGATTTGCAGGAAGAACAACGTCCTGTTCATGGCGGATGAAATCCAGACCGGCCTGGCGCGCACGGGCAAGCTCTTTGCCTGCCAGCATGAAGGCGTGCGCCCGGATGTGACCATCGTGGGCAAAGCTCTTTCGGGCGGGTTTTACCCGGTCAGCGCGGTGCTCGCGGACAAGGCCGTGCTGGGCCTGTTCAAGCCGGGGGAGCACGGGTCAACTTTCGGCGGGAATCCTCTCGCGGCGGCGGTAGCCCGCGCTTCGTTAGGCGTGATCCGTGATGAAAATTTGGCGGAAAACTCTCAAAAGTTGGGCGAATATTTTATGGAGCAATTGTCCGAGATTCCGAGTCCGCATGTAAAAGAGGTGCGCGGACGCGGTCTTTTGATCGGCGTCGAGTTGAAGCCGGAGGCGAAGGGCGCGCGCCGGTTCTGCGAAGCCTTGCAGGAGAAAGGCATCCTCGCAAAAGAGACGCACGATAACGTGATCCGCTTTGCCCCGCCGCTTGTGATTGACAAGGAAACGATTGACTGGGCGCTGCCCGGAATTCGCGATGTTTTGAACATGAAATAAATTTCCCTCACCCTAACCCTCTCCCGACCCCCAAAGAACGGGGGCAGGCGGGAGAGGGGACTCCCTTTCCCTTTCGGGGGAAGGGTCGGGGATGAGGGCGGAGGAATAATTATGAACATTGGAATCCCAAAAGAGACACGACCGTTTGAGTTTCGTGTGGGACTTTCGCCTGCGGGGGTAGAAATTCTCACCCAGCAGAAGCACGTTGTTTACGTTGAGCATGATGCCGGCGTGGGAGCAGGTTTCAGCGACCAGGAGTATGAAAGGGCAGGCGCGCGGCTTGCATATTCTGCCGAGGAAGTATTCGGGCGCGCCGACTTGTTGTTGAAGGTCTCGCGCCCTTTGAAAGGCGAGTTGGAATGGCTCAAGCCCGGCTCAATTTTGATGGGGTTATTGCACCTGCCCTCGACGCAAAAGGACAAGATTGATATTCTGCTCGAAAAGAAGATCACTGCCATAGCCTATGAGCAGATCATGTTAAGCGATGGTTCCCTGCCTGTCCTGCGCCCGTTCAGCCAGATCGGCGGCGCGATGGCCGCGCAGATTGCGGCGCGCCTGCTCCAGAATAACTGGGGCGGGAAGGGCATTTTGATGGGCGGCGTGCCGGGAGTTCCACCAGCCGAAGCGGTGGTGATCGGCGGCGGGGTGGTGGGGACGTACGCCACGCAGATGTTCCTCGGCATGGGCGCGCACGTGACGGTCATTGACCAAAGTATTTCGGTGCTTCAACGCATCGCAGACCGCTTCCCGAACATAGTCACGATGATTTCCACAAAGCGGAATATCGAGCGCGCCACGGCTTATGCGGATGTCGTTGTCGGCGCGGTTCTGGTCTCCGGCCAGCGCGCCCCGCTCCTCGTCACGCGCGACATGGTTCGGGCGATGAAGCCGCGTTCGGTCATCATGGATGTTTCAATTGACGAAGGCGGATGTGTTGAAACGTCCCGCCCAACCACGCATGAGCATCCGGTTTACATCGAAGAGGGTGTTCTGCATTATTGTGTGCCGAACATGCCAGGCGTTGTGGCGCGCACCGCGACCCACGCATTCGTCAATGCGGCGATACCCTACATTTTAGAGGTCGTGAACAACAGGATGGAAGATATCATGAAAGACCATCCTGCCATCGAGACGGCCATCAACACACATGCAGGTCAGCAGCATCACATGACCCGGCTTTCGCATCGCAGGGAGGCGGAAGATGGACTGGAATAGCATTTACCAATCCCGCGTGGTGACCGCACAGGAGGCTGTGCGTGCCATCCGATCCGGCCAGCGCATCTTTCTGACCGGAAACGTGTCTGTGCCTCAGACGATACTCAGCGCTTTGGTGGAATACGCTCCGAATCTCACGGACGTTGAGATTTGCCAGGCGCTGACGATTGGGCCGGCGGACTACGTCAAGCCGGAGATGGAGGGCCACCTGCGCGTTAATACGTTGTTCATCAGCCACAACGTTCGCAAGGCGGTGCAGGAAGGCCGCGCAGACTTTACGCCCGTCCTGCTCTCGGAGTTCCCCTTGTTGTTCAAGCGCGGCATTTTGCCGATTGACGTGGCGATCATTCACGTCTCGATCCCCGATGAGCATGGATTTTGCAGTCTCGGCGTGGAAGTGGGGCTTACCAAGTCTCCGGCGGAAACGGCGAAGATCATCATTGCCGAAGTCAACGAGCAGATGCCGCGCACACTTGGCGATTCATTCATTCATGTCAGCCGCTTGAATTACATTGTCCCGGTCAATTACCCGATCTCGGAACTTGCAATGGCAGACGAAGGCAATTCGGAAATCGTGGAAAAGATTGCCGGTCACGTGGCGGAGTTGATCCCGGATGGCGCAACGATGCAATTGGGTATCGGCGCGATACCGGATGCGGTCTTGAAATATCTCCACAATAAAAAAGATTTGGGTGTGCATAGTGAGTTGTTCTCGGACGGGGTGATTGACCTGGTCAACATGGGCGTGCTGACCAACGCGCGCAAGACCCTGCATCCCGGCAAGATCGTGGCCGGTTTTATTCTTGGCACACACGCGCTCTACGACTGGGCTGATGACAATCCGCTGATCGAACTGCATCGCACCGAATACGTCAACGACCCCTACGTGATCGCGCAAAACGAACGCATGGTTGCGATCAACTCGGCCATCGAAGTGGACCTCACCGGCCAGGTCTGCGCAGACAGCATTGGGCCGAAACTTTACAGCGGCGTCGGCGGGCAATTGGACTTTATCTATGGCGCATCGCGGTCCAAGGACGGTGTGCCGATCATTGCCCTGCCAAGCATGACCACGCTTAAAGACGGCACTCCGGTCACACGCATCGCGGCCATGTTGAAGGAAGGCGCGGGTGTGGTTACGACGCGCAATCACGTTCGTTACATCATCACCGAATATGGCGTGGCCGACCTGTACGGAAAGACCATCCGCCAGCGCGCGCGGCAACTGATCAACATCGCGCACCCCGATTTCCGCGCCGACCTTGAAAGGCAGGCAAAGGAATTGCATTTCCTATAGGAGAGCGCTCCTAAAATCCTTTTTGTTTTCATCCGCAGGTTACGCAGATTTCGCCGATTTTTTTTTCAATCTGCGTAATCTGCCAAATTGCTATCACGATTCTTCTTCCTTGACACAAGTCTGGTTTGTGCCTATCATGTGGGGCTGTTGATATTTCGCCATTAAGGAAACATAATGATCAGAAGAGCAAAAATTGTAGCAACGATTGGCCCTGCCAGCGATTCGGAGCCTGTGCTTGAATCGCTCGTCAAGGCGGGGATGGATGTGGCCCGCCTGAATTTTTCTCACGGTACGCACGAACAACACGCGCAACGCGTGACAACCATCCGGCGTGTCTCTCAAAAAACGGGGATTGCCGTTGGCATATTGCAGGACCTGCAAGGACCGAAGATCCGCGTGGGAAAATTATCTGCGCCACTGCAATTATCTGCTGGGGAAGAGGTCTGTTTATATGCCACGCAGGAAACGCCTCCTCAAACGGACAAACAAATCATCCCGGTGGATTTTCGCGAGCTCTTCGACTCCGTCCATGCCGGGGATAGGCTCCTGCTCGACGATGGGAGAATGTCCCTCGAAGTGTTCTCTGCCGAAGGTCTGGTGGTGGATGCGAAAGTGCTCGTAGGCGGGACTCTTTCCTCCCATAAGGGAATCAACCTTCCGGGCGTCCGGCTGCGTATTGCGGGATTCACAGAAAAAGACGAAGCCGATCTCGCCTTCGGCATCTCGCAAGGCGTGGACGCGGTCGCCATTTCGTTTGTCCGCAGTGCGGAGGATGTGAAGACCGTGCGCGCCGCCATGGAGAGACTTTCCGGTGATAAACCAATGCCGCTTCTCATCGCCAAATTGGA
Source organism: Chloroflexota bacterium (assembly GCA_016235425.1). GTDB lineage: Bacteria > Chloroflexota > Anaerolineae > Anaerolineales > Villigracilaceae > JAKOVF01. The sequence goes on along the minus strand of JACRLC010000088.1, from coordinate 34,389 downwards.
AAAACCGGAGGCGATGGACCAGCTCGAAGCGATCCTTGACGTGGTGGATGGCGTGATGGTTGCGCGCGGCGACCTGGGCGTGGAACTTCCGCCCGAACGTGTGCCGCCCCTGCAGAAGCACATCATCCGCGCCGCCAATGCGCGCGCCAAACTGGTGATCACTGCAACGCAGATGCTTGAGTCCATGATCCAGAATCCGCTTCCCACGCGCGCCGAGGCCTCGGATGTAGCCAACGCCATTTTCGACGGTACCGACGCGGTCATGCTCTCTGCAGAGACGGCCTCCGGCGAATACCCGGCTGAAGCGGTTGCCATGATGGTGCGCATCGTCCGGGAGGCAGAGACTCATTTTATGGAATGGGGCAGCCGGCAGGATCGGCGCGCCAGCTTGGGTGAAGGCGACATTGCTTCGATGGCGCGCGCGGCCAATGAGCTTGTGCGCGATCCCGATGTGACGGCTGTCTCTGTGTTCACCATGCAGGGACGTTCGGCCTGGATCGTCTCCAAAGCGAGGCCGGGAAAACGCATCCTGGCGTTTACGCCCGAACTTACCACCTATCGCCAGCTTGCATTTCTTTGGGGCGTTCAGCCTCATCTCGTAAAATATGCCAAATCCCTCGATGAGATGCTTTCCGATGTGGACGCGGCGCTTCTCAGTTCAGGCATCCGTTCCGGCCAGCAGGTGGTGTTGATCTGCGGCTATCCAGTGGGAGCCATGCGCGCGCCCAACATGGCCCTGCTCCACACGGTCGGAAGCGACGCCACCGTCAACCTTGCGCGCAAACTCGCTGAAGGCAAACCCCGCAAATCGAATTGATTCGGAATGCCCCGCAATCACCTCCTCAAGAACACCGCCCTCGTCGTCATTCAACTTGCCGCGCTCGCGTTTTACGCCTGGCTGAGAATTGACAACGCGCAGATCGTCCATGAAGCGCGCTCGTTTGGCGACCTGCCCGATTACGAGTACATCGCCTCGCTCCCTGTCTTCTCGCGTGAATTCTGGGCCGAGAGCAAACCGCCGCTCACGTCTCTTCTTTGGAAACTGGCGGACCTGCAAACGGACAAAATCTTCACCGCACAACTCTACATCTCGATCATCTGCTGGGGTGTTCTCGCCTTTATGGCCGCGGCGGTAATCCGCTCATTCATCGTCAAACCATTCGCCTTTGCGATTGTGCTGGCATTCAGCTTGAGCCGCGACGTCTTCATGTGGGACCCGTTCCTCGGAAGCGAGTCGCTGGCGTTATCGTTTACCGCCTTATTTCTTGCCTGCGCGCTCCGGCTCTTGCAGGAATGGAAATGGCACAAGGCCGCGCTTCTCCTCCTCACAAGTTTCCTGATGGTCTTCACGCGCGACACCTATGCCTATCTCCTGTTGATGATCGCCGCCGTCGTCCTGCCGTTGTTCTGGTTCACAAAATATCGCCGGGGTATTGCAGTCATCAGCGCGGTTTTCGTGCTTATCTATCTCGTCAGCTCGAGTCTCGCAACTGCCGGACTGCGCCCGTTCCGCGCCATCCTCATGATCACGTCGCTTCGCATCTATCCCTCCGAAGAGTACACCGAATATTTCCGCCGGCACGGAATGCCTGTGGACGATAATCTCGTGGCATTGAGCCGTTCCACGCCGGAGGATAAATTCATCGTCAACAAGGCGCTCTATTTCAACGACGACCAGGAAGTCTATCGCCAATGGGTGCTCGAACACGGCAAGCGCGAATACGCAAAGTTCCTCTGGTTCTACAAAAACGACACCCTGCAAAACGTCTTCCTCGAAACCCCCGGCCAAAGCTTTTACCCCGACGTGTTCTACTACACCGCCACCGGCTATCATCCCATTATCACCGACACCCGTATCAGCGAAATTCTCTACCCCACACGCTTCGGGCTTCTCTTTTTCTTTGCCGCCAACCTCATCGCCGCTTTTCTTCTTCCCCTCGCCTGGCGTGATCGCAAAGCTCTCTGGCTCGCGCCGCTCCTCATGATTCTCCTCACATACCCGCAGGCTGTCCTCGTCTGGGCTGGCGACGCAAACGACATCGCCCGTCACTCCATTCCGCACAACGTCCTGCTCCGTCTCGGTGTGTGGATGCTGATCTTTTTTATTGCAGATTCCCTCCTTGTGGACGTTCTCCCCAAATTGACATTCTTCAACCGAAAGACATCTCCCGCTCAATAGCATTCGCCTCGTTTCGGACCCTCAACCTGCCACCGTTAAATCAACATTCCCTCCGCCCAGGACGTAGATTCGCGCTGAGCGGAGAGAGGACATGCCTTTCGTCCGAATGCAGTCGAAGCGCGGTGGCATGGATATGTGAACTTACCTGCATCCTCGTCCTTCGACTGCGCTCCGCTCCGCTCAGGACGTAGATTCGCCCTGAGCGGAGAGAGGAGCGTTCTTTGCGACGAACGTAGTCGAAGGGCGTGGATGCAAGCGAAAGATATCTTGGAAGCCCTCGTCCTTCGACTACGCTCCGCTCAGGACGAAGGCTTCTCCGTGCTGGAAATCACCAATCCTATTCCGATCAAAACACCGCCGAATAAAAACAGCGGCGTGATTTTTTCCCCCAGGAACAACCACCCAAGCAACGTGCCGACCACCGGTTGCGCGAAGAACGTCAGCGAAGCGACCGCGGCGGGCAATTCCGCAAAGGCGTAGTTCCACATGAACATCGCGATGGCGGTGGAGATGATCCCCAAAAACAGGATGCCGCCAACCACACCCATTGTGATCTCACCGATTCCCTGAGTCTGCACCTCCCACGCGCCGAACAACAGACTCGAAGGAATGCCTCCCGCCAGCATCACCGTGCTGGAGACCAGCAAATCGGCATTCTTTGTCACCTTGCGGACCAGCACCGAATACAGCGCCCACGTCAACCCCGCCGCCAGCAGGGACAGGTTGCCCCAAAACAGAGAGGGGGAGAGTTCCGCGGTACGCGGATCAATCACCGCGATCACTCCAAGTGTGGACATGACCAGCGCAATCACCCTTCGCAAGGTGGTTTTTTCACCCAGTATCAGCGGCGCGAAAAGCAGGACAAACGCTGGCGTGGCCGAGGTCACGAGTGAACCGTTTGATGCGGTGGAGAGTTTCGTCCCCACGAATTGAAATCCGAGCGAGATGCCGTATCCCACAACGCCCACAAGAAAACTTTGCCATAATTGTTTTTTGTCCAACATGGCTTTGGGCCGCAATGCAATGACCACTGCCAGGGCCATGATCCCCAGGACAAGACGCGTGGTCAACAAGGCGAACGGCGGGATCACCTCCAGCACCACTTTGCTGACAACATACATGCCGCCCCAAATGGAGGCGGCCGTGAGACCTGATAATAAGCCGGGAAGGAGTTGTTTTTGCATAGCCCCCGATTATACGCGAGATCAGGCGACAGTCACTTCATCCTCTGTTCCGTTTCGGGGATGCTTCGCGCAAGTGACTGTCGCCTTTTGTTTGGATGCTACACAGAACTGGCGTAGGCCAGCTTGGATAACTCTTCGACCAACGGGCGCAGGGGTTCGGGCATGGTGGTGCCGCTTGTACGGACGCTGTGAACCGCTGTAGAGCCTGCTTCCAGTGTGATGGTGTAGATGAATTCATCCGTGATGGGTTCCGATGGAAGCGTGTTTATGGGGATGTGGAAGAAATCTGCTTCCTCAACCAGTTGGAGTAGTTGTTGGGCCTCACCAGCGGGCAGGCTGTTCAGGTCAAGACGCAAATCAATCTCATTGCCCGCAAACCCGCCGTTACGCTTGAAAGTGATTATGGTCATTGGTACCTACCTTTCTCATTCATGCTATTTATAACGAGCCAGAATGAGAAATGTTACCTGCTGCTTTGCCAGTGTGCTTCCGATCAGGATGCCGTTCGCCCAGTAGAATCCCGTCTCTCCGGCGGGTAACAGGTCGAAGGTCGAGGGATGGGCGTAGGGGATGCGTTCACTCAGGATGACGCGCGCACCGTCCAGAAGATCGTCCGGCTGGAGATCGTTCATCGTACGTCCATCTGTTGTTGGATGACCAGGCGAGGCCCAAAGTTCGCGGCCATCATCCAGCACAAGGTGGATCATCACATGGCTGGCAGGCGCAGGGACTCGCGTTGTTGCCAACACCGGAGCCGCCACGCGCTGGCCTGAGGCATCTGCCGTCCAAACCACGTCGCCAACCTGCAAATCCTGCACAGCCACCGGGCCATTCGGCGTGTCAATTTGGGTATTTGCGGCGAGGCAGATTGGGCAGGCTGCAATGATTGAGATGCGATCCTGTATGCTGATGGTTCCGTTCTTGTCGATCAGCCCCGTGATGAAAGTGCCTCGTCCACTGCTGTCTGCCGTCTGAAATTGGAACTTGTATTGCCCGCCCGATACTTCGAAAGGGATGGCCGCCAGTTTCTTGTGCTCGCGATAGATCAGCAGTTTCTGCTCATCGTTGAATTCATTGAGGCCGGCCATGTTGTTGTGCTTCAGGATGGCTTGGAATTCCTCGGCGTTTGCCTGGATGTCAGGAAAGCGCTCGATGGCGAGGGCAGTTTCATCGTCCCGCGCGACCGGATATTCGTCGGGGTCGCAAAAGAAGAAGTCGGGGAACTCCTCCAGTAAACGGTATTTAAGCTCGGTCGGGGAAAGAGCGTCGACTGCCAGCGTGGGGATTGGTGTGGGGGGCGCGTCTGTTGGAGGCGGGGCAGATGTGCCGGAGATAAGCGTCACCGGCACAACCGTGGATGCAACCGCTGTTCCTATTTGCGGGGTTGCGGGAGGACTGCAAGCCGACAGGAACAGCATAAACAGGATTGTGATTTTCAAGGGAGTTTTCATACCGATATTCTTTCTCTAAGGTTGGTAAGCATCGTTTCAATAAGTGTAAGCGCTTTTACCGCGAAGCCGCGAAGAGTACGAAGAAACCATTAAACTCATCCCAAGCAGATTCATTTCATATTGTCTTATTCATCGAAATCATCCGGCGGCCCGAAACCGGCAAGGTAGTGGAAATTTCCCTCCCCGGCGGTGCGCATTAAAGTGTTTATCACGGAATTGATCTTGCGCTCATCGTCATAAGGCCCGGACACGAAAAACGGTTTGCCATCCTTGCCGAACTCGACTCCATGTTTGCGCGGGTGAGTTTCTGATGGGTCAAGAACCTGATCCACCAACTGTGCGGTGAAATCCAGATGTGGTTGAAAACCATAGCGGGCGGCGTATTCCATTGCGCCGTAAATGATCTCGTGGGCAAGTTCAACCGAACATTTCTCCGGCTCGCCATTGCACATCCTTGGCAGTTCGCGCTCAAACTTGCTGAGTGAAATATCTGCATCGGCATAGGCATCCTTGATTCCCAGGCAGTAAATATCCACCAGACAAACGCCGAAGAGAATTTTATCGGGTGCCTGTTCGCGGGCAACGATGACAGGGGTAATGCCGCTTTCCTGCCAGCCTTCCATTATCCAGCAGCCCAGTATCGGATATTCCCGCGCATGCTGGAGATAATGGCGCGAGCCGATCATTTTCACCGGGCGGATTCTCGAAATAGGAATTTGCTGATTGACTTTCGGCAGGCGAGGCTTCTTGTCCTTTTTCTTTTTCCTGGTCATTTTCTTAATCCTCTTCTTCCATGATGTCAGGCATGTTGAACAGGCGCGTGCCAGATTCACGAAGTTTACGCGCCTGCAATTTAATTTCATCCGAAGCAAGAAAACCTTCCGCGTCGGCTATGGCTAATTCAAGGCTGGAGCGTGCAAGGGCAAGCGCCGAAGCAGGCACTATTCGCCTACAGCCTCACTGCCTTTGTCATCGGTTTGGCTGCTGAACAAGGCCAGATACTTTCCATAGCCTTCCTCTTCCAGCTGTTCAACCGGAATGAAGCGCAGTGCCGCCGAGTTCATGCAAAAGCGCAGACCCGTCGGGGCCGGGCCGTCGTCAAAAACGTGACCAAGATGGGAGTCCGCGTGTTTCGAGCGCACTTCGATGCGGGGCACCAGCAGTTTGTGATCCGTACGGGTGACAATGTTGCCCGGTTCCAAAGGCTTTGTGAAACTCGGCCAGCCTGTGCCTGAGTCGTACTTGTCCAGCGAACTGAACAATGGCTCGCCTGAAGCCGCGTCTACATAAATACCGGCTTGTTTATTGTTCCAATATTCATTGTCATACGGCGGCTCGGTTCCCTCGTACTGCGTAACCTGATATTGCAGGGGCGATAACTTTTGCCGAAGCTCGGCATCCGATGGCTTGGTATATTTTTTCATGCTGGTCTCCTACTAATAAATATTTGCCAGGGAGCGCTGGTGGACGTTTGCTTATTGTTTTTTGTGCTTCGCGAAATGCTCAGAGCGGATATGGCAATTTGGAAATCAAATCAATTGTGTCCTGCAATTAATGCCAGCCGCCCGTCCGCGTGCGATTCCTGATTTCATCCTGCAAAGCGGATAACATCTCGAGGAAAGATTCCTTGTTGGCTGGATTCTCGTTCGTTGCCTGTTCTTCGAGACGCGCCAGCAAATAGACAATCCATGAGAGCCAGGTACGCGGGTTGCCCTGCGCTTGTGCGATATCCTTCGCGGTTTGCTGGAGAATATCACGAAGTTCGTCTTCTCTGCTCATTTGATTTGCTCCTGTGTCTGTTTAATTTATTGTATCACCCCGGCGATTTTCGGGTAAAGAATGTGGTTTTCACTGGGACCCCGGATGTGTTATGGATTCTCCCAGAAGATCTCAGCCCAGTGGACGGCGTGATCTGTGGCTGATTCAGGGACCAGCACGTAAATTGGATTGCGTACTCCCAGAGTAGGGGATACAAAAATGTGATCAATGCGGTTCTCGCCCGACATGTCAACTCCATCCGCACTGATCTTGGAAGGATAGACACTGACCCAGGCATTGGTGTAAACGCCATCAATCAATTGATAGGCTTCTTCATAATCTCGAAGGTTGTAATCGCCCAGCGCAATGACGTAGGGCTTGTCCTTTGAACGCTCCAAAAGCGTCTTTGCAAAGACCAGCATGGCTGTATCCGAGCCATCGGGGTGGACATTATAGATGGTAAAACGGTGCCCACTCACTTCAATTTCCGCTTCGGCGGTGCCGATCTCGTCCTGGTCGCTGTAGGTGAAGACCGTGCGCGTGTTCAACAGCGGGTACTTCGACAGGATGGCTGTCCCGTAAGTGCCCGTGACCGTGGTCGGCCCATAATAGGAGTAGTAGCCAAGGTTTTCAGCGAAGCAGCGGACGTAATCGTTGTTGTTGAGAGAGATGCGGGTTGAATCGGACTCCTGCAAGGCAAGGATATCGGGCGAAGCCCTGCGGATGAGCGCAAGTTGCTCGTCAAAGGATTTCTTGCCGAAGTCATCATTGGATTGCTGGGTGTTGAAGGTCATGACCACGAGTGAGGATCGATCTGTTGCACCAACTTGGACGCGTTCCTTCGGCAGAGCCGTGACTGCCGTGACGAGAAAGATTGCCAGGAGCAGAACGGCCCATCCCCAATGGAATGATCCAGCGGAAATCTTTTCAAAAGCGGATTCAGTCCTCTTGGCGCGCTGGACGAGCAGGGTGACGATCGCTGTCATCAAAAAGTAAGACAGCCAGAACTTGCCCCGAAAGAATGGACTGACCGGTTCAATGTAGCCCCACACATTGGTAAAAATGTGGGCGAAAATGAGCAGGACCAAGGCGGTGCTCCCCAGCAAAATACCGGGAAGCAAGTCGCGTGGAGCCGGGGACGCATTTCGTATTTGGTTGAGAAACAGGCGCATATCGAGAAAGATGACCGGGAACAGGAGAAGTGTGAGCGCAAGCAGAATTTGGGCGAACAAGCCGGGGGTAGTCACTACAACGGGAGCGGAATCAGGCGTCGGCGGGAAGGGGACGCGGTGTGCCAAAATGGTGGCGGTCAGGCAGAGGGTGAACAAAAGGTTCCAGAGCAGGAGTCCGCGCGGGCTGATCCATTCAAACAACTGTAGACGATTGAGCGACAACAAAACCCAGCCAACCGAGAACAGGCTGATCGTGATCACGATCAAGGTGTAGCTGCCTTCCGTCCAGCGGGCGATCACAGCCGGGGCTGAAAAGGCAAACCAGGCCAAAGTCAGGATGAGGAAAAGACCGAGCGAGGCAGACGTTACACTGCCATTTTTCTTTTCCGCGCTTGCCGCTTCGCTCCCCACTTCAAGTTGCGTCAACAACCATCCGAGGCACAGTCCCAACCCCCAACCGACCCAGCCGCCAGCGGGCGTGAGGGAGTAATCGAGGCCGTAGTCCACTGTCCGCAGCAACACGGACAAGCTCACAGCAAGCCCAAGCCCGGCGGAACCCCACAGGCCAGTTTTGGCCTCAACATCGTCTTTGGGTTTTGCTTCCAGCAGGAGAAAGAACAGGCTTAATACGGCGAACGTACTCAGCCCGGAGGCCAGCACGCGGTTCGCAGTATTCAGATGGGGGAGCAGACCCCTGGCGAGGAGCAGAATGGCGAAAGATATCCAAACCAGCCCCCGCGGAAATTTTTTATACAAGGGAATCAGCAGGATGGGCGTAAAGAAGAATAGCACCCCCAGCACTTTCTCGTCCAGGTTCGAGTTCATCAAGTCCAGGATGTAAATGGACTCGACCAACGTGCCGGCGGCCTGAATGAAAAACAGGAAGATGATCGCAAAGACGAGAATCGGATAGGATGTTTTCATAATTATTCCTTTTCCACTTCAAGGATCATTCTGACCACGCGCACGCGCTGACCAGCAGAAATGGGTGTCCGGCTTGTGGCGTCCCATATTTCGCTGGCCAGGAAAACCTTTCCGTCTGTGTAAACTGTCGTATGCGTTTCACCGACAATGCCCACCAATCTCCGGCTGGGCGTACTGTCTACGCCGCTCAATTTTTTTAGTACCCCGCGATCTATGATTGGGATGAGCAGTACGACGCCAGGGCCTTTATCTCCCAAATACCGTCCGAGGCGATAAACAGACAGGCGGGTATCCTCTCGCACAATGCGGATACCGGCCGCGATGGAAAATATGGCTATCAAAATGGATATTCCGAGGACACAAAATAGGACCGAGAAAATTGACGATGAATTTTCCATAGTTTATTCTCCATTCGCGTTGTGACCACCGCGTGAACTGCGATATGTACGATGCTTATTTCTTCTTTCGATTCTTTTTCCGTGACTTCTTTTCCTGCTTGCGTTTGTTCTTTTCCTTTTTTGCTTTCTTCTCAAACCGTTTCATCTCACCTTTCACAAGGGCAGGAAGCGACTCGTCCACTTCACGCAGGGAGCGCATGAAGTTGAACGGCAGAGGCAAATTCGGCGCAGGCGTTTCCCGTTCCTCTCTCAAGCCCAATTCCATTTCCACATCTTCCAAATCGCCTGCGATGGTAAGATCAACCTTGTTTGCTTCAAAGGCTTTTTTGATGACAGGGTGACTCGAAACTGCATCCAGATCAATCAGATCGGATATCCAAAATCCGTTGACTTCCTTTTCATTCTGTTCAAAGTGCTCTTCCAGCGCAGAAGTGACGATCTGCGCGATGCGTTCGCGATGTTCAGGATGCTCCACTCCGATACGCGCCAATACCTCGCTGGCGCTGATATATCCTGGCACGGAATGACCTGCTTCGTTCATAAAAGCGGCCAGGGGTTCTATGACAGGTGCGCCAAATTTTTCAAAAGCATCCGTCAAGCCTTCGTTGATCAGATCACCCTCTGTGTCTTCCGACCAATCGAATACCTGCGCGAGCGGGGCAATCGCTTCCATGGCCTGCATTTGGACGAGAGCGCGCCAGGCGTGCATGGGCGCCCACGTGGCTTCATAATCAAAATCATCTTCCTCATCTTCAATATTAGCGAGAAGATCGCGGTCTGTTCCCAGACGGATCAACTCATGGATATGCTCTTTGGTGAAACCAAATTCGGAATAATCGTCCCATTCGATCCAGTCCGTCTCGCCGAGGGCGAGCAGTTTTGATACGGGTTCGGTGTAGGTATTTGTCATGGGTTTTATTCCTCTTCCATAATATCGAGCAGGTCAAGCATGCGCTTGGATGCTTTGAAGATTTTGCGGGCCTGCTTTTCAAGTTCATCGGATGTGAGAGTCCCTTCCGCGTCAGCAAGAGAAACCCCAATGCTGGTGTGAGCAAGCGCCAGCGCGGATTTTTGAAGCGGGCTATCCCCCTTTAATTTTGCCAGGGTTGCGGATAATTCCTTTAGTTGCGGGGCGATGTTCTTCTTCGGTTTGACTATGATCGGGGCCGCCAGATCAGGCTGAAGGGTTGTAATGATGCGGTTCTTGTGTTTTGCGGTCATGTAGGCGTGGTTGAGATTCGACCGAATCCCTCCGCCAAAATGAATGCTGTAACCCGACAGCAAGCCGTCATAGATGATCTGGCCTTTGAAGGGAAGAAGAACGGCTTCAACCATTTGCGGCAGGGCGTAGGAGGGAATGACTTCATCCAGCGGATCTTGTATGCCGTGTACTGCATAAACCTGGTCGTCCTTGCCGATAAAGATTGAACCTTTTTTCAGATGACGCAGGATGAAAAAGGAGCCTTTGATAAAACCCCTCCACTTTTGAATGATTGCAAGTTCTTCAGCAGGAAGCGCGTCGGGGTTTTCCTGCACGTAGGCTTCGATGAGTTCTGTGTTTTTCCAAAGCTCATCGCGGGCTTTGAGTTTCCTTTCAGTGGGAAGATTGGCGTATTCCTCCAGCGAGGAGATGGTTTTGTGAAAGCCGCGTTTCTGGTTGACGTAATATTGCAGTTTCCACATCAATTCAAAAAATAATCTTCCGTCATCGGGCGGTAATGTCATTGGATGGTTCCTTTGAAAGATTGAATTGTTTCAGGTATGCCAATTTTACTCGTTCCAACATGCATTTTAGGATAAGTTTGGCAGGATGGGCGAGTCGAGCTGTTGAACAGCATCTGGTGTCAAATGAATGATTTGTATTACCTGTAAATAGGATGCCGCATCTGCACCTCCCATGTTTAGTGACCTCCCAAATGCCGGCAATAAAATTTCGATATTCAACGACCTCTCGATGCTTCGACAGACCTCAGCACAGCGCCTGCATCCTGCTCACGCCTGCGCGCTGTCTTTGGGACTCGATGTCTCGATAAACTCGGCATATTGCTTGCCGCACGACCATCGGGAAGCAATTGTTCATTTGTGGTCTTTCGCTTTCTTTTTTGAGTCTGTGGGAATTACTCGTTTTTCCAAATCGAGCCGGTATGCAATAATGGTTTCAAAGATGTTGTTATAGAACCATCCGCGAAATTTAACTGCTTCTCGGATAATCAGTATCGAAACCACCAATAGCAGGACACTTATCAATATAAAAATCGGATTCCGGGAAGTGAAATATTGGATCAAATTATTGATCACCATCAATAAAATCCCCAAACCAACATTGCGGAGCATGATTGAAAGCGCATTATGCCGGTCAATTTCGCCTGATAATTCCAGGTTTTTTGTGCGGATGAATGCCAAAAGAACCGGCCAATCCCCATTTTCAAAATCAATGATCCAGCGATCCTTATTCTTTTGTTTGAATTCGGCAAAAGAGCGGGCGCTGTACCCCGGCTTCTTAAATAGCCGATACAGGATAAGAGCAAAATTATCAAGCGCTCCACCCAGAATATATGCGATCACAATCAGGCCAATGGATGTACTGAAGGAGGCTTCGTTAATGGTCTGCCAGTCAATCTTCACCAAACCAAGAATTGCCAATAGTTGCCCGATGGCGGCAATATAAAAGCCGCCAGGGATAATCCTGGAGAAAATTTCATAAATTCCCAATCGAATGTTCATGGATCGTCCTCCGAAACTTTGACTCAACGGCTCCTGAAACAATCCTCAGCTCACTTATTTCGGGATTCGATAGCCTAACAGTTCAGATTTTGGATAATACTTTTCGCTCACTTCGAATATTTTCGTTTCCACGTTTTGCTGATTTCCGCCAAGTACCTTGATGTGGGTCTCGGTCTCGCCGATATAGAAGCCAACGTGGCCTCCCCCTTCTCTTTTGAAGACAACAATACACCCTCTGCGGGGTGTATCAACCGCCTGGCCCCAATCGCGCCAGGATGTGGCCGCCGCGTGTTTTGTCCTTTCGTAGCCTGCCTGCTCCAGGCACCAGTTCACGAATGCGGAGCACCAGGGCGTCTCATCCCTGGATGCGGCGCTCCTGCTCAGGTTGGTGATTGACTGCAAATATTTCAGAACGCGGGGCTCATTTCCACTTCCGGGGATTTCTCTGACTCCCTTTTCCCTCTCGGCAATGGCCATCCAGGGAAAATCTTCACCAGGCGGCGGGATGTATGGAACCTTCGCCAGATAGCGCGCGGACGACCACGCTTCCACACCGTTGAAGAGCAGCTTGATCCACTTGCCGTCCTCAGATTCGCCAATCTTTTCAATGACATCGCCGCTTTTCAACCTGCCCAATACTTTGGATGAAGGGGTGGGCGATTCACGGACGTTCAAGGTCGTTGTGGAACGATATTTGACACTTTCCTGCTGCATGACACTGCCTCCTTTTTTTTTCTAGAGAACGGATATTTTCACTAACATCAAGATGATAACCGGGATGGAATCAGTCCTTATTGGGTTCACCTTCCATCGCATGAATAATGGCGAGTATAACCCCATCAATGTTATTCAGCACGTCGTTATTCCAAAAGCGGATCACTTTATAGCCTTGCGATTCCAAATATTTCGTTCTTTCCCCATCATACTCTTCCTGCTCCAGATGCTGGCTACCATCGAGTTCAATAATAAGTTTGGCTTTGGGTGAGCAAAAGTCGGGGATGTAGATTCCCACGGCATGTTGACGACGGAAAGTAACTCCCAACTGGTCGTTTCGGATTCGCGACCAGAGTTTGCGTTCGGCGGGGGTTGACTCTTTTCTGAGTTCAATGGCTTGGTGTTTGGTTTTCGGGTTACTTCTTTGTTTGCGCGGCATATCTGCCCCCTTCTAGCTTCCCCCATTTGCAGCCCGCAAAAACCAGCGGTCTGAAAATGGGGGAAGGACAACTTCAACCTGGATATTAATCAACATATTCATTCCTACTTCGTGTTCACCCAAATTCCGTGTTCGCCTGTCCCGTCGCTCTTTCCGCCTGAATTGGGATCGAAAACCCACGCGCCGCGTGGAGACATGTTAACCTCCGTTAGAAGAGTTCATAGAATTCATCCGTCCCGAGTTTCGGCGTCAGTTTTTTTGCCAGTTTGTCTATTTTTCCAGAATGGCTCAAATAGAACCAATCGTCAATGCTGCCGAGATAACACCAGCGCTCGGCGTGATATTCGCGGGTTTCTGCGTCATCCAATATGAAGCGCATGACGGGAGTGAATTGGGTATAGCGGTCTCTGTCCTCTTCCAATCTTTCCCTTGCGCCTGGCAATATGGGGAAACCGCTAAAAATCTCCATCATTTTGTCCACATTCCATCCAACACCTTCATAGATGATGATCTGGTCGTTCTTGACAGCAACACGATAATTCCTCGCTTTGGGATGACGCTTCAATGCAGACTCGACGCATGCAACCTCCTCAGGTCGGATCAACTGCGGACGGGCTTTGACCAGCGAAACAATCGCATTGACGCTTTCTTCGATCTTGTAGCCCTGCGGGATTTCTTCGACAGGTTCGCCCTTCTGCTCACGGGCAAAGTAATAGCGCGGCTTGCCTGTCTTGGTCGCGCCTTTGTTGAGAAAATAGGTAAAGCCTTTGCGATTGGTGTAGGTGATTGGCATGGCTATATTTTACTCCTGCGATATCCTACATGGGATAGGCTTCCATGCCTGCTTTCATAGCGCCTTCCACAGTGCCATTTACAAATCCTGCGCCTGGGAACATCCATTCATTGGGATCGTAAAAATTTCGCGAATGACGATAGATGGCGAAGCCCCAATTATCCATCCTCCCGTTCCAGGTGAGACGGCAGATTTCAGATGGACGACCACGGTCTGTTCGGTCAAGATAAAGGAACTTGCCTTTAAATCTCGCCGCAAACCCGCGTTTGGTTTTGGCGAACAAGGCTTTCAAGAGAGGGTTTTGTTCCCCTGTGAAGGTTTTGCGGTTGAACTCCTCGACAATTTTCAGGACTTCCTCCTGAATTTCCGTTGGAATGGTTGGTTTTCTCGGCATGTTTATTCTCCAAATGATTGATTCAGCAAACTCTCAAACAACCCCTCGACCTGCGAGCCTCAAACGGCGAGCCCCGCCTCGGTCATCCTCCCCCGTCCCCAAAGATCGGGGAACAGGCAGCGACTCGATGTCTCGATGAACTCGACACGACGCCCGCGCCGCCACGCCCGCAAAGCAGGAAACCATCCACGAATAAAACCACGAATGCACGAATAGCGCGCCAACGTTCGAGCATTCGTGAAAAATTCGTGGACGGTCTTCATCCAAAACTCTCCGCCAGCAGACTCTCAAACAGCCCCTCCACCCCCGCGTGGGCTCCCCCATCCGCCCCCGCAGCGACTCGACCCGCACCACCACGTCCGCAAACTCTTCTTGCAGGCTCAGCGGATATAGTGACACAGGCAATTGCTTTAACTGTGTCATATTGATTGAAGCCAAATTTGTGGTTTGCTTTGAAGCCATAAGAAAATAATCTTTGGCCTTTGGACTCAAAAGATAATTTTCAAAAAATTCAGGTTTGACTTTGCTTGTGTCTAACCGAACACGAAAAATATGGTTCTGATGAATACAGTTTTCTATTTCACCGCGCCAAATTGCGCCACGACCTAGTTTGTCAAAATCTCCGCCTTCAGTCATGACAACATCGCCAGGTTTCAAACGCAACTCTTCAACCTCAGATGGCAAGGCTTGAATAGTTTTGATTACAGATAAATCAAGGTAGCCATCTTGAACATTTGCAACTCGCAAGTATGGTACTTCAACAGTATTTCTGCCGTTGTAATTTTGACCTTTTGTAACGCCAGAAGCAATATCTGCAATTTCGCCCAAAAATACTTCTTTCGTCTTTCCTCTTACTTTTCCAAACATCTCCAAAAACACGGACTGGAGTGAGGCATCGCCGAGATCGTGCGCAGTCCGCCGCAGTTGACGCAGACGATCGGCGCGCGCCAGCAGGGACGCAATCCGCTTTTGCTCGGTCGGCGGGGGAAGGGGAATTTTTATTGCTTCAAGGTCTTCGCGTGAAATAGCGGCAAAGGTTGAGCCTGTACCTGCTTTGGCTAATTCGGGTTCGTAAAAACGTAAAAAGTAAAGCAGGAAATCGCGGTCAATTTTTTCACCTGCTCGAATTACAGATAAACCACGTCCAATCGCTGAGCGTTCACGGCTTATATTGGTTGGGCCAACTGGCGCGCGAACAGAAATCAAAATATCGCCAGCCTCAGCAATTCGACTTGGTTCTGTGCAGTACACTCTTGGCGTTGGGTGCATATCGCCAAAATCCGTTTTACCTTGATAAAACGGCAGACCTTCTCCAACCGTGTTGTAAGTTGAAGAAGGCGGGCTTTGTCCCATGATGACTTGGGCGACATCGGCAAGAAGTTCGTAATTCATCTCAACTCATCTGCTATTATAATATCGGCAGTCAGTGCTTTACTGGCAAGGAGAACGAAATGTTACAGGAAATTACCATTCAAACGTCAAACGCCAAGCGGCTCAAGCCTTTAATTCAAAGCGCGATCCAATTTCAGTTGGACGACGTTGAAAAGGGCATTAAATTAACCCTTGAACGTTTAAAGTCTTTTGAGAAACAATATCACATGAGCACCGCTGAATTTCTGCGCCGTTTCAAACCTGGCGACCTGGAAGAGACTCTCGACTTCATCGAATGGCAGGGCGAGACCAAAATGCTGGCGTTGCTGGAGGAAAAACGAGACGCACTAAAGGACGCCCGCTTGAAATGAATCCGCTCGAGAACATCGCCGACTATTTTGAGCATATCGTCAGATTGCTGGATTCCTGTCAGGTTGTCCAATCGCATGATGTTCAGCCGCAAGAGCGCACCGTGACGGAAGGTTACCTGCGCGGAGAAGTCCTGTTTACGGATGGAACGCGCCTGCATTTTCGCGAGTTGGTTTCCATTGACCCGTCTGTCCAATTGATCAGTTATGCTTATCAATATATGCGCGCCGACGGGACTGTGATTTTCCGCTACGACGACACCGATCACTTTCCAAATCTGCCCACCGCGCCGCATCACAAACACATTGGGGAAACCGAAGTCATCGCAGCAGACGCGCCTGATTTACAGTCTGTTTTGAAAGAGATCGAAGGGATGATAAAAACCTGATGTCATTGTGAGAGCGGCGTTCTTTCGCTCGAAGCAATCTCCTGTTGCCAGGAGGGGATTGCTTCGCAAAGTGCGCTCGTAATGACATTCATCCTTCATCCTTCATCCTTTTCCTCAACTCCTCAATCTCACTCATCATCACACTTTCCAACCGCGCCAACCGTTCCAGTGTCACAGACGGCTTCTCGTGATAGGCGGCGTCCGCATCCACCTGGCGATAGCGGCTGGCAGAAAGGTCATACTTGTTGGCTGCTACCTGCGCTTTAGCGACCCAGAACTGGCGGGTGAGACAGTCGAGTTCCCCTTGCAGGGGAGAGATTAGAGAATAGAGATTAGAGAGCAGTCCGTTCGCTTCGGCGAGTTTCGCCGCGATTCCCTCACCCTGCCCTCTCCCCGCGGAAGAGGGGGAATTGCTCCCTTCTCCCTTCGGGAGAAGGGTTGGGGATGAGGGAGAAAGCGCCTGCTCGAAGGTCAAGCGATTCACTTCCGCCTGCAGCCTCAAGCGTTCTTCCTTCAACGGAGCCAACTGCGCCCGCAATTCCCCAAGTCTCAAGTCTCTAGTCTCTTTGAACTTCTTATCGAAGCGATGATTCCAACAATCGATCACATCTGGAATATCATTCTCCTCCACCTTCACCCGCTTATCGTCCAGCGAAAAACCATCGTGCGCCATATCATAGAACCATATATTCCCAGTCTGCGCGCCGCGCGTGAAGAACAGAACCGCCGTGCTCACCCCCGCGTACGGCTTGAACACACCCGAAGGCATCGACACCACCCCGTCCAGCCGATTCTCCTCGATGATCCTGCGACGCACCTCCACATGCGCGCGGCTCGACCCGAACAGCACCCCATCGGGCACGATCACCGCCGCGCGTCCGCCCATATCCAGCGCGCGCAAAATCAAATGCAGAAAAAGCAATTCGCTTTTCGTCGTATCCGCTGGCAGCGTGGGATGAACGCCGCCCTTATCCACCGCGCCCTTGAACGGCGGGTTCATCAGGATCACGTCACGCATAGCGTCGCGCTCATCATCGAACGACTTCGACAGCGAATCCATGTAATAGAACTGCGGCGACTCGATCCCGTGTAGCATCAGATTCATCGACCCAATCCGCAGGATGGTCATCCCCGAATCATTATCGAAACCCCGCAAATATTTCTTCGACGACATGAACGATCTTTCCGCCGCCGATAACTGGTCGCCGATTAAATTGCGGGGTGCCCCATCGGACTCGCTGGCGTTCGTCCAGTCCAAAATCCCCGCCGACGTATGCTTCTCCAAAATATATTGGTGCGCGTTGACGAGAAACCCGCCCGTCCCGCCACCCCCTCCGCCTTCGGCACCTCCCCCAAATTCGACATGAAAATTATTTATGCCAACCATACTTCACCTGTCGAATTTGGGGGAGGCTGGGTGGGGGTCGGATCCACCATCTGCACCATCATGCGGATAATATGCCGCGGCGTGCGGAACTGTCCACCGCGTCCCGCAAACTGCATGTGACCCAGCATAGACATACAGATACGCCCTGCCGAAGGTCCTGATTCTGCTCCGCGATCTTCATCTGGTCGATCAAATTACACGCCTCGATCAACAACCCCGCCTTGCGGATTTTGCACTCTGCGCCTTGCATGTACTCCCAAAAGGATGACTTTTCATCAGCAGCCAATTCGATCATCTTTGGGAAGACAACCGTCTTAACATGATTCAACGCATCTTCGGCTTTCATCTGCGTCCAATACCCCCACCGCATCTCCTTCGGGACTTTGGGCTGATACGTCGTCCCCTTGCGTTTTGCCTGCCTCTCCGCCGCATTCTCGCGGTCATCCAGCCGCTTGATGAACAACAAATACGGGAGAATGTGAACCTCTTATCAGAAATTACAGACCTGGTTTGTCTACTGACTTATTCCTGCTCGCTCAAAATTTAACTTGAGCAAGTTTTCCAAAAGTTTCTCGTTGCTTATTGTTCTTGACCAACAATAAGCATCTAAAACAGCGTTATCAAGTTCTGTGTGCAACGAATCAAGAGTTTCAATTTCATCCAAAGAAATGATGAGTCTTACAGGAAAATTCTCTTTCGCCCTGAATTGCAAGCGAAGTTCTTGTTGCCAAAGTTCTTCAGAACGTTTCTTGCCTTTAATTTTCTCTTTGTAAAGCTCCAAACAATTGTATAAATTTGTCAAAGTGCGTTTTTGAAATGCACTCGAACCAAGTATCAAACCATCAGACGGGTTTTGCCAGTTCGTTCTAAAGTCGTCTAAAGATTTTGCTGCTCCTGCAATTGCTGTATAAAGTGAATCCTTTTCTGGTTCTTCACCAGATCGCCAAGGCAAAGGAAATGTTTCAAAAGTTGTGGTTGATGTATATCTAAACCCACTTTCAGCATCTCTCAATTGAGTACCTTTGCGTCTTGCCCAAAGTTCATGAATTTTTGAATGTAGCACGCCAAAGAAATAATCATCTTCACGGGCAAATACAACCAATTGAGCATCAGGAAGAATTTTTCCGTCAAGCCACACGAAAATTCTGTGTTTTGCTACTCTTGGCGTTGCAATGTATCGCGGCAATTTTGCTAAGGCTTCGCGCATTTGTGTTCTTGGATTCCAATGAATCCACCATTTTTCACGAGCAACAGCCTGATTTGCTTGTTGCCTCTTTTCATAAACATTTTCTTTCAGATACTCGAAGGGAGCAAGATATTCAGAGGCTTGCTCAATAGGCATATTGACACCAAAATCTACTGCATAAGTATCAGAGTTTCGATTTACTATATCGTCACCTGTTCTTCTTGGTTTGAGAACGTCGCTATTTGAACGATTATTTGGATTGTCCGATTTCTTAATCATCTCTTCGGCATTGCTACGTGGCATATCAAATTTACCGCGCAAGACAATACCTTGAAATGAGAGATTGGCATTTTCAAGCAAAATGTATCCTTCAGACAAATCAATTTCCGATGTCAAATCGGAATTTATAGAAGGGGTAGGTAAGCCGTCAAGCGATTTGTTTTGTTCTGTACCATCATCAAATCCAACGATGGAGACATGAACGGTTGCGCCATCTAAAATCCATTCCTTGTCACCCCATGCCATAAAAATATCGCCAGTATCTTTAATGCGGTCAAGAACTTGCCTGTTTGTGCCTCCACGAATTGCTTGTGTGCCTAGCAACCCAGCCTTTTTTGCTTTTCCGTTTGCAATATGTTGGCGGGCTTTTTCAAACCAATAACAAACCAAATCTGGCATTCCTTCAATTTGTTTTCCATACACTTTTAGCAAAGCATCGCAATATTCATTTCCAAGAATTGGGCGCATTTTCCTGCTACCCAAAAACGGCGGATTGCCTATGATGACATCCACATCTGCCCAAGCATACTCAGCAACTGCCTTTATCCCTTTTGTTTCTCCAGCGGGTAAATTGGTATACAAAATCGCATCACGGTTTTCAATTTGTTTTAGTTCCTTCAAAATTGGTTCATTTATATCCGCAAATCCATTTTCATACCGCCATTGGATATAACCAATCCAAGCCGTGATTTGTGCAAGTTGATGAGCATATGGATTGAGTTCTATCCCGAAAAGTTGTTGAGGTCCAACTGTAAGGTGAATTTCTGAAAGATTATGCTCCTCCGCAAAAACGATTATCTGTTTTTGCAAGTCGAGCAATTCACGCAAGGCAATATAAAGAAAATTTCCACTTCCA
The DNA here is from genome assembly GCA_016235425.1 of Chloroflexota bacterium. Classification (GTDB taxonomy): domain Bacteria; phylum Chloroflexota; class Anaerolineae; order Anaerolineales; family Villigracilaceae; genus JAKOVF01. The sequence continues at coordinate 14,423 of JACRLC010000088.1, read as the reverse complement.
CAAGCGGGGTCAAGCACTCGAATAGATGAAACTTCGTCTGAGAATTTTTTCAGGGTGATAAAGGCGGCAGAAGAAATCCCTTGCTTTATTTGATTTTCTGCTTCTGCCTTGATTTTTCTCCACTTTGCGCGTAATGAAGCCATAAGCACTGGTTCAATGACCAGCATGATATCGTCCTTGCTTGTGTAATGCGCTCCAAGTTGAGCGCGTTTAGATTCGTCAATAACTCTCTCAAAAAGAGTTCCGAAGATAGACGGGTCAATGCTTGCCCAATTTTTATCGCAAGCGTCTAAAAGTTCGCGAACATTTGCACTTAGCATTTCAGGAACAAAGTCATCCTCAAATAACCCACCATTGAACCAAGGAATTACATGAGAGCCAAAGGTTGAACTTCCTTCCTTCATCGCTCTAAATAATATTTGTAGACTTTTTAAAAATTGTTCGGTGGTCGTATCTTTATAACGAACGCGAACAAGTTCTGAAAATACTTTGTCAGGTAGAAGTCCGATGTCCTCTGCAAAGAGACAGAACAATATCCTCACAACAAAATGCGCTAATCTTTCAGGGTGATAAGTACGTTTCCCCCATTCTTGCAGGTTCTTTGCGAAACTTACAAAAGATTCAGCAGTCTTTTCGGTAATCTTTTCTTGTGTTTCGGATGGTCTGAAAGCATCGGCGTTGTGGAAGGCATCTTCGAGAAGTTGTAAACCATCTTTCTTTAATCGGTCAAAGTCAATAACTTCAATTCTTTTGGCTGTGTTCGTAAAATTTGTGTGGATAATGATTTTTTGAGTATCAGAAGTAATCAGCAATGGAGGGTTACCGAGAGATTCTCGATAACGAAGCAATTGTTGATATGCAATATCCAGATTTTTATGAGGTCCTTTGTATTCCCAAATAAATTTGCTTTTATACCACGCATCCGCCCAACCTCTTTTCTTTTCTGTGTCATTTTCTACATCCGCTTCAAATGTAAAAAATTCTCCTTTCGGGTCAATATCTGTAGGCGTTGCATGTCCAACCAATGCACATACATCGTTGAAGTGACTTTGAGAGGAAGCACGTTCCCTTAATTCGCTCTTGCTCCATTTCTCAATAAATTGTTTGATAGTCATTTTGGGCGGCATAATACAAATCCATTAATTTTTGATAAACACGATTATATCCTGATAACAGCGGCTTGCCTCAAAATAAATCTTGAGGGCGGCTGGCGTAAATCGCGTTCCAGCGATAACTCTGAATGTTTTGCAAAATGGGAGAAGTAGAAATCTGCCTATAATCACTCCAGCAGGCTTGAATTTCGGCAGGGCTGAGTGAAAACATCCATGCTTCACAAATCGAGATGAACAGAGTCCCAATCCAGCGCACATTAAGACCCCAGTGGAAAGGGGACTTACGTACATAACTGCTTCCAAAAGGAATTCTATAACGATAACTCTCTGAATAGTGCCACAAGGCATCAAAGAAACATCCTTCAATACTGCCTTTGCGTGGGCGCTTTCCCGTTTTCTGATCAGTATGCCTTTTTCTTTGCCATTTGGCTGTCTGTTGTAACGTGCTTGCAAGCACTTCAGAATAGTGACTCTTGCCGACTACTGAAAAATGATTTCCGCTATAGGTATAGGACTCATGTCGGAAATGAGCAGAATTACCGCATTTGATACGGTTGGTCAATGCAGTCAAATTGAAAGGATAAGGAAGCCAGTGTGACATCTGAGCCTCTGTAAAAAATGCTTTGAATGCCGCTTTGCTTAACTTTGAATGCGATGTATCGTCACGGTTGTAATCATAATAGCGTAGAAATGATAAAAACACTTTGAGTTGGCGTTCGATAAGATAGAAAAGCAAAACCAGTCGAAATGGCTCGAAATATACTCCGTTATCGGTTTTCTGTCGGTCACAATATAAATTCCAGTTTGCACCCCATAACTCTGCCTCAAGATCGTAAATGTAATATAAATCTGTTCGCATTTGTGGATAAAATGTACATCCATGACTTTTCTTGTCGTGAAGCCATTTTTGCAGATCCGAATTTGAACGAAGATTTTTCATCCACCAGTTATTTAGCGCATCCGTAGTTTCTTGAATAGTAAATACCTGCTCATGGTTTCCCTCAGTCACATCATTCAATAATCCCCATTTTGTGGCGTCAAGATAAAAGTAAATCCAGTTGAATCTTCGTTCTTCTTCGAGCATTCTTATCCTTATTATCACAAGATAGAACCGCCAAACCTTCCTAGGAAGGATTCCAAACGAGTCAAGGAAGGATTTTAAACCTTCCAAGGAAGGTTTAAAAAAACTTCCGAAGTTTTAGGAACTTCGGAAGTCTCAGGAATTACGCCTTCTCGTACTCAATCGTATCCAGCACCTTCTTGAATTCCTTACCCGCATTGAATCGTGGCAGAAGGGTATTGATCTGTGTTGCGCGCACGGCTTCGGCGGTATCCGCGCCGTCGGCATTGGCTTTCAGCCAGAAATTGCCGAAATCGCCCAACTCCACGATGTTTCCCGCCGCCAATTCCTGCGGGATGGTGGTCAGCAGGGCTTCCAGAACCGCCATTGTGTCCGCGCTGGAAACGGTGGAAATTTCGGAAATTCGCGCCGCCATTTGCCGCAGGGTTTTGCGCCCGCTGGACTCAATGGATGGGTAGAACTTCTTGGGCGCTTCCGCATTGGACGGATTACCGCGCTGTACGACATTGTATTTCACGCTCATGGTAGCCTCCTTTGGCTATGAAAATAGGTTGACTTTGGGGGAGTTGCTTGTTTCAACGGGGTATCCCCCACGATTAGCGGGAGTATAGCATGAAAATCAAGCGCGTATGAAAACGATTCGACCAAAATTCTCCCTGTCCCTGTTTGTGTAATAATCCCCATCCATTCTCTGTAAATTATCGCCAATATGCAAATGTGCTGTGCCAAGATGAATGTTCAATGTCTTAACTGAATCCGCTTTAGGATGGTTGATATAGTTATAAGTCAATTCGTATTCACTGACTTTATCAGTTTTCAACAAAGCCGATTGAACACTATGAGACCGAGACGTGTCTGTTTCCATCGAGATTGAAATTCTAAATGCAGTCTGGCGAATAATCGCTTTTGCCGAAACAGATTGAGAAAAGCCATCGTGGGATGTTTTTATTTCAGCACTCCAAATGCCTGATATGTTCGGCGTTTTGACCCAGTCAATTTTTTGTATCCACCCGATTTTCCAAAGATGCTTATCGTAGAGCCAATAAATCAAACCGTAGAAGCCGAGAATTGAAGGCGATTCAAACCACCAGGGCAATTGAATTTCAAAATACTGCAATGCCGTGTTGAAGAAATAGGCAAGTCCAACTGCCAGCAACACAGCAGTAAAGATGAGATTGGCTCTTACGCTGTCATCGGTTTGGTATTGATGCATGAGTTACGAATTCCACAGAGAGATCAACTCGGAAACAAGCAATTTTGCATCCGCAACATTCCATTGAGTTGAATCATTGCCGAACAATGGAATAAGCCCATTTTGGCACTTAAACCTTGATGAGTTTGTGTTCAATTCTGAGTTGAGCCAATTTACTACATTGCAATAGGTATCCTGACGGGAAGCGGAAAACTGGCTGTTTTGCACATTATAGAGCAGGCACTCGACATAGTAGGAAGGGAATCTGTTAGCAAGTAAGGGCTTGTTCTCGTAAATACGCTTTCGTGCGTTCTTGAATATGCGTACCGTTGGTTTATATCGCTGAGAAGTGTTGGCGTTCTTTGTTGCTCCATTGTCCAAATGGAGTTTTGGGTAATTGATAATTTTTGCGCCCGTCTTTGTATTCCAAAATACGATACCTTCGGCAATTAATTTCGTGCCGTCATAATGCCTATAGGTTGCCGCAATAACTACGTCGCCTTTCAGACGATTGCCGTTGGGTAGGATTTTTACAGACTTCCCGCCCGATATGTCTACATTTTGAGAGCCAAAATAATCGGTTAGCGCGACAATTACATCAGCACGAAAATCATCTATGCCATATGTTGCCTTTGTGATATTTAGAAAACTCTTTTGTGCTTCTGTTAAATCGTTGTAGAAAACACTCGTCAATTCAACTACTAAATCAACATCGCTATTTCCATAGGTGTTTGTATGGTTTGCATAAGAGCCTTGCAAATAGGGATTATATGTTACGCCGTCCCTCCAAACATGTTTTTCAAGCGCCCTCCTTATTGCTTGGTGTGTATTTTGAGCGCTGTCCGTTGCCCCTTGATGAGACCAGATTTCTAGTTGGTTTTCGGAAATTGACATATCCTTGTCCTTCTATAAAATCCCGACTTTTCGGCAATGACTTTCCCGTTTTACCGCTTAGACGCATACGCCATTTTAACGTACCGCATGATAAAGCTGTTCAAACCTCTACCCGCAATAGCCAGTGCTTTCATTCTTTCAATATTGTCACGCCCAGCACTTTGGTAAGTGTAGACATAGATTGAACCATCACCGAATTGGACTGTTATTGAATCACCTCCAATTTCAAACGCTCTAACGTTGGAGTCGCCACCTGAATTTCTGTAAGTAACCATGTCGTTCTCCTTATGAAATAGCGATGAGACTCGCTAAAATTCTGGTAAATTTCCCAAGTTGTCTGCTGCTCTGGAGTTTGAATCGGTACGAATATACTTTGTACCATTGACGACGATAACTCGTACATCCTCGCCTTTGTTGAACTTCCCATCGGCGTTTTTGTAGATTGTCACGAAGGAATTACCCTGCCCAATGGAATTTACAACCTCAAGACGTGTCCATTCAGCAGTGTTTCCTAGTGTGTCACCCAAATCTGGACACACCTTTACTTTTACGATGTGAGTGTGCTCCGTGCTGTAGCGCACCTCTGAAATACAGTAATCAGCCCATTTAGCCATTCTTGCCTTTCCTTTCTTGGTAAAACCTTTCTTAGAACAAACGTTGCCGCCAGATATATGGGGTATTTGGAGTTAAACTCCCACATCTACGGGTTGTTGTCGTGTTTATAGCACGCATGTTCATAAAACGCAAGAGATGAAAGGAGGGCGCTTATCTTAAAATATTCCCAGTTCCGTACCTTCGTAGTTGATGTCGTCGGGATCAAGTCCCTTTTCGACCAGGGCGTTGCGCTCTTCCTCGGTCAAGTCCACGCCGTGAATGCCCTGCCGCTGGAACTTTGTGCGAGCAGAATAAAGGTTGTAATCAACAAGCCATCTGTCATCTATGGCTTGTTCGTAGGTGTAAAGATAAGTCGGCTTGCCGTCCGTGCAATCAAAGGCAAGGAAGGTGTCACGGTTGATGTAATTGGCGGGCGTGGCGGTCAGTCCCACTTGGCGGGCATCAAAATATTCCAGCACTTCATTGAACTTATTGTAAATCGAGCGATGGACTTCATCGAAGACGATCAAGTCAAAGAAGGCGGGCGAGAACTGCTCGAAGATATTGCTCAGGGTTTGGAGCGTCACCGCATACAGGCGTTTGGTGGTGTCGAGATCATAAGTTCTTAATCGAGTGCATGGCTCTTGGGGAAGGAACTTCTCAAAACCATCATCCTTTGCCTGCTCAACAAGTGCATCACGATCTGCCACGAATAAAATCCGCCGCGCCTGATTGGAGCGCATGAACACATCAATCAACCCCATCGTGGTGCGCGTCTTGCCTGTCCCCGTTGCCATGACGATCAAGGCTTTGCGCTTGCCATTAGCAAATGCCTCTCCCACACGGCGAATGGCTTCATGCTGGTAGGCGCGGTCAACGATCTCGTTGTTGATTTCTATCGAACTGAGCGGCTTGGCATTCTGGCGGATGTAGAGCAGGTTTTCCAAATCTTCGCGCGTGAAGAATCCGAACACTTCGCGTTTGTGCGCAATCCCCACGTCCACAAAATGAATTTCCAGTCCATTGGCTAAAAACCCGAACGGACGGAATGATTGGTGCTTTTCGATTTCAGTGACGTAATGGGTGAGTTGCGCTTCTGCAAGACGGACATCTTCACATGTTCTTTTCGCTTCGACCACCGCCAGCACTTCCCCGTTTTCGCGATACAGGCAGTAATCCGTCACCCCATTCCACGGCTCGGCATCGTAACCGTCCACTGGAATTTCGATCTTCACCTTCGAATGGTCGCGCAGATACCAGCCCGCCCTTTCCAATTGCGGATCGATCATTTGCTTGCGCGTAAGTTCTTCGGAAATCTGTCGGACCATTTGAATACCCAACCGTTCTTTTGTAAAGAAAGTATACAACAAATCCCCCGGTTTTTGCACTATTTTGTTCTGACCTTTGGACATGGGTTCAGACATCGCTTAAGCTCGAAATTTTAGCCGCGGATTACACTAATTGGCACGGATTTTTTCTTCTCAATCAGTGGAAATCCGTGAAATCTGTGGCAAAGAATCCTGTGTCTGAATTCATGCCTGAACTTCAGTTTGTTCAGTCCAGCCTCGATTATCTGGCCCGCTTTTATCCATCCCATATCGCGCCAAAATTGACCGGTTGTCCTCTCTTCGTAATTCGCCTATACTAGTATTGACGTTTCCCTGATCCTAGCAGGAGAATGAAGATGAAACCATTATTCGCCATATGCCTGATTGTTGCCCTCCTTCTCGTATCATGCGCCTCTCCCCAAGCCCCAACCGAATCGCCTGCCGAAACCGAACCCGCCTCCACATCGGTTCCCGAACCGACCGCCACAATCACATCTACCCCTGAACCCGTCATCCCGCTGACCTCCATCCAGACCCCGTTCATTCCATTTCTCATCACGAACACCGTCGAGAACGCCGTCTTGCGCGCCAACCCTGGTCCCTTGTTCAACGCTAAAACGACGCTCGCCCTCAACACCCGCCTGACCGTCCTCGGCGTCACGCCCGGCGGCGAATGGGTCTTTGTCATCACGCCGTTCGACACCACCGGCTGGGTCTTTGCCGGTTTGCTCGAAGCGAATCCGCAGCTTGCGACCGCGCCCCTCGTCCAACCCGTAGACGTTCAACCCGTGAGCGGTCAAGTGCTGGACGCAAATGGACTGCCCGTCACCGGCATTCAATTCGCGCTCATCGAAGGAGTCGGCGCGCCAGGCAGTCCGCCGCGTACCGATGCCGTCACCGATGCAAATGGCGTCTTCCATGCCTTCCTGCCGATTACCGCCGCCGGCACATGGACGGTCAGCTTTACGGCGGTGGCATGCACCTCCAACAAAATGGGACCCAACTGCGAATGTCCGAACGGCAACTGCGGCAAACCAGATCCCGAGATCACCACGGTCACATTGCCCGCAAATGACTTGGTCAAGTTTGGATGGAAGTAAAAAAACCTCTAACATCACAGCGCAAAACTGCTTTTATGTGTCATGTTAGCGAAGCATCTCCGTTTTCAGGGATATAGACCCCTCGCTCCAGGAGTCTTTACGCAAGGCCGCTGAGACGCTAAGGAATTAACAACCTTTTCCTCTGCGCCTCTGCGTCTTTGCGTTAAATTTTTAGACAATTGTGCAACGGCACATCGGGTAAAATTCACGCCCTATGCTCGAACCTACTCAACCTACCCGTTCCCTTGGGAACATGCAACCTGTCCGCCCGATGAAACCAGCCAAACGCAAACCGGCGCGCCGACTTTTCTCCTGGTTACTCGTTCTCGCGGGTTTCATCCTTGCCTACTTCTTCGCCCCGTTTCGCACGAACATTCTTCTGCTCGGCACCGACGACTCTCCCGAACGCGGCATCCTCGGGCGCACCGACACAATCATCCTGACAACAATCGTTCCGCTCAAACCTTATGTGGGGATGCTCTCGATCCCGCGTGACCTTTGGGTTTCAGTTCCCGGTGTGGGCGAGCAACGCATCAATACCGCCTACTTCTACGCCGAATCTGCCCAGCCCGGTTCCGGCCCTCGCGCCGCCATGCAAACCATTCGCAAAAACTTTGGCGTACCAGTTCAGTATTACGCTGTGATCCACATGCTCGGCCTTGTCTCCGCGGTGGATGCCCTCGGCGGCGTTGACATCGAATTGGACGAGGCTGCGGGTGGCTATCCTCCGGGCACGCATCATCTCGATGGAACCCAGGCCCTTGCCTTTGTCCGCGAACGCTACAGCAGTGATGACTTCGCCCGTATGCAACGCGGTCAGATCCTTCTGCTTGCCATGTTACGCAAGTCGCTTGCGCCTGCCTCCTGGCCGAACCTCCCGCAATTCCTCCTCGCGCTCAGCCAAACCATTGATACGAACATCCCCCTGTGGCAATGGCCGCGCCTGCTCTTCGCCCTCCTGCGAACCGTCATCTTCGGTATGGACAGCCGCACCATCACGCGCGGCATGGTCACGCCATTTCAAACCTCCGGCGGTGCGCAAGTTCTTGCCCCAAATTGGGATGCCATCAATCCATTGTTGAAAGAAATGTTTGGGCGATAACCGTTTTATTCGACTATTCTTCCGCCCCGGCTTTTCTTGATCTCCCCGCGCTTCTTCTTCGCTTCCAGCCGCTTCTCTCTTGACCTTTGAGTGGGCCGCGTTTTCCGACGCATTTTCGGCCTTTCGAGCGCTCTCCGCACCAACGCCGCAAACCGGGCAATCGCGTCCTCTTTGTTTTTCTCTTGCGTGCGAAAGGACTTTGCTTCAATCACCAAAGTCTCATCACTCGTTACTCGTTTCCCTCCCGCTTTCACCAACCGCGCTTTTACATCCTCCGGCAGTGACGACCCGCGCACATCGAATCGCAGCTGCACCGCCGTCGCCACCTTGTTGACATTCTGCCCGCCCGGCCCCGACGCGCGCACAAAATCAAACTGCAGCTCGCGTTCATCAATTTGGATGGAGGGAGTGATTTCAATCATGGAATTTACACCTCCCCCATTTTAGCACTTCAAAATGGGGGAGGTTGGGTGGGGCTTACTTCGTCATTCTTGGAGCGAGAACCCAAAGCACAGCCAGAATCAATCCGCCTACAAAAAACGGCACGGGCGCGCCAAACCACTGGAACAGCGACCCGTAAAACAACGGCGCAATCGCATTCGCCGCGGAATAAAACGCGGACGAGACTCCAAGCATCCCGCCCACTTCGCTTTTATCGGACGATTTCGTGATCAGGCTGTTCACCGCCGGTTGCAGAACACCGCCTCCCAGCGCCGCCGGGAAACTTGCGATCAACAGCCAGATGATTCCCGTCCAGCCGCGCACGGCTTCATCCGGCAATGAGATATGGATGCTTTGAATGGATACGCGGAACGTCCCTTCACCTGCCAGCCCTTCCATCACCCGTGCCTTTTCATACCACGGGATGGGAATCGCCGGCGTGAGTGCAGTCAGGATCAACCCGATGGACAGCGCCGAGACTCCCAAAATGACCAGCCAGCGGTCACCCTTCTTCTTCGACCAGCGTCCGATCAATCCGCCTTGCACCACTACGATGAACAACCCCGCCAGCACGAACAGCCCGGAAGTATCCCTCGCATCCATACCGAGGCGTGTGAGCGTGAACAACGAAAAGAGTTGTTCGTACCCGCCGAAAGCAATTTGGTAGAAGAACATCAGGATCAGCAGAAAGCTAATTGCCGGACGCCCCAACGCCTGCCGCATCGCGCCGAACGAAAACGGACGCCGCTTGCGCGAAGCCGTCGGGTCTTCCACTTCGCTGATGGTTTCCTTGAACCAGAATGTTGTCATGAGAATGGACACCAGCGAGAAGAACGCCGCCGCCCACGCCACTGCCTGGTAATTCTGTCCCGTTGATGCCAGCACGATGAACGCCACAATCGGCCCAAGGATGAAGCCCACCCCAAACGCCGCGCCCACGAGACCGAGTCCCTGCGTGCGCGTTCTTTCGGTTGTGCTGTCGGCAATCGCGGCCTGCGCGGTGGAAATGTTCGCACCGGAGAGACCGTCAATGATGCGCGAGAGGAATAACAGCCAAAGCGTATCCGCGAAGCCAAGCAGGATAAATCCCGCGAACGTGCCGATCTGGCTTACGATCAGAACCGGCTTGCGTCCAAAGCGGTCGGATAACCTCCCCAAAATCGGCGCGCCGATGAATTGCATCATCGGGTAGGTGGCCTGCAAAATGCCGATCACCAACGGCGATGCGCCAAAGCGCGCCGCGTACAACGGTAAAAGCGGAATGATGATCGAAAGCCCAAGCAGGTCAACCAGCACGATCACCAGCACAGGCAGGATGCGTTTGAAATCAAGTTTTTCAGTGACGGGTTCGTGTGTCATATTATGAGAACCCCTCTCCCGTTCGCGCTGAGCGGAGCGCCAGCGTAGTCGAAGCGGGGAGAGGGGCTAGGGGTGAGGGATGGCTTTCCTCCCCCAATTGTGTTCTTCCATTGGGGGAGGGTAGGGTGGGGGTCGGGGCTTAGAACATCAACCCGTTGATTTTATCCAACGAAGCGGGATCAGGCCTCAGGTCCGCTTCTGTGAGGCGGTTGAGCGGGGTGTCGACCAAATTGTAGATGTCGGTCAGCGCGGGCTTGTCCGGCTCGATGTAGATCAATCCAGTCACAAGCCAATCGTTCTTCTGTGCTTCTTCGAGGATGCGGAGCGCATCCCAGCGGTTGGTGGGGTTGTAATCCTTGTCGAGATTCTTGAGGATAATGGTCGAGCCATCGTGCAGGGCAACTTCACGGACTTCGCCTTCCTTCATCTCTTCTTCGAGCATGATCTCACTGCGCGGGGCGATGTAGGTGATGTCGTGCAGGGGTTCTTCGTGATCCTTGCCCCAGGTGTAGGAGTGGAACGCGTTGGACTGGTTGTTGAAGGTGACGCACGGGCTGATGATGTCGAGCACGGCGATGCCGCGGTGCGCGAGCGCGGCCTTGAGCAATTCCTTCACTTGTTTCGGGTCGCCTGCGAAGGAGCGCGCCACAAATGTCGCGTTGGATGCAATCGCTTCCATGCAGATGTCAACCGGCATGTAGGGGTTGGTTCCCTGCTTCTTGAGCGCAAGCCCTTTTTCGGAGGTTGCCGAAAACTGGCCCTTGGTGAGTCCGTACACGCCGTTATTTTCGACGATGTAAACCATGTTCAGGTTGCGGCGCACGACGTGCTTGAACTGACCCATGCCGATGCTGGCCGTATCGCCGTCGCCCGAAATGCCGATGCCTTTGAGCTTCGCATTTGCAAAGAGCGCGCCGGTTGCGACCGAGGGCATGCGTCCGTGCAGGCCGTTGAAACCAAACGAACGGTTCAGGAAGTAGGTGGGCGATTTGGACGAGCAACCGATACCGCTAAACTTCACCACGTCTTCAGGACGGGTATCCATCTCGTAAAGAGCGCTGACGATTTGATTTGAAATCGAGTTGTGACCGCATCCCTGGCATAAGGTGCTGGGGGCGCCGCGATAATCATTTTTGGCAAGTCCGGCGAGATTGACCTGGGCGGGAGCAATGCCCGCCATGGGAAGAGCTTCAGTCATTATTTAGCTCCTTTCTTCTTGGGAGTAGCTTTTTTTGCGGCGGATTCCTTCACGGCTTTCTTTGAGACAGCCTTTTTCGGCGCGGCCTTCTTTGCAATGGTTTTCTTCGCCGCCGCTTTCTTTGCGGAGGAGGGTCTGCCATTTGTCTTCATAAGAACGCTCTCACGCACCCATGATGCTGTCGCTGAAAGGCCGTCGTTGAACGCCACTTTGATGAGCTTCGTTGCGGATTCAGGATGGGAAACGGCCAGCAGCTTGTGCATTTGTCCGCCCCGATTCATATCCACGACGAAGAGCTGGTCGTGTGTTCTGATGAATTCGTCCACCTCGGCAGTAAACGGAACGGCGCGCACGCGCATGAAGTCAACCTTCACGCCGTGTTCTTTTTCAAGCTGGTAACGCGCTTCTTCAATGGCGGATTCGGTCGAGCCGTAACCGATAATGCCGATTTTTGCGCCCGGTGTTTTCATGATAATAGGCTTTGGCACAAAGTTTTCAGCCGTGTCATATTTCGTTTTGAGCCTGTCCATGTTCTTTGCCCATAAGGCCGCGTCCTCGCTGTAACGGGCATGTTCATCGTGTCCGGTGCCGCGCAGGAGGTAGGCGCTCAACGGGTGTTTGTTGCCGGGAACAGTTCGATACGGGATGCCATCGCCGTCCGTGTCGAGATAGCGTCCCCAATTGTTCTTGATTTTCTCGAGGTCTTCCTCCCAGAGGATTTTGCCTCTATCCATGGGAGTGTCTGGATATTTGAATGGCTTGCTCATCCACTGGTTCATGCCCATATCGAGGTCGCTGAGAACGAAGACGGGGGATTGCATTCTTTCGGCAATATCGAAGGCTTTCCATCCAAATTCAAAGCATTCGTACACGTCGCCGGGCAGGAGGATGATCTGCTCGGTATCGCCGTGTCCCAAATATGCGGTAAAGCTCAAGTCGCCCTGTGATGTGCGTGTGGGCAGGCCTGTGCTTGGGCCAACGCGTTGCACATCCCAAACGACAATGGGTACTTCAGTGTAATAGGCCAGGCCTGCAAATTCAGTCATCAGGGAGAGTCCCGGGCCCGAAGTGGATGTCATGGAACGAAGCCCGCTCCAGCCCGCGCCGATGGTCATACCAATGGCGGCCAGTTCGTCTTCCGCTTGCACGACCGCGTAAGTGTGCTTGCCGTCTTCGCGTTTGCGGAGTTGGGGCAGGTAATCGTTCAGTCCCTCCGCCAGTGAAGTGGCCGGAGTGATCGGATACCACGCCGCGAACTGCACACCACCATAAATGGAGCCGAGCGCCGCGGCGGTATTGCCGTCGGTCATGATCATGCCCTCGGTCTTGTTCATCGGCTCAAGGTAAAACGGGTCTTTCTTTTCTAGGTTGGCCTGCGCCCATTCCGCGCCTGCTCTCACCGCGTTCATATTCATGTCAATCGGCTTTTGTTTTCCTTTGAAATGGAAGTGCAACGCGGACTGGATTTTCTCAAGGTCAATGCCGATCATCTGCGCCAGCACACCCACGTACACCATGTTGCCGACCAGGTCGCGAAAATCGGACGGCACATTCGGGTCTTTGCGGACAAGCTCTTTGACGGGCATGGCATACGCGGCCACGTCGGTGCGCGTCATCGGCTGCTTGATGTCGTCGGCGTAGAAAAATGCACCGCCGGGCGCGACAGATGCCAGGTCACGCGCGAACGAATCGGGATTCATCGCGATGACAATTTCCTGCACCTCGCGGCGGGCAACGAATCCATCCTTGTTCACGCGGATGGTGTACCAGGTCGGCAGTCCCTGAATGTTGGAGGGGAACAGGTTCTTGCCGGAAACAGGAATACCCATCTTGAAAATCGAACGCAGGATGGTGTTGTTGGCCGTCGAACTGCCGGAGCCGTTCTTCGTGCCAACGGTAATCGAAAAATCGTTCACTACTTTATTCATGGAACTCCTCATTGATTATGTCATTGCGAGGAGCGTTCGCCTGCCCCGATGATTTTTCGGGGCTGCGACGAAGCAATCTCCCGGCCAGTGGTGGGGATTGCTTCCCTGGCCTGTCCGGCCAGGACAGGCGGGCGATAGCCCTCGCAATAACATGAAATTACGGACGGTGATACAAAAGGTCGGTGTGCCTGACGAGCGCCTCATACCCGACCTCAAAACTGCCACTGCAAATTGACTCAACCATCTGCCGATGGAAGTCCCACACTTCCTGCAAATACTCATACCCGCCCGCGAACACATTCAACCCAACGGCTTCATACGCGTCCCAATAGGCTTCAAGGACGCCGGTGACGAATGGATTCTCAAGGCGGCTGTAGATCAGCAGATGTAATTTGCGATGTTCTTCGTGGGGAACTTGAACGGGAGCGCCGCGTATCTTTTCCAACGCGCGCGCCAGGATTGCCTGTAATTCCTGTTTATCTTCTTCGGTTAATTTGGCTACCGCTTCATGCCAGTACGCGGCTTCGATGTGGTTACGCATGTCCGCGAATTTGCGGAAGTGGTCACCGTTCAATGCCAGCGCATACCCAAGGCTTTGACGAATAGCGGGTTTGAAAGAATAGGTAAGCCGGCGTGTGCCTGTGCGCGGTTTGACTTCAACCAACCCCAATGCCCGCGCAACTTCAAGTTGCTCGCGCAGTGCGGCCACCCCCACGCCCAACTCGCGGCTGAGCTCGTTTAAAGAGGGAAGCCCGCTCTCAGCCTCCGGGTGACCGGCGAGATAGCGCAGGAATTCGGAAATCTCAGGAGAAATACGTTCTCTAAGCATAACTATGATTAATCAGATTAATGCGAGTATATGCCTGTTTTGATGTTGCGTCAAGATGTTGCTGGAATAAAAAGAGCGACATGAATGCGTTTTTTGTGAACGACATTCATGTCGCTTCCTCAGGATTTGGACTTTGCCCATTTTACAATGAGTAGCAGGCTGAATCCAGTAGGGAAAACAGGGCAGCCTGCGGAATTAGGAACAGGTCGGGGTCTTGGGGCGACCTGCAGTAATTGGAACAGCTCCATAAGTGGTGACGCACAGC
>JACRLC010000104.1 GCA_016235425.1 Chloroflexota bacterium | reverse complement strand
TTCATCGAACCGATCGTTGCGACTTGAGTCTCTTTCAACTTGGCTTACGTCTCTTGGAACATCTACTGGATTCCCATGAGCCTATCCCGGTCTCATTTGTTGACTTGTCGCTCGATTTTTCTCATTTTGTCCGGTAGTGAGGGAGCAGCAAGGTTTTTTAAAAGCCATCGGGTTTATTAGGGTATTTCGGCTTTTCGTCCCGTTACTTGTGCCTCTGCGGAAATATTACGCCCACTGCAAGGAAAACAAATTATCCATCAACACAAATTCCCTTCATACTTTTATTTGCGAATACTCACAGCGCGAATATCGTAAAGAGAATCTCCCAGACGATCTATTTCGCCATCTTCTAAGAAAAGGCTGTCTCGTGATGTTTGATGGCATGGATGAAGTGGAGTTTGCAGATCGCCCGGATGTTCGCGCCGCTGTTGAAGGCGTTGTGGCGGATGATAGAAATTCATCCAGGAATATTTATCTGGTCACTACGCGGCCTTCTGCTGCAGAAATAACCAGCCAGCTCGTAGACTTCGATACGGCAATCGTCCTGCCTGTGACTCCTGAAAAGCGTGCCAGCATAATCGAACTCTGGTGCGATGCTGTTTATCCTACTTTAACCGATGCCGATAATAAAGCCAGGGATCTTTTGCGCCGTATCGAGAATCCGTTAGTAAACGAGATGGCGACCACGCCGCTGATGATTAATATCTTCGCGCTGGTTTATTATCATAGCCGCGACCTTCCAAGCCAGCGCGCCGAGTTATTTGAGCAGGCGGTAAAAGCCCTCCTGATCGATCCGCATAAACAGGGGCAGGCAGTATCTGATGCAGAGTTGTGGGGAGGGCGGCCGGCAAATCAGCGTTTTGACGATATGGCGTTAATTGCCTATATTTTGCATGATGAGGGGAAAACTTCAATTTTTGCCGACGAATTGATTTCCACAGAAGTATTTTGGAAAAGATTTGGCGCAGAAAAAGAGACTGCGCAGCAAAAGGCATCCGATTTTCTTGATTTGGTTGCGCGCAGAGGCGGTTTGCTGCGTCAGGATGGCAAGAGTTATGATTTTTACATTCGCCGCTTTCGTGAATTTCTTGCGGGACATTACGTGGCGCAAAAAATGGAGGAGCAATGGAAATCTGTTCTTCGGAAACACGTTCACGACAATGATGACCAATGGGTCGAGCCGTTGCTCCTGTCGGTGGGTTTTCTGGCGTATTCAAACGATAGCAAAGCCAAGAAACTCATGCAGTGTCTGATTGATACTGCCCAGAGTCCTGAACATCGTGACTATGCTTTGACGATTGCCGGGGTTGCGCTTGCCGATATATTGAAGAATCCAACTGAACAGGTGAAAAGCCTGTTTGCGGCTGAGAAAAAGCAATTGCCTGAAATGCTGAAAGAAATTCTTGAAAAGAATCCCCCCGTCTTGGGCGTAGATTTGCGATATCGTCTCGGGTTGGCTCTTGGCGAGATTGGCGACCCGCGTTTTACCATCTCAATCTCAATTGAAAAAGGCGTAAAGGTAATCCTTCCTGAAATGGTTTTCATCCCTGCGGGTGTCTTTCGCATGGGAACCAGCGAGGAAGATGAAAAAATTCTCAAGGAGCAAAGCGCGCAGAGTTGGGATGACGAGAAGCCTTCTCATAGTGTCCTGCTCTCGGAATATTCAATTGGCAAATATCCTGTGACGAACGCCGAGTTTCGCTGCTTTGTGGAACAGGGCGGCTATGATCCGCAAGCGGCCTGGTGGAGCGAAGACGGGCGTAAATGGCGCACGGGCGCATGGGAATCAGACCTTTCATGGCTGGCTGATGAAGAAACGCGGAAGATTTGGAAAGAGTGGCTGGCAGGAAGACCCGTAGAGCGCCGCGGCCGTCCGTTTTGGTGGGATGATCCAAGATGGAATGGCGCGAACCTGCCTATTGTGGGCATTACATGGTTTGAAATGGAGGCCTATTGCAATTGGTTGACCTTTGCATCAGGAAAGTGTTTTCGTTTGCCCACCGAAGCCGAGTGGGAACATGCCGCGCGCGGCGCTGGAAACTTTATTTGGGCATGGGGCAATGAATGGGATGCAGATAAGGCAAATACAGACGAAGCCGAGAAAAAAATTGCAGGCACATCACCTGTAGGTATGTATCCAAATGGAGCAAGTCCTTATGGCATCGAAGACGTGATGGGTAACGTCTGGGAATGGTGTTTGGATTGGTACAATGAGAACGAATACAAAGAACGTTTGGGAAAGGAGGCGAAAGACCCTTATGGAGCGCAAAATGGAACGGCCCGCGTGGTGCGCGGCGGTTCGTGGAACCTCAATCGTCACGGCGCGCGTTGTTCGTCTCGCCTCGGGGGCGCGCCCGGGGGCTTCAACCACAGCCTCGGTTTTCGTGTGGTTTGCTCCCCATCATTCAAAGCTCTGCAATCTGAATCTCTGAACTCTGAATCTCTGAACAGGTAGTCCTCTCGCCGAAGGCGAGTCGAAAATTTGAAAAATGAACCTTCACGAACAAATTTGCAACTGGAGTAACCTGCGACTGGCGTACCAGAACGCTTCGCGTGGCAAGCGCGGCAGGGGCGCGACGGCGGAGTTTGAATCCCTGCTGGCCGATAACTTATTGGAACTGGAACAGGAATTGAAAGAGCAAACCTACCAGCCCGGCGCGTACAGCAATTTTTACATCCACGAACCAAAACGCCGTTTAATATCTGCCGCGCCTTTTCGCAAATTATTTTTTTAAAAATCCGCGCTCATCTGCGAAATCCGTGGCAAAAAGGGTTTTGGCCTCCTTTTTTCTTAGGAACCCTTCGGCAAGCTCACCTGTGCCTGCGGCAAGGTGCAGGCAGGATGACATTTTGTAAGGTAATTTGCGTCAGACAGAATAGTGTAGATGACGTAATCCAAAATTCAAACGCCATCTCATTTGACCAACGGCAGATAGATGACTTGTCCCTCCCATTCACCTTTGCCGCTATATTCAGCCAGGAGAAGTATATCCTCCACCGCTTGTCCAATTGGCAAATCGTCCGAAACTTCAATCACGCCTGGCATCGGCTTTCCTGTTCTGACACGTTCGTAGGCGAAATGTGTCATGGTTGCGGCATCGTGAGTAAGCACTACTCGCCCCTCGTGCGCCGCCCACTCCAATATTATCGGGTCATCTGCTCCCCTTAACCCAACATCCTGGACTCGGACAATATCCAGGTCAGGTTTGTGTCGAAGCAAACCGCGAACGATGTCGTTGTTGAAATTCTCGTCAGCGACAAGGAGAAGCATGACTACTTATTTTTTCGTGCCAGCAAGCGATCACGTATTCCATGCGGGTCAAATCGCTTTTCGTTCTCCCGCCTGACTGTTTGCGCGTGTTTTCTCCGTTTTTCCAGATACTTATCCACCTCGTCTCGGTGTTGGAGATAGTAGCTAATGGTCGCGTAGATATCTGAAAGCGATAATGATGGATACTGTTGTGCGATTTCTTCTGCCGTGGCTCCCCTGAGAAAAGCCCTCACTACCGTGTCCAACGTCACTCGCGTGCCGCCAACCCGGACGACTCCATTTGAGTCAAACGCGAGAGGGAGTGAAATTGGGGTCATTTGAAGTGTCGTAACCATACTGTTATTTTACCTGATTTCCTCACATCCCCAGCCACTGACCCGCCAGCTTCGGCAACTGACCCAGCGCGCCCTGCCGCGCGGTGCATGGCGGAAGCGACTCCAAAAACAACCTTCCGTATTGCTTTGTCAGCACGCGCCGATCTAAAATCGCGACGACGCCTCTATCCGAGGCGGTTCGTATCAAGCGCCCAAATCCCTGCCTGAATTTGAGGATGGCTTCGGGCAGGTAGTATTCGTTGAACGAATCTTCGTAGAGTTCGGAGCGGGCGGCGATGAGCGGGTCGGAGGGGACGCCGAAGGGCAGTTTGGTGATGACGACCACGGACAGGGCCTCGCCCGGCACGTCTATGCCTTCCCAGAAGGAGCGCGTGCCCAACAGCACGGCGCGGTCCGTGGACTTGAACGACTCAAGCAAGGCGTTCGGTGACGCGCCTTCGCCCTGTTCAAAGACGAAGATATCTTCGCGCGCCAGCGGCCCTGTCACAGCCTGCGCGGTTTTCTTGAGCGCGGCGTAGGACGTGAACAGCACGAGCATCCTTCCGCCTGTGGCTTTGGCGGTGGAGATGATGGCGCGGTCGAGGGCCTGCTGGTAGCCGTGGACGTTCGGTTCGGGGATGTCGTTGGCGACGTAAAGCAGCGTGCTGGACTCGTAGTCAAACGGCGAGCCAAGCGACAGGGTATCCGCCGTGTCTGCGGACAAAGTATTTTTGAGATATTGAAACTCACCGTGAGTCGTCAGCGTGGCGGAGGCCATCACCACACAGGCTTTTTCGTTCCACAAATATTTCTCCACCAGCGGCCCCACGCGCAAAGGCGCGGCATTGAGTGAAAGCCTCTCACCGCGCGGGTTGACCTCAATCCAGTAAATCTGTTCGTTCGAGGGTTTGTGTATCAGCCCCGATGCGGCCGCTTCGGCCTCGGTCAATCGGCGGAACAAATTGCTGATGGTTCCCATCGTGTCTTCGAGATCATCGTGCCCATCGGCGTACAACTCAGCCGTGGCTTTGTAAATTTCTTCGAGCGATTTCAACAGCAAGCCCATCGTCTCGGCGGCCTGACCCCAAAGAATTTCAACATCGTCCCAGCCTTGCAGTGTGCGCGTGGCGGGAACGATTCGCAACTGCCACGAATAATTCGACGCGGGTTGTCCCTGGCGCTGATAGTTGACGAACTCGCCCAGCACGTCAAAGAACTGATGCGACAATTGTTCGAGTCGGAAGGCTGTGTCGGTGGCGCGCTTCACTTTTTGCTGGAGCAGGCCGAAGTCCGAGGGGCGAAGCGCATCGTGAGTCTCGCCGAGCAGCCGCCCCAGCACGCCCGCAGACGAGCCGCCCACTTCCTTCAACATCCTGTCCAAATCATATTGCGTCAGCCGAAACGACAGCGCGCTGGTCACCGCCGATTCCATGTGGTGCGCTTCGTCCACAATCACGTACTCGTATTCGGGCAAAACCTTGCTTCCCGTCGCCACGTCAGAAAGAAGAAGAGCATGATTGACAATCAACAGGTGCGACGCCTGCGCCGCCTGTTTCGCGCGATAAAACGGACACCCGCCTCCCATCCGGCCGAGGCATGTTTCCGTTGTACAGGCATCGTCCTCCGCTGAAAGCCGCGCCCACACGTCGCGCTCCTTCGGCCCCGTGAGGTTGATTTCATTTCTATCGCCGCTGGTGTTCTCGATTTTCCAGACAAGCACCTTCGCGAGCACACGCATCTCGTCGCTCGTGGTTGGGCCGTGCGTCCGCATGTAATCGAACCTGCGCGGGCAAAGATAATTGACGCGTCCCTTCATCACCGCCGCTCGCACGCCGAGATTGAGCGCGGCCTGCAAATCGGGAATATCCTTTTTGATGAGCTGGTCTTGCAGGTTAATGGTGTTGGTCGAGACGACCACCCGGGTATTGTTCTGCGTTGCAAACAGCGCCGCAGGGACGAGATACGCGAAACTTTTGCCAACGCCGGTTCCGGCCTCGACCATGAGGTGGGCTCCGCTATTTAGGGAATTCGTCACGGCCTTGAGCATTTCCACCTGCTCCTGGCGATGTTCGTAACTTTCGAAATATTGCGAGAACGGTCCGCCATACTCAAGAATGGACGCGACCTCTTCGGGGTCTATCGCGGTGGGGTTGTCGTTTTTCTGAACGGGCGGGAAATTCTTTTTAGCGGAATCAAATATCGGCCCGGAAGAGGAAGCGTGTTTGGCTCGTTTTGCCTGCACGGGTTCTTTTGTCCGCGCACGCAGAATCTGCTCGAACGCCCAGCCTGCATCCCATTCCACAAATTCACCGAGCCGGACAATTTCCGCCAGCACATCGAGCGGGAGTTCCTTCGCCAAATCAAACAGGCGAACGTACGCGGCCTGCGTGACGCGCGCATCGTCGAGGGCGCGGTGTGTGGCGGGCAGGGGAATGCCGAGCTGCTGGCCGAGCGCGCCGAGGTTGTAGCGGCTGGCCGAAGGCATCAACACGGACGCGAGTTCATACGTATCGAGCGTTTGATGGAATTGAAAAAGCCCTGCCTTGCGGAGGAAACCGATATCGAACTTGATGTTGTGGCCGAGGATTGTGGCATCGCCGACGAAGGCTGTCAGTTCGTGTGCGATGTCGCGCAGGCGCGGCGCCTGCCGCACCATCGCATCGTCAATGCCCGTCAGTCCCGTGATGAATTCGGGGATGTGGCGATTGGGATTGAGAAGTGTGGAGAATTCATCTTCCACGCGGCGGCCGTTGAAGCGCACCGCGGCAACTTCGATAATGGCTTCGCGGTCTTCGTCGAGGCCGGTGGTTTCTATGTCTATGGCAACGATTGAGGTCATGGGAGAATTCGTGATCCGTGATTCGCAAGACGTAAATTGATGAATGAATTAGAACAAGTGTACCATGAAAGAATGCCGGACGATTAATTTGCTGAGGCCTGCTTTTCGGTTCGCACCAGTGAAAAATCCGCGAGGATAAAAAGAAGCATCCACATCAAAAGCCGGTACGTCATTGTGGATGACAGGGCGTGACGGGGCGTTCCGTATGTGTCCCCAAAGATGGAGACGAAAACCGTCGCGCCTGCCGTAAGAAAAGCCCATCCCATCAGCCACATCCAGGGAGTATTTGGTTTGTTTTGATAAAAAATTTGACTGCACATTATCAATAACAAAGCCAGTGTAATGAAGAAAATACTCCCGCTTTTGGAGTGAAGGTAGTTCCCGGCAATGATTAAAGCGGGGCGGGTTGGCAGGTCCTTGGCATCGAAGTAAGACTGCATGTTGGTTGCGAATGTGGCATTCAAGTCCCTGAAGAATTTGAACGTGGTGTAAACCGGGTGGGCAAGCAGAAATTGCGCGTACGTTGTGCGGGCGTGTTCATTGAACCAGTCAGTATATTCAGGCGTGCCATGTTCCGGCATGCCTCGCTCGGCAAAAAATTCAACGTTGCCCGGAAACGGCAAAATGTCGCTTGCCCACACGTGACCGAGCGCCAATTGCCAGAGCGGTCTTTGTCTCGCTGAAATTTCCCCAACGATGAATAACGAAAATACGATTATGCCGGCAAAGATGAAAAATTTTGTCTTTCGAAATCGCGGAAAAACGTAAAGCCCCAGGAGCAGAATCACCAGAAAGATAAGCGAGTACGTGTTCACGTCCCTGACGAATATCCAGAAGAAGAGCGTTGCGAAGAGCAGGATTGATCCAATGATTTTCTTTGTGTTGATTTTGGGGTCATCGTAAAATGCAAAAGCCAGCCAGATGAGAATGGCAAAGGCAAGGACAAAGAGGGAGATGCTAAGCGACTCGGAGCTTAATACGCTGTCCCAGTCTGCGATTTGGGGAGTGAGGCCAAAAGCCATAATGAGGCCGGCGGAAGCTATTTTTGCAATACCACTTTGCAATCGCGATGAGAATGTCCATGCCAGGCAGGCCCACGCGATGATTGATACCACAGATTGAAGCATGGCGATGTCTTTAAACCCGCGGTTTATAATGCGTTTGACAGTCCCGGTTTCGGCGTTGGAGAGCGCCCGATAGCGGTATCCATTCCCCGGAGTAAAGACCTTGTAAATCAGGTTGGTGGTGAAGGGACGATAGTTCGTAAACGCCTCCCAGGAAAGCAGATTTACCTGGGAGGATTCCACGTAGGATTCAGTGTCCGCATTTGCCACTGATAACCCAAGCTCGCCATGGACTGTCAACCGCATGAATACGCCGACGGCAATGATAGCGAGAACCAGCCACTGAGTTAACTTTTTCATGAAGGTTGCCCGGCGGGTAATTTGTCAGCCGCTTTTGTGAATCCAGGGTCAATCGTAAAAATCAAAAAAATCCAAAACATCAAACGGAACATTTCAACCGACAGCAATGTGTGGCGCGCTACGCCAATGGAATCGGCAAAGCAGCTGATGAACAGCGTGGCAGACGCAGAGACGAATAACCACAACCCGAGCCACGCCCGGATGAACATTGTCTGTCCGTTTTTGTTGAACGCGGAGACGAGAAGATTAATCAAAAGTATCGCATCCAGAAAAAGGACCAGGTGTGTTGTTGGGTGAAGCAGGCCGCCGATTTGTACGAGGAGGGCGCGCGCATTTGATTTTTCTTCAAGAAAATATGGCTGGGAATTGTCAACGAATAAAGATGCGAGATTAGCTTCAAGCGTGGAAGCAGCGTAGCCGGGGTGGGAAAGCAGGAATCTTCCGTAGGCGCCGGTCGCTTTTTCATTGAACCATTCTTCATATGCTGGTGAATTGGGATCAGGCATCCCCAGGCTCCGCATGAATTCCTCACGTGCAGGATGCGGAAGTATGAGATCATTGAAAACATTGGACAGCGGGGTCTTCCAGCGTTCACTGAAAACGGCCGATTTCAAGCCAATTATGGAAAAAACACTTAATACGACGACGGCAAGGAAAAGATGTTTTTGCTTTCGAAGATTTTGAAAAATGAAAAGAGGAACTGCCATTCCCAGGAGAACGACCAGCACATAGATGTTTACATCGCGTGTGAAGATCCAGAAGACAAAGACGGCTATAGCCGAAAGAGGCAGAAAATATGCCTGTGGGGAAATTTCATTTGTCACGCTTTGAAAGCAAATCTCCATCAGAACAGCCAGGACAATGGCGAAGAGCGAAAATGTAAGCGATTCCGAACCCAGGATGCTGTCCCAATCCGCAATGGACGGTGTGAAACCGAATAAAGGGATCAGCGTAACGGCAAGCAATTTTGAATAGAAACCAGCCGCTCTTTTTGCAAGAACGAGCGCAAGCAGACTCCATGCGATGATGGAAAACACATTTTGAATGACAACGATTGTTTCAAAGCACGATTGGCGCGAGCGGTAAATTTCCGTTCCGAGGGCGGGCGCGCTGAATGGAGGCGGCAGGCAAGTCTCGTCCGTCATGAGTTTGAACAATAAGTTGGTCGTGAAGAGACGGCTTCCGGTCAAGGTCTTGTGCGTGATGGGGGCGCGCGATGATTCGATGTAACTTGCAGTGTCGTTGGTTGCAACGGATAGTCTTAAGTCTCCGTAGGCAAACAGGCGAAGCGCGGCCATGCCTGCAAGTATCAAAGATAGCAGAAGCCATTCCCTGTTTTGTTTTGTAAAGCTCATTCTTCCCGGAATGTTTCCAGTATTCTCTTGATTTTTTCGGAAGTTAGTGTGGGATTTTTGGCTCTCTGCCGCAGAAAATCCTTTACTTGCTTTAACTTCATCGCCGGGATGGGCGAGTCGCCGGCGTCAATTTCAACGTCATCATTGGTGAAGATGATGATCGGTTTGATTTCAGGGATCTCTGATTCTTCCATATGCTTCAAAAAGAATTTATTCAATGCCTGGATCTCGTTTTCCGCTTCCAGTTCCGGGCGTCCGATCCCTTCCTGACCGAAGATACGCATGTAGCCCTGAAAAAAACCGCCGCCGGAGTTTCGCCAGCGATTTTTTTGAAATGAGATATTCCCGCGTTGCTGATAGGGCAGAAGCACCCACAAGCCGGAAGGCCCGGCGAGAAAATGCGAGGCAGGTGTTACATAATGATAGATCGTATTGTCCCCTGGCAGGCCTTTCAAGCCCGTGTCGATTCTTTCGTCCGGCCGCGGTGAGCGCCCCCAGCGGTTACCCATATACATGCCGACCTGGGTGAGTGTGAAGCCGATGAGCAGGGCGGCTACCGAATAGCCGAACAATTCCGGGCGCTGGAATGAAATGTACATGCCAATTCCGAGGATGATCAAAGCACCCAGGCTTGTCCATTGTCCGATCCTGCCGTTACGCTTGATGAGTTTTTCGTTTTTGATTGATTTCATGAGTCTTCCTAAACAGGGGATTGTATTTATTTTTCCCGGGCAACGATCACCCAGGAACCCGAAAGATATTTTTGCTTGAAGTATGTTTTTTTACTCAGGAACAACAAGGCTGTGAATCCATGAACACAAAATGAAAGCATATATAGGCCATATCTTAATGCAACCGGGATTTTTAGCCTCCAGGGCGGACCGGCTTGCATTATGAAATTAAAGAAATCCGGCACTGTCTGAATGGCCAATTGCATGGCCTCCCTCCGGCCTTTTTGCAATGAGGCCGGCAGAAAGGTTACATTGTATCCCAGTGACTTTAATTTCCCGGCGTAATATTTCAGTTCATAATATTCGCCCACATCGTATTTGTCGTGAAAGAAACTCCGGTAATATTCCTTTGCCTGATTGTGTTCAAGAAATATGATGCCGAATAAATTGTAATGGCCGTCGTGACTAATGTACCCAATGTAATCCTTGTTGGGAACCTGAATGGTGAGAACGCCGTGAGGGGAAAGAAGCTGCGCAAGGTGTTCCATTGACGTTGCGACGTCGCTGACGTGTTCCAGCACATCATTGCAGACTATCGCATCGAATTTGCCCAGCGTGGCGAGCAATTTGACGTCTAAAAGGTCGCCGATTTGCACTCGATCTTCGGGTAAATTGTAATCTTTGAGATTGGCTTTCGACAAGGAAATGAGTTTTGGGTCCAAATCAAATCCGAAGACATCCAGTCCCAGTTCGTGAAAACCGATCAAGAATCCGCCATACCCGCATCCCGCGTCCAGAAAACGGGAAGCTTTTGTGTGCAGAAAGGGTTTGATCGATTTTGCCAGGAGCCTTCCGCGCTCATTGGTTGTAATGGCGAAATCAAACCATGTTTTGGATGCGGGATCCTGGAGACTTTTTATATATTGTTCTTCTGTGAATTCCTTTGTGCCGAACCAGCTCTCAAGAAAAGTCACCGCAAAATTTGAGCCGATATCGTACTTTTCCCGGATTTGATTTACGATTTTCTGTGTGCTATTGGATCCCATTCTTCATCCCGGTTTGATGCGCTTCAAGCTTTCCTCAATGGCTTGTTGCATGGCGTCCAGTACTTTTGCTTCCACCGCATTCCTTGCAACTCTCACCGCGTTTTTGATGGCCGTGGCATCCGAGCGGCCATGAGCGATGAATACAAGTCCGTTCACTCCCAGCAGGGGAGCCGCACCTTCTTCGCTTGGGTCGAGCAGTTTCTTGACCTGTCCCATCGCGGGCTTGATAAGCAGTCCGCCAACCATTACAAGCAGGCCGCCAGACCTGATGGAGTCGCGGATCTTCTCCACGATCAGCTTGGCAACCGCCTCCGATGTCTTCAACATCACATTGCCAACAAAACCGTCCGTCACGGCCACATCCACTTTCCCGCCGATCACTTCCTTTCCTTCCACGTTGCCAAAGTAATTCAAGCCGGATGACTTAATTAAAGGCGTCGCTTCCTTCACAAGATGATTACCTTTACCTTCCTCTTCGCCATTTGAGACCAACCCAACTTTTGGGCTTTTTACCCCGCGCACTTTCTCGGCATAGATGCTTCCCATGATTGCGAATTGCAAAAGGTGATTTGGTTCGCAATCAGGATTTGCGCCGATGTCCAGCACAACACACGACCCGGTCGCGGTGGGGAAGATGGGAGCCAGTGCGGGCCTCTCCACACCGCGAATGCGGCCAAGCCTGAACAGCGATGTCACCATCGCCGCGCCGGTGTTGCCCGCTGTCACGAATGCATCTGCTTCCCCCTTCTTCACCAAGTCAATGCCAACGGCCATCGAATTTTTCGCGTCTTTGTGGCGCGCCCTGAAGGCAAGGTCTTCGCCCTTGTCTTCCATCGTCAGCATTTCGGGCGCGTGGACGATTCGAATCGGTAAATTACCGGGGGATTGTGTGTCAAGTACAGGCTTAATTTTTGATTCATCCCCAACTAAAATAATTTCCACTCCATACTCGCGGGAGGCCATCACAGAGCCTTCCACATCGGGAGTTGGGTGATCGTCACTCCCCATCGCATCAACAACAATTCGAATCATGTCAAATCTCCTCTGATAATTTCATTGCTTGACAAGAAAAGCATCCCGATTATAATACGCCCTGCTTGCGCTGGTGCTGGAATTGGCAGACAGGCATGGTTGAGGGCCATGTGCCGCAAGGCGTGGAGGTTCAAGTCCTCTCCAGCGCACCAAAGAGCCAAAAATCCCCGACTTTGTTTCGGGGATTTTTTCTTTTGATAAAGAACCTGTCCTGAGCGAAGTCGAAGGGCGCTTCTTTCCTGACCTCGAACCTGCTTCCCTTTAATCGGCAATGATCAAACTGCAGCATGTCACTGCTCCCTCCGCTTTGGCGAGTTCAGCTACGTTGACAGTTGCAACCCTGCACCCTGTTTTCTCCAGTTTTTCCTGTGTCTTTGGGAATACGGTGGGATAGACGATTGAATTCCCAATCGGCAGGCAGTTTGCCGCAAATGACTCGGTTGGATCAACCTCAATTAATCCAAATCCCTTGAAGTGTGAAGCCTCCACCCAGTTTTTGTTGATGAGCAGGGTGTTCTCGTCCACGCGGGTGACGGCGGTTTTGAGATGCAGGCAATCGTGCAATTCAATTGCGCTCACCATGTAGCCGTAGTTATCGAGCAAGTCCTGTATTTGCCGGATTGCGTCTGCATTCGTGCGCGTGGACAGGCCGATATAGATTCGCTTGCCAAGTACAAGTACATCCCCGCCGTCAATTGTCCCCGGTTCGGTGATGTGGACGAGGGGGCGGTACGGGGATAATACGCGGGTGATGGAGTCTGTTTCAGGTTTTCTCGAATCAGCCCCGGGTCGGGTGATGACCGCTACTTCGGGGAGGACAACTGCCGTATCTTCCACGAAAGCTGAGTCGGGCAAATCTGTTTCTTCGGGAAGTTCAATGATCTGGCTTCCGAGCGAGGCGAGCAGGCGCGTGTATTCGCGATGTTGCGCGCGCGCAATGTCCACATTGATTGGGGAACGATCGATATGCGTGATTTCACATTCCGCAAAACGGGGGCTGATTTGACGCGTAATTGCAACCGGCATTAACCACCGCCTGAGCGATAGCGGTCAATCAATGCCTGGGTGCGCGGGTCCTTAGGGCTGGCAAAGAGGTCTGTGGGAGTTCGATCTTCGATGATCTCGCCATCGGCCATCACCAGAACCCGGTCGGCCACTTCGCGGGCAAAACCCATTTCGTGTGTGACGACGAGCATGGTCATGCCCTCCTGCGCGACCTTCTTCATTACGTTCAACACCTCGCCGATCAGTTCGGGATCGAGCGCAGAGGTGGGTTCGTCGAAGAGCATCACTCTCGGTTCCATGGTGAGGGCGCGGGCGATGGCCACGCGTTGTTTTTGTCCGCCGGATAGGCGGTTGGGGTATTCGTCTTTTTTGAACAACATACCGACTCGGTCAAGGTTCATCTCGCCGAGTTCCCTGGCCTTTGTACGATCCATGCCTTTGACTGTAACCGGCCCCTCGATAACATTATCCAGCACGCTCATGTGGGGGAACAAATTGAATTCCTGAAAGACCATGCCGGTTTTGAGGCGAATATCGTGAACAAGCTGGCGGTGTTCCCGGCCTTTTTCGCCGCCTTCCACTTTGACTCCGTCCACTTCGATGACGCCTGCCGACGGTTCTTCGAGAAAATTGATACAACGCAACAATGTGCTTTTGCCGGAACCGCTCCTGCCGATGATGCAAACCACTTCCCGCGGGGCCACGTCGAGGCTGATGTTTTTTAGCACGTGCAGGCGTCCAAAGTATTTGTCGAGGTTGGAGATGTTGACAATCGGAACCATGTTATCGGTCTCCTTTGGAGAGGCGGTTTTCGACGCGGCTTTGAATGGCTGTCAGGAGCAAAGTCATCACCCAGTAGAAGATGGCGGCCATGATGAGGGCCTCCAGGTTGTGGAATTGCGCGCGTCCAACTTTGGTGGCGCGCCACATCAACTCATGAACGAATCCAGTGGCGGCGACGAGGGCCGAGTCTTTCGTCATGGCGATGAATTCGTTGCCAGTGGGGGGGATTGCGAAGCGCAGGGCCTGCGGCAGGACAATCCTGAGCATGGTTTGTCCCGGCGTCATACCGATGGCCATTGCGGCCTCACGCTGGCCCTTGCCAACGGAACTCAACCCGGCGCGGAATATCTCGGACATGTATGCCCCGTAGTTGAGGCCGAGGGCAATCACACCGGCCCAAAGTCCGGGAAGAACGATGCCCAATTGAGGCAGGGCAAGGAAGAAGAAGAAAATCTGCAAATAAAGCGGCGTCCCGCGGATGAGGGAGACATAAAAAGTACTCAGCGCATAAATTGGCGGGACGGTGGAAAGCCGCCCGAGCGCAGCCAACAGAGCCAGGATTGTCGCTAATGTGATGGAAAGCAGGGATATTTTTATGGTTTCGGCAAGGCCCCCCGCTATGAACACCATGTTCTCACCGATGAATGTCCGGTCTATTTTGATGGTGCTGAATGTTATTCCGCCGATGGTAAGCTCCTGCCCGCTGAACAAAAAGACAAGGAATAACAATAGAAAGATCCAGGAGAGGGCGACGTTGCCGCGGAATTGACGTTCCTTGCGCTGGAATGCGTCGTAAATTAATTCGGCCTGTGATTTTGGCGTATCGGGTTGTTTTTTAGCGAATATATTCATCCCTGCGCTCCCTTTATTTATCGAGAAATAAAGGGAAGCGGCTTTGAGCCGCTTCCCTTGGTGGTGACCTGTCTTATTTGTATGTCGTAGTGAGGTCCACTTCAAACCACTGCATGGAGAGGTCCGAGAGGGTTCCATCGGCGTGCATGGCGGTGAAGATTTCATCAACCTTCTCGCGCAGGGAGGTGGTATCGAGGCTGGATGATTTGTCGAACGCGGCGGCCAGGTCTTCAGAATACACGGTGTCGCCAAGTTTCATCACGGGCAGGCCCGCGGCGATGTTGGCGTCTACAACGGTTCCGGATGTCACATAGCCGACGAAGTCGGTGCGGCCTGCGGCAATAGCCTGGGCGCATTCCTGATCGGTCTCGAGCGCGACAACGGTGATGTCCGCCGGAGGCTGTGCGTAGATGGATGTTTCAGGCAGGCCGAGATCGCCGCCGTTGAGCCAGGTCTCGTAGGTAGTGGCGGTTCCGGCGCAGAGTGCCTTACCGGCGAGATCATCGAGCGAAGTAAAGCCGGAGTCAGCGCCAACTGCTACAACGGCGGGAGTGCCGTAGTACGGAACGCTGAAATCCAATATTTGCTGGCGTTCGGTGGTGATGGTCATCGAGCCGACGCTGACATCCCATTTGTCCGCCCAACTGCCGGCGGTGATCAAATCCCACGAGGGTGTGGCGAAGCATGTTTCCACGCCGAGGGCGTCACCGATGGCTTTGGCGACATCCACATCGAAGCCCTGCATTTCGGCGGTGGTGAGCATGTCTGAGGCGCATTTGGTGTCAGAGGGGCGTGAGCCTGCTGTGTTCAGGAAGGACTGCGGTTCATAGTTGGGGTCGGTCGAAACGACGATGTAGCCGCGCTCAAGAATGGTCGAAAGCAGGTCGGCCGCGGGGGCCTCAGTTGCGGCGGGAGCTTCGGTGGCCATGGGGGCCTCAGTAGCCGCGGGCGCCTCGGTGGCAGGGGCTTCGGTTGCGGGAGCGCCGCAAGCCGCGAGGACGAGGGAGGCCAACACGAGCAGGTTAGCCAAAACGAACAGTTTCTTCATTTTCTCCTCCAAGAGAAAGTAGGGTGGATTGTGCAATTTCAAAGGAATGGGGGGATTCAAAAAATGCCGACACCTCCAGTCATTTGCAAATTGCCCTGGAATGTTTGGCACATTCCGTGACCTAAGCATAGACTATTTTTCACAAATCTGCAAGAGATTCGAGTCACAGAGTTTTACGGATGGTAAAATAGCTCATCCCTATCTGGAGGCGCAAAATGACAGCCGTCTTTCCGAGCGAAGAATGGTTAAAGGAACTGGAAACGAAACTCAACACGGATAAAAAATATGGTGACATTGCCAAAAATTGGGAAGGGGACATTTTCATCATCATCGAGCCAAAAGGCAATTTGACGGAAGGACTCACGTTCTATCTGGACCTCTGGCATGGTGCGTGCCGAAAAGTGGAATTCAAGCCCGACGCATCCTCCCGCCCAACCCCCACCTTCACATTGACTGCCAACTACGACGATATCAAAGACATCATGACCGGCAAATTAAATCCAATGACTGCGATGATGACGATGAAGTTGAAAGTGAAAGGCAACATGGGCTACATGATGCGAAACGTGCCGACGGTTTTGGATTTTGTCCGTTGCGCCCAGGAAGTGACGAAGGAAATTCTATGATCACCTCCGCGCTGAGCGGAGCGTAGCGAAGTCGAAGCGCGTGTCGCAAATGTAATCCCTGTCCTTCGACTACGCCGCCAAAGAACGGCGGCTTCGCTCAGGATGAAAATATCTTATGCAACCCATCCTCAAAATAGACCTCACCACCGGCAAGACCGAAGAATACGTCATCCCGCAGGAATGGGAGCGTGACTTTCTCGGCGGCGCGTCGCTTGCGGCGCGAATTTTGTATTCATCCCTCACAAAGGAACTTGACCCGCTTTCGCCTGAGTCGCCGTTGCTTTTCATGAATGGCCCTCTGAGCGGCACGGCTGGCCCAACGACGGGCCGCTTTGTGGTTTGCGGGAAGAGTCCCGCTACGGGACTTTGGGCTGAGTCAAATGCTGGCGGGTTCTGGGGACCTGAACTGCGCGGAACGGGCTACGACGGTCTTTGGATAACGGGAAAAGCCGAAAGCCCCGTCTATCTTTGGTTAAACGAGGGCAGGCTCGAGGTCCGCGA
Organism: Chloroflexota bacterium; assembly: GCA_016235425.1. Taxonomy (GTDB): domain Bacteria; phylum Chloroflexota; class Anaerolineae; order Anaerolineales; family Villigracilaceae; genus JAKOVF01. Next base: position 4,768 of record JACRLC010000104.1, on the reverse strand, counting down.
CGGGGCGGGAGTCTGGGGGAAGGATATCTATCAGACGCAGGATTTTGTCAAAGAGGAAATCGGAGTCAAGGGCGCGCATGTCGCAGTGATTGGACAGGCGGGTGAGCGCGGCGTGTTGTACGCATCCATTGCTTGTGACCATGGCCGAATGGCTGGGAGAACCGGACTCGGCGCGGTAATGGGCGCGAAGAAACTCAAAGCGATTGCGGTGCATGGGACGAAAAAAATCCCGCTCGTTCACGCGGACCGATATGCGGCTCTGCGTTCTGAGGCCAATCGGGCGCTCAAGCAGGATAACGAAGCGAAAATTTTGCACGAGTTGGGGACTGCGGGCGGCGCGAATTACATGGAATACATGGGCCAGATGCCTTCGAAATATTATCACCAGGGTTCATTTTCCAATGTGGATAATGTTTCCGGCGCGAAGATGGCCGAGACGATTTTGACGGGGCAAAGCGCGTGCCACGCGTGTGTGATTGCGTGTGGGCGCGTGGTGAAGTTGGACGATGGCGCGAAACGCAAAGGACCCGAGTACGAAACGGTGGCGGGGTTTGGCCCGAACTTGTTGGTTGATAATTTGGAAGAAGTGGTGCGGCTCGGCGAGTTGTGCGACCGCTACGGCATGGACGTCATTAGCACGGCCAATACGATTGGTCTGGCGTTCCATCTTTTTGAAATGGGCAAAGTGACTGTGCAGGACACGGGTGGACTCGAATTGAAGTGGGGCGGCTTCATGGCCGCGCGTCAGTTGGTTCATCAAATTGCGCGCCGCGAAGGGATTGGCGAAGTGATGTCGAAGGGCTCGCGTCAATTCGGGCGCGCGTTCGGTGCGGAAGATGAAGCCGTGCAGGTGAACGGACTCGAAACGGCGTATCACGACCCCCGTGGTGTTTCGGGCATGGCACTCTCGTACGCGACCAGCCCGCGTGGGGCGTGTCACAATCAGTCGGACTATTTCTTTGCGGATTGGGGGCACACCTACGAGAAAATCGGAATTACCTATTTTGAGCGTCACGCGCAGGCCGAGAAAGCCGCCAACGTCGCGAAGCACCAGAATTGGCGCACATTCTTCAACGCGGCGGTGATGTGTATCTTCGCGAATGTTGACCCGCAGATGCAGGTGGATTTGGTCAACGCGGCGTGTGGGTTGAAATGGTCGCTTGACGACATGATGAAGTCAGGCGAGCGCGGCTGGAATCTCAAACGTGCCATCAACAATCGCATGGGCTTGACGCGCGCAAATGACAAATTACCAAAGGTTTTTCTGGAACCGTACAAGGAAGGCGGTGCGGCGGGGTTTGTGCCAGATTTGCCTGCGATGCTCGATGCTTATTATGATGCGCGCGGCTGGGATAAAGAATCTGGCAAACCGTCGAGGGAGAAGTTGGTGGAGTTGGGGTTGGGGGATGTAGCGGAGGAGTTGTGGGGGGAAGGATGAAGGGAGAATTGTTGGCTATGCTATAATTTCAACAGCATGGAAGGCAAATCACAATGACCGACAATGCAAAACGCTGGACTGTTCAAGACCGTGACGGAAATTCGATTTACCTGACTGAAGAACGATGGCAACATATTACCGATGCCGACAACCATCCCGAAATGGAAGATTACGAAGGCCACCTGAAAACGACTTTGCAAAAAGGACGACGACAACAGGAACCCCTCAACCCGCGTAAATATCGCTACTTGCACATGTTTGATGACTTGACAGGCGATTTTAATCATCTCGTTGCGATTGTCTTATTTGGCCTGGATGTTAATGAACAGGGCGATACCGTGTCAAACAATTTTGTGGCGACAGCCTTTCTAAAATACATTCGCCAGGAAGACGGCAAAAAATAATGACAAAGCCAACTTATTCCTACGACAAAGAAGCGGACGTTCTATACATCTCGTTTTCGCCGGGTGAAAAACCGACAGCGGCAGTTGAGTTGAACGAAAACATCCTTCTGCGTTTCAACCGCGTTGAGAAAAGAGCCATTGGCTTGACCCTGATGGATTTTTCGGTACTGGTGCAATTGACCAGATTAGGTCCGCGCAGTTTTCCTTTGACTGGTTTGAAAGACCTTGAACCTGAATGGCAGGAGACAGTGATTGAAATTATCACCTCCGTGCCTGTCAACCAGATTTTGAAGGTATCCAGTTACATGCCTTCGCCTGCCGAGACTGTGCCAATTACTTCCGTCGAGAAACCGCCAATTACTGTGGCGGCGTAAAAGAGGATGAAACGCCCCTCACAAAGGGGCGTTTGTGCTTGATTTGGGCATGACACTTGGAGCATATAAATGAAACTCGTCACCGTTTCTCAGATGCGCGCAATCGAAAAGGATGCCGATGCAAGCGGACTGTCCTACGCGGAGATGATGGAAAACGCGGGGCGTGGACTTGCCGAAGTCGTGCTGGATTTTCCATTTGTGGAGGGTGAAGAAATCGAAGTGCTGGCTCTCGTAGGGCCGGGCAACAACGGCGGCGATGCGTTGGTGGCGTTGGATTATCTGGCGCACGAGGGATTCAAGACACGCGCGTATCTGGTGAAACGGAAGTCGCAGGATGATGATTTGGTCGCGCGGGTTTTGGACGCGGGTGGGGAAGTGGCTTCTGCTGAAAACGACAAGACATTTCAAACGCTGGAATATTATCTCAACACGGCCAATGTCATTTTGGATGGGGTGCTTGGAACCGGTGCGAAGCCTCCGCTGAAAAAGGAAGTGGCGGACGTGCTGGCGAAAACCCTGCTGACGATTTCCGAGCTCGATAACCCGCCGTTCGTCATCGCGGTGGACTGTCCCTCAGGCGTGGATTGCGACACGGGCGAAACCGCGGACGAGACCATCCCCGCCGATTTGACGGTCACGATGGCGGCGGTCAAACAGGGACTTTTGAAGTTGCCCGCCTTCGAGCATTTGGGCGGCCTGAAAGTAGTGGATATCGGCCTGCCCGACGATTTACCTTCGCTTATGAAATTGACAATTGACGTTGCCGAAGATGATTTGGTCTCGGCGATTTTGCCCGAGCGTCCGCTGGACGCGCATAAAGGGACGTTTGGCACGGCGTTGATTTGTGCGGGCTCGGTCAGTTACACGGGCGCGGCGTTGCTTTCGGGGAGGGCCGCCTATCGAGTTGGCGCGGGATTGGTCACGATGGCAGTCCCGGAGCCGCTTCATGCCGCGCTGGCGGGTCAATTCCCGGAGGCGACGTGGGTTGTCCTTCCGCACGAATCAGGTTTCATTTCAAAGGACGCGGCGGATATTTTCAAGAAGAATCTCAACCGTGCCTTAGCCTTGCTCATTGGCCCAGGCTTTGGACTCGAACCTACGACAAAGAAATTCATCGAAGAAATCATTTCTGAAATCAAAATTCCAGTTGTCTTCGACGCGGATGGCCTCAAGTTACTTTCGCAAATCAAGGATTGGCACAGGAGGATTCCCGCGCCTGCCGTGTTGACTCCGCATCCGGGCGAGATGTCTGTGATGACGGGATTGTCGAAAGACGAAATTCAAAATAACAGGCAGGACATTGCGTTGAAATACGCGCGTGAATGGGGGCACGTTCTTGTGTTGAAAGGCGCGTTCACGATTATCGCTTCACCAGATGGACGAATGACGGTCATCCCTGTCGCTTCGCCGACTCTTGCGCGCGCGGGCACGGGAGATGTGCTTGCGGGACTCATTGTCGGTCTGCGCGCACAGGGACTGGACGCGTATGAGTCCGCAGTGGCTGGGGCGTGGATCCATGCCCGGGCGGGAATCGAAGCAGGCTTGGGACTCGGAGGAAGCGTCTCTGTTTTGGCGGGGGATGTTTTAGCGGCGGTTCCAACTGTTTTGGCGGAGCTCGGCGCGGGGTGAGAAATTTCCAAACATGAAGGATGCTATAATTTGGGCGAGGTTATTATGCGCGCAAAAAAGAAATTTACCATTCCCAGAAAAAAGATCGCTTCTTTCTGCCAACGCTGGGGAGTGACCGAGTTTTCGCTCTTTGGTTCCGTCCTGCGTGATGACTTTCGCCCCGACAGCGATGTGGACGTGCTGCTTGTGATTAAGCCCGATGCGCCCATTGGGTTGTTTGAATTGGCAGACATGAAAATCGAGCTTCAGAATATGTTCAAGCGTCCGGTTGATTTGGTTGAAAAAGATGGTTTACGCAATCCATACCGAAGGCGTGAGATATTAAGAACAGCAAAGGTTATCTATGCCGCATAACGAACAGGCACAATCCTATTTGTGGGATATGCGTGAAGCCGCGCGTGAAATCAGTGGGTATGTGCGCGGCACGAAATTCCACGAATTTGAGAAAAATAAGATGCTGCGTGCCGCAGTGGAAAGAAAGTTGCATATTGTTGGCGAAGCGGCAGTTCATATCTCCCCTCAATTTCGGAAAGAACATCCTGAAGTTGCATGGAAAACGCTGATGGAGATGCGTAATATCCTTGCGCATGAATATGGTGATACTCTCCTAAACCGCGTTTGGTTGGCCGCCACTGTCACCATTCCTGAATTGCTTGCAGTGCTTGTCAAGCTACTTCCAGAAGAAAGTTGATTTCTGATGTTACACACCGTCCCGTCCCGTCCCGCCCCGCCCTGGCCCGGACGGGACAGGGAAGGTTTGAACGACTTACAAGGTCTTTCAAGTTGGACTTTGCCCATTTTACAATGAGTAGCAGGCTGAATCCAGTAGGGAAAACAGGGCAGCCTGCGGAATTAGGAACAGGTCGGGGTCTTGGGGCGACCTGCAGTAATTGGAACAGCTCCATAAGTGGTGACGCACAGCC
>JACRLC010000103.1 GCA_016235425.1 Chloroflexota bacterium | reverse complement strand
GTACATTTTTCGCAGACGCGCAATCTTGACTTGTTTTTCTGTTTTGCTCATTGGGTTGCCTCATATTATCTGAAGTTTTTTACCCAGAGTGTATCGCAAGACCTTTCAGTTTTTGGAAAAAACTTTTCTGGACAGCTATAAACGGCAATGACCTTGCTCGCGTCAACCTTGAAGCCGCTCTCCTCCAAAACTTCGCGTTCCACCATCTCGGAGGGGACGTCACCGATGTCGGCCCAGCCGCCGGGCATGGCCCATTTGCCATCGGCTTTTTCCTGCACGAGCAGGATCTTCCCGTCTTTCATGACCGCGCCACGCACGTCTATTTTCGGCGTGGCATAACCCGCCTGCATGGAAAAAGTTTGCAGGACGGTCTCTCTGGATAACTCCGATTGCGCCGCAATGATCCCAGCCGAGATTTCCTGCAAGCGCCTGTAACTATGCAGATCATATTCGTTCTTGCAATAGGTCAGGCCGGATTGCGAAATGGAATATAACTCGCGTGCCAGTTCCAGCCATTTGGGTGAAGTGTCAGTCATGATTTCGCTTTATCTCTCTTCTGACCCTTCTTCAACATTTCCATGGCTTTGATGATACGCGCCTGCCGCGTCTCTTCTTTCTTCGCCTCGATGATCCAGGCCACGTATTCTCTTTGGTGAGTGTATGATAATTTTTCAAAGAATGCCCTGGCTTCCCTGTCTTTGTTCAAGGCTTTCTTGAAATCGGCTGGCACTTCGACGACGCGCGGTTCAGTATCCGACTCAACTGTAATTTTGATTTCATCGCCAAAAGTTTTACCGGCCTTTTCACGAATTTCCTTGAGGATGAGCAACAGATGGCATTCCGTCCCCATCCGCACCAGCGTGCCGCGATATGGGATTCCCTCGATCATGGCCTTGACCTTGGGCCGCTTCGATCCGAATGCCGCTTCCACATCAAACGGGACTTCCACAAACGCGCCGCCTCCGCCTGCATTTTGGATGGTGGCAGTGAAGATGTGTTTTTGGGGCATGATTACTCCTTGGGGAAGTAGGCAGGTAGACAAGTACACAATTAAACAGGTAGGCAAGTCCTTGTTATTCTAACAGCAAAAATATCTCACCTGCTCAATGCAAAGCCCATTGGTTTAATTGAAAAACTTCCGAGGATGTCTCTCGGAAGTTTTTTTTCACTATTTTGTTGCCGTACATTTGAACCGCGAAGCCCGCAAAGGGCGCCAAGAAATCCCTTTTACCTTCGCGTTCTTCGCGCTCCTTGCGGTAAAAATGGTGGTTTGTACGGTAGAGAATTCACTATCAAGAATTCTTCAGACGAAACTCTCTACGGCGCGGGATTCAGTATCAACGTATGCTCTGCACTCGACTCAATCGCGGGCAAGCTAAACGGAAGCGGATGGTATTCCACTGCGAGCCAGGGAGCGATCTGGTCATCGTAGTATGGGCTGAAAGGCTGGCCAGATTCGCCGCTGGGGATGATCGAGCGGGATTGATCCCAATCCGCCGGGTCGCTGATGATGCGATAGGCGGGGCCGAGAACCATGCCGTAGGCTTTGTCGGGGTAGTATGCACCGCTGTCAACGGTGTTCCAGTTGCCGCCGGTTGGGTAGGGGCCGCGGCTGAAGATCGGTTTGAGGATGGCGACGCTTCCCAAGGGGTGGGAAAAATTCATCTGGTGCAGGTCACCCCACGTCCATTTGGATGGGTCATCGCCAAGACTGGCGGAGAGTTCGTCCATCGAGGCGGTCAATGCCGCAGTCAGGATTCCGGCGCGGTCGCCGCCCCACCACGAACTGGCAGGATCATCCAGGATCTTCTGCAAGTACATGTAGGGGTAGCCTCCCAAAGTGAGGTAAATCTCTGCTGTATCGGCGCCCAGCTTCGGGGTCAGGGTGAGGCGGAGAATGTTTCTTATGGCGGATTCAGTCAGAGCGGCCGCGCGGCTGTCTGGGGTCATGAATCCATCCCAGTCGTTTAAATCCTGAAGAATGGCCGTTTGCTGTTCGTCCCCGGCCTGGGCTTCCGCGGCCAATGTTTTTGCAACCTGCTGATTGATGCCGCTGTACCAGCTTCCCTGCAACGCGGCAAAATCATCGGCGGTGATTCCGTGCGAATCACGAATCGTCTCGGTGATAAGCGCAACACGATACGGCGGCTGATAATAATGGGAAAGGAAATGAGGATAGTCGTCGCCATACGGTTTGTTATTTGCGGATGCGAAGAAGTCGCCGCTCGGATTGAATGCTGACGGGAGTTCATCGTACGGGACGAAATCAACCCACTCGTGCGCTCCATCCGCCCCGGAAACTGGGTGCAGGCCATAGACATCGTTGCCCGCCCGAACAGGAACCGCGCCCGGCATTTGAAAGCCGATGTTTCCATCCACGTCGGCGTAGACGAAGTTCATCGAGGGCAACTGCCAATCCTGCAACGCGACGCGAAACTCATCCCAATTCTGGGCCTGGTTGAGGCGGAGGATCGCGCGGGCAAGCGGACGTCCGTCGAGTCCCGTCCAGCGGAGAGCCATGTGTTGCTCGCTTGATTCGAGGATGTCCGAAACCAGCGGGCCGTGATGCGTGATGCGAACCTTGAGTACCACCGGCTCGGCATCCTTGACGTGGATGGTTTCTTCGCGGAAGGTGAGGTCTTTCCACTCATCCATGAATTGATATTGTGTGCCGGAGTCATTGAGGGTTTCGATGAAGAGGTCCTCGACATCGGGGCGGGCGTTGGTCACACCCCAGGCGATGCGCGCGTTGTGTCCGATTTCGATTCCCGGCAGGCCGGGCAGTGAACCGCCGACAACGTCATATTTTCCATCCGAGGTATGCAGACCGACCTCGTACCACAAGGTGGGCATCAACAATCCCTGGTGAGGGTCGCTTGCCAAAAGCGGCGCGCCCGACGCGGTGTGACTGCCACCGACCACCCAGGCATTGCTTCCCTGATCCGGTTTGGAGAGCGGCACTTGCGTTCCCCAGGAAGTATTGATTTCAAGCATGGCAGACGCGGTCTCGGAGAGAGATGCTGTCAGATTCGCATCTGGGATGACCGTCGGGCCATCGTACTCCGGCATGATATCGAGGACATTTTCCCAGGAGGTTTGCGCCGCCAATTTGGTGACGATCAACTCGTCCTGATAGTTGTTACTCAACCCCCAGGCGATCAGCTTCCCGAAGACGAGCGAGTCAATCGGCGTCCAGGCCTGCGGCGTGATGCCGAGGATTTTGAATTCGAGCGGCAGTCTGCCGCCGGCCTGATCCAGATACGCGTTGACGCCATCGGCGTACGCTTGAAGCGCAGACTGGGTTTCGGCGTCAAGCGTCTCCCAATCGGCCTCGGCGGACTCAGTCATGCCGAGGATACGCATCATGCGGTCGTTGTTCAGACCACGGTCACCGATCACTTCGCTGAGTGTGCCATGCGCGGCACGGCGGGTCGATTCCATCGCCCACAACCTGTCCTGCGCGTGGACGAATCCCTGTGCGAAGAATAGGTCATGTTCGTTCACGGCGACGATGTGCGGGATGCCACTGTTATCGCGGTACACTGTGACAGGCGCTGTGAGGCCGTCGAGGGTCATTTCGCCGTTAAGTTGAGGCAGGGCAGGTTTGACTACCGAGAAATATCCCCACGCCAGAACAACGACCGGGAGTACGAGAAGTACGATCAGGATAATTGCAACGATTTTTTGCCAGTGTTTCATTTACAGGTGTCCTTTGGTGAGGGTGTGAGATAGACAGAGGAACAAGTGTATTTTGCTCAATTCGCCGAAATTGAGATAACTATACTTTACTCAATTTCGGTAAATCACGATTCTGGCGTTCAGAAGCAATCTTCTGGGCATTCGCAAAACCTGTGACTTACTGAATTTCGGTTAATGCTTCAAAAACTTCCTCGTCCCCTCGATTTTATCCTTCTCCACCCTGCCTGTGGATTCCCAATAATCCAGCAAAGCGAAGACAGCCGGAATTACTCCTGTGAAAGCAAATCCGCGTCAATCAAGTCCTGCGGACGACCTGCCGCGCGCTTTGAAGCAATCAAATCCTGTTTTGCGATGAACAGGACTGTTAACCCGTCGAAGTCCACCTCCACCCGTCTTTCCCAACATGGATCAAATTGAACTCCAGGAATTCCCATCAAAATGTCCACTCGCACAGGAGGCACGCCCATTTGAAAAAAGAAGCCCTCCTCCGAAAAATCTTTGGGAGTGAGGCCGGCAAGCGGAGCGCCGAATTCCTTCAGCGCATTGTAGACTGCTTCAGCATTTTCGGAATCTGTGCCGATCATAAGATCAAGGTCTTTGGTAAAGCGCGGTTCGGCATATTGCACAACCGCGTATCCGCCAATGACAAGATACCTAACGTTGTGGTCGTTGAAAATGCGTAATAGATCGCTGAAGTCTGAGTTGACGAACATCGCGTCCCTTGACTTTCATGTAATGGACAACCAATTCCCACGAGGCATCGAAGCGGGCTTTTGCTGGTTGTGACTGCCAGAATTTCAAGTCAAATGCCCTGTCCAAGTCTTTCAGCTTGCCTCTGCGTTCAACAAAATTTCTTCTCATATCTGCCTTTATAACATATTCTCACTTGTTCTGTTTCAAAAACTTCCTCGTCCCCTCGATTTTATCCTTCTCCACCCTGCCTGTGGATTCCCAATAATCCAGCAAAGCGGATATGGTCAGCACGGCGTGGAGGTTGAATCCAGCCTGCTCAAGTAACTCCTTCGCGCCGGACTGGCGATCCACCAGCACAACGACATCCTTTACGACCAACCCTGCGCCAGTCAGTTTTTCGATGGCTTCGAATTTACTCCCGCCTGTCGTGGCAAGGTCGTCAATGATGACGGCGGTCTCGCCTGCGTGGTATTCACCTTCGATCTCGGCTTTCGTGCCGTAGGACTTGGCTTCCTTGCGCGGGTAGATCATGGGGTAATTCCCCGCGAGGCTGATGGCGGTGGCAATGGGAATGGCGGCGTAGGGCAGACCAGCGAGACGAGAGAATTGGAGATTGGAGATTATCGGAAGATAGGCTTGCGCGACTTCAGCAAGTAGTTTTGGATGAGAGATAATTTGACGCAGGTCAATGTAAATGGGGGATTTGAGTCCCGATTTGAGGGTGAAGTCACCGAATTTGATGCAGCCTGCGGAGAGCAGGCCGTCAGCGAGGAGTGAGAGATGAGTATCGAGTTGGGTCATGGCTAATACCTTTTCGAACCGCTAAGCACGCGAAGAGCGCAAAGATTTTTAAAGGTTTTTCTTAGCGGACTTAACGTGTTTCGCGGTTTGAATCGCGTTTGATATTCAAAATCTGGTCGCGTATCTCTGCCGCGGCCAAACCCGGTTTCTCAGCACGCGAGATTCCGCGTGAAATGGGAATCAACAGTCCCTTGCCGTCGGCGCGCAGGCCAGACTTCAAAGTGGCTTCCAATTCCCCGCCCTGAGCCCCAACGCCGGGAGCGAGGAACCACAAATCGGGCGCGGCGGCGCGGATGTTGGACATAATCTGCGGATGTGTCGCACCGACGACGATGCCGACATTGTTATTCGCGTTCCATTGCTGGGCAAGTTGTGCCACATAAATGTAGAGAGGCATGGGAGTATCTGATCCCATCGGCAGGACGAGTAAATTCTGCAAGTCCATCGAACCCGCGTTGGACGTTTTGCACAGCAGGAACACTCCCTTTTCCGAATTGCCGATGAATGGCTCAATCGAATCTTTGCCGAGATAGGGATTCAACGTAATGCAATGAGCACCGAGAGTTTCAAACGCGGATTTGGCGTATGCTTCGGCAGTGGACGCAATGTCGCCACGTTTCGCGTCCAGCACAACGGGAATCATCGAGCCCAGCCGAGCCGACTCTTCGCCGATGGCGTCAATCACCTGCTTGAGTGCAGTCCAGCCGTCCGCGCCGAAGACCTCGAAGAACGCCGCGTTGGGCTTAAATGCCGCGGCGTAGGGAGCCGTCTGTTTGACGAGATTCAGGCAGAAGTCCCGCGCGGACGCGGCGGTGGGGCTTGGGAGGTCGGGAATGTGCGGGTCGAGTCCAACGCATAAAAGCGAGGAGCAGTCGTCGACGCGTTTTTCTAGAAAAGAGAAGAATGATTCCATAATAATCCTTTAGCCACTGAGACATAGAGTCACGGAGATTTTAAATTATTTTTCTCTGAGTCTCCGTGTCCCTGTGGCAAATTATTTAGGCTTTACCCAATACCATTGCAAGCAACGCCATTCTCACATACAAACCATATTCCATCTGGCGGAAATACGCGGCGCGAGGATCTTCGTCGAAGTCGGGGCTGATTTCGCCGACGCGCGGGAGCGGATGCATCACAATCATATCCTGCTTTGCGGCTTTCATGATGGCGGGATCGATCACGTACGCACCCTTGACCTTTTCATAATCGGCGGGGTCTTCGAAGCGTTCCTTCTGGACGCGCGTGACATACAGCACGTCGGTTTCAGGCAGGACTTTTTCAAGCGAATTGAACTCGGCCTGCGGCACGTTCTTCTCAGCCACCTCGTCCATCACTTCCTTCGGCATACGCAAAATCTCGGGCGAGACGTAATTCAATTTGATACTGCTGAAGTTGGAGAGCAGGCGCGCCAGCGAGTGAACCGTGCGGCCATACTTCAAATCGCCAAGCATGGTCACGTTCAGGTTGTCGAGCCGCCCCAACTCTTCCATGATGGTGAAAGTATCGAGCAAAGCCTGCGTGGGATGTTCGCCGATGCCGTCGCCTGCGTTGAGCACAGGCTTCTTCGCCGCCTTGGCCGCAATCGCCGCCGACCCCGTTTCGGGATGACGCAGCACGATCACGTCTGCGTAGCATTCGAGCGTGCGGACGGTATCGGGCAGGCTCTCGCCCTTCGACACCGACGAATACTTCACCTCGTTGATCGGGATGACCGAACCGCCGAGTCGTTCCATCGCGGCAGTAAACGAGGAAGACGTACGCGTCGAAGGCTCGTAAAACAGGTTCGCCAAAATCTTGCCTTTCAGCAGGTCAAACGTCCCAACACGCTCGACCATGCCGCGCATCTCGTGTGCCACGCCGAAGACGTACTCCAGATCGTCGCGGCTGAACTGTTTGACAGACAGAATATCCTTGCCATACCACTCGGCATTTTTATTCTCGCCGAATGGAAGGTGAGGTGATGATGATTGAGTGGGCATAATTTTCTCCTTGTGGTTGGTAATTAGTAGTTCGAGATTAGAGAATTAGAGATTGGGACTCTGATTGCCGTCTGAGGGCGAATCCCGTTTAATCACATTTTCTACGCTTTGACACTTCTCCGCTCGGACTCGCGCGACGGGTGAGGCTGGTCGCCGTTTCGAGCGCGAGTGCGTCGCACCTGCGGGATAGGAGAATCCGTTTAAGCGGCAGAATCTCATCGAGTTGACTTGTCTCACTTAACATGGTGCGACGCACTTCATTTCCTCATATCAAAAAGATGATTCGCCAGCGGAATGACGTTGATCAACGGCTCTTCATACGGATGGACGCTTCTAATTGCTTTTACAGCTTCTTCAACCAATTCCCGCCTGCAATTGACTTCAACTTTGTATTCCACGGCCTCACTGATCTTTCCAATTTCTCCCTCAAATGGATTTGCTCCTAGTAATGGCCGGTAATATCCCTGAACGGGATAGATTGCAACGCAGTGATCATAATTCCCAATCCGTCCAACGCCAATCTTAGCCAGCTCATCGCGGATTTCCAGGGCATAATCTTGCGGAGCAAAGATTTCAAGTTTTACATCTGTAAAGTTTTGCATCTTTTTTACTCTCTTACGTTTTTTCCATACCCAGATTCCACCAGAATTATTCCATCTTCAAAAGCTGTTTTACCACGCAATACGACTTTTCTCACTTTGCCTTTTACTTTCCAGCCCTCGAACGGAGTCCAGCCACAGCGACTAAACATCTCGCTGGCGTGAATTTCGTATTCAGCGTCTTCATCCACTTCGACCCAGGTTTCGTTTTGTTCAGGAAGGCTGAAGATTTTGCGCGGGTTGGTGTACATTTTTTGGATAATACCGGGAATCGTTAATCGGGAATCGGAAACGGCGGTTAGGAGAAGGGGCAGAATGGTTTCAAGACCGGGGAAGCCAGGCGGGGGATTCTCCGAGTCTTTTTCTTCAAGCCTGTGCGGAGCATGATCAGTGGCGAAACAGTCAATGACATCAAGGTTTTCCCAAAGAGCTTCGACATCTTCTTTTGTTGCCAATCGCGGACGAACCTCCATGCGGCCGTTTCCCCTCCCCCCTGGCCCCTCTCCCTGTGGGAGAGGGGAGGTGAGAAACAAATGATGCGGACAAACTTCACACGTTACTTTGATTCCGTGTTCCTTGGCGGCTTTGACGAGCAGGACTTCCTCCCTTAGCGAAATGTGCGCGATGTGGATGGGTCTATCGTAAATGGCGGCAAATAAAATCGCCGCGGCCATGCTTCGGCTTTCAGAGTGTGCAACGATTGGATATTGCTTTGGATATTTTTCAAAATGCGGTTGCCAGAGGGTCATGTCATCGAGGCGAAGTTGACCAAAGGTTGAGTCGAGGTACATTTTCAGGCCCGCGGCCTTGTCCGCGAGAGAGGCGGCCATTTCGGCGTTATCTGGCCCCGCGCCGACGAATTGGGCATAGTCACAGCGCGCTTTTTTCTTTGCTTTGGAGAGGGCAAGGTCGAGAGTCTCGGCATCGAAGATGGGAGGCTTGGTGTTGGGCATGGTCAGAATCATGGTCACACCCCCAGCGAGGGCGGCTTGCGTGACTGTATCCCAATCTTCTTTATGAGTTTGTCCAGGTTCGCGCACGTGGACGTGAGGGTCTATGAGGCCGGGGAGTTTGAGCATGTTACCTCTCCCTCACCCCAACCCTCTCCCGCGGGGAGAGGGAGTGGCAAGGTAAAAAAAGAGAGCCGATGATGGCTCTCTTAGTCAGAAAGGGAAAATACTAATTTAGCGGTGGCAGGATTCGGGTCGGGAAAGAAGCGGTTGGTCATTTCGGCGTGATTCTATGCAGGCGGGGGATTCTGTCAAGAGGGTAGAATCGTCGTGACAATCGTCACTCAGAGATGGAAAGATGCGGGTGATATAATCCCGCGCATAATTTTCGCAAGGAGACAGAAAGATGGCATACATAAATGTTACGGTCCCCGCTGGCGGGGCAAAGATTTCCATCGAAAACGGCAAGTTACAGGTTCCCAATAATCCGATCATTCCGTTCGTGGAAGGCGATGGAACTGGCCGCGATATTTGGCGCGCGTCGGTGCGTGTGTTCGATGCGGCGGTGGAGAAGGCGTACGGCGGCAAACGCAAGATCTACTGGATGGAAGTGTACGCGGGTGAGAAGGCGTTCAAGCTGTTCCAAAGCTGGCTGCCCGAGGAAACGACCGAGGCGTTCAAGGAATTTTTGGTGGGGATTAAAGGCCCGCTGACGACTCCCATCGGCGGCGGCATTCGTTCGTTAAATGTGGCGCTCCGCAAAATCCTGGACCTCTACGTCTGCCAGCGCCCCGTGAGATATTACAACGGTGTGCCTTCTCCCGTTAAACACCCCGAATACGTGGACATGGTTATTTTCCGAGAGAACACGGAAGACATTTACACGGGGATCGAGTTCCAGTTCGGGACGGAAGAGAACAAGAAGTTCAAGGAATTATTCAAGGAAGCCTTCCCCAAGGAATATGCCAAGATGCGTTTTCCCGATACAGCGGGAATCGGCATCAAGCCTGTTTCGGTCGAGGGGACCGAACGCCTGATCCGCGCCGCCATTCAATGGTCACTCGATAACAAGCGCAAGAGCGTGAACTTCGTCCACAAGGGAAACATCATGAAGTTCACCGAAGGCGCATTCAAGGACTGGGGCTACACCCTCGCCAAGCGCGAGTTCCGCAACCAGATCGTCACCGAGCGCGAGACCTGGATTTTGGGCAACAAGGAGTCCAACCCGAACTTGAGCGTGGAAGACAACGCCAAGATGATCGATCCCGGCTTCGACATGATGTCGCCTGCCCAGCAAAACGACATCAAACAGGAAGTGGATGAAGCGTTAAAATTGTGGGATACACATGGCGGCGGCAAGTGGAAGAAGATGCTGTTGATCAAGGATTCGATTGCCGACGTGAGCCTGCAATTCACGCTCATCCGCGCGCGAGATTATGACGTGATTGCCACGCTCAACCTGAACGGTGATTACCTGTCGGATGCGCTCGCCGCACAGGTAGGCGGTATCGGCATCGCCCCAGGCGCAAACATTAACTATGAAACGGGTCACGCCATTTTCGAAGCGACTCACGGCACCGCGCCGAAATACGCCGACCTCGACAAGGTCAACCCTGGCTCGGTCATTCTCTCCGGCAAGATGATGTTCCGCTACATGGGCTGGACGGAGGCCGCTGACCTGATCGTCAAAGGCATGGAAGGCGCGGTCGCGGCGAAGACGGTTACTTATGATTTTGCGCGCTTGATGGATGGCGCGAAGGAAGTGAAATGCTCCGAGTTCGGCGACGCGATTATCAAGTGGATGGATTAGACGCCGGAGGCGGTTAAAGTCGAAAGTCGGAAGTTGAAGGTCGCGGTGAAGAAAGTTGTGGCTAAGAAGCTTGTGAAGAAGACGAAGAAAGTCGTTGCCAAGAAGCCTGTGAAGAAGACGAAAAAGAAATAGGTTTCCTATAATAGCAGACAAGCCGCGTCCATAAAGGCACGGCTTGTTTTTTATGGCTTACAACAACTGTGCACTACGCCAACTCAATTTTGAGCGTTTTTCCCAAAACAGACGCGGCGCGTTCCAAAGTGAACAAAGTCACTGAGGCGTTGGTTGGGTCGAGCAGGCGTTCGAGTGCGGCACGGCTGGTCTTCATGCGGCTTGCCATTTCAGTTTTGGTCAATTTGCGGCGTTTCATTTCCTGCGCAATTTGATAAGCAACAACGCGCTTGATCGCGGCCGCATTCACTTCTTCGTAAATATTTTCCTCGCGGAGGAAATCATCGAAGTTGCCACCAATATTTTTGTTTTTCATTTTTTTATTCCTTTTCAATATCAGCCAACCTGCGACGCGCTGTTTTCAAATCATCCAGAGATGTCTTTTGAGATTTTTTAACGAAGCCGTGCAGGAGAATCATCATTGTTCCTTTGACGGTGAATAATACCCTTGCAATTCCGAAACTGATTTTTGAACGTACCTCCCAGAGATTTCGCCCCATTTTTCGTATCAAGGGCATTCCCAATGGCCAGCCATATTGCGCCGTCTTAATATCTACGCCTATGGTTTTGCGATCATCATTGGGCAGGCTCTTGAGCCATTCACGCACAGGCTCATTGCCAGCATTTGTACGATAGAAAACCACATCCAAAATTGGTTCGTTTTTATCTCCATCTATGCACAGAGTGTACCACAATTGATACATCAGTCAAGTATCTATAACCACAAAAGGCCATCCACATTTGGACGACCTTTTTGATTATTACGAATTACGGGTCACGAATTACTTCATGGCGTAGGTGTTACCGCGGGTGTCGGAGTCGTTGATAGCGTTGCGGCTTCTTCGGCAGTCTGCGGCATGCCGTTCATGATCCAGCGGATGAATACATCCACGATGTTTGGTTTGAGGGTGCGGTTCAGGGGCATGACGCGGATCAACTCTTCGTCAGGTTTTTCGGGATTCATGATGGGATGTTCCTGAATGACCTGCAGAAGATAACTGTTCTCGTCGCCCGCGATGATGTTGTTGGCGACGTTATCGCCCGTGGTGAGAATCTCTTCGTAACTGGTCATCAGGTAGTTATTGTTGGTCTTTCCTTCGCGATGGCAGGAGACGCAATAACGTTTGACAATCGGCTGGATGTGGACATTGTACGAGGGGACTTCGCCTTCTGCAAGCGCTGGGAATAACGGTTTGAGTTTCGGAGCTTCGAACCTGTCGTCCCACATGTAGCGCATGAACACGATCATGTAATCTATCTCGCTCTTGGAGAGTTCCCCACCGTAGGCTTTGCCGAAGGGTGTCATGCCCGCATTGGGACGTCCGTAGGCGATGACTTCGGACATGGCAGAGTCGGTGATGGTGTAGAGCACATCGCGGCTGTTGATAGGGGTGATTTTTTCGCCTTCGAGTCCTTCCACACCTTCGATGACTGCAACTGAGCCATCATCGCCGTGACATTCGGTGCAGTGGACAGAGTACAAATCCTGTCCCGCGACGATCTGGTCAACCAGCGTAGTCGGGACCTCGGTCTCGGCTACTTCGGGCGCGGGGGCGAGCGCGAGAACCGTCCCTGAGATAAGGATCATTGAAACGGCGGCCAGAACTGTGGTCCAGACCATGAGGCGGGTTGTCGTCTTGAAAACAAAGGACATCAAGAAGAGGAGAACCATCGCGAGGCCCGGGATGACAAGTCCGCTAATGGCCTGGAGTGTGCCGAGCAACGTCGAACCGTCGGCAGAGACAGTTGGCACGTCGGACAGAAGGGTGAGTAATACGATCCCCACCACCATGATGGCCATGATGGAGATGGGCAACACGCGTTTGCCGTAGTAACGGTTTGGGTTCTTCTCGATGAAGGGCAAAAGGGTGAGGACGCCAATCGCGATGCCAGGGACGAGGACGGTGGCGATCCATTCGATCTTGCCGAGCAGGGGAATCTGGCCGTAAAGCGCGAGGAATTTGAAGAGGAAGAGGAAGTACCACTCGGGACGCGGGATGTAGGAGGTGTCGGACGGGTCGGCTTTGGGTTCGGGCGAGACGCCGACGAAAGTGGCGAGGATGATAAGGAGGGTAAAGATGCCGATGGATACGATGACATCTTTGAAAATGGTATCGGGCCAGAAGCGCTCGCCTCGGTTAAGTTCGCGTTCGTAGCGTTCGTTGAGTTTCTTTTTGGTTTCGTTGTTCATGCCTGGCATTCCTTTGGAAAGGGGAAGCGCACGGTTCTTTCCTCTTTCTTCTTTCGTGGGAAAGATAAGATGAAAGAGGAAAGAAGAGAGAGGTTAATCTTCCTTGTTCGGGTAATATGACTCGCCGTGACGGATAATGAGATAGAGGTGCACGCCGATGAGACCGGCAAGGGCGGCGGGGAGCATCCAGATGTGACCCGAGAAGAAGCGTTGCAGGGTGAGGGCGCTCAAGTCCGGGCCGCCGCGCAGGGCTTTGAGGATGAATTCGCCGACAAGCGGCGCGGTCCCCGCGATCTGTGTGCCGACGGTGGTGGCCCAGAAAGCGCGCTGGTTCCACGGGAGCAGGTAGCCTGTGAAGCCCATGCCCAGTGTGGTGAGGAAGAGACCGATGCCGATGAGCCAGGTCAGTTCGCGCGGATATTTGAAGGAAGCGGTGACGAACACGCGCAGCATGTGGATGAATACGACAACCACCATGAGCGTCGCACCCCAGTGATGGATGCCGCGGATCAGCCAGCCGAACGCGACGCCTTCCATGATGTAGGTGATGCTGTCGTAGGCGTGGTCGGGCGAAGGGGTGTAGTAGACGGTGAGAAAGATGCCTGTCAATCCCTGCAAAACGAAGAGAAAGAGACTGGCCGAGCCGAGGGTATTCCACCAGTTGCCTCGCGGTTCGGGGCGGTCGAGCAGGTTGGTATACATGGCGTTGAGGCCGAGGCGTTCGTCAAGCCACTCGTAAATTTTTTTCCACATTGATTGCTCCATAAGACGGTGGTCGAGTAGCCTTGAGCGTTCGTTGCGAAAGGCGTATCGAGACCACCATGTTTCAGACATTTTCTGTTTGCTTGTAACCTGTTGGTCTCGATACGGGCTGGGAAGTACGCCCAGCCCTACTCGACCAACGTGAATATTATCCCGTCTTCTTGTTTTCGGAGAAGAAGATTTCGAGGGAGCCGTCTTCAGTTAAACGGAACTCGGTATATCGGTCGAGGGCGCGAGGCGGGGGGCCATCCAGCACTTCGCCTTCCCTGCTGAATTTCGCGTCATGACAGGGACAGAGGTAGGCGTCCGCTTCCTCGTTCCAGTTGACAGTACAGGCAAGATGCGTGCATCGGCTCGAAAGGATGAGGATGTCGTTCGGGTCCTCAGATTTACGGAGGGCGTATCCACCGAAGGAACTGGCGGTGCGCTCCCAACCGTTGACCATCACACGCGTGAAAGAGAACGGATAAGGTTTGCCGATTTCCATATTTTCGAGTTTACCGATGGGAATCCACGCGTCCTTGCCGCCTTCGCGGAGCGCAGGGTCAATGAGATAGTAGATGGCGGGCAGTCCGATGACTGCGCCGATAAGTCCCCCGACAATGCCCGTCGTGACCTTGATGAAATCGCGGCGGCTTAATTCGTGATCCGACATGAGCACCTCCAAAACTTTTGCTATTCGGATTATAAAGGTCTGCCACCGCTTTATTAGAGGAAGTGTGGTCTGAAATGACGATGATGAACGTCACTTTCTCGGATGCAACCGCTCAAAATTTAGTAATTGGAAGGAAGTGGAGGTAAAATATGGCCTCTTGAGTTAGGAAAATTCTTCAAAGGAGGCTTCGATGGGCCTGAAAAGAAATGTCAGCCTGGCCACGGCTCTGCGATACAAGGGACAGGGGCCTATGCTGACCTTTGTCTTGCATCGCATCGGCGGGCTGGGCATGGCAATTTTTGTCACGACGCATATCCTGGCGTCATTCCTGGGCGGGGAGGGTGGAAAACTCGTCAATGCCATTTACGAAAACTGGGCTTTCCAAATCTTTATTTTTTTCTGCGCGCTGTTCCACGCGATCAACGGACTGCGGATCACCATCCTTGATCTGTGGCCGAAATTGCTCGATCACTCGCGTGAGGCCATCTGGCTGGAGTGGGCAGTCTTTATACCCATTTATGGTTTGGCCGTCTTCGTTATCATCCGCACGGCCATGGGAGGTTAGTGATGGCAACAAAATCGAGAACTCTGCCCCTCTCCAAACGCGGACTTAACTTTGAAATGTTCATGTGGATGATCACGCGTCTCACCGCATTGGCGATGTACGCATTGATCTTCATCGCAATCATCGGCGCGCTCATCATGGGCGCCCGCAGCCAGATGAATCTGGCGGACGTGTTGCGCTGGGGATTCATGCCCAATTACACCCACGTCCAAAGCACGGACGTGCCCGACCTGGCTCCGTGGTCAACACCTTTCTGGAGACTCGTGGGCAGTGCGCTTCTGCTGGTTGCGGTGGGTCATGGCGTGCATGGACTGGTCGTGATCGCGGACGATTACATCGTGTCCGAGCGCGGGCGCGGGATTGTCCGCATCCTGAGCATCATCATGATGCTATCCATGAGCGCAATCGGTCTTTATATCCTTTGGACTTCATAGGACGGTAGAGTAAATGAATATTCACCAATTCGACGTGGTCGTTGTCGGTGCGGGCGGCGCGGGACTCATGGCGGGTCTCTACGCTTCACGCGGCGCGAAGACGGCGGTTATCAGCAAGTTGTATCCCACGCGTTCGCACACTGGCGCGGCGCAGGGCGGCGTGGCCGCAGCGCTTGGCAACCTTGAAGGAGACAACCCAGACTGGCACACCTACGACACGGTCAAAGGCTCGGATTATCTGGGCGACCAGGACGCCATCGAGTTCATGTGCCACGAGGCCCCGCAGGCCGTCATCGAGCTGGAGAACTACGGCCTGCCATTCGACCGGACCCCCGATGGCCGCATCTCCCAGCGACCGTTTGGCGGGCACACCAACAACGAGACGGGCAAACCCGTCAGGCGCGCCTGCCACGCCGCAGACCGCACAGGCCACATGATTCTTCAAACACTGTATCAACAATGCTTGAAGAACAAGGTCAACTTCTTCGACGAATATCAGGTTTTGGATTTCATCATCGTGAACGGCAAGGCTGCGGGGGTGGTGGCCGTGGAACTCGCAACGGGCGAATTGCACACTTTCCACGCGAAGGCCATTATCTTCGCCACCGGCGGACATGGCCGCATCTTTGAAGTGACATCGAACGCGTACGCGTATACGGGCGACGGCGCGGCCATTTTGCTCCGTCACGGCCTGCCTCTGCAAGACATGGAATTTTTCCAGTTTCACCCGACGGGCATTTACAAACTCGGCATCCTCATCACCGAGGGCGTGCGCGGCGAAGGCGGGATTCTCATCAATGGCAAGGGCGAACGCTTTATGCCGAAGTACGCGCCGACCATCAAAGACCTGGCTTCGCGCGACGTGGTCAGCCGCGCGATCTACACCGAAATCCGCGAGGGACGCGGTGTGAACGGTCAGAACTATGTATACCTCGACGTGCGTCCTGAGTCGGTCATCAAGTATGCCGCGCTGGATGGCCGCACAAATCCAGATGGCACGCCTTACATCGTTACCGGCGAACAAATCTTGAAGAAGCTGCCCGATATCATTGACTTCTGCCGCGTCTATCTCGGCGTTGACCCGCTCACGCAGATGATGCCCATCCAACCCACCGCGCATTACACGATGGGCGGCATCCCGACGAATAAATACGGCGAAGTGGTGATTGACGATAAAAACACTGTCCTTCCCGGACTTTATGCGGCGGGCGAGTGCGCCTGCGTTTCGGTGCATGGAGGCAACCGCCTGGGATGCAATTCCCTGCTCGATATTATCGTCTTCGGGAAACACGCGGGACTCAAAGCCGCGGAATATGCGAAGACTGCCGACTTTGAGAAACTGCCCGATGACGCGGAAGCAGGTTCCAGGTCCGCGTTTGAGGCGCTGAGAAATGGGTCAGGCAAAGAGAATGCGTTCGACATCGGCACTGAAATGAAGAAGGTCATGTTCGACGATGTCGGTATTTATCGCAACGAAAAAGGAATGGCTGAAGCGCTCGAAAAAGTGCGGGCGTTGAAGGAACGGTTCAAGGGTGTCCGCGTGACGGATACGGGAAAAATCTTCAACACCGAACTGCTCAACGCGTGGGAGCTTGGCAACATGCTCGAGGTGGCGGAGGTGATCACCGTGAGCGCATTGAACCGAAAGGAATCGCGCGGCGGACATTCGCGCGAAGATTGCCCGAACCGCGATGACAAAAACTGGCTGAAGCACACACTCGTCAGGAAGCAAAACGGCGAGATCAAAATTGATTACAAGCCGGTGACGATCACAAAATATCAGCCGAAGGAAAGGGTTTATTAAGATGTCATTGCGAGCGCACTTTGCGAAGCAATCTCCTGTGTAATGGGGAAACCCCTTCAAAGAAAATTCCCCGTTTATCGGGGGATTGCTTCGTCGCAAAGAACGCTCCTCGCAATGACATACTCCTTGTGAGGTGTTCATCATGCAAGTTACTTTAAAAATTTTCCGCTACAACCCCGAAGTGGACAAGACCTTCCGCTACGAAACGTATACCCTCGAAGCGGTGGAAACAGACCGCATCCTCGACCTGCTCGAAAAGGTGAAGGGATATAACGACGGCACGCTTTCGTTCCGCCGCTCGTGCGCGCACGGTGTCTGCGGTTCGGATGCGATGCGCGTCAACGGGCGCAATTACCTGGCGTGCAAAGTCCTGGTACGCGACGTGGGCGACAAGATCACGGTCGAGCCATTGCTTGGCTTGAAGGTCGTCAAGGATTTGATCGTGGATATGGAACCGTTCTTCGACAACTACAAGAAGGTGCTTCCGTATTTCATCAACGATTCCCCGCTTCCCGCGGACGGAAAGGAACGGTTGCAAAGCCCCGAACAGCGCGCCCGCTTTGACGAAACCACGAAGTGCATCCTGTGCGCGGCCTGCACCACATCCTGCCCGTCGTTCTGGTCCAGCGACGATTACCTCGGCCCGGCCGCGCTCGTCACCGCACATCGCTTCATCTTCGACAGCCGCGACGAAGCCGCCGCAGAACGTATGCACATCGTCAGCGAGACATCGGGCGTGGCGCGTTGTCACACGGTGTTCAACTGCACGATGGCCTGTCCGCGTGAGATTCAAATCACGAAGGCAATTGGTGAGTTGAAGATGGCGATGATTACGGGGAAAATCGAGTAGCCAGTAATCGGCGAACAGTGATCAGTGGGCCGCGTGATGAACGCGGCCTGTTTTATTTTGGCTGTATAATCGCCCCACCGTTATTAGTCAACCCGGAGCGGAGGTGACCCATGGCTTTCAAGCTTGTTTTCTTTTCCCGGCAGGACGCGCAATGGAAGAACGACATCCTCGGCTTTGGCAATCCCGGCGATACCATCGGTTACGTCGGCGTTTAGTTGTTTATGCGGTGCTCAGCAAGGACCAATGAAGGCTTATGGTCAACCCCACCCTTATCATCCCCACCTACTGGACCTGGCCCTCAAGCGAGGGCCAGGGCGTTGTCGCGGCGTCTTACGACCATCCCACTCCTCTGGATGGCGAGAGCACACTGCCTCCACTGCTTGATGACTTGAGCAAACAGCGCGAGACAAACTTTCGCGTCCTGATTCTGACTGGTTTGGCGCACCCGGATCTGGGCGAGGCGGTTAGCGCGCATGTGCGCGCACTGTTGGAGCCGTATCGCCAGCGCCTTGAAATTCGCCTTTGTGATGCGCCTGCGTGGGCAAAATTAGAGTTGATGATGGGACTGTCTGAGTCACAGTCACAGATGCTCCACCTGGGGAGTTACAGCGGTGTGCGCAACCTGCAACTGCTCATTCCGCATATCCTGGATGCCCGGGTCATCATTGCTCTTGACGACGATGAGCGGGTCGAACCTGATTATATGGAACGGGCGCTGAAATACATCGGCAACACAATCAATGGGCAAAAAGTGTTGGGGCTGGCCGGACCGTACCTGCAACGCGATGGCGGCATCCTGTTGGATGAGTCGGTACTGACGGGCAATCCCCTGCTTGACAAGGCGCATTACATCAACGAAGCCATGCGCGCGCTTAATGAGTCTAAAGATTCTCTCGTGCCCAGCCCAATGGCGCTGGGTGGTAATATGCTCTTTCATCACGATGTATTCACACGGGTATGCTTTGATCCGGGCATCACCCGCGGCGAGGACATAGACTATCTCATCAACGCGCGTTTGCAAGGCATCGGCTGGTGGTTCGATGCAAACTTAGCCATCCTGCACCTGCCGCCGCGCCATTATGACACGCCTCCCTTTCAGCGCACACGTGAGGATGTGTTCCGTTTCATTTACGAATTGGATAAACTCCGCCTGCACGGCCATGCCAAGCCGGATTGGCTCGATCCCTATCCCGGCGCAATGTTGAGCGATGACCTGGTCTGGCAGGCCCTGTCTGCCCTGCAGACGCAGGCCACACCGGATCTAATCGCCCGCTTCGGCGATCCGCAGACCATCGTCGGGCAGGCCCAGGCTCACGCCGCGCGCTATGCGCCTCGTTACCAAGCCTTCCAGCAGGCGTGGATGGAACTTATGACTCATGTCGAGCAGGATGCATTGCTCCGCCATGAACTGGCTGCTGCCATTCCCAAATTGTAGGCCGGTTACACCCTGCGCAGAAAACTCTTAGTTTCATCAATCCCCAATACCAACGGCTCACCGGTTTGGGCGAATGCCTTCAGCAGCAAGCGCAACAGTATCAGACTAACTTTCAGTCCCAACCACGAAGCTTGGCTCAGCACATGATAGTGTTTCGGGCAATTGTGTTCCTGACTTAATCCCATGACCCGCAGCACCGCACTCACCTTACGCAGTGTCATTCTGAGTGTAGCGAAGAATCTCAGCTTTCAGGGGTGGAGACCCTTCGCTCACTTGCACCGTACTGCATCGGTGCAGTGCAGGTGTTGCACACCTGTACCTGTCCCGTCCGGGCCAGGACGGCAAGGTGCAGGCAGGGAATCACGATCGGGTGCGTAAGGTCACTTAATCATAGAGAAACCTTTTCCCCATCCCCTTTTTCTTTCTCTTCGGGCTGCCCTTTACCTGTGGTAATCAGACTGTGCAAACATTCGTTGATATAAAAGCCCCATGCACCTGAACAGTCACCGTAGCATTGGATGGCAGGAACCAGGCCAATGTGCGTGAAGCGAAGTTCGGTCTGGTTGCCTTTTCTGGCAATCTCAAAGACAATGTCAGTGCCCTTCCACTCGGTCTTGTCTTTGACAAAGTTGATGTGGCTGTCCGTGGTATGCCATACGACTTTCTTGCCAGGCACGAATTCGGTGATTTTGTGGGTGCTGCGATGGGCTTCTTCGTAACGATAAGTAAACTCATCACCGAGTTTGTCAGTACTACCTTCAATTTCTCCTGACCACCATCCACGGACATTATTGATGGCAGCGAAGACGTCTTCCGGAGTTTGGTCTACCGTAAAGCTAGTAGTGTAATTTTGATCGCTCATCATATACAGTTTCTTCTGCTACTTACTAAGTGCCTTTTCGCTTTCAGTGATGGCCTCCCCAACATTGGGCTGGCCCTTCCCAGTAGTGATCAAGCTATGCAAACTGCCTTTGACATAAGTGCCCCATCCATCTGAGCAGACATTGAAGCATTCAAAGTGGGGGACCAATCCGACGTGCGTAAAGCGGAGTTCGGTCTTGTCGCCCTTTTTGGCAATTTCAAAGACAATATCCGTTCCTGTCCACTCGGTCTTGTCCTCAACAAAGGGGAAGTAGTTTTGCAGGACGTGCCAAACGACTTTTTTGCCGGGCACGAATTCGGTGATTTGGAATGTGCAACGGTGAAGGTCTTTGTGGTGGTAATACACCACAGCGCCCAGTTTGTCTGTATCGCCCTCAATTAATTCTGACCACCATCCACGAACATTATTGATGGCAGCGAAGGCTTCTTCCGGAGTTTGGTCTACCATAAAGGTTGTAGTGTAATTCTGGTCCATGTCTCTCTCCTGTTGATATATGGATAATAATGATCCAAATTATAGAATATCTGTTCTAAATAGTCAAGCGCCAGATGTAGCGCTGAATCAGAAACAGCGACAAGATGCAGGAGAGCAGGAAGCGTTATTCGTATTTTAGGGCGGGCACAGGGCTCATGGTCGCTGCTGCGCAAGGCAGGCTGCCAGACGGGAGTAAATACAGCCACACTCGGCGGCTTCATGCTCATTGGCTGCGGCATACACTCAATAGTCCGCAATCGTTTCACTTTAAGTTCCTTTGAACTCTAAACTCAAGGAGTTACATCTCGACTTTTGCACCTTAAAAACCAATACACCAGACAGTCCATTTTAACTTGAAAAGGCTCTCGATTCGCAGGACTGGGACAATACCTAACCTGCCCGCATTCTTTAGAAAAGCGGAACAACAACTGCTTGAGAATTG
>JACRLC010000013.1 GCA_016235425.1 Chloroflexota bacterium | reverse complement strand
GCGCCTGGAGTTCGAGAAAAACGGAGATAATGAAGAAGAAGCGCACTCATTTCTGCCTTTTTCACAGTCCACAGAAGCTAACCCGCCTCGACATGGTAGCCCGCGTGATCAATTCACTCCTCTCTCCGACAAACTGCTAGAGATAACGAATTCGAAGTAATTCTGCTGGTTGAGTAGCCCCGAATGCCACTTCGACAAGCTCAGTGCAGGCTTTGAGGGGCGTATCGAAACCAGCACGCTTCAGGAAAATTTCTGTTTACAAGTTACTGGTGGTTTCCCTGGCCTGTCGGCCATGACAGGCGATACGGCGGCTTAGGCCGAAGCAGGTTGAAGACATATTCAAGTCCTCGCCGCCTACTCAACCGCCGAAGTATGAATCAAAAACAATCCGTGAAAATCCGCGTAATCCGTGGCAAAGAATTTATAGATATGACCCTCACCGAACGACAAAAACGTTGGCGGCAAGCCAACACCCTCACCCCCGAAAAACTCGACCTCGCGCACCGCGTGCTGGATGAAATCCGCGCGGGCCGCGATGTGATGGGCGCGCTCCGCAGTTATCCGCTGGATGGCGGCGGTTACCTGACAAAGGCCGCGGTCGTTGCCGCGTATCACCAAATGGTGGACTCTGGCACGATTCACCCCGATTCGCGCCTGCTCGAACGAATCCGCATGAAACCCGTGCGGACACTTTCCGGCGTGACGACGGTGACTGTGCTCACCAAACCCTATCCCTGCCCGGGAAAATGTATCTTCTGCCCGACCGACGTGCGAATGCCGAAGAGTTATCTGCCCGACGAACCCGGCGCGATGCGCGCCCTCGAGCATGAATTCGACCCGTACACGCAGGTCGAGTCGCGCATCCGCGCGCTGACGAATCTCGGCCATCCCACGGACAAAATCGAACTGCTGATTCTCGGCGGCACGTGGTCATCGTATCGGCGCGATTATCAGGAATGGTTTATCGCTAGATGTTTCGATGCCATGAACGAAATTAGCCGCACACCTGCCCTGGCGGACGGTGCCAGGGGAGATACAGAGAACACAGAGAAAGAAAAAAAGAATCTCCGCGAACTCAGTGGCTCCGTGGCAAATCTCTCTGAAGTTCAGACACAAAACGAATCTGCCCCTCACCGCAACGTTGGCCTTGTCATCGAGACGCGCCCCGACGAAATCACGCCCGACGAACTGCGCTGGCTCCGTCACCTCGGCGTGACCAAAGTCCAGATGGGCGCGCAAAGCCTAGACGACCGCATCCTCGAGCTCAACAAGCGCGGACACGACGTGGAGTGCACGCGCAAAGCCACAGCCCTGTTGCGCGCGGCAGGTTTCAAAATCGTCCTGCACTGGATGCCCAACCTGCTCGGTGCGACTCCGCAATCAGACCGCGCAGACTTCGCCCGTCTGTGGAATGATTTCTGCCCTGACGAAATCAAAATCTACCCCAATCAACTGCTCGCCAACGCGGAACTGTACGAATACTGGCAACGCGGCGAATTTCATCCGTACACCACCGCAGACCTTGTTGACCTCATCGCCGGCATCAAACCGACCATCCCGCGCTACTGCCGCGTCAACCGCGTGATTCGCGACATTCCGTCCACCAACGTGGTCGAGGGCAACCGCCGCACCAGTCTGCGGCAGGACATCCACAACGAAATGAAACGCCGCGGCACGCACTGCGAATGTGTCCGTTGCCGGGAAGTGCGCGGCAAACCTGTTGAATCTGAATCCCTGAAACTTGACGACCTCATCTATCCCGCAGGTGCGGCGGAGGAACATTTCCTCTCCTTCGTCACAAAGGATGATAAACTTGCGGGCTTCGTGCGCCTGTCATTGCCGGGCAGGGACTCACCCCAAACAGGCATGTCCGATTTGGATACCCTGGCGGGCACACGTGCCGCGGCGCTGATTCGAGAAGTCCACGTGTATGGGCAATCCCTCCCCGTCGGCTCAGAAAAAATTGGCGCGGCGCAACACTCAGGTTTGGGAACGCGTCTGCTCGAAGAGGCGGAAAAGATAGCGCGCGAGAAGGGTTTTTCGCGCCTGGCAGTAATATCTGCTGTCGGAACGCGTCAATACTACCTGGAGCGCGGCTTCGAACGCGGCGAGTATTATTTGGTGAAGAAAATCGGTTAAACACAAGGGGAAAACCCTTGCCGCGAATCTCACGGATATGCGCGGATTTATCAAAACCAATTCGCGAAAATTAGCGTAATTCGCGGCAGAGAATTGGCTCTTCACGTTTCAACCCGGCCAAAAAACGGGACAGCCCAATACCCCCCTTGGTGTACTTCGTGTTTAAAAAATCCTTCAGGAGAAAAATTGAAAACCAAACACTGGATCGTCTTCATCCTCCTCGGACTCATTTGGAGTTCATCCTTCCTCTGGATCAAAATTGCAGTGCAGGAAGTAGGTCCGATCACACTGGTTGCCTATCGCGTCCTGTTCGGACTCTTATTCGGTATTGCCGTCGTCTTTATTCAACGGGCCCAATGGCCGCGTACATTCAATGAGTGGTTTCCTGTGCTCATCCTGGGCATTGTCAATGTTGCCATCCCATTCTTCCTGATCTCATGGGGGGAACAAGTCATTGACTCGGCGGTCGCGGCCATTCTCGATTCAACGGTTCCCCTCTTCACCATCGTCATCGCGCACTTCCTTCTCCACGACGACAAGATGACATTTTCGAAAGTACTCGGTCTGCTTCTTGGGTTTGCAGGCGTGGTCA
This sequence comes from Chloroflexota bacterium, assembly GCA_016235425.1. Taxonomy (GTDB): domain Bacteria; phylum Chloroflexota; class Anaerolineae; order Anaerolineales; family Villigracilaceae; genus JAKOVF01. The sequence continues at coordinate 46,857 of JACRLC010000013.1, read as the reverse complement.
TCCTGATGAGCAAAGACATCGGCGCGTCGACAGGTTCCCTGCTTGGCCAGGGAGCAGTCGTTCTGGCTTGCGTTTTTTATGCGGGCAGTTCAGTCTATGCGCGCAAATCCACCGAAAACACGCCGGGAATTTTTAGAAGCGTCGGGCCGCTGATTTCATCCACGATAGTCATGTGGCCGGCCACCTTCTTCATTGAAGCGCCCGTCAATGTCCCGCAACTTTCCATCACGTGGATCGCTTTGCTTTGGCTGGGTGTCTTCGGTTCAGGGGTTGCCTTCATCATGAGCTACTACCTCATCCACGAGATCGGCCCAACCCGCACAACCATGGTGACATATATTTTTCCGTTGGGTGGTGTTATCCTTGGCGTGCTCTTCCTGCACGAACAACTTACCTGGCAGCTTCTCGCTGGCGCTGTCCTCATCATCGTCAGCCTGGTCGTTGCAAACTGGACACCCCGCACATCTCCTTCCGATTTAGTGGAACGCGCGGGGAAACCCAAACAGATATGACACATCGTTCAGGTTTTATCGCCATCATCGGACGCCCGAATGTCGGCAAGTCCACGCTCATCAACGCGCTTCTCGAACAAAAGGTCGCGGCCGTTTCGCCGCGTCCGCAGACCACGCGCCGCCGTCAACTCGGCATTCTCACCATCGAAAACGCCCAACTCGTTTTTGTGGATACGCCAGGCATTCACAACCCGCGTCACAAACTTGGCGAGTTTCTAAATCAGGAAGCCGAAGAAGCCCTTGATGGAGTGGATGTGATTCTCTGGCTCGTGGACTCCTCCGTTGAACCAACGGAAGACGACGCCCGCATCTCTTCCCTGCTTAACCAGATTTCGCCTCGGACTCCCCGAATGCTGGTCCTAAACAAAATTGACCTGCTCAACCCCGACGCAGAGTCTGCTCGGGCGGAGATGTACTCAAAGATGCTGAATCAAGCCCAGGTCCAGAAAGTGTCCGCCGCGAAAAGGACTGGGCTTGGTCAATTGCTCGAAGCGCTGATAAATCTGCTTCCCACGCGTCCGCCTGAATTCCCAGAAGAACAAATCACCGACGCGTACGAGCGCGACATCGCCGCAGATTTGATTCGCGAAGCGTGCCTGTTCAAACTGCGCGACGAAGTGCCGCACAGCCTCGCGGTTCGCATTGACGAGTTCAAGGAGCGCGGCAACGGCATGGTTTACATCGCCGCGACGATTTTCATTGAGCGCGAGTCGCAAAAGGGAATCGTGATCGGCGAGGGCGGAAAAATGTTGAAGGCGATTGGGAGCGCGGCGCGCAAGGAAATCGAAGAGATGGGCGGGCGCAAGGTATTTTTGGAGTTGCGCGTGAAGGTTGAAAAAGATTGGCGCGATAATGAAAACGCGCTGAAAAAGTTTGGATATGTGAAGAAGTAAGCGTGCGGAGTCCAACGTCGGGAGACGTTGGACTCCGCAGAACTTTCGGGAGGGACGCAATGTACTTTCTGTTGATCCTCGCCATTGCCTTCGCAGCATTGGAAGCCTACGCCACAAACAAAGGCCTGCTCAAAATCGAATTCATCGCCAAGCCCGCCGTGATGATTTGCCTGTTCATCTGGCTCTTGCTCGAAACGGGTTTGCAGGGCGCGGCGCTTTGGTTTGGACTCGGCGTTTTGTTTTCGCTGGCAGGGGATACATTTCTCTTATGGCTCGACCGCATGTTTATCTTCGGGCTAATTTCATTCTTATTCGCGCACATCTTTTACATCATCGGCTTCAAAGATGAGCTCGCGGCCGTCTCGATGTGGTCATTGCTTCTCGCAGTGATTCTCGGCGTCAGCGCCGTGCGCGTGATGAGACGCATCATTACATCCATCCGCGCGAAGGGACAGACGCGCATGGCCGTGCCTGTGATAGTGTACGCGGCCGCCATCTCAGTTATGCTCTACGCGGCCATGCTCACGCTCTTTGACGTGACGTGGAATGCCAGCGCATCCCTGCTCGTGGCCGCGGGCGCGTTCTTCTTTTTTGTTTCAGATATCGTTCTTGCCTGGAATAAATTCGTCTCCCCCATCACCAAGGGACGAATGCTCAATATTGGCTTGTATCACCTGGGACAGATATTGCTCGTATCGGGTGTGATTACTCAATTCTCGTAATCATGTCGTTGCCCCGCCGTAATTTGGCGGGGCAACGACATATCACCTTTACTGCGCCTTCAACGGCCTGAACCCTTCCCCCAGCGCCTCGTGCGCGACGCCAATCACCATAAACGCGTCCGGGTCTGCCTCGTGGACAATTGCCTTCAGCGTGGCGACTTCAGCACGCGAAATCACGCAATACAACACGGGCTTTGACGCGCCCGTCCATGCACCTGTGCCTTCCAAAAACGTGACGCCGCGCTCCAAATCTTCCATTACGCGGTTTGAAATCGCCTCAGGCTGGGTCGTCACAATCATCGCCGTGCGGACAGTCCCGCCGCCTTCGAGGACGGTTTCAGAAACAAGTCCGCTCACGTAGAGGGTAATCATCGCGTACAAAGCCTGCTTCCAACCGAAGATAAATCCAGCCGAGAGAATAACCGCCGTATCCACCATCAAATAACTTTGCGTCATCGAAACCCCGCGCCAGTTGTTAAGAATGCGCGCCAGAATATCTGACCCGCCGCTCGTGCCGCGGGCGCGATAGACCAATCCATAGCCAATACCGCTGACAATTGCGCCATAGAGGGAATTCAGGAAAATGTCACCCTTCAAGTCATTGATGAGAATGGTTGCCGCGCCGTTTGCGCCAAACATCGGTAGTTTCAACAACAGGTCGGTGAACAGGGAATAAGTCAGAATGGCAAGCGCAGTTCGCATGGCAAAGCGGCGTCCGCCGAGGAACCGCCAGCCGAGCAAAAACAGCGGGATATTGCCAATCAACACCATCAAACCAATCGGCCAGCCCGTGAAGTGATTGAGCAACTGGGAAACACCTGTCACACCGCCCGAAGCAAGATTCGCGGGGACAAAGAATAATCGCAGGCTGACAGCCTGAATCAATGAACCGAGGGCAATGAGGATATAGTCCAGTATTGTGGGCCAGTATTTTTTCATGTTTTGTTACCTTTCGAGGTGCCTTACGGAGTCCAAAGTCTCCCGACTTTGGCTACGCCTGAAAAAATCTAAATCCAACGTCTCCTGACGTTGGACTCAAACAGCTTGCGCCGCAACATTATAGCTGAAAGATAAATTACGTCATTGCGAAGGAAGCCCTCGCGGTGTTGGAGATTGCTTCGCCTCTACGGGGCTCGCAATGACATAAAAGAGAGAATGGTACAATCAGCGCCGATGAAAAAATGGCAGTTCTGGCTCGGGGTGCTGATCAGCATCCTTTTTATTTGGATGGCCCTGCGCGGCCTCAGGCTCGATGAATTCTGGGGAGCGGTTCAAAAGGCAAACTATATCTGGCTCGTTCCAGGGATAGCGGTGTATTTCGTAGGGGTGTGGGTGCGGGCGTGGCGCTGGCATTATCTGCTGGGTCCCATCAAAAAGATTCCCACCAAAACAATGTTTCCCATCACGACGATCGGTTACATGGGCAACAATATCTATCCCGCACGCGCGGGCGAAGTGTTGCGTGCCGTGATTCTGAAGCGCAAAGAAGGCGTGCCTGTCTCTGCCTCACTGGCAACCATCATCGTTGAGCGCATCTTCGACGGCGTGGTGATGCTGGCGTTCGTGTTCGTCAACCTGCCTGAACTGGCGAAACTCACGGGTGAATCGGGTTTCGTCGGCAACATTCAACAGGCCGCGGTGATTGGAACGGGCGTGTTCATCGGCGCGCTGGTCATCTTTTTGCTGGCGGCGATGTACCCGCACGTCACAGCGAAAGCAGGGTTGTGGTTCATTGAACGCCTCACGCCGAAACGACTGCACACAAAAATCATCAGCATCATGAACAAGTTTTTGGATGGGCTGGCCTCGTTACGTTCGCCGTTCAACGTGCTGATGGTTTTCTTCACCTCGGTCATCATCTGGCTTCTCGAAACGGGCAAGTACTGGTTCGTTATGCACGCCTTCGATTTCAGCGTCTCGTTCTTTGCGCTGATGTTGATGAACGGCATCGTGAATCTCGCCACGACGATTCCGTCCGCGCCAGGCTACATCGGCACGTTCGACGCCCCAGGCATCGCAGTCCTTGGCGCTTATGGCATTGACCAGGCCACCGCGGCGGGATATACGCTCACGTTGCACGTCGCGTTGTGGCTTCCCGTCACCTTGCTGGGCGCGTATTATTTAACGCGCGAAGGAATCAAATGGAGTGATTCACTTCGCACTGAAACGGAAAATTAATTGCATTGGGCGTATGGGCGCGTAGGGGCGAAGCAATGCTTCGCCCCTACTTCGCTCCTATCCTCTGCCCCAACGAAGGATAATGAATGAAAATCGCAATCATTGGCGCAGGCTATGGCGGCATGGCCGCCGCGTGGGATTTGAAAAGAGCAGGTCACGAAGTTACCATTTTCGAGTCCGCTGATTTTGTCGGCGGGCTGGCGAGCGGGTTCAAGGAGCCGCACTGGGACTGGTCGGTGGAGAAGTTTTATCATCACTGGTTTCAAACTGATTCGGAGATGATGAGCTTGATCCGCGAACTGGATTTGGACGATAAGGTGATTTTTCCGCGTCCATTGACTGTGATGTATCACGAGGGAAAATTCTATCCTTTCGACTCAATCCTCAAAGCGCTTCTTTTTCCTGGACTTGGATTTGGTCTCGATAAAATCAGATTCGGCTTCGTTGGGTTATTCCTCCGTTTAACGAATAACTGGAAAGCCCTCGAAACAGTCACCGCCGACTCATGGATGATGAAATGGGCTGGCAAAAACGTGTACGAGAAGATGTGGAAGCCTCTGTTGATCGGGAAGTTTGGTCCGTTTTATCGGGATGTCAACATGGCGTGGATGTGGGCGCGCATCAAAGCGCGCACGACGCGTCTCGGCACGTTCGAGGGAGGTTTTCAGAGATTTGCTGATTTGTTCGCGGATAGGCTTAGAGATTGGGGAGTAGAGATTAGGCTGGGGGTGAAGGTCGAGTCCATTAAACGGGAGCAGGCTGGGTTGTCGGTAAGAAGCGATGGAAAGACCGAGTCGTTCGACAAGATTCTGGTCACGACATCGCCGAATCTGATGGCAAAGTTAAGTCCCGATTTGCCTGAAAATTATTTGAAGGGCTTGCTTGAGTTGAAGTCCATGGGCGCGGTGGTGATGGTGCTGTCGCTGAAGGAGCAGTTGTCGAAGGACGGCTATTATTGGTTCAACCTGCCGAAGGAAGCGGGCTTCCCGATGCTGGCGCTGGTGGAGCATACGAATTTTGTCCCGCCTGAACATTTTGGCGGCGACCGCATTGTGTATGCAGGCGATTATCTGGAAGCGGGGCACGAATATTTTTCGTTGAGTGATGAACAATTGCTGGAAGTGTATTTGCCTGCGTTCGAGAGGATCAACCCTGAGTTCAAGCGTGATTGGGTGAAGAAGGTTTGGGTGTTCAAGACGAATTACGCCCAGCCTGTGCCACTGGTGAATCATTCGAAAAATATTCCCGCAATCCAAACGCCGATTGATGGATTGTATTTCGCTTCGATGAGTCAGGTTTATCCGTGGGACAGAGGCACGAACTTCGCGGTGGAAATCGGGCGAAGGGCGGCTCGATTGATGTTGGGTTAAACGAAACATCCGAAGTTCCTGTCAACTTCGGATGTTCCTGAGAGGAGAATGTGATGCTTGTTCTTTGCATCTTGTAATTTTATTCTACGCCTGCAAGATGACAATTGGATGAACAAAAGAATTCTCTCGGTAAAACAAAAACAGCGCGATCCAAATGGTCCGCGCTGTTTTTGTTTTACCGGCCGCGTGCGTGCAACTTATCTGACAGTTTTACGCGCACACCTCAATTCACCGTAGTCGAAAAATTGATTCTATGGAATAATACGGCCATGCCGCGTGTATCCAGGTGAACGCGACGGCGAACGTATTGCGTGCGGCGTAATACGTAAATCCACAAAACGCACAAGCGCAAGAATGGGGGCGGCGCGAAAGCGGACTCTACCTTACCGGAGGGTACCATGTCTACTGTTCCAACCATCTCAACCGGCGCGGTAACGCGCAAAAAAATGACCACCCTGGGATTCCGCCAGAAGAAGGAACGCGGCGAGCCGATCACCATGCTGACCGCGTACGACTATCCCACGGCGCTTGCGATTGACAACGCAGGCATTGACTCCATCCTCGTCGGCGATTCGCTTGGCATGGTGGTGCTTGGCTATGAAAACACACTGCCTGTCACAATGGAGGAAATGCTGCACCATTCGCGCGCGGTCTCACGCGGCGCGAAGCACGCGCTCCTGGTCGGCGATATGCCGTTTATGTCGTATCAAGTTTCGGTGGAGGATGCCACGCGTAACGCAGGCCGATTCCTCCAGCAGGGCGGCATGGACGCGGTCAAACTTGAAGGCGGGCGCGAGCGCGTGGACGCGATCCGCGCCATCACCGGCTCAGGCATTCCCGTGATGGGACATCTCGGGCTCACGCCGCAGTCCGTGCATCAACTGGGCGGCTTCCGCGCACAGGGTAAAACTGCCTCCGCCGCGAAACGCCTGGTGGAGGATGCCTTGCTTCTCGAGGAAGCAGGCTGTTTCAGCATTGTGCTTGAATCGGTCCCTGCCCGGCTGGCCGAATTGATCTCCCAAAAACTTTCCATCCCAACCATTGGCATCGGCGCGGGCACGGGCTGTGATGGTCAGGTGCTGGTTACACATGACCTGCTTGGTCTCTTTGACCGTTTCACGCCGAAGTTCGTCAAGAAGTATGCCAATTTCCACGCCGAGATGAACAAGGCTTTTTCGGATTACATCGAGGACGTGGAGACGAAACGATTCCCGGCACAGGAGCACAGTGTTGAAATGGACGATAAAGAATGGGAGTCGTTGGTCAAAGGGCTGTAACGTGTTGCATTTTCCGTTTTGATGACTTGATACGAAACACGTAATATGCGGATGGATTATGAATAAAGAAAGTCTCTTGATTGTCGGCACGGGCGCTTTAGCTACTTTATTCGCGGCGCGCTTGAGCGAGGCGGGGATTTCCGTTCACATGCTCGGAACTTGGAAGCATGGACTCGATGCGTTGAAAAAACAAGGTGCGCGCATTGTGGATGCAAATGGAGATGAGCGCACCTATCGAGTTCACGCGACGGATGATCCGCGTGAATGTGAGGGGGCGGGACATGCGCTCGTGTTGGTCAAATCCTGGCAGACGGAACGCGCCGCGCATCAGCTAAATGATTGCCTCGCGGAGAATGGACTTGCAGTAACCCTGCAAAACGGTCTTGGCAACCGCGAGATATTGGCAGAAGTTTTGGATAACCAGGTATTAACTGCGAAGAACAACAGAGGACTCCAACGTCAAGAGACGTTGGAGTCTGGAACCCTATCCGAAGTCAGGAGACTTCGGATTCCGGTAAGCGCCTCGACTCCATCCCGTGTTGCCCTCGGAACCACCACCACCGGCGCGACCCTGCTTGGGCCGGGGTTGGTGAGAGCGGGCGGGGAGGGGATCATTTCGATTGAACGGAATCAGGCTGTCGGTCCGCTTGAGGCGGCTCTTCGTCAGGCAAAATTCAATGTGCAGGTGGTCGACGATGCCCAATCCCTTATCTGGGGTAAGCTGGTCATCAATGCCGCGATCAACCCGCTGACGGCGTTACTGCGCGTGTCGAACGGTGAGTTATTGACGCGTCCCGCGGCGCGTGAGGTGATGGGCGCTCTGGCGCGTGAGGCGGCTTCGGTGGCTGAAGCGGAGCGGGTCCATTTGCCGTTCAGTAATCCGGTCCATGCGGCGGAGGATGTGGCGCGCAAGACGGCGGCAAATCATTCGTCGATGTTCCAGGATGTGCGCCGCGGCGCGCCGACGGAGATCGATGCCATCTGCGGCGCGGTGACGAGGCGCGGAGAAAGGCATGGGGTCGCCACTCCGTATAATCGCGCCTGCTGGAAATTGGTGCAGGCCGCCGTCTCAATCGGATAAAAAGGGTGACTTTCTTCCACGACAGATTATGTAGTTAAGGCATATCCGCCAAATTGAGCGCATGGTAAGATAGTGGAAACCATTACAGAGTACCGCATAAATAGCTAAACTCAGTAAATCACAGATTGCACGGAATGCAGACTTCAGTCTGCGATTCTTCGAGGCCAAAGCGGACTACACCTGCCCCCTGGACTGTCTGTCCAGGACAGGCTGGCGGGCGGTGCCAGGGAAGTCCGCGCTCCGAAACAAATCCGTGATTTACTGAAACTGGAATTATGATTTTGCCTGTAATTTATTCCAGCAAGATCGGTTATTTATGCAACAAGCGGTAATGTTTGGAGGTTTCCGATGCGCAAGTGGTTGTTGATAATAGCCGTGGGGATATTTTTTGCATTTCCGTCCGTTTCGGCCGCCCAAGCCGGGACGAAGCTTTCCACTTTGAACGTACAGTTATGGCCCGAATACGACCAGCCCAGTATGCTGGTGATCTATGATTTTACCATTGAGCCTGATACTCAATTGCCCGTGCAGGTGACGTTCCGAATTCCATTGGATGCCAATTTGATCGCGGCCGCCTCGCTTCAAGATGGCGGGCTGGTCAATATTCCAATTGACGGGCCGGCGAACAGTGGTGAATGGCAGTCCTTCACGATCACTGTGGATGTCATGACAACGTATCACTTTGAATATTATCAGCCGCTGACGTTCAATGGAAATGCGCGCTCATTTAATTATCTGTGGGATGGTTCTTACGCGGTGAATGCCTTTACGGCCAGTGTGCTTGAACCGCTCGATACCGTTTCTTTTATCGTCGATCCGCCGCTGGAACCGACGGCGGGCAACGATGGCAATACCTATTATGGAGGCGCCCCCTTTGCCCTGGCGGACGGCGAGCAATTCGTGTTGAACCTGCAATACGAAAAAACGACGGACACGCTAATCCTTCCACAGCAGGGACTTCAACCCGCCGATCCAGTGGACGATAATACTCTGGGGCGCATCTCGCTTGCCAATTACCTGCCCTACATCCTGGGCGGCCTGGGTGTGGCGTTCATTATGGGCGGCATCATCTATTATTGGCAATCCGGCAGGAGGCCCGGTATCAAGCCGCGGCGCAGGAATCACGCGCAGGCCGAGGAGGAACTCAGCGAAGTCTATTGCCATCAATGCGGCACGCGCGCCAAATCAAGCGACCGCTTTTGCCGTGTGTGCGGTTCAAGACTGCGGCAGGAAAGTTAACAAGTTTTGCCAGGCTTCGGATGCCTCCTTGATGACTCCATTGTGTGGGCGATTCTGAAAAGCCATCCGAAATCTTCCGGGTAAATCGGAGCAAACACTGTGCATCTCATTCCATCCATGATCGCCATCTATTTTTTCTACGGCCTTGCGTTTTTCAGCATGGGGCTGATGGTGGCAATTGAGGGAGGGCGTTCCACAGATGCGCGCTTGCGTATGGCACTGCGTCCGCTGGCAGGTTTTGGGCTTGTCCATGCCGTGCATGAATGGCTGGAAATGTTCGAGATGATCGCGGGCTATAGTTTTGTTACGGAACCCCCGCTCCTTTCCGCAATCGAATTGGTCCTGCTGGCTTTCTCTTTCCTTTCACTGGCGGCGTTCGGAGCGTACGTTTTGTTGGGCGAAGAATCCACGTGGCGCGTCAGCCTGATCATTCCGCTTGGTTTGGAAGCGATATGGGTGTTTGGGCTGGTCACATTCAAGGGGCAATACCTCCCGGAAGAAATGGTTGTGATCGCCAATGTTTGGACGCGCTACAGCCTCGCGATACCGGCCGGTCTGCTGGCGGCAGTGGGACTCGTGGCGCAACAACGCGCCTTCCGCCGGGCGGGGCTGGTGCGTTTTGGGCAGGATAGTTTGTGGGCGGCAATCGCGTTCGCGTGGTACAGCCTGGTGGGACAGTTGTTTACGCAGGCCAGCCACCTGCCCCCCTCCGATTTTCTGAATGAGAATTTGTTCCTTGAACTTTTCGGTTTTCCGGTGCAAACCTTGCGCGCGGCCACGGCGATTTTTTCGGCGATCTTCGTCATTCGTTTCTTGCGCGCCTTTCAGGTGGAAAGCGACCGCAAGATCGCGGACCTTCAGGAAGCGCGCGTGCAGGAAGCGCAGCAACGCGAAGCCCTGCGCGGCGACCTGTTCCGCCGCGTGGTGGGCGCACAGGAAGCTGAACGCCAGCGCATCGCGCGTGACCTGCACGACGAAACCGGCCAATCGCTGACTGCCATTGGCCTGGGATTACGCGGACTCTCATCCAGCCTCAGCCCGCGTAACAAGCCTGCGATTGAGACCCTGCGGCGATTGCAGTCACTGACGGCGGATACCCTCAAGGAACTGCAACGCATCATATCGGACCTGAGGCCCTCGCACCTCGACGATTTGGGTCTCGCGGCGGCTTTGAGATGGTACGCAGGCCGTTTGCAGGAATTGACTCCGTTGACGGTCCGCGTGGATATTATGGGCGAGGAGCGTTCATTGGATGAAGCCGTGCGGATCACGATCTTCCGCATCATCCAGGAATCGCTGAATAACATCATCAAACATTCCCAGGCCAGCCACGTGGATTTGAGCCTTGAGTTCAAAGAGAAGGACGCGCGTATCCGTGTGCGCGATAACGGCGTTGGTTTTGACCTGGACATCGTCCGCCTCACGCGTATTGGACGTGCGTCGCTTGGGTTGGCCGGGATGGAGGAACGCGCGGCCCTGCTCGGCGGCACGGTGTCAGTCCAATCGCGCCCGGGCTACGGCACGGAAGTTGAAGCGGTTATCCCGTATTCCATTGCAAACGAGGTGAAGAATGACCACACGCCTGTTACTGGTGGATGATCACGCGGTTGTCCGTTCGGGTCTGCGGATGTTGTTGAGCAGTCAACGCGACATGGAAATCGTAGGCGAGGCAGGCACCGCGGCGGAAGCATTGAAGGCAGTCGAAGAGGTGAAGCCAGATGTGATCCTGATGGACATTGGCTTGCCGGACAAATCCGGGATTGAGGCCACGCGTGAGATCAAAGGGCGGTTTCCAAATGTGGCTGTCGTCGCGTTGACCATTCACGAAGACGAGGAATATTTCTTCAAGATGCTGGATGCGGGCGCATCGGGTTACGTCCCCAAACGCGCCGCGCCGGAGGAACTGCTCTCCGCGATCCAGGTGGCCGCGGCAGGGGAGGTGTATTTGTATCCGTCACTTGCCAAGTTGCTGGTGCGCGATTATCTGAGCGTGGACCATCCCGCCGATGAAAAAGGCGGCCTCGATGGTTTGACGGATCGCGAAAGCGAAGTGCTCACGCACCTGGCCGAAGGCTCGAGCAACGACGAGATCGCCAAGTCGCTGGTCATCAGCCCGAAGACGGTGGAACGTCACCGCGAGAACATCATGAAGAAGCTGAACCTCCATTCGAGGGCGGAGTTGGTGAGATACGCGATACGGAAGGGGATCATCAAGGCGTAGTCCGTGTTGCGTGTTCCGTAATTCGTAACGAGCTCCTGCTGAAAAGCGGGAGTTTTTGTTCTGTTGCAATTGGACTACCAATTTGTCTTTTGCCGAAGTGGGGGCTTTTTCACACTACCAGACTATTCAACTACGAAACTACTCAACTATCCAACTAATATGGGGCAAATCCCCCACGGAGGTGGGAATGTATGGGGTGGCGCACCCAGGCTGAGGGTCGGGTGGGAGGCGCAGGAGTGTCAATTAAAGTTGGGTTAGTGTCCTAATTTACTTCTCATGCCCCAGTACATTAAACTGTGATTAGAAGTCAAAAGAAGAAAGAAGAGACATGAAAGGAGACTGACATGAACGGCACTGAAGTAATCCTGACCCTGGTTTTGACCCGTGTAGTCTTTCCAATCGTTACCTTGATCTTGATTGGTGAATGGGTGAATCGCCGCGATGCGAAGTATTGGTTTCGCCGGTGAGGTGAGCTATGAATGATGGATATTCACTGCTGGCGATCGTGATCGGCCTGATATTGCGGCTGGTATTGCCGATTGGCCTCACGCTCCTGGTAATCGCTCTCTTGCGGAAACTGGATGAGCACTGGCAGGCCGAGGCGGAGCGTGAACAGCATGAGCCTATCGTCCAGTTCGAAGGATCATGGGATCTCAAGAACTGTCCGATCGAGCAGCGCAACGCCTCTCCCATGCTCGTTTCCAATTTTCCCTGCTGGCAGGTGCACCGCCTGCCCAATGGTTACTTGAGCAACGAATGTTTGACCTGCAAGGTCTTTCGTAATGCGCCCCTTCCGGCGCACTCTCACGCTTAATATTTCACTACTACACCGAGGAGGTGCATTGATGTTTTCCCGAATTGAACGCATTTTGATCGCCCTGGTTTTTGCCCTGCTTGCCGCGGGGGTTACGCTCATGGTGGCGCAGGCGCAGGATGGCGGCGGGGATATACCTGTCGTACAGACTCAGGGTAATGAGGGATGCACGGAATGCCACACTGAATTCCAGATGACGTGGATGAACGGCCCGCATGGTCAGGCTGGAAGCGACCCGATCTTTCTTGCAGATTGGGAAAGCCAGGGCAAGCCGGGCGCATGTCTCGTTTGCCATACCACCGGCTACGACCCGGCGACAGCCACCTGGGAATCGGATAGCGTAACCTGTGAAGCCTGCCACAGCGGCGGCGATGGCGATCACCCGAAATCCACCATGCCCACCGATACCAGCCCGGACTTGTGCGGGCGCTGTCACAGCGATACGCGTTTTGGCTGGCAGGACTGGCAGGGAAGCACGCACTATCAGCGCGGCATGAACTGCATCACCTGCCACGATCCGCACAGCGCCTCATTGAAGATCATTTACAACCGCGACGGCACTGGCTACCGTGATGCCTCACAGTTGTGCATCAACTGCCACCAGGAAGCCAGCATGAACTTCCCATACACGTCGCACCATAAGGAAGGTATCTCGTGTGTGGATTGCCATCTCGAACATTTGGAAACACAGGATTATGCCGCGCACACTGTGCCAGACCATTCCTTCAAGGCAAGCCTGGAGACTTGTAACACCTGCCATGCGAACCAAATGCATGCGGACGCCGAAGCGGTTACCACGGAGGACACAACGCCTCCTGCCGCCGCCGAAGCTGCTCCCGTTATGGAAGAGACTCCCGTCACCCCCCAGCCGACCCCGGTCAGCCCGATCGGGTATGCGGGTCTCGCGGGACTGATGGGTTTGGCCGCTGGCATGGTGCTGGCTCCGTGGCTTGAGCGTTTCTATCATCGCGTGGTGAAACACGAACACGGCCAGGAGGAGAAGAATGGATAATAAGAACGTCAACCGCCGCGATTTTCTGAAACTGGCCGCCATCGGTGTTGCGGCTGCCGCGGGAACAAAGGCGATCAAGCCTGCCGAGGCTTCCAGCGAAGGACCGAAGGGCGAACACCAATGGGCGATGGTCATGGACCAGTCCAAATGCACGGGATGCGGATATTGCACGCTTGCCTGCCGCGCACACAACGATGTGCCACCCGATATTTCGTGGAACGAAGTCAGTGAGGTTGGGCAGTTGGACGGTCACATCGTTTATATTGCCCGCCCGTGTATGCACTGTGAGAAAGCCCCGTGTGTGGAAGTCTGCCCGGTGAAGGCTTCGTATTATCGCGACGACGGCATCGTGATGATGGACTATGACCGCTGTATCGGCTGCCGGTATTGCCAGGTTGCATGCCCGTACGACGCGCGTTCGTTCAACTGGAAGGCCTTTGAAGAGCCGAATCCCGTTGTGCCTGAATGGGGCGAACCCGAAGTGGAACGCCGTCCGCGCGGCGTGCCGGAGAAATGCTCCTTCTGTTATCAGACCATTGACCGCGGCCTTTCGCTAGGGCTTACCCCCGGCGTTGACCGCGATGCGACGCCTGCCTGTTGCAACGTCTGCCCGACCGGCGCGCGCATTTTTGGCGATTTGAACGACCCGAACTCAAATGTCAGCCAGGTACTGCAAAAGCACGCGCACTTCCGCCTGCGCGAAAATTTGGGAACCGGGCCGCGCGTTTATTACCTCCCCGCTGATCCTGAAGAAATGGAGGCGTAGCCATGTTCAAGAATTTACGCGCGAAACTCGGTAAGCCCGCCTCAGTCAAGGTCACTCCCTGGATGCTCTGGCTGGGTTTCCTCGGCCTCCTGCTCTTGAGCGCACTGGTAACGGGTATCCTCGTGTTCTGGCAAGGCCTGTGGATCACGAACCTGACCGACCTCGTTCCGTGGGGTTTATGGATCACGATTGACCTCTCGTCCATTGCGTTGAGCGCGGGCGCGTTCAGTCTCTGTGCCGGTGTTTATTTGATCGGCCTCAAACGCTACCAGCCGATTGCACGCACCGCCACTTTCGTCGGTCTGATCGGTTACACCATGGCCATGCTCGCCCTCGTGCTCGACATTGGCCGCCCGGATCGTTTCTGGCACGCGGTGGTTTACTGGAACATGCACTCCCTGATGTGGGAAGTGACGATGTGTGTAGTGCTTTATCTCACCGTGCTGGTCTTTGAAGCCATGCCGGTCTTCGCGGGCTTTGAATGGTTCCGTGCCCGCTGGCCAAAGATTGCCGGGAAGATGGAACACCTTCATTATTATGCGCCCATCCTCGCCATCCTCGGTCTCGGCCTTTCGAGTCTGCATCAATCTTCGCTGGGCGCAATGTATGGCGTGATCAAGGCCCGCCCATTCTGGTTCAAGCCTGAAATGAGCGTCCTGTTCATGTTCTCAGCCCTTGTGGGCGGCATTGCGTTGACTCTCTTCGCTTCGATGCTGGCCTCACGCTTGACCCCGAAGGCCAAAGTCAACGATGCACTGATTGAACGCGTGGCAGGATTTTTAGCCTGGTTACTTATCGGCTACTTCTACTTCCGCGCCTGGGACACCTTCGCCCAAACCTACACATACGATCCGGGCCGGACCGAGGGCCTGCATCTCGTTACCTCAGGAGTCCTCTCCTTCAACTTTTGGATCGGCGAGATGCTCCTTGGCATCCTGATCCCAATGGTGCTCCTGCTCTATAACAAGACCAGGCAACACCGGTTTTGGAGGATGATGGCGCTCTTCCTCGTGGCCGCGGGCGTTGTGGCCTATCGCTGGGATACAAATCTGGTTGGTTCGCTCGTGGTTGTTTCATACCTGCCCGGGGCCGCCATTTCCTACACGTCTTATCGTCCGTCGCTGGTTGAATGGCTGACAGGCTTCGGCGTCATCGCTTACGGCTTGCTGGCCTTCTCACTCGGTGTGAAGTATCTGCGAGTGGTGGACCATACGCTTGTTTCACAGGAGCATGAAACGGTGGATGTGAAGGCGGGAGAAGTGGTAACAGTGTGATGAAGTAGACGGGTAAACACGTGAAATGGAAAAGAGCCGCTCTCGAAGGAGAACGGCTCTTTTGCGTTTGGTTTCACTGATCGCTGATTGCTATTTCTCCGGCGCGCCTGCGTCAATCCATTGGATGATGTAGTTCAGTTCTTCATCCGAGAAGTTTTTGAAGTGGCGTTCGCTTTGGACTTGAACAAGGAGGCTGTTGGCGCTGTCGCCGGGGTTTATCACGGAACCATTCTCACTTCCCTTGAGTGCATCCTGGTAGGTGGTGAGTACCAGTCCGGCGGATGGGTCTTCTCCGTGGCAGGCTGAACAGCGGGCGGTGAAGAGCGCACCGATATAGTTATCATAAGTCGGTGTGCCGGTTGGAGGCGTGAGCGGCGTTTCAAGCACGAGCGGCGGCAGTTGCGCTTTGATGATCTCGCGTAATGCGGGGGCGTCAAAGCCTGCAAATGTGAACACTGTGCCGTGGCAGGCGCTGTTCGAGCAGAAGGATGTGTTGCTGGTTCCGCCCATGTCTTCGGTGGTGTGGCAATTCGAGCAGGTCACGTCAACGGCCTGGTTGTGCATACTGATCCAGTTGGCGTTGAAATGCGTTTCCGGTTCGAGGCCGTGGCTGATCTCGATATTGGTGACAAAATCCTCCGTGCCGCTGACGACGGGAACCGAGTGGCAAACGTTGCACTCAAGGCGCACGGCTTGTTGTTCGGCATCCAGGTGCTTGCCATCGTGACAGCGGAAACAACCCGGCGAGTTGATGTGGCCGATGTTGTTGGGGTACGTGGTCCAGTCAATTTCCTGGTCCTGGAAAACGGTTCGATCATAGATGGCTTGAATCTCGGTAAGCGCGCCCTGGATTTTTGCGCCGTTCGTGCTGTAGTAATCGAAGAGGTTGTTTTTGTAATCGTTCTCGATCTGTGCAATGGCCGCCACAGCCTCATCCCGCGAGGCGTATTCGGCGGAGAGCACAGCCACGGCTTTTTGGTGAATGAGCGGGATGGACGAATCGATCAATCCGCGTGACATGGCGAAGTCAACGGATTCCACCGGGGGCATGAAGTTGTGGGTGATGCGGTTGTGACAGGTAATGCAGTCCATTGGCTTGAGCTGGCTTTCATCAACTGTTGCCGGGTCGAAGCCTGATTCGATGTCGGTGTATTCGGTGAACGTGCCGTCATCGTTCATCACGCGCACATACGGGATCTTCTGGCCGAGGGGATCTTCGGAATAATAGTACACGGGATTAACAATGTGCCAGTGGATGCCGCGCCCGCCGCCTTCGCGTTTTGCGCCGCCGCCGGTTTTCATGATGAGATAGGTTGTGGTGGCGGTATTATTCACGTCATTGTCGAAGTGACTGATGTTACGCAGGCTGTCGTCTGAAAACGTTTCGGGGCGGTGGCATTTTTCGCACGTATCCACTGCCGGGCGCAATGCCTTGGCGCGGATCGGGTATTCGTAAAGCGAGAAGGTCATGTAGTAAATTTCATGAAATGCCTGCGTTTTGCGCATGAGTTGGTTTGTAAAGGATACGCGTCCGATATGGCATTCTTCACAGGTGACATTCGAGTGCGGTGATTCGACATAGGCCGCATTTTGGGGCGGCATGGTATGGCAGGTCGTGCCGCAGAACGCCGGGGAATTGGTGTATTCCCAGGCATGCACGCCGCCGAAGAGCAGGGCTATGGTCAATACGCCAAGCACAACGTACGGAACCACGAACATCCAACGCGGCGAACCGGCAGGTGGAAAAAAGAATTTTTGTAACCGTTCACTAAACTTCATGCGGACACCTCCAAGTGTCATAATGATAAATTGTCATTAAGGGCGTACTGAAAGTTTGTTGACTTTGTGCGTCACTTAAATGCCGGGGTCGGTATCCGTCCAGGGAATGAAACCGCTCGGAGCGGGGGTTGGGGTTGGAGTCTGCGGGGCGTACGGCTCCACGATCTGGCTATCTTGCGGGGGGACGGTGGTAATGGCGGTCTCTTCGGTGTTGACAAAGCCGTATACAGCGGCCAGCATCCCAACGGTCAGGATGGAAGCGAGAGGGATGTAAATCCTCATGCGTTTGCGAATGGCGGCCGCGTCGGGACGGCGGTCCGCGATGCCGGCTTTGATGTCCGCGAGTTCGAGGGGATGTTCGTGGAGCATCTCTTCTTCACTTTGTGTGCCGGTCCACATGGCTTTGTTGAAACGTTTGATGTGTACGCCGTACATGTGCCAGATGATGATGGCGAGCACGGCAAGCACGGCTTCGCCGCCGTGCGCGGCTTTTGCGGCGGGGACGAATTCGCCGGGCAAAAGTGTGGTGGCAGTGATGGGATTCCACATGATGAAGCCGGTGAAGCCCATGACGATGGCGCCCCACACAAATGCCCAGTATTCCATCTTTTCTTCAAAGGTGTAACGTCCCATTTGCGGATAGGTCTTGGCGAAGCCGATGTTGTACATGAGGGCCTGCCAGCCATCCCTGGCATCCTGCAAAGTTGGAAGCATGGACATGCGCGAGCGCATGACGAAAACGTGATAGCCCATGACGAGAATGTGCCAGGCTGTGCCAAACATCATAACGATGGCGGCTGTGTGATGGATGGCGCGCAGGTTTTCGATGCCGCCGATCAGGTTGATGAACCACAGGGAGAAGCCGGCATCCAGAAATTTTTGTGTCAAGCCGGTGAGGCCGAGGATGCTGAAGGAGAGCAGCATGCTGACGTGCTCGATGCGGCGCGCAAGCGGGAAGCGGACGTAGTTGGAGGTCTGCCTGCTCATTTGTGTTTCCCTTCCTTTCGGCGGTTCACAATACGCCGGTAAATATCTGTGATGACAAACAATGTCATGCCTCCGAGTACGGCCGGGATAAAGAATTTATAGAAGAGGTTGACGTAGTAGACGAGTGGATTTTCTGTGGGGCTGGCGGCGTAATGGCTCATCCACGCGCCGGGGAAATTGGCGGTGGCATCCGGGTGACAGCGCTGGCATTTGGCGAGCAGGTTTTCGCGCAGGGCAATGCCCGCTTCGGGATCATTCACTTTGACGATGTCGTGAATGCCGTGGCAGTCGGTGCAGACCGGTTTGTTGGTGGGTTGATCGGGGTATTGTTCTTCAAAGAGTTTTACGGTTGAACCGTGGAAGTCTGCAACGTACGTATCCAGCACGTGGGTGGAGATGCCGTATTTGTCCATGATATCCGGGTCTGTGTGGCATTTGGCGCACAGGCCTGGTGTGCTGTTGCGGAAAGTGACTGTGGTGGGGGATTGGATGTTGTGGACGCCGTGACAATCGATACAGGTGGGAACGTCCACGTTGTTCTCTTCGGTTAGTGCTGTGCCGTGGACGCTGTCTTTGTATTGATCGTAAACCGTGCTATGACACTGCGCGCATGCGCCTGGGATGTGAAGGCGCGCGGCTGGGGTGAGCTCGCCGCTTTGCTGGCCGGTCAGGCGGGTTTGGGTGTGCGGGTTGTGGCAGTCGGTACAGATGGCGGCGTTGATGTTGCCTTCATCGAAGGCGCGCTGGTGGACGCTATCCTGTGTGAGTTCGTACTGGTCCTCGTGGCATTCTTTACAGGATGTGTAGAGTTCCAGGGAAAAATCGCGAATGGTTTTGACTTTTACATCAGGGTGGGGATAATCGCTGATGTTCGTGTGGCAGTCCACGCAGGCGATATTTTCCTCTGCGTGAACGGAGAGACCGAATTCGATGGGGTTGATGGTAACGGGAAGCGTTTCTTTGCCGATGGATTTATCCAATCCCTTTTCCTGGTGGCAGGCAAGGCAAAAATCATTTGAGGGTTTGTCTTCCTGGTATGCGGGCGCGGCTTGGGCGGGGGAAACGAGAGCGATCAGGGTGAAAAGAAAAAGCCCAATTCCAATGACCATGCTGAAGGTCCAGCGCTGAGGCGGGTGAAGCAATTTTGGGGGCTGTCTCATTCAGTTCTCCTAATATTAAACTGTTAATCGGAATTATAGTGTCCAAATTAGTTGGGCGCAAGCGGCCCAGGATGTCATGGGGCAGATGCCCCAATTTTACGAGGGCTGTACTGGTGAACATAGTGCTAAACATCACAAATTTGGTGTGATGTATGCGAATAAAAAAGATGGCGGACGCATCGCGTCCGCCATCACTGGTTGCCCCCGATAAAAATTATTTTACTGAGCCGGAGGAGCGGGCACTTCGGGGCGGGTGTACTTGGTCACATCGCCGCCGAGATCCTCAATCGAGTCAATCAGGAACTGAATGACGTATTTCGGATTGTGTACGAACGCGCCCGGATCCTTTTGGATATATTGATAGTTGAAGGCGGCCTTGACTAGGCGGGGCGTGAAGGATGCAAAGCGAACCTTCGCGCCGTCTTTTTCGTCGGCAACGCCGTCTTTATCGGCATCCACAAAGAAGTACGGGTGGCTGTGTGAGTCGTAAACCAATGGCGTGGCTGCTGTGGTCTCGGCATACTTCTGGATTTCAGCGTAGAGAGCATCGGCCAGAGTCTGAACTTCACCGGAAATACCTTCGGTCACGTCACCATCGCCATCGTAATCCACATCGGTTTCGCGGATGGCTTCGGGATCGGTGGTGTCGTGACAGGTCTCGCAGGCTTCAACCTTCGGTTCAAGAGCGTGGACATCATGGCAATCCTGGCACTTATTCATCTTGCCGGTTTCTTCTGCATGCATGTTCTGGCCGAAGTAGGTCTTGCCTTCGTACTGGTAGGCGCCCTGTGCATCGTTGCCAAAGAGGGTAGCGCCGGCGCTGAGGTAATGGATGTTCTTGAAGCTGATCTTGGCATCCACGACATCCAAGTCTTTGCCTTTGAGGGAGTTGTTAACGCTGGTGGTGGACTCGCGTCCCTGGTGGCATTCGATGCAGAGGTTGGAATCGTCAGCCACGAATTTGCCGTCGGCATCCTTGCCGCCAAAGCTGACGGCCTTGCCGCTGGGGAAGACAACCGAAGCGACTGAATAGCGCTCGGGCCAGGCTTCTTCGTTATGGCAGGTGGAGCACATGAAGCCATTACCGGCAGGCATTGGGCCGAGGCCAGTGACTGTAGTGGAGCCGCTGGAGGTAACAACCATGGTGCCGCCATCCTTGATGAAGGTGGGCAGGCCGCCAGCGGAGTGGCATTTTGCGCAGCCAAACGAGACGGTGTAGTCCTCTTCGTCCCAGTGACGGAACGGTTCGGTATCGCCAGCGAAGTGACCGGCATCGGTGCGGGCCAAACCGGTGACATCACCGCCGAGATCCTCGATTGAGTCGAAGAGCAGTTGGACGATGTACTTGTTGCCGTGGGCGAACGCGCCGGGATCCTTGAGGGATACCTGGTAGTTGTAGGCGGCCTTGAGCAGGCGCGGGGTCCAGTTCGGATACGCCTTGTCGTCTGCGCCCAGGAAGTAGGGGTAGGTATCTGCGCTGTATTTGATCTCAGCGCCGGCGGTATCCGCGGCATAGGTTGTGATCTGTGCCAGCAGGACTTCCTGTAAGCCCTGAATCTCATAGAACATGCCTTCGGTGTTATCGCCGTCGCCGTCATAGTCCGGGTTGGAACTGACCTGGCGGATGTTCTTGAGGTCTTCAACGGTCGCTACACCTTCATGGCAAAGGGCGCATTGTTCCACTTTGACCTGGAGAGTGTGCGGGTTGTGACAACCCGTGCATGTGGCATAACCGTCAACGTGCGTGTTCTTTGAGTCGTAGGTTTTGCCATCATATTCGTAGCCACCGTGAGCCTGACCACCGTATAGGGTGGCCGCGGCGGCGAAGTAATGAACGTTGCGGAAGCCGAGTTTTACATCGTTGCCCTTATCGTCTTTGACGGGAGCGGGAACGGCATCGGGATCGACGTTCTCGCCAAATTTCGCAATGAACTCATCCACGCTGACCTTGGACTCACGTCCCTGATGGCATTCCATACAACGAACGTCGTCACCGGCTTTGATCTCGACGCCGGAGGGGAAGACAACCGTGGTCTTGGAGATGGTACCGGCGTTATGGCAGGCCACACACTGAATGCCCTGAGATTCAGCGGCGGGAACGGCGGCATCCACTTTTTGGGCTTCGGAGCCGTCAACACCGAGGAAATCCTGATAACCATGGCTGGTATGACACTTGGCGCAGGTAACGGGGACACCATCGGGGTTTTCGGTAGCGTCATCCCAGTGCCGGAATGGCTCAGTGTCTACAGCATTGTGGCCGGAGCCTTGCCACTCCTCGAGATAGGGCATCTCTGGGGCCGGAGGGGCGGGGACTTCGGTTGGGGCGGGTGTGCCGGTTGCTTGAGCGCATGCGGCTAAAACGACCGCGGCGATAACCAGCAATCCAGTCAAAACAAGCATTTTCTTGAACGACATATTAAGCATTCTCCTTTCATCTATTTGAAACAGTGTGGAGGTGGATGACTTGTGAGCGAGATGCCTCCTTTTGATAAAGGATTGACAAGGATCCATATTGGGTAGTTTCCCCCAAATTCTACGTTCATGCAACATTAAAGGCAAGTTAATTTAGGCTGGAACGTATGTGACATAAGTCACAATAATTCGGAAATTATACTCCGAATTATTGGGGCTGTAAACCGGCGTATTGTGATAAATGTCACATAGTGGACGTGATGTCTTCTATACAATATCCCTTGGGCGTTGTTGTACAATGAAAATGAGAGCAATCCAGTGCTCGATCAATTGATTTTTTTCGTCTTCTTTGTATACGGCCTTGCTTTCTTTGGCATGGGCATCGCCATGGCTTTGGAGTCGGGCAGATCGCCGGCGCTTGTGGAAGCGCGCGTCCTGCGTCCGCTTGCGGCGTTTGGGTTGATCCATGGCACGCATGAATGGATGGAATCCTATCTTCTCCAGGCGCGGTCATTTGGCACTTATTTACCATCATGGCTTCCGTGGGTACGGCTCGTTTTATTGGCATCTTCTTTTGCCTCGTTGATGTTGTTTGCTTACCATTTACTCCGGCTCGTCTCGCCGCGCTATGACAGCAAGCGTATAATCCATTTGATGAGTTTCTCGTTTTACTCGAGCGCGATCCTCATCAGTGCATATCTTACATATCGAGTCTCTGCGATCTCCTGGTTCGAATTTTTGGATGGCTTATCGCGTTACCTGCTGGCAGTTCCGGCCTCAGTACTGTCAGCGATTGCGTTGCGCGCCAGGGCGCGCCAGGCGAATCGAGAGAAACTCGATACCCTGGCTTCCAATTTCTTCATCACCGCCCTGGGATTCGGCATTTATGCCTTGACGCAGTTTGTCGTCCATCCGATGGAAATGTTCCCGGCGCAAATCATCAACGAACAGGCTTTTCTGGAATTCACAGGTTTTCCCATTCAAATTGTTCGCACGTTGACGGCGGTGTTGATCACGATCGGTTTGCTGCGCGCCACATTCGTCATGGATAAGGAACGAAAGAAACAACTTTTTGCGGCGCAACAGATGCGCCTCGAAGCATTGCAGGAACAGGAGAATCTCCGCCGCGACCTCCTGACACACACCGTCCATGCCCAGGAGGAGGAACGCGCACGCATTGCGCGCGAATTGCACGACGAGACTTCACAGGTGCTTTCGGGCTTTTCGCTCGAACTGGCGGCATTGCAATCCATGTTGAAGAGAAATAAGACTGCATCCGTCAAAGTGGAACATTTGCAGAATCTCAGCCGCCAGATTTCGCAGGGGATTTACCGCCTCGTTCATGACCTGAGGCCTGCCCAGCTCGACGATTTGGGTTTGGTGGCCGCTTTGAGATATTTACTGGGCCAGTATCACGCGGCGGAAAAAATTGACGTGGCGTTCAAAGTGGGTGGTGACGTGCGCCGCCTCGATCCTTTATTGGAAACAATCCTGTTTCGCGTGGCGCAGGAAGCCCTGGCGAATATAGTCCGCCACGCGGGGACGCGCAATGCCAGCCTCGAGTTATGCTTTGAGGGAGACCATGTTCATTTAACGGTGGCAGACCAGGGTCAGGGTTTTGACGCGGACGGCCGTTTTGCCGCGCCGCGCGGTTGGGGATTGGCGGGCATGCGCGAGCGGATCGAATCTGTAGGCGGGGATTTCATCCTAAAGTCTGTGCCGGGGGCAGGGACAACAATTGAGGTCATTGTCCCGTTGAATAAAAAGCAGGAGATTTGAATGGACACGATCACGATTATGCTGGTGGACGATCACGATGTGGTGCGAACAGGTTTGCGTTCCTATCTCGAAACACAACCCGGAATGCAGGTGGTGGCCGAGGCGCGCGACGGGACGGACGCAATCAAGCTGGCAGGGGAAATACATCCCAAAATTATTTTGATGGACATTACGATGCCGCACATGGACGGGCTTGAAGCCACGCGCCAATTGAAGGCTTTGTGCCCTGAGTCGCTGGTGCTGGCTTTGACGGTTCACGAAGACAAACAATATTTTATGGAGATGCTTGCGGCGGGCGCTTCGGGGTATTTGACCAAGCAGGCCGCCGCGGATGAACTGGTGGCGGCAATCCGCGCGGTGGCCACCGGGAATGTGTATCTTCAACCCGCGCTGGCCCGCTGGTTGCTCGACGATTATCAAAGGCTTGCCCGGCAAAGCGGCGCGTTCGCACACATGCCGGCATCGAAGAACGGGGATGTGGTGGGATTGGATATTCTCAGCGCGCGCGAACGGCAGGTGCTTGAGTCGGTGGGCCAGGGATTGAACAACGATGAGATCGGCAGGAAGCTTGAGCTGTCTCCAAAAACGATCGCGCGCCATCGCGAGCGGATCATGAACAAACTCAATATGCACTCACGAACGGAATTGGTGAAGTTCGCGATCCGAACCGGCTTGATCAATTTGGAATAAAGAACCCATCTGCCTCGCATTGGGAAAAGCGTTTTCCAAATCCACGCGTATTCATGAGATTCGCGGCTAAGTTTTTTGTGACTTGGCGTCTTTGCATTGAGGCTTGTTTTTTGCAGTGGGGACATTCCATACAAGAGTGTTAAGCACTTTAATTGACTCACAACCACCTTGCAAGTATAATTTTCATCATTCACCCCCTGAAAAGGGGTTTTCTTGAGGCATGCATGGCCCTCCGTGGAAATTTACGCGATTTTACGATCACTCAACTTCTCAATTTGATCAACCTGGCGGGGAAGACTGGCACATTGATCGTCGATGGGCCGGTGGAGCAGGCCTATGTCTCTTTTCGAGAAGGCAAACTGGCTTATGCGCGCATCGGCCAGGAAGACGGCACTCTGGCGAGAGTATTGCACAAGGCTAACAAGATCAATGTCAATCAATATCGCGCCATCGCAGACCGCGCCGGGCAGATGACCGATAAGGAACTGGGTCTCCTCCTCATCAATGCCGGTTACGTGACGCAGGAGGATATCCTCGCCAACCTTCAGGGTTATTTCACCGAGATTGTCCGCAAGTTGTTCACCTGGGTGGAAGGCTTCTTCCGTTTCGAGAACGAAATGCTCCCGCCGGAAGACCGCATCAACGTGCGCCTTGACCTGGAGAATATCATTATCGAAGGCTCACGGCAGTTGCGCGAGTGGGAACAATTGCAGGATGAAATTCCCAGCCTCGATATGGCGCTCAAGTTCACAGAACGACCGCTGACGAATGTGAATCTCAGTGTGGAAGAATGGCGCGTGGTGAAATTTGTGGACCCGAAAAACACCATGCGGCAGATCGCAAGCACGAATAAATTGAACGATCTCGAAATTCGCAGGATCGTTTATGGTTTATTGCAAGCCGGTTTGGTGGAAGTCATTCGTCCGGTAGGGCTGGCAACTGCGCCCAACCCGCGCATGTTCCCCACGCAGGACAAAGAAGAACAGAAATCATTGATCAATAAATTAATTGGCCGCATTCGTTCGATGTAATCAGGCTCAAAAGGATAGCAATTATGCAAACGGTCAAAATGGTAGTGACAGGCCCATTCAGCGCTGGCAAGACTCAATTCATTCAGTCTGTCAGTGAAATTGACGTTGTCTCGACCGAACGCAAGATTTCAAGCGACGAAGAACGCGCTGTAAAGTCCGCAACCACCGTGGCGATGGATTTTGGCCGCATCACCGTGGATGAGGACCTGGTTCTCTACCTCTTCGGCACTCCCGGCCAGAAGCGTTTCGATTTCATGTGGGAAATCCTTTCCGAAGGCATGTTGGGTTTTATCGTGATGGTTGATACCACCCGCCCGGAGACTTTCCGCGAAGCGCGTTCGATCCTTGAAACATTCCGCGCCTATGCCCCTACTCCGTACGTGGTGGCCGCCAATAAACAGGATATCGACGATGCCTGGGAGTTGGAGGATGTTCGTCACGCCCTGCGGCTGGATGGGAAGACCAAACTTCTTCCCTGCGTAGCCACCGATCGCAATACCGTCAAGACCATTTTGCTTGAACTGCTTTACAGTATTCTTGAAGAGATGGACGCCGGGAAATAACGGGCGGGTTGATAATTCGCCGTGTCTTCAATCACCACTGATCAAGGTATCGTACATTATGAAGTATACGGGCGCGGGCGGCCCGTAATTTTGTTACATGGCTGGCTTGGCTCGTGGGGCCTTTGGCAGGAAACCATGGCCTACCTGGGCGCGTTCTACCGCACCTATGCCCTGGATTTCTGGGGATTTGGTGAATCAGGGAAGAAGCGCGAGACGTACGCGGTATCCGATTTTGTCAGCCTGGTAAATCAATTCATGGAGCAGTTGGGCATCGTCCACGCGCCGCTGGTGGGACACAGCATGGGCGGCACGGTGAGCCTTTCGGTTGCCATCCGTTATCCGGAACGCGTGAGCAAGGTCGTTGTGGTGGGTTCTCCCATCATGGGATCATCCCTCGCACCGTTGCTCAAATTGGCAGGCTATCGCGGCATTGCTTTCATGCTCTTTAATATGATGGGACCGTTTCGCGCCGGGATGAGAGTTTATTCACGTGTGATTTGCCGGGACCCGCGTTTTCCTGAAATGATGGACCGCGATCTTTCCCGCACGACAGTGGAATCCTTCCTGCGTTCCATCGCCTCGCTTCGCCGCACGGACCTCACGCCGATGCTCAACCAGGTGCAGGTTCCCGCCCTTGGCATGTACGGCGCGACGGATAAGATCGTTGATCCTCTTCAATGGCAGCCCATGCAGAAGGGCATCTCCAATGCCCGCATTGAACATTTCCCAACGTGCGGGCATTTTCCCATGCTCGAGGAGCCGACCGATTTCAGCCAGAAATTAAAAGCATTTCTCGATGAAGAGACGCCCTCCTGATGAGCACATTTGCCTTTTACTATCCCCAGAAAATGGGACGCATCATTCTTTTGGGGATGGAAGAGGTGATGGGGCGCAACGGGGTGGAAGCGGTTCTTCGTCTTGCGTCCCTTGATTCTTTTATCCAAAATTATCCACCGGCGCGCGCCGAACGTTCTTTCCCTTTTGAAACGGTGAGTCTGATCCAGGGTACGCTGGAGCAGGCTTACGGTCCGCGTGGGGGGCGCGGGCTGGCTTTGCGGATCGGGCGCGCGTGTTTCAAGTATGGCTTGAGAGAATACGGTTCAATGCTCGGCATCACGGAGGCGGCTTTCCGCATGCTCCCGCTTTCGACAAAACTTCACACAGGTGCGAAGGCATTTGCCGAGCTTTTCAACAAGCAAACCGACCAGCGCGTGCGCATCGAAGAAAAAGAAACGCAAATCCTGTGGCACATCGAGCAATGTCCGTTGTGTTGGCAGAGAAAAGCCGAAGAGCCGGTTTGCCACCTGGCGGTGGGATTGTTGCAGGAGTCGCTGTACTGGTTGAGCGGGGGAAAAGTGTTCAACGTGGAAGAGACCGATTGCATCGCGCGCGGCGCTCCCGCCTGCACCATCGTGATCGACAAAACCCCCATATCCTGACGAAAATCTCTAACAGTTTTGTTGGGCGTGGCCTTCCCTTGCCTCAGTTTTACTTTGTTATAATCACCAATCATGCTCAAGATCATCCTTCACGCGCCAAACCAGATTGCGCCTTTTTGCGAACCGGCGCGTGAACTGCGTATCCAAAATTCCCCGTTGTGGCTGCACCAGCGGAATTTGCTCGCGCCCTACGTGACCCGCGAACTGGAACTGAAACCAGGCGACCGTATGCAGCCGGTCCGTGAGCCTGCCATCGTTTACCGCGACAATCTTTTCTTCGACGAGTTCTACATCAAGGCTTTTATGGACGAGGCCCTCAAGCGCAAACGCGCCGTGCGCGCCGCGTTCCGAACAGATGATCCGGCGTTTCGCGAACATGCCCTGCCGCTTTCCACTTCCTATACACCCGCCGGAAGCGTATACCTGGCGGACTTATGGTATTACCCCAACGGCCCAGTGGCGGATGCCGACCCGCTCGTGATCGACATGCAGGCGCGTGAGATCGGTTATTACCACGTGCCGACCTACATGGCCGATCAAAGCGGCGACCTGGTGTTTCAGGTTCCGCTTCGCTCCATGCTTGCCATCGATTCGTGGGTGCACGTCTTCGTCGCGGATACGGTCTTCGGTCAATTCGGGCGCGGGGCGCGCTTCGAAAAGCGGCTGAATGAGGACTGGGCTTTCAAGTTGAAGATCATCAGCAAGGCTGTTTACGAAGGGCGCCAGTTGCTGGAGTGTTCGGAACTTGTGCAGGTCGGGAAGAACTGTGTGATTGATCCCCATGCGGTGATCCACGGCCCGACCATTATCGGCGACAACGTAACCATCAACGCCGGCGCGGTGATCGAAAACTGCATCATCGGCAATAACGTGAACATCTCGCAGGATGTGCAGCTCATGCTTTCCGTCGTTGGAGATGGGGCGTTCCTTCCGTTTCGCTCTGCCCTGTTCATGACCACCGTGATGGAAAACAGCATGATCGCGCAAAACACCTGTTTGCAGATGTGCGTGGTTGGGCGCAACACATTTATCGGCGCGGGGTCCACATTCACAGATTACAACCTGATCCCTGCACCTTTGCGCGCGCGTGACGGCAATGGCAAACTCGGTCCATCCAACCGCCCGGTGATCGGCAGTTGCGTGGGACATAACTGCCGCATCGGTTCGGGCATGATCGTCTATCCGGCGCGTACGATTGAATCAGATGTAGTGCTCGTGGCAACGAAAGACCGCCGCGTGATCGATCACGATGTCCATTTTGAAGACAGCGATCATCACCGGCTTAAACTGGCCCACCTCCATCAGATCCCATATCACAGGCACTTGAAGGCTGAGGTGGAGTCATGGTAGATGGATAGTTTTGCTTTCATCATTCATCCGGTTGACCCGAAGCGTGACGTAAGCCGCAAGTTTCCGTTTTTAGGACGTGTGCTTTCAGAAAGACAAATTGATTTTTTCTCCACGTTTTTTCCGCCCGTTTACATCTCCGAAATCGAGGGCATTACCTCTGCCAGCACGGGCAAAGTCGTCAAAGGCTGGTTCGTCGCCTGCCCATACACTCCGCGGCGGATGATGGAATTGCCGGAACGCGCGGTCTATCGCAAGATCGTCCAGACCGGGCGCATGGCTGAAAAACTTGGAGCAAACATCCTCGGCCTCGGCGCGTTCACTTCGGTGATCGGCGATGCAGGCGTGACGATTGCAAACGCCCTCGATGTGCCGGTCACAACCGGTGACTCGTACACGGTGGCGATGGCGGTGCAAGCCATTCGGGACGCTGCCTGTGCGATGGACATTAACATCAGGGATGCGACGGTGGCGGTGGTCGGCGCTACGGGCGCGATCGGCCGCGTCTGTGCGGACCTGTTGGCTGGTGAGGCCGCCCGACTCATTCTCGTGGCCCGGGATGAGAAAAAACTCGAAGTTTTGCGCGACAGGCTCAAGGTCCGCGCACGAAGCGAGATTTGCATCAGCACGAAGATGAACGTTTTGAAGGAAGCGCAGTTAATTTTGACGGTCACAAGCTCGATCCATGATGTCATCCACGCGGAAGATTTGCGGGCTGGCAGTGTGATTTGCGATGTGGCCCGCCCCCGTGATGTTTCTGCAATGGTGGCGGCGGTAAGAGATGATATATTAGTGATTGACGGCGGAATGGTTGACGTGCCAGGCCCCGTAAATTTCCATTTTAACTTTGGTTTTCCAGAGGGCAAAGTGTATGCCTGTATGGCTGAGACGATTGCACTTGCGCTGGAGGGCCGTTTTGAAGATTACACCGTTGGCAAGGATATTACGCTCGAACGTGTTCAGGAGATCACCGCGATTGCCGAAAGGCATGGTTTTCGCATGAGCGGTTTCCGCTCGTTCGAGCGCGAAGTGACACCTGAACAGATCGAAGCCGTGCGCCGTAACGCAAAACTTGGCAAACGGCGCGCATAGAGGAGGCTCGCATGGGAAACGCCCGTCTATTGGTTGTGGAAGACGATCTCGATATCGCCAATATGCTCAAAATCTACTTCACGGGTTTGCAGTTCGACGTGGATGTAGCCAACCGCGGCATGGATGCATTGGATAAGACCAGGCAGGTCCTGCCGCATCTGATCGTGCTGGACATCATGCTGCCGGACATTGACGGCTATGAGGTCTGCCGCACACTGCGGACGAGCACGCGTACCAGTCACATCCCCGTCATTTTCCTGACGCAGAAGGACGAGCGCAGTGATAAATTGCAGGGACTTGAACTCGGCGCGGATGATTACATTACGAAGCCGTTCGATATAGAAGAGTTGAAGCTGCGCGTACAGGGCGCGATCCGCCGCTCGGAACGCGAGAGTCTCACAGACCCGCGTTCGGGTCTGCCTGCGGGCCGATTGATCGAGGAGCAATTGCGCCGCATCATCCGCGAAAAGGATTGGGCTTTGCTGGACGTGCGCGTGAACCATTTCGAGCCTTTTAAAGATGTGTACGGCTTTGTGGCTGGTGATGACGTTCTGCGTTTTACCGCCATGTTGATCGGCGAAGTGGTGGACGAGTTGGGGACGACGAGCGATTTCATCGGCCACGCGGGAGGCGATAACTTCATCATCATCACCACGAATGACGCGGCCGGAAAGATCCGTGATCGTTTGAAGGAACGTTTCGCCGCCGAAGTGTTGACCCATTACAATTTCATCGACCGTCAGCAGGGCTTCATTCAGGCGCCCAAGACCGAAGGGGGCGTGGAAAAAGTGCCGTTTATGACGCTTTCGGCCGGGCTGGTTTCGCCCAGCCTGCAATCGTTCGCGGATATCCGTGAGATCACGGAACTCGCGGCCGAGGCGCGGCGTCAGGACGCGGCGGCCGCTTCCGCCGCCTAAAGAAGGTTTCGTTTGCCATGTCAACCGCCGGGCTAAACCTGGGCATCGGCTTTATGATCGCCGGACTGGTGCTTGTTTTACTGGTCCTGGCTATGATCCGTATATTGCCGCGCTCAAAAGACAGCGCCCTGGCGAGCCTTGCGCATCTCGAATACTCGGAACCGGCCAATTCTGTTGATGCAATCATTCATGTCCAACCGGGGGGACGGGTGGACCATATTAATTCCCTGGCGCGTACTTATTTTGATCTGCGCGAAAATGAGCCGTTTGATCTGGAGCGGCTGGCACGCCGCGCCCGCCCTTCGGATGATTTTCTGGACTTGTGCGTTTCTCCAGGGCAGAAGCGCATCTCCATCGGCGGGAAGCTGATGGATGTTACTTCCTATCAAGTGCCGGGTGCGTTCCCGTCCATGCTGGTTTCTTTGCGGAGTGTCGATCTTTCTCCGGCATTGTCTGAACCCGGGTATGAGGCATCGGGAAGGATATTGAAAGTGGTCACTGAATTTGGGCAGGAAATTGCCACCAGCCTGGATCTGTCAACGACCATACAATCCATCCTTGAGAACGTCAATCGCCTCGTGCCTTCGGATGTGCTGGAGTTGAAGCTGTGGAATTCCGATGAACAGGTGTTGATCCCGTACCGCTTTCAGGATGTAATCACCGGGGAACGCGTGGCGCGGGCCTCCCAATCTCAATTTGGAGGGTTGACTACCGGATTGATCGCGCGGCGCGAAGCCGTGATGCTTGCAGACGCGCGCACACAACCTGAACTTTCCGCGAGCGGCGAGTTATCCAGCATTCAGTCGTACCTGGGTCTGCCATTGCTGGCTGGCGGCGAATTAGTCGGGACCCTGGAAGCAGGTCAGACCGGAGGCGGGGTCTTTGGTCAGCATGATCTCGATCTTTTGCAGCTCGTGGCCGGCCAGGCGGCGGTTGCGATCCGTAACTCAAAGTTATATGAAGACGAACAGCATCGTGTTTCGGAACTGGCGGGGCTGGCCAACCTGAATCAATCATTTGGCGCGATCCACGATCCGCGCGATCTGTTCACGCGATTGGTTGAAAGCATCGCGCCCCTCTTTGATGCGGATGTGATCGGCTTTCTGCTTTACGATGAAGAAAAACGCACGCTCGAAGGACAGGTTCCTTTCCGCGGATTGCCGCCGCATTTCGTGCAAATTTATCGCGTATCGATCCCAGCGGATAGCCCTGCCGAGCGCGTGTTGACCGGCCAACACCCGGTGTTGACCCTGAACGCAATGGGAGATGAGAACTGGCGTTCGCTTGGCCTGGCGGATATTGCACTGGCGGCCAGCCTGCGTGATTCGGCCCTTATTCCGCTTCTTTCCACTGGCCGGATGCTGGGATATTTGCAGGTGGCCCATCATCACCGCGGCCCGGCTTCTTTTTCAACGGAAGAATTGCGCCTGATGAATATCGTTGCCAATCAGGCCGCGGCAATCATCGAAAATGTACTGCTGGTCCAACAGGCGCGGGCGCGTGTCCAGCGTGCAGAAGCCCTGCGCCGCATTGCCAGTCTTTCGACTTCCTCCGGTACTCTCGATGAGAAGCTGAAATTTACTGTGCAGGAATTGGCGCATCTGTTCCAGGCGGATGTTGGTGGGATCTTCCAGATGGATGAAGAACGCGGCGAACTGCGCCCTCATCGTGAATCCCTTTATGGTTTTTCGGAGGAGACCGCGAAATCATTTGCGCCGATTTATGTCAATGATCCCGAATTCCATCTTACAGTTTCGGGGAGCCAGCGCCCGTTCATGTCCGGGCGCTTGAGCGTGGATCGGCGCGTGCTCTCGGCGTATCGTTCGATCACGGCGGCCTTGCAGGTCGAATCCGCCATCGTTGTCCCGCTCATTACGCGTGAACGCAGTATCGGCGAATTGATGCTCGGAAGCCATAAAACCGATCACTTCAATAGTTACGATATCCAGGTGGTCTCCACTGCGGCCGGACAGTTGGCGACGGCAATTGAATCTGCCGGGCTGATGGCGCAAACGGATGAAACCCTGCGCCACCGCGTGGACCAACTGGCCGCCATTGCGCGTGTCAGCCGCGAGTTGGGCGCGACACTGGAGACCAGACACATCGTGCAGGTCCTTCATGATGAAGGATTGCGCGCAATTCATTCCGATTGCGCGGCGATCATGCTGATCGACCCGGAAGGCGACCCTGCCGATCCGCACGTCATTATGTCTGTCGGTTGTTTGGGGGCGCGTGAACTGTCTTCTTTTGAGCGCTCCCTGCTTCAAAGCGGCGAAACGCACATCATTGATGATTTTTCACAGGAAACAATCTTTCCTCCGCATGAGGGTGTGCGCTCTGCAATGATCATGCCCATCGCGTACCAGGGACGCACACTTGGCATCATTCATCTTCATTCCAGGGAACCTGAATTCTTTGCCCAGGATACTGTCGAAATCATCCAGGCGTTGGCCGCACAAGCCAGTGTCGCTTTGAGCAATGCCCAGCGTTACCAAAGCGAACGTCAGCGCGCCGAGTTGTTGCGCCGCCGCGCAGAGACGCTCGTGCGATTGACCGACGTGAGTTACACCCTCGGTTCCGACCAGTCGCTGGAACAGGCCTTGCAGGTGATCGCACGCGGCGTCCGCGATTCGACCCCGTTCCGCGTGGTGCTGATCAGTCTGTATGAAGTTGAAAACGCTCTCCTGAGACGCGTCACTGCGGTTGGAATCCCCCAGGAAACCTTGAACGAGTTGATCTCCCGCAAACAGCCGTACTCAGGCTTGCAGCAATTGATGCGGCCCGAATTCAAGATCAGCCGTTCCTATTTTATCCCGGCGGATCAAACCCCCGTCCTGCCTGCGGACGTGCATTATATCTATGTGAGTTCTGACTCACAGGATGCGCTTTCCAAACGCAACGCCTGGGATCCGGATGATTTTCTCCTCGTTCCGCTCGAAGACGGCGAGGGGAATCCGCTTGGATTGATCAGCCTGGATAACCCTTCCAACGGCTTGCGGCCAGACAGGGCAACGATTGAATCGATTGAAGTCTTCGCCGCGCAGGCATCGCTGGCGATCAGCAACTCGGTGCGTTTCAATGAATTGCGCGAGCGGATCGATTCACTCTCTTCGGGTTTGCAGCGCCAGCAAAAATTGCTTGAAGTCACGCAGGATGATCTTCCCATTCTCCTTCGCAAGGATTTGGATCAGACCATTTCCCTGCACAACCTGGATCGCCGCGCCCAACGCGTTCGCGGCGGTTTGGCTATTACCGAATCCGTCAGCCGCCAGTTGAATGCTTCATCAGCGCTCATGGCGCTTGGCCGCGAAACGTTGACCCAGCTGGAGATGTCCGTTGCATTGGTGGCCGAGAATACACCGGAGGGTCCGCGGCTTCTGCACGTGCTGGGAAGCCTGCCGCGCTCCACGAACGTTGAGGCGCTTTTCGGGCAGCGTAATCCATTGCGCGCCTGCCTGCAAACCGGCCAGCCCATGCTCATTGCCAACGTGGACGAAGATGACGAATGGCGCGATGCCCCCCTGCTCACGGCCCTACACGCCAAAGGCATGATCTGTCTGCCAGTCACGGTTGAAAATAAACCTGTGGCCGCCATGCTGGCTGTCAGCCCGGAACCGATGTCTTCCCTCACAGACGAGGATCGCCAGGTCTTCATTCAAATTTCCCGGCAGACCTCCGTCATTCTGCAAAATATCTCCCTGCTCAATGAAACCCGGCGGCGTTTGCAGGAAGTGGACCTCCTGCTCGATTTCAGCCGCCTGCTCTCGGGTCTCGATCCGGATGCGATCATCAATGCCCTGCTCGAAAGCGCGCGCCGCGTCATTCAAGCCGCGCACGCGGGTGCAGTCCTGCTCTGGAATCCGCAGACCGAAACGCTTGCGCCGCGCGTCGTCTCCGGTTATGCCGATAGCAAGAGCATGTTGTTCATCAATTACCATGCCGGTGAATCCCTGCCCGGCATTGCCTTTGCCAAAAAAACCGCGCGCCGCGTGGACGAGGTCAACTTCGCGCGCGATTACAACCTGGGCAAGGATAACCTTGCGATCTATCGCCAGGCCACGGGTGGACGCCTCCCCGTCTCATCCCTGTTTGTTCCGATCCTCGCGGGCGATCAAAGTCTGGGCCTGCTTGAACTGGTCAACTTCAACACACCCGCGGCCTTCACTGCCGAGGATGAAGCCCTGCTGCTTTCCCTGACCCAACAGGTTGCGCTATCGCTTGAAAACGTACGCCTGGTGCAGACGACGCAGGAACGCGCCGGACAACTGCAAGCCCTCAACGACGCCGCCGCATCCCTGACCTCGAGCCTGCGGAGTGACCAATTGGTTGGTTCGCTCCTCGATCAGTTGACCGCCATCATCCCTTACGACACGGCCACGCTCTGGCTTCGCGAGAAAGACCGCCTCGCCGTTGCCGCGGCGCGCGGTTTCACAGATAGCGAACAGCTTCTCGGCTTGACGATTGCCGTTTCAGACAGCGCCCTCTTCAAGGAAATGGCGCAAACCGGTCAAGCCATTTCAGTGGGTGACGTGCGCGAAGACCCGCGCTTCCCGCCCGTCGAGGCCCCGCACCTTTCGTGGATTGGCATCCCCTTGATCTCGAAGGGCGAACTGGCGGGTGTGGCGGCTCTGGAGAAATGGCAGGCGCATTTCTATTCACGCGAACAGATGCAGGTCGCGCTCACGTTTGCCAGCCAGTTTGCGGTCTCGCTGGAAAATGCCCGCCTTTACGAAGACAGCTTGAACCGCGCCAGCGAATTGGATCAACGTTCACAACGCCTTGCCCTGCTCAATCGTTTCTCATCATCTTTGAGCGGCTTGCTGGATGCCGACCAAATCCTGCATTTGACAGCGGAGGAACTGCTGAAGGCTTTAGCCGTCCCCCGCATCTCGGTCGTGACCTTTGAGCGGGGTCAGGCCATTTGGGCTTTGTCCACGCCGAAGGTTCGCTACAAATTACCCAGGACCCTGCCCGATTCCCCGATCTTCAGCCGCCTCAAAGAATCGCTGGGTGTATTCAACACGGACGACGCCCGCAGTGAGCCGGACCTTTCCACCCTCGCTGAAATGGTGGGTGATTCAACCACGGCCTTATTGATCCTGCCTCTTGCCAGCGGCAACAAACTGCGCGCACTGGTTTTTGCCCATGAGACTGGAACGGGACGCTTTGCCCTGAATGAAATTGAACTCGCGCGCACCATTGCCAACCAGGCCGCCATTGCCCTTGAAAATGCGCGCTTGTATGAATCCACTTTGCGGACGGCGGAACGTCTCGCCGTACTCAACCAGTCGAGCGCACAGATCGGCGCAAGCCTGAACACAGAAGAGATCTATGCCTCCATTCACAAGTCCGCGGAAAGGCTCATGCCCGTGGACGCGCTGGCGATCAGCCTGTATCACGAGGAGGAAAACGAGATCGAAGCCGTTTACCTCGTGGATCGCGGCCATCGATATCCCAGCCAGCGCGCGCCTTTTGGCAGCGGCCTGACCACCCGCGTGATCACGACAGGAACGCCTCTGTTCCTGCGTTCGATCCAGGAAGCGGAAGCGCTTGGCACGATCACCGTGGGCGAAGGCGACCAGCCTGAATCCATCCTGGCCGTCCCGTTGATGCTGGCTGGAAAATCGGTCGGTATGCTCTCGGTCCAGAATTACCAGCCGAATGTTTACACGGAGGATAACCTGCAGCTCCTCGGCACGCTGGCAAACCAGGCAGTTGTCGCCATTCAAAATGGACGCCTCTTTGCAGAGACCCAGCGGCTGGCGCAGGAATTTGAGCAGCGCGTGATCGAACGCACGGCCCAATTGCAACGCGAACAGCAAAACACCGAAACGCTCCTCCGCATCCTCACCGAAGTGTCATCCAGCCTCGACCTGGACCGCGCCTTGAATCGCACGCTGTCCCTGCTCAATGAGGCCATCGGCGCGGAACAGGGAACCATCATGCTCCTCCACGCGGACGATAACCTTTTGCACTATCGCGCCGGTTACGGTTATCTGTCCGAACGGGCGGATGGTAGCAGTGGTCAGGGCTTTACCCTGAAAGTGGGTGAGGGACTCGCCGGCTGGGTGGTGCAAACCCGCGAAGCCGCACTGATCAATGACCTGCATGTCGATTCGCATTGGGTGCGCGCCAAATCCAGCGGACCGGATCATCGAAGCGCCATCGTGGTGCCCATGGTGGTCGGTGAGGATGTGATCGGTGTGTTGATGGTTTTCCATCGTGCCGTCAAATTCTTCAGCGCGGAAATGCTCAACCTGGTGAAAGCCATTGCCAGCCAGGTTGCTGTCGCGATCAATAATGCCCACCTCTATGAATTGATCCGCGACCAGGCCGAACGTCTCGGCGTGATGCTTCGAAAAGAGCAGGAGGATGCCAGCCGCTCGCAAGCCATCCTCGAAGCCGTCGCGGACGGGGTGCTGGTCACCGGTTCTGACAATCGCATTACCTTCGTAAACTCATCCACCGAACGCATCATGGCGCTGGATACGTCACAGGTTCTGGGAAGCTCCCTGGATGTGTTCGGCGGGTTCTTCGGCAAGGCCGGGACCACGTGGATGGAAACCATCCGCAACTGGTCTGATAACGCCTCGTCTTATCACCTGGGCGATTCGTACGCCGAACAATTGGAGCTTGAAAATGGACGCATTGCCCTGGTGCACCTTGCGCCGGTGATTTTTCAGAAAGACTTCCTCGGCACGGTTTCCATCTTCCGCGACATCACGCACGAGGTCGAGGTGGATCGTTTGAAATCCGAATTCGTGGCTACGGTGAGTCACGAACTCCGCACGCCCATGACCGCCATCAAAGGCTACGTTGATATTTTGAAGATGGGCGCGGCGGGCGCATTGAACGAAAACCAGGTGCACTTCCTCGATATCGTCGGCAACAACATCGAGCGTTTGAATATCCTGGTGAACGACCTGCTCGATATTTCCCGCATCGAGTCCGGGCGTGTGGTGCTCAATCACCAGCCCGTGGATCTGCGCGAGGTGGCCGAGGATGTGATCGCTGAAGTCCTGCGCCGCTCACAGGAAGAGAACAAGCCGATGGCTTTATCTTTGGATGCTCCGAAACATATTCCGCCTGTGCATGGCGATACCGAGCGTGTGCGCCAGATCATCGGTAACCTGGTGGATAATGCCTATAACTACACACCCAACAACGGCACCATTCGCGTTTGCATCCACGCTGTGAACGGGAGCGCAGTGCAGGTGGACGTGCAGGATAACGGTGTGGGCATTGCACCCGATGACCAGGACCGCATATTCGAGCGTTTCTTCCGCGGCGAGCATCCGCTGGTGATCTCCACGCCGGGAACCGGCCTTGGCCTGCCGATTGTGCGGCAGTTGGTTGAAATGCACAATGGACATATTTGGATGAAAAGCACGGGCATACCCGGAGAAGGAAGCACCTTCTCGTTCACATTGCCCGTCCATAAATGATGAGGTTTGAATGGCGAGAATCCTGATTGCAGAAGACGAACCCGATATCCGCGAACTGGTCGCATTTACACTGCGTTTTGCGGGGTATGAAGTTAACGCCGCCTCCAACGGGGAGGAAGCGGTGCAGATGGCGTCCCAGATCGTCCCCGATCTCATTCTCATGGATGTGCGTATGCCGCGCATGACCGGCTACGATGCCTGCCGGCTATTGAAAGCCAACGCGACGCTGAAGGATATTCCCGTTGTCTTCCTCTCTGCCAAGGGACAGGATTCGGAGATTGCCACCGGCCTCGAAGTGGGCGCGGAGGAATACCTGCTCAAACCCTTTGCCCCCGATCAATTGACCGATCGTGTCAAAGCCATCCTGGCAAAATTTGGAAAGTGAAAATAATACGCCCGAGCGGACGCCGAGCGCATCCTGAGCTTGCCGAAGGGCGATGATGCAAAACAATGAGCGCGATTATTCTTGACGGTTCCATAGTGCATTACGAGGCCCTGGGGCGCGGACGTCCCATCGTCTTCCTGCACGGCTGGGTCGGCTCGTGGCGTTACTGGATCAACGCCATGCAGGTCGCATCCACCTCCTTCCGCGCCTACGCGCTCGACCTCTTCGGCTTCGGCGATACCTCCCGCGATCCCTCGCATTATTCCCTCGAAAAACAAGCCGACCTTGTCAACCGCTTCCTCGTGGAAATGGGTATCGGCAAAGTTGCCATCGTGGGTCATGACCTCGGCGCGCTCGTGGGTTTCTCCTTCATCAAGCAATGGCCCACCAGCGTGGACCGCATCATGGCAATCAACTGCCCGCTCAACTACGACGCCGTCAACGCGCGCATGAGGACCGCGTCCCTCAGCGAGCTTGTGGACTGGCTGGGGACTCGCGCCCCCGAAACAACCTCCGCCCTCGCTGACGCCTCCAAAGCGGACCCCCAGGCTGTCTCCGCTTCAATGGCCGGACTCCAGGCGAACAACTTGTTCAGCGAAGTCCGCAATTTGGGCGTGCCATGCCTGTTTGTTTACGGCCTCAACGACCCGTCATTGACCATCCCGCCCCAGGAAAGCGACATCCTGCCCCAGCACATGCACCAGATCAACCTCGATGGGACAGGTCACTTCCCCATGCTCGATGACTCCCTCAAATTCAACCGCCTGCTCACCGATTTCCTCGCACTCGATTCCGGCCTCAGCCCGCGTGAATTGCAGTTGAAGGAAGAATGGAAACGAAGGGTGCGCTAGAAAATGTCACTGCGAGCGCGCGTTGCGAAGCAGTCTCCTCGGCTTAACTGGGGATTGCTGCGGGCAACAAGCGCCCTCGCAACGACATGCAATACAACAAATATTTGCATTGACAGCTTGTTGAATTAGAGTATATTTCAACGTAACAACTGAACGGGGAGCCTGTTAAACAGGCTGAGAGGAGCGTAACCGCTCGACCCGCAATACCTGATCTGGTTAATGCCAGCGGAGGGAACATATTTTCAATCAAACCATCCTCCGCCTCCCGGAGGATTTTTCATTCCCTGTATTTCCCATCTCCCTTCAAGGGAGAGGGGCCGGGGATGAGGGTCAAACCTATGTCTCGCGCCATTATCTTCGCCAACGGCGAACTGCCCAACCCCGAATCTGCCCGTGCCCTTCTCCGCCCGGATGATTTCCTCATCGCCGCGGATGGCGGGACTATGCACATCCTCAACCTGGGACTTGTCCCCAACATCGTCATCGGTGACATGGATTCAATGCAGGAATCTGTCCTGCTCAGGTTGGGAAATTCAAATGTTGAAATGCGCCGATACCCCGCGGACAAAAATGAAACCGATCTTGAACTCGCGCTGGGATACGCCATCGAATCTGGCTATCGTGAAATTATCATTGTCGCCGCGCTCGGTGGCCGCCTCGACCAGACGCTCGCGAATATCTCCCTGCTCGCCGACCTTCGACCCTTCGACGTGGCTCGGGGCAGGCCTTCAACCTTCAACCTTCGTCTCGATGATGGGGTGGAGGAAATCTTCTTTTGCCGGAGTCAGGTTCAAGTCCGGGGAAGAAGCGGTGACATCGTGTCGTTGATCCCGTGGGGCAGGGAAGCCACAGGCGTGGTCACCGAAAATCTTAAGTGGCCTCTGTCCAATGAAACCTTGTACCCGCACAAAACGCGCGGCGTCAGCAATGAAATGCTCGGCGAAGAGGCGTCCATAAAAATTGATTCTGGATTGTTGCTTATCATCCATCGCCGCCAATCGTAAATCGTAAATCGTAAATCGTAAATCGTAAATCGTAAATCGTAAATCGTAATTGGAGACTCTCATGAAAAAACTTACCCTCCTTCTTTCCTCCCTCCTCCTTCTTCTCGCATCTTGCGCTCCCACGAGCCCGCAAACGCTCACCATCATGACGCACGACTCATTCGCAATCAGCGAAGAAGTGGTCGCGGCGTTTGAAAAGGAAAATAACGCGGACGTGGTGTTCCTTGCCGGCGGTGACGCGGGCGAAGCGTTGAACAAGACCATTCTCAGCCAAGACGCGCCGCTCGCGGCCTTGCTCTTCGGTGTGGACAATACGTTTCTCTCGCGCGCGCTCGAAGCCGACATTTTTGAAGCCTACCAATCGCCCGCGCTTGCCGACGTTCCCGATGAGTTTAAACTTGATACGTCAAATCAGGTCACGCCTGTTGATTACGGCGATGTGTGCATCAATTACGATAAAGCCTATTTCGCGGATAACAATTTGACCGTGCCGGGCTCGCTCGAAGATTTGACGAAGCCCGAATACAAGGATTTGCTCGTCGTGGAAAACCCCACCACCTCCTCGCCTGGGCTTGCCTTCCTGCTTGCCACGCGCGCACACTTCGGCGATGGCTATCTCGATTACTGGCGCTCGCTCAAGGAAAACGGTGTGGTGGTTGTGGATGGATGGGAAACCGCGTACTACACCAACTTCAGCGCGTCATCCGGCAGAGGCCCGCAACCGATGGTTGTTTCGTACGCGTCCAGCCCCGCCGCGGAAGTGATTTACGCAGACCCTCCAATTGACGACGCACCCACCGCCTCGATCGTCGGGCCGGATACCTGCTTCCGTCAAATTGAATTCGTCGGCATTCTGAAAGGGACTCAGCAACGCGCTCTCGCCGAAAAATTTGTGGACTTCATGCTCTCGACTCAATTTCAAGAGGATATGCCATTGCAGATGTTCGTCTATCCTGTGAATCCATCCGCGCAATTGCCTGAGGCCTTTGTGAAATACGCGCAAATTCCTGGACAACCTGCCACGCTTGCTTCTGATGTAATTGCCGCAAATCGTGACAAGTGGATTGACGAGTGGACGGATACTGTCCTCAAGTAAATTGATGAAGCAAACCTTGAACCACAGAGACCCCGCACGTTCGGCTGAAAATGCTGAAAGAAACGTGCGGGGAGATGCTGGGACACGGAGATTCCTTTTTGGAGTCTCCGTGTTCTCCGCGTCTCCGTGGTTAACTCGCTTGTTGCTCTGGCTGATTCCTCTCACCTTCCTCGGCCTATTCTTCTTCTATCCGTTTGCCCGCATCATCGCGCTGACCTTCAATCTCAGCACACTCACTGCCGAAAACCTTCAGCTTGCGTTTTCCGTTTTGCGTTTTACTTTCTTCCAGGCTCTTCTCTCCACCTTACTTACCCTCATCATTGGCCTTCCTTCCGCCTACCTCTTCGCCCGCTTTGACTTTCGCGGCAAACCCCTTCTCCGTGCGCTGACCGCCGTTCCGTTCATGTTGCCGACAGTAGTCGTTGCCGCGGCATTCAACTCCCTTCTTGGCCCTCGTGGTTGGATGAATCTCCTGCTTCAAGTCTCTAATTACCAATTACCGATTACCAATCTCCAGTCTCCAATCTCCAATCTCCAATTTCAAGGTACTCTTCCCGCCATTCTCATCGCCCACGTCTTTTACAACACGACCATCGTCATTCGCATTGTCGGCAACGCCCTCTCCCGCCTCGACCCGCGCCTTGACCATGCCGCGCGCACCCTTGGCGCAGACGGCTGGCGGACGTGGTGGCATGTCACATTGCCACTACTCAAACCGTCCCTGCTTGCATCTTCCCTGCTCGTCTTCCTCTTTGACTTTACAAGTTTTGGTGTAATCCTTTTGCTTGGCGGGCCATCCTTTTCAACGCTCGAAGTGGAAATCTATATCCAGGCAGTCAAGCGACTCAACCTCTCGCTGGCCGCGCTACTCTCCCTCATTCAACTGCTTTGCACGTTGATATTTTCCATTCTTTACACGCGCATCGTCTCACGCAACACAACCCAAATCGCGCCGCGCTCCGCCGGGTCAAACGTCCGCAAACCGCGCGGCTTGCGCGAATTTATATTTGTTTTTGCATTCTGCATTCTGCTTTCTGCATTTTTCCTTTTTCCTCTCCTCGCCCTGCCTCTCCGTTCCACCACCCGCCTCGAAGCCGACCGCGGCCAGCGCGGCGAAGTGCAATACGGTCTCACAACCGATTACTACACCGAACTTTTCATCAACCGCCGCGGCTCCGTTTTTTACGTCCCGCCGATTCAGGCCACCCTCAATTCGCTTGGCTACGCAATCACCACCGTCTTCATTTCCCTCCTGCTTGGTTTCCCCGCCGCCTTTGCATTGAACAAGCCCACGCGCCTCGAACGCCTCCTCGACCCGCTCCTCATGCTTCCCCTCGGCGCGTCCGCGGTGACCCTGGGGCTTGGCTTCCTCGTCGCGTTTCCGCGCCTGCTTGCCCAACCGTTCCTCGTCCCTCTCGCGCACACGCTCATTGCATTGCCATTTGTGATCCGCACACTGCAACCTGCGCTTGCCTCCATCCCCGATAGGCTCCGTCACGCGGCCGCGTCGCTGGGCGCCTCACCGTTTCAGGTCTGGAAAAATGTGGATTGGCCCATCCTCAGCCACGCCACGCTTTCCGCCGCGACCTTTGCCTTCACGGTTTCGCTCGGCGAATTTGGCGCGGCCATCCTGCTCACACGCCCCGAATACCCAACCATCCCCGTCGCCATTTCACGCTTCCTCTCACAACCCGGCGGCCTCAACTACGGTCAGGCCATGGCGATGGCGACCATCCTGCTTGTGATTACAACTCTCGGTATTTTGCTTATTGAAAAACTCCGCCTGCCCGGCGCGGGAGAATTTTGATGCTCAACGTTTCAAACATCACCAAATCCTACGAAGGCCAGCCCTTGCTCAAAGGCATCTCTTTCACTCTTGACCATGGCGAAACGATCTGCCTGCTTGGCCCATCGGGAAGCGGCAAGTCAACTTTATTGCGGATCATCGCTGGACTGGAATCTCCCGAATCCGGACAAGTCTCGTTTAATGACATTGACCTCACTTCCACACCGCCTCACCTCCGGGACTTTGGGTTGGTCTTTCAGGACTATGCACTTTTCCCTCACCTCAGCATTTTCGACAACGTCGCATTCGGTTTGAAGATGCAAAAGGTTTCTCTTGCCGAAATTGGACTGCGCGTAGCCGCCCTTCTGGAGCAAGTGGGTTTGACAGGATTTGAACATCGCAAAGTGACCGACCTCTCCGGCGGCGAACAGCAACGCGTTGCCCTGGCGCGCGCGCTCGCGCCGCATCCGCGCCTGCTGATGTTCGACGAACCCCTCGGCGCGCTCGACCGTACCCTGAAGGAAGATTTGCTCAATGAACTGCGAGCGATTTTGCATCGAACGAACGTCCCCGCGATTTACGTTACGCACGATCAAGAGGAGGCCTTCGCCATTGCAGACCGCATTCTGATCCTGCACGAGGGACAGATCGTATGCGAAGGCAGTCCCGCGGATGTGACAGCCAATCCCTGCTCCGCGTGGACGGCGAAATTTTTGGGATTGGGAAATGTGATTTCTGGTTTGAAAGTTGAAGGTTCGAAAGTTAAAACGGATTACGGCGTCTTCACAGTCGAGTGCGCGCAGAAACACTCAAAGGGCGAGAATGCCCATTTATTGGTACGCCCGCGTGAGGTCGGGAATGAAGCGAATGTAATTAAAGGGAAAGTGGCTGACGTGTTATTTCAAAAGGATGGATTCAAAGTCACGCTTGAAAATGGTCTCTATTTTTATTTGAAATCTGCGCCGAAGATTGGGGATGAAATAGCGGTGCATGTCGCAGTGGAGTGTTTGTCATGAAAATCACGGTATTGAAGAAAAGTCCCGCGGGTGAAGTGACTTGGCAATACGATGGCATTGTCCTGCGTCGCGAAGAAAACTCGGTGACGCTTGAAGCGCGGTTCAACCGCGAGGATATGCCTTTTATGGATGTTGTCCTGAAAAGGGATGACCGC
Organism: Chloroflexota bacterium; assembly: GCA_016235425.1. Lineage (GTDB taxonomy): Bacteria > Chloroflexota > Anaerolineae > Anaerolineales > Villigracilaceae > JAKOVF01. The sequence continues at coordinate 2,564 of JACRLC010000013.1, read as the reverse complement.
TTCGTCGAAACCTTTTATGCCGATAAATGGTTCAACGTCTTTGAGATTTATGACCGCGATGACAACCACTTCAAGGGATATTATTGCAACGTGGGCAGACCCGCCGTCATCGAAGATGGCGCCGTCTCGTATGTGGATTTGGCGCTGGATCTGTGGGTGAACGCCGATGGACAGCAGACCGTGTTGGATGAGGAGGAGTTCAAAGAGTTGAGGGTGGATTCTCAAACACGTGCCCAGGCATGGGCCGCGCTGGATGAATTGAAAGCCCGTTTTACCGCCTGCTGTACAAACAACTTAACTTTTTGATAAAAATCACGAGAAGATTTGGCAATTCTGGTTTAGATATTTATGCGGTACTCTGTAAACGCAACAAGCCTCCGCAATGATGCCGGAGGCTTGTTGTGGCTGAGACGGTTTAGAAACCGCCAAGGGACTGCATGATTTGATCGCCAAACTGCCAGGCGAGACCAAGCCCCACACAACAACAACACAGCAATACAACCACTACCACGGCAATGATGATGCCTGTGTTGCTCTTCTTCGGCTGTTCGGGGGAAACGGGCATTTCATTCATGATTTCTCTCCTCAAGAATAGAGTTCCGTGCAAATAGATTTTGCGCGGGGACAACCACCATTTTTGCAAATTATATCAGGCACTTTGTGTCTTGTCTGTACGCTTCCACCACCAGGAAAGCAAAAACGCCACAAATAGTACCAATAGGATTCCCACGACGATGGGGATGATGATGGAGAGCACAGAGACAATGGTTGAAATGATGTCTTCCGCAATGCTGACCGGAACGTTTCCCGCGCCGCCGGTTGTTGCCGTCACAGCCGGACGGACTGCCGCGGCCTTGACAGCGTGTACGCTGCCCGCCACAAGCAGGCCGCACGCAAGCGCCAGCACGGGATTGATATCGGTGACGACCTTCGCACTTGCGGCAAAAGCGACCGCGCCCGCGGCAGGACGGACAACGGTCTGGACGACATCGTTGATGTGATTCACCGCGGGGACTTTATCCGCGAGCATTTCGATGATGACGAGCACGCCGAGCAGGATGAGTATCCACGGGTTGGCGAGCAAATCCCAGGGTGAGTTGAGGGTGAGCAGGTTGGGGAAATAATGCGCCACTGAACCGACAACCAGCAAGGGAATGTAGGCATTGAGTCCCGCACTGGCTGAGAGGCCGAACGCTGAGAAGATTCCGAGCAGGAGTTCCATTTCTTTCTCCTTATTTACTGATGTTACGCACCGTCCCGAAGGTTAGAGCGGAAAGCCAGCCAGAATTACTGAAACCTTCGGGACGTTCTGCGCTAATTATCCGCCGATTCCCGGAAATCCGCTCCACGTGCCTGTGAGGGTGAGTCGGAGCAGATCAATGCTGACGACGAGGAGCAGGCCGAGGGTCAGGCCGGAGGCGAGAGGCAGCCAAAGCTGACGAATGTTCTCGTAGGTGTTATCTGCCTTCATGATGATAATCCACAAAATCGCAAAGACCATCACGAGCAGGGATAATGTACCCAGCGCGCTGATGTACGCGGCGGGGTAGAGGATGACCGGGTGTTCGGTCAGAATTAATAAATTGAGAACCATGATGAGCGTGACGAGAATGCCAAATGATTTCCAATTAAGCGCGGGGCGATGGTCGAGTTCGCGCCACAGGGTCTGGTTGATGACCGGGTAAAGTACAGCCGCGAGCGCGATGCCCATCCCGCTTCCAGTGAAGAGACGCAGGGTATTGTTCGGAACGTAGATGTTGGGAATTTTGTCGAACGCGCCTTCGGCGGTTTGCTTCATGAGATAGAGGTAGGAATTGCTTCCGTCAATGCCAAAGGCGAGGAAGAAAAGGACAAGCACCGCGATGATGCGGCGTGACGGCAGTTTGCTTCGTTTGCCGCTGACGAAACCCATGAAGATGAGCGTCACACCTGCGGCGAAGAATTCACCTGTGCAACGCGCACAGAGGGGGAGTTGGCGGTCGCCGATGTGAAAGGAACGCGCGTCGATGCGATGGCACACGGCGTAACCGATGGCGTCCAGTTTGCCGAGCGCACCTTCGGGTGCAATGTAAAACCATGCGGCCATGACGAGAAGCGCGGCGATGGGAACGAACCAGCGCGTGATACTTGTAAAACGGGATGTTGCGATTTGTGTTTGCATCAGACACATTATAGCAAAAGATAACTTAAACCAGACTGCCACCCTTGCAGGTGGCAGTCGTGGGGTTCGCGCTGTGGCTTCCCGGAGGTGCAGGTGTACTTCCTGCGTTCTTACTTGAGGAGGGATGCCACAGCGCTGGGTTGGTTACTACTATCCATGTTAGACATCACCTCCTCCTTTCTTAGGATGGCAGGCTTGAATTGACGAACCCCCATGCAGTGACGAAAGTATGTCACATTTCAAATCGGATGTCAATAGGGTAAATTTTTGGTGATTACCCACAAGTCCGTATCCGACATTCAAAGCCTCAAAGCCAGAGCATTCTGCCGCGAATTTCGCTAATTCACACGGATTTTTAAAACCAATTCGCGAAAATTCGTGAAATCCGCGGCTGAGGTTTTGC
>JACRLC010000096.1 GCA_016235425.1 Chloroflexota bacterium | reverse complement strand
TTGACTTTTGAAAATTCTTCCACCGTCCATGAAATATCGCCGCTTTTCTTCTTGCTTGTCAATGTTCAGATTGCTCCTGTCTTTGTGCTTTCTCCATAGTCTACCTCACCTTTACCCAACTTGTGGGTAATAGACAGCTCCTCAGAGAGAACCATTGGAAGAAGCGGAGCTTATCCAACGCGCACTTCAGGGAGACGCAACCGCCTGGGAGCCGCTCATGCTCGCTCACCAGGAATCCGTGTTTCGCCTTGCCTATCTCTTCCTGGGCGATCCCGATGAAGCCGATGATACTGCCCAAGAGACTTTTCTACGCGCCTATCGCAGTCTCAAACGCTTCGACACGTCCCTGCCACTGCGCCCGTGGTTGTTGAGCATTGCCGCCAACCTGTCCTGTAACCGTCGGCGCTCCGCAGGGCGCTACCTCGCCGTCCTCACGCGCGCCTTTCGCTTCGAACTGCAAACAACATCCGGCGCCGAGGAACGCGTGACTCAGAATATGGACAACCGCCAGCTTTGGAAAGCCATCCGGCGGCTAAAGACCGAGGACCAACAGGTGGTTTACCTGCGCTTCTTTCTTGGACTTTCAGTTGCTGAGGCCGCCTAGGCATTGGACGCGGCTGAGGGCACAATCAAATCCCGCCTCAGCCGCGCACTGGGACACCTGCGCGGCATCATCGAAACGGATTTTCCAGAGCTATCCGAAGGAACCGAAGCATGACCGACTCGTTTGAATCCCGCCTGCATGAACTGGCACAGGATTTTCCCTACCCGCCCACGCCGCCCATCGCGGAGAAGGTCATGGCGCGCATTCAAACAAAAAATTCTCCATCACGTTCCGCCGCGCGCAAGCTGGCCCTGTCCCTGACCATTGTCTTGATCCTGCTGGCAAGTCTGATGGCCGTTCCAACCGTCCGCGCCGCAGTGTTGGAATTCATCCAAATCGGAATCGTCCGCATCTTCCAGCCGGTAGAACACGACGCAAATGTCACGCCTGAAACACAAATCATAGTAACTGCAACTTCTCAAGAGAATGCAACACCCTTGATGCCCATCCTTGAACAGATGGCAGGAGAGACTTCGCTGGAGGAAGCCCGCCATGATGTCCAATTCCCCATCCCGCTTCCCGCGTATCCTCCCAATCTCGGCGACCCAGACCGCGTCTTCGTCCAGGACGCGAATGGAGACATGGCGATCCTGGTTTGGATTGATCCTGAAAACCCGCAGCGAGTGAAGATGAGCCTCCATCTTATTCAAGCAGGCAGTTGGGCGATTGAAAAAGTTCAGCCGACCATTATCGAAGACACAACTGTAAATGGACAACCTGCCGCATGGACGATAGGGCCTTACCCGTTGCTCCTCCACAACAATGACATCCAATTCACTCGTCTCATCGAAGGGAATGTCTTAATCTGGGCAAGCGATGATATTACCTACCGTCTCGAAACCGACCTCCCGCTCAAGGAGGCGCTGAAAATTGCCGAATCTCTGACAGCGCCATCCACACCCTGAACAAACACACCGCCCGCATGGAACCAGCCCCATGCGGGCGGTGTAAATTTATAGACAAATGGAGTCCAACGTTTCCCGACGTTGGATGTTGTCCAAAGTCTGGAGACGTTGGACTCCGTAGGCAAAAACCAAGGAGCTTTAGATGAAACAGATATTTACTGGAATCACCCTCGCTCTCACGCTGGCATTAACCTTTACCATTTCCGCGCTTGCCGGCGGGTGGGCAATCATCACATTGGACGAATTGCCCGGCGAAGTTACAGCCGGTGAACCGCTCAACATTGGATTCACGGTACGACAGCATGGCGTCACACCGCTGGCAGGACTGACGCCAACCATCACTGCCCAATTGAGCGGAACAAAAGAAGTGGTTCGCGTTTCAGGCAAAGAGGAAGGCGAACCCGGACACTACACCGCGACACTAACATTTCCACAATCCGGCGAATGGACATGGAGCATCAACGCGTTCATCACACAAACCATGCCTCCACTGACTGTCGTAACCGGTTCGCATGTTGCAAGTGAACCATTCACAACACCTGTGTTTGCTTTTCCGGCCATACTTGCTGGCGCGCTTGGTTTGGCTGGCGTCGCCGCGGGGTTGTGGTTCGCGAAAAAAAATGTTCGCTGGGCAATCGCCTTGGCCGCGGTCGGGTTGGTTGTCGGGGGCGTGGGATTCGTCTCGGCGGCTGATCAGCCTCAGGTCAGGAATGAAGCGGCTGTCAGCGTTGAATCTTCCAGTTCGGTGGATCAAGTCGAATTGGGTCACAGGTTGTTCATCGCAAAAGGATGCGTCATCTGCCATTATCACAGCGACACGTATAAAGACCGCGAGATCGGCGTGGACATCGGCCCGAACCTGACGGATTTCGCCGCCAGCCCCGAAGACCTGCGGATGTGGTTGAACGACCCTGCTTCGGTGAAACCGCAAACAATGATGCCCACGTTGAAGTTGAAAGATGCGGAAATTGAGGCTTTGATTGCCTTCATCAACAGCGATTAAGCGCATGATACAATGCGCCGATGAACCTTGCCTCCCGCCTGGACGAACTCTCGGCGCAATTCCCCGATAAACCCGCCTTCATTTTTTCGAGCAAGCCCAATCACTGGGACACATTCACCTACAAACAACTTGCCGACCTGACGAACCGCCTCACACGCGGACTTTTGGCCTGCGGACTGACCCCAGGCACTCGCGCCGCCCTGATGACTCCGCCGTCGGTCGAGTTCTTCGCGTTGGCATTCGCCATGCTCAAGACCGGCATCGTCCCCATCATCACTGACCCCGCCATCGGCCTCCGCAAAGTGACGGAATGCCTCGATGAGTCACAGCCTGAGATTTTTATCGGCAACACACTTACCCATCTTCTTCGAGTTGTCTTTGGCTGGGGTAAAGACTCAATCAGGCATAATCTGACCATCTCCAGCCTGTTACAAATTACCAATTACGAATTACTAAACGCTAATCACTCGCCATTGATAACTGATAACTTATCACTGATTACTGATGATTCCCCCGCCGCCATCATCTACACCAGCGGAAGCACCGGCCTGCCCAAGGGCGCGATTTACACCCACGAAAACTTTGCCGCGCAACTGGACATGCTCGTCCGGGCATTCAATATCCAACCGGATGAAATTGACCTGCCCGCCTTCCCGCTCTACGCGTTGATAGACGTGCTCGTTGGCGTGACCTCCGTCATTCCCGACATTCGCTTCCCCGTCCCCGGCAAAGTGGACGCGGCACGCACGCTTTCAGCCATTCAGCAGTTCAAAGTCACCAACACATTCGCGTCGCCGGTTGTGTTGGACAGACTTGCAAATTACGGCGCAGCAAACAACGTCAAACTGCCAAGCTTGAAGCGTGTCATCACGGCGGGCGCGCCTGCTCCCTTTCAAGTGCAGGAGAATTTCAAAAAACTGTTACCCGAGTCTGCCTGCCTCTTCGGCGTGTACGGCGCGACCGAGACATTGCCAATCACAGTCATTGAAGGCAACGAAGTCTTCAAAGACACCCGCCACCAAACCGCGCGGGGAGCGGGCGTGTGCATCGGCAGGCCAGTGGATGGAGCGGACGTTCGCATCATCCAAATCAGCGATGGGAAAATCCCGAACTGGGACAAATCCATCGAATTGCCAGCTACCCAAATCGGCGAGATCACCGTCAAAGGCAGGGCTGTGACAAAAGAATATGTCGCCCGCGAGGGTGCAAATCGTCTCGCCAAGATTCGGGATGGCGGCGAAATCATCCATCGTATGGGGGACGTAGGCTATCTCGATAAGCAGGGCAGGCTATGGTATTGCGGACGCAAATCCCAGCGCGTCGAAACAAATTACGGAACGTTTTTTACCGAACAAATTGAGGGCATCTTCAACGAGCATCCACTGGTTTACAGAACCGCGCTGGTGGGTGTGGGAAAAGAACCCGTGCTGTGGGTTGAGCTTGAGGCTCACGCGAAAAATGCTGTCAAGCAAAAAATCAAAAACGAATTAATCGAGCTAGCCAAAGACCATCCGCAGGCCAAAATGATAAAAATCTTTTTGTTCATGAAAAAATTCCCCACGGATGTGAGGCACAATTCAAAAATTATCCGCGAGAAATTACCCCAAATCGCAAACCGGGAATTTCAATAGGTTAACAATAGCCTGTCCGATACCTTTTCCCCTTCAAGAGTTTTTCCATTCATCTGAAATCTTTTTAGTATTGAATGCCCAATATCAATGAGCATTTCTCTTTCAAAAAGCCCGTCGGGAAGCGGCAGATCGCAAATCAGGTTTCCAGACCTTTTTGTGCCATCAATACTCAACGCGACATGCACACCCTTTTCCTTGCATTTTTCGATTACACTTCATCCGAAGGATGAAGTGTTTCTGCTTGGATGGGATGTTCCGATGTTGTTGCTTGTGCGTTCGTGCAGATATGATGTTGCGTTGGAAGGAGTTGGGATTTTTAGGCTTTCGGGTGCGGATTATGCGGATGAGCACGGATTTTTGAAATCTCTTGAAATCAAGGACAAGTGAAATGGCATTGAGATTGCCTGTCAGCATTGCACAAGATTACTCAAGCGGCAGTCAGCGAATTCGAGTAATGACAGAATACTGGGTGAATCATTCGGTGTTCTGCCCCAATTGTGGTAGTAACTTGAGCCGCTTTGAAAACAATACGCCCGTTGCAGATTTCTATTGCGGCAGTTGCCGGGAAGAATATGAATTAAAGTCAAAATATGGTGCTGTGGGGAAAAAGGTTATGGATGGCGCTTATGACACCATGATTGAAAGACTGATCTCTGACAACAATCCGAATTTCTTCTTTCTAACTTACAACAAGCCCGGGTTTGAAGTCAGAAACTTCCTGAGCATCCCCAAATATTTCTTCATTCCAGACATTATTGAAAGAAGAAATGCACTGAGCGCAACTGCGAGAAGGGCTGGATGGGTTGGCTGCAACATTGTGATGAGCGGTATCCCTGAGCTTGGGAAAATCTTTTATGTTCAAAATGGAATTGCAAAAAGCAGAAATGAGGTTATGGATAAATGGAGCCGAACCGAATTTGTAAAAAATACTCATGACATTGACGCGAAAGGTTGGATGCTTGATGTCCTGGTTTGTGTTGAAAAAATCAAGAAGGAAGAATTTTCACTGGACAACGTTTATGCTTTTGAAGCATATCTAAAATCAAGGCACCCCTTGAATAATAACGTCAGGGCGAAAATAAGACAACAACTTCAGTTCTTAAGGGATAGAAATGTTGTTGAATTTGTTGGGCGTGGAAAATACAGAATGAAAATTTAACGGAGTACAATCTGTCTCCTGATAGTTTTCGCGAATCATGAAAACATTGATCACCGGAGCGACAGGTTTCCTCGGCGGCGCGTTGACCCGCCGACTTCACGGCATGGGCTGGGACGTCACCGCGCTGGGACGTAACCCGCGTTCCCTCGCCGCGCTTGAAGCGCAGGGCATCAAAGCCGTTCGAGCAAATCTCGAAGACACGCAAGTCATCCTCAACGCCTGCAAAGGACAGGATATCGTCTTTCACTGCGGCGCGCTTTCTTCACCGTGGGGAAAAGCATACGATTTTTATCGAGCCAACGTGCGCGGCACGGAAAACGTCATTCACGCCTGCGAAGAAAACCATGTGAAGCGACTCGTCCATGTTTCGACGCCGAGTATCTACTTTAATCTTGCGCCCAGGCTCAACGTCCGCGAAGATGCGGAATTGCCGGAGAAACCGGTCAATGAATACGCGCGCACCAAGCTCATCGCCGAGTCGAAAATAGACGAAGCCTTCGAGCGCGGACTTCCCGTCGTCACCATTCGTCCGCGCGCCATTTTTGGGCCGGGAGATGCGGCCATCCTACCGCGTCTCATTGACCGCCTGCAAAAGGGACGGCTGCGCACCATCGGCGACGGGCAAAATATCGCCGATTTAACTTACGTCGAAAACGTGGTGGATGCGCTCCTGCTTTGCGCGGAATCGCCTGCAAACACACTCGGCAAAAAATACAACATCACCAACGGCGAGCCTGTCGTTTTGTGGGACATGATAAAAAAAGTTGCCGGCGCGCTCAATTTGCCTTTCCCGCAAAAACACATTCCTTACAAAGTTGCCGATACAGCCGCAGTGATTCTTGAACTCATCTATCGTATACTTCCGGGTCAGCCCGAACCGCCGCTCACGCGTTACTCCGTCAGCGTAATTGCCCACAGCGCCACGCTCGACATCTCCGCCGCGAAACGCGACCTGGGATACAAGCCGCGCATTTCAATCGAAGAAGGATTTGATGAATTTGTGAAATGGTGGAAGGCCGATGTCATTGCGAGACGGTGTTCTTCCGTCGAAGCAATCTCCAGTTTAAATGGAAAATCTTATCGGTGAAATTCCATCACTAACCGGGGATTGCTTCGTCGCAACAAGCGCTCCTCGCAATGACATGAAACAAGATGAAAATCCACATCCTCCGCGCAGGTTACTGCACTGCTCCCGAACACATCGCCATTCAGGGCGGCGCGTGGCGTCACATCCATTTTCCCGCGATGTTCGCGCTCCTCGAGCATCCTCGCTTTGGCGCGATGCTTTTCGACACCGGCTACTCCTATCGCTTTTTCGACGAGACGCGCGCCTTTCCCAACCGTCTCTATCGTTGGATGACTCCCGTAACTCTCCGGGAACAAGACCTCGCCATCAATCAACTTTCAACCTTTAACCTTCAACCAAGGGACATTTCCCACATCTTCATCTCCCACTTTCACGCAGACCACATCGCCGCACTCGCGGACTTTGACCGGGCGCGCTTCGTCCATCTGCCTCACGCCTATGAGCACATCCGCTTCGCGCGTGGACTTGAAGCTGTCTCGAAAGCCTATTTGCCCGATCTCCTCCCAGGCGACTTCGACGAGTGCTCCGCGTCGGTGGATTTATCCAAACCCCGCGCGCTCCCGCCCGAATACGCGCCCTTCACAATTGGCTATGACTTGCTCGGCGACGAATCGCTCATCGCGGTCGAACTGCCCGGCCACGCGACTGGCCAGATGGGCATCTTCGCCCGCGGCGAAAACGACCAGACCTTCTTCTTCGTCGCAGACGCAGCGTGGTTGAAACGAGCCGTAGTCCAAAATCTTCCGCCGCATAAAATAGCGAACCTGTTATTTGCCGACGGCCAAGCCTACCGCGAGACATTATCAAATTTGCATTCATATCACCTGAATCATCCGAATGTTCATCTCGTCCCTTCGCATTGTGAAGAGACAATCTCCGCGTTGAGTAGTCGAAGCGTATGACTGCCAGGCAAAGAATGTCCTTCGACTACGCCGCCAGAGAACGGCGGCTCCGCTCAGGACGAAGATGCGCGCGTGGGTGCGTCGCACCTGACTTAATGAGACCAATCTATTCCGAAGAGAATTCTGATTAAATGGCATTATCCAACCCTTCTGGTGCGACGCACTATCATCCCACTCTCTACACCCGCGAAAACATCGCATCCCTCGATTGGCCGCCCACAGCGGATGGAGATTATGCGCGGCGATATCTCCTTCCAATGATGGACGACCCGCAGAAGTACATCAGGAACGTGCATAACACGCAATTGATGATCGCCAAAGTGGACGATGTCGTCATCCCCATCACGGTCACGGATTTTCATCCCGACAACACGTACACATGTTCGCCGTACAGCCATTACGTGTCGTATGGCGGATTTGAAGAAGTGCATCACTTGAACATGCCGCTGGTGGAAACGCTCATCAAGGCAATCATGGTTCCCGCCGCATGGTTTTTCCGTTATACCGAACTGGACAAAGTCGTCTACGTGAACAACTACCTGCTTTCGACGAATCTATATCCGTCCATAACGGCGGCCCAGTTTGAGGTCCTGTGCGAAGCGCTGACCGTTTGGTTCCCGGATCGTGTCATTGTGTTCCGATCAGTGGATAAACGGAAAAATCCGCTCGTGTATGATGTCCTCAAACAAAAAAACTTTGAGATGGTTCTGAGCCGCCAGGTCTGGTACATGGACGCGGCGGAGGCCAGCCGCACGCGCCAGTACAAAGAGGACGCGCGGGTGCTTCGCAGGCACGGCTATGAAATCGTCGAGGGGAAGGATTTGAGCGACGATGAATTGCGCCGCGCAGTGCAGTTGTACAACTTGTTGTACCTGGAAAAGTATTCGTATTTCAATCCACAGTTCACGTTTGAATTTTTACGGCTCGCGCGCAACGAAGAGATTTTGCATCTGCGCGCCCTGCGCCGCGATGGACGGGTCAACGCAGTGATGGGATTCTTCATCCGGGACGGCGCGATGACGCAACCGTTGTTTGGCTACGATACGAGTCTGCCGCAGGAGGAGGGACTGTACCGTTTGCTCACGCTCATCACGTTGCAGGAGGGATTGAAACGAAATTTGCTCGTCCATGCCAGCGGCGGTGTGGGAAAATTCAAGAAGATCCGCGGCGGCAAAAGCGTAATTGAATATAATGCGGTGTTCGCGAAGCACCTGCCGCCCAGGAAACAATTGCCGTGGAAGCTGCTGAAGGTAATCGGCGAGTTGGCGATACCGTATTTTCAGAAGAATGATTTTTAAGACCCTCTCCCCAACCCCTCTCCCAAAATTGGGAGAGGGGCAAGGGGTGAGGGCAACAGGAGTCAAATGCAAGTTAACCTTCCCCTCAAAATTATCGGACTTGGCCGCTATCTTCCCTCACGCGTCGTGCCGAACTCGGTGCTGGAGGAAATGTGCGGCGTGCCGGCGGGCTGGGTGGAGCGGCGGAACGGCGTCCGCGAGCGCAGGTGGGTAACGGATGAGACCTCGTCGTTCATGTCCGCGCAGGCCGCGCATGAGGCACTCGATGAAGCGGGACTCAAGCCGAATCAACTCGACCTCATCATCAACGCTTCCGGCACGGGCGAACAGGCCCTCCCCGATACCGGCGCGCTGATCCAGCGTCAGCTTGGGCTTGGCAAATCAGGCATCCCTGCAATAACAGTGCATACCAGCTGCTTGAGTTTCGTCGCCGCGATGGACGTGGCCGCGAACTTCCTGCAAACCGGCAGGTACAAAAATATCCTCATCGCCAGCGCGGACGCGGCCTCGTGCGGCATCAACCCAAAGGAACCGGAATCAGCCTCGCTTGTTGGGGATGCGGCGGCGGCGGTTGTCGTCACGCGGCCAAAGGAGGATGAAAAATCCATCGTCCATCACGCGCATTTCAAAACGTACGGCGAGGGCGCGTATCTCACGGCCATCATGGGCGGCGGTTCGGCGCGTCATCCGCGTTTCCCCAACCACAACCCCGAAGACGACCTCTTCCACATGGATGGCCCGGCAGTGCTTCGCATGGTACGCGGCATCGCCGCGGATTTCCTCGAGGAGCTGTATCCCGGCCTCTCGAAAAGCCTCGTGGATATTGACGCGGTTGTCCCGCACCAGGCCAGCAAGGTTGGCCTGCTCATGCTCACGCGCTTCGGCTGGCCCGAAGAAAAAATCATGCAAACCCTCGAATGCCTGGGGAATTGCGTCGCGGCCTCGATTCCTGTTACACTGTATCAGGCCGTTCGTGATGGACATATCCAGCGCGGCAGGAAAGTTCTGCTTGTCGGTACGGGCGCTGGTTTATCCATTGGCGGTTTGGTTCTCACGTTTTGAGATTTGCCACGGAGACACGGAGTCACAGAGATAGAAAAACTCCGCAACTCCGTGTCTCTGTGGCTAAACTTTATGAACATTCTTCTCACCGGCGGGCGCGCACCCGCAACCCTCGACCTGGCCCGCGCCTTTCACCGCGCCGGGCAAACGGTCTTCATGGCCGAGAGTTTGCGCGGGCATTTATCCGAGCCAAGCAGCGCCATCGCGCAACACTTTCTCGTCCCCCCGCCGCGCCAGCAAACGGGGTCGTTCATTGAAGCCCTCAAAGACATCATCATCCAATGCAAAATTGACCTGTTGATTCCCACCTGCGAAGAGGTTTTCTACGTCGCGATGGGGCGCGGCCAGCTCCCGTGCAAAGTGTTCGTTGAGCCAATCGAAAAACTCGACGCCCTTCACAACAAGTGGACATTCATGGTCAAAGCGATTGAGCATGAACTATCCGTCCCTGAAACAATTCTGCTCGGAGGACAGGAAGACTTGCTCCACGCCTACGCACAGTGGCGCGGACTGGTGCTCAAACCTGTCTATTCCCGCTTCGCCGCGCGGACCCTCATCCTGCCACCGTTAAAAAAGGCCCTCTCCACCCTGACGTTTGAATCACCCTGGATCGCGCAGGAACACATGCAGGGACGGCAAATCTGCACGTACAGCATCTGCCACAACGGACACGTCACCGCGCACACGGCGTATTTTTCGGAATTCACCGCAGGCCCGGGCGCGACCATCACCTTTCAACACACCCATCACCCCGAAACATTTGACTGGGTCACAAAATTCGTCAAAGCGACAAACTTCACGGGCCAGATCGCCTTCGACTTCATGCAAACGCCCGACGGCCAGATCTTCGCCCTCGAATGTAACCCGCGCGCCACGAGCGGGGTCCACATTTTGGCGAACCATCCCGAATTCATCAACGCCTTCTTCGACGAATCCATGCTGTGCTTCATTCCCAACGATCATTCCTCCCACATGCTGTCCACAGCCATGCTCATGTACGGCCTGCCCGCCTCGCTTGCGAAAGGCCGCATCGGCAAATGGCTCCGCACATTCTTCACCAGCGACGATGTCATTTTGGACGGCAAAGACTTACAGCCATTTCTCCTTCAATTTAGGAGCATTTTTCATTACCTGAAACTGGCGAAGCAACACGGCATCACTCCGCTGGAGGCTTCGACGTTCGATATTGAATGGAATGGGGAGGGCGGGTGATAAAAAACATCCGAAGTTTTCAGGCTTCGGACGTTTTGTCTTATGCAAACTCCAGAAAATGTGGTGGGGCATATAAAAGCCGCTTGCGCATGGGTTCAGGAGATTGAGTTTCACATAAAGTTCGCAGGCGTTTCATACTTGCCGCTGATTCAAGCATAAAGAATGGCTCACTTAATGGGCCGATCTCTTTCGTCCATGAAGGAGGATTCTGCTTTTGACGAAGCGCCAGTAATTCCACCAATGATGCAATGACAGCAAGCAGACGCGGGTCATATGCTAAAGGACGGGGTAAACGGCTAAAGTTAATATTTGAGCGCGTCAAATCCTGTGCGATGCTTCGCAATTTTATATGGCCGCGTGCGAGCGCGGCCTGAGCAAGTTGTTCAATCTGATCCATACAAAGACTCCCACAAATCCCAGAAAGCGTATTGCGCTGTTAGTTCATCGCCTTTCACCAGGTAAGGTGTCGTGTCCGACGACATCGGGCACAATTAAGTCCAGAGACATCGAACACATTTTTTGGATCGGGGGAGTCCGGCGTTGGGTTAACCATAGCCTCGGTGGATATTTTCGTTCATACTGCCTCTTTGAGGAGGTCCTATGG
>JACRLC010000086.1 GCA_016235425.1 Chloroflexota bacterium | reverse complement strand
GGCGGTTTCTTGGGGCGCAAATCTGATGGCGAACCAGGCATTGTCGTTATTTGGCGCGGATGGAAAAGATTACAAGATTTGGCTGCAACTTGGAATCTGATTGCCGAGACTCGCGTTCAAGTTGTGGGTAATAGATAGGTCGCCCGTACCATTGGAGAAATCATGAGCGAAGAAACAACCACTGTCCGTCCGTTTTCGGCGGCGGCATTCAACCAGTATATTGCCGAACATAAACTCATGGCGGCGCGCTGTAAAAAATGCGGGGGCGTGTACGTCCCGCCGCGTGCGATCTGCCCGAAATGCCACAGCGAAGAATTGGAATGGATTGAAACGAGCGGCAAGGGCAAACTTTCCGCCTTTACCGTGATCTACAGCGGCCCGACTTTCATGGTGGAGCAGGGCTTTGACCGCAAGAACCCGTATGTTTCGGGCATTGTGGAACTCGAAGAAGGCGCTCTCATCAGCGCGCGCGTTCTAGGCGTGGATCCAACAAAGCCAACCGAAATCAGGATCGGCACACCAGTAAGCGTGGATTTTGTCGAATTTGGCGAGGGCGAAGCAAAAAAGACTTATTTGGCGTTCAAGATGTAACTATGTCGTTGCGAGCGCTCTTCGCGAAGCAACCCTCTGTTTTGTGGAAGATTCCTATCGAAAAGGATTATCCGTTTAACTTGGGATTGCTTCGTCGCAGCGAACAAGAGCGCTCCTCGCAACACTTGCACCTGGCGCAAGTGCAGGTGTGACATTGGACTGTGTAACCCGCAGGTAACCGCGGGATGATAAAAAGACAACACGTGAATGGCGGGCGGTCCCCCATCGTTGCCTGCATAGGTCCCAAGTTGTCCGCCTTCACTTTTCTTCAAGGAGAAAAATTATGAGAATGAAAGATAAGGTTGTGCTCGTCACTGGCGGGGCGGCGGGAATTGGCAAGGCTACGGCTTTGCGGTTTGCCGAGGAAGGCGCGAAAGTCGTTATCTGTGACGTGAACGAAACGGTGGGACAGGAGACCGTGAAATTGCTCGGCGAAGACGCGGCGTTCTACAAGGTCAATGTGACCAGCCGCGAAGACGTTCAAAAGTGGGTTGATGAGGTGGCTGCCAAATACGGCCGCGTGGACGTGATCGTCAACAACGCAGGTGTTCTGCGCGATGGACAACTGGTCAAATTCAAAGATGGGCAGTTGACGGGGCAAATGTCCGAGGCTGATTTTGACCTGGTCATCTCGGTCAACTTGAAGGGCGTGTTCAATTGTGCGCAGGCGGTTGCGCCTGTGATGATCAAGCAGGGCGGCGGCGTGATTTTGAACGCATCATCCGTTGTGGGATTGGATGCAAACTTTGGGCAGACCAATTACGTGGCAACAAAATTCGGCGTGATCGGCATGACGAAAGTCTGGGCGCGCGAACTTGGAAAGTACAACATCCGCGTCAATGCAGTTGCGCCTGGCTTTACCGCCACCGAGATGGTCACTGCCATGCCCGAAAAAATACTGGATGGCATGAAATCGCATACGCCGCTGGGACGTCTTGGCGAGCCGCGTGATATTGCGAACGCGTATTTGTTCCTTGCGTCTGATGAAGCATCGTTCATCACGGGCGAAGTCCTGCGCGTGGATGGTGGGATCGTTGTCGGAACTTGATTAGCCACAGAGACACAGAGAGCGCAGAGATTTTTTCCTTGCGCTCTCTGTGTAAGAAGAAACCATGCACTCAGCCGATCTGCCAACCAAACGAGCAAATCTAACTCCTGACCGCGAGGCGCTGTATGACCTGACGAGCGGGATTCGTTACACGTACGCTCAACTCAATCTGCGTGCCAACCGCGCCGCAAATTTTTTGCGTGAAAAGTATGGTGTTGAAAAAGGAGATCGGGTTTCCATTCTGGCGCACAACAGCATTGCATATGTGGATTTGTTGTTCGGGCTGGGAAAGATCGGTGCGATCCTTGCTCCGCTGAATTGGAGATTAACCAGCCGCGAATTGACGTACATTGTCAATGACTGCCAGCCGAAAGTTTTGATTGTCGGGCCGGAGTTCGTGTCTGTGTTTGATGAGATGCGCGATGCGATCAACGTGGAGCATGTCATCTCGCTCGAAGGGGCAAATGTCTCAGGCGCCGAGTCGTATGAAGAATCGCTGAATCAGGCCGAAGGGTCCGAACCGATGCGGCCCGTCATCGAAGCGGACGATGCTTATTGCATCCTCTACACGTCCGGGACAACGGGACGTCCCAAAGGTGCGATCCTCCCACACCGACAAATTTTGTGGAACGCCATCAACACGGTGGTTTCGTGGGGACTGAGCGAAAAGGATGTCTCGCCGATTTTGACGCCGATGTTCCATTCGGGCGGACTTTTTGTTTTTCTGGTGCCGCTGTTTTATGCGGGCGGGCGGATCGTGATGTCGCGCAGTTTCGACCCCGATGCTTCGTTGAAGTTGATCGTGGATGAAAAATGCACGGTCATTCTCGGCGTGCCAACTCTTTTTCAAGTGTGGATGAATTCGCCGCAATTTTCGGACATTGATTTCAGCCATGTGCATTTCTTTATCAGCGGCGGCGCGCCGTGCCCGCCTTCGTTGATCGAAGCGTGGAGCAAGTCGAAGGGCGTGACGATGCGGCAGGGCTACGGCCTGACCGAAGTGGGCGTGAATTGTTTTTCGATGACCGATGAAGATGCGTTGCGAAAGAGGGGATCGGTGGGGAAGCCGATCTTTCACAGCCAGATGCGGCTGGTGGATGAAGATGGAAACGATGTGTCGGTCGGCAAAACTGGAGAGCTAATTATCGCGGGGCCGCACGTGTGCGCGGGATATTGGAATAATCCCGAAGCAACTGCTGAGGCGTTACGTGATGGTTGGTTTTACACGGGCGACATGGCTCGTGTGGATGAAGAGGGTTATTACTACATCGCGGGCCGCTTCAAGGACATGATCATCAGCGGCGGCGAGAATGTGTATGCCGCCGAGGTCGAAGCCGTGTTCCGGGAACATGCCGCGGTTGCAGATGCGGCGTTGATCGGCCAGCCCGATGAGAAATGGGGCGAGGTCGGTTTGATGATCGTGGCGTGCAAGCCAAATCAATCGGTGAGCGCGGAGGAGTTGCTGCGGTTCTGCCAGGGACGTTTGGCAAAGTACAAAACCCCGAAGCGAGTCGAGTTCGTTGAGTCTCTGCCATATTCGCCGTATGGAAAGGTGATGAAGGCGGAGTTGAGGAAGATGTTTTTGAAGTAAGAAGAAAGAGGAAAGAGAAACCGGTGGTTGAGCAGCCCTGAGCGACAGCGAAGGGCGTATCGCCCTGCCCTGGCGGGCTGGGCCAGGGAAACCACCAGGTCTCCAGGAAAGATTTTGTTTGATTGCGACTTTTGGTCTCGATACGCCCCTCGACGAACGGACTGACTAAGAACTATTTCTTTCTTCTTTCCTCTTTCCTGAATGGAGAATCTTATGCCAAAGATCAAGACCAATGGAATCGAACTCTACTATGAAATCCACGGCGCAGGCAAGCTGCTCGTGTTGATTTCGGGTCTGGGCTATTCGCTTTGGCAGTGGCATCGCATGGTTCCGTTTTTGGCGGAGCATTTTCAGGTCATCACTTTTGATAATCGCGGCGTCGGTCAAAGCGATAGGCCCGCGGGGCCGTACTCCGCGCAGATGCTCGCCGCTGATACTGCCGGTCTGTTGGACGCACTTGGTATTCAGAAGGCCGTCGTGATGGGACATTCCATGGGCGGGTTCATCACGCAGGCGATGGCGCTTGATTTTCCACAGAAGGTGGAGAAACTGATCCTGTGTTCGACCAACTTCGGCGGGCCGCGCCACGTCCCCGTCACGGCGGAGGCGATGAAGGTTTTGTCCGATGTCACCAGCGATCCGTTGACCCGTTTCAAAAACGGACTGTCCGTCAGCACCGCGCCGGGCTGGGCGGAGAAGAATCCAGAGATGATCGAAGAGTGGGTCAAGTGGCGCGTGGCAAATCCGATTGACCCCGCGCCTTATCAGGCGCAGATGGCAATCGGACTTGGACTTCTGCCCGAGGCGGCGGCCTTTGAGAATCAACTCTCCCGCCTCAACGTCCCGACCCTGATCCTGTTCGGCGCACATGACAAAGTTGTCCCGCCCGCGAACGCTTCCCTTTTAGCGGAGAAGATCGCGGGAAGCAAGGTAGTGATATTCCCCGACGCGGGGCATTTCTTCCCGATCGAGATCGCGGAAGCCGCCGCGCGTGCCGTCATTGAATTTGCAAAATAGGAGGTGATGTCCAAAAATACATCTTCGTTTTCTGTTCGCATAAACCACCTAACTTTTTGGAGGAGTAACCTAATGAAAGTATTTCGCACGTTAGCCTTTGCGCTGGTCGCCATGTCCCTGATCCTGGCCGCCTGCGCCCCCGCCGCCACTCCCGCGCCGACGGAGGCCCCTGTTGTTACCGAAGCGCCCGTTGCCACCGAAGCACCGACCGAAGCCCCCGTTGCAGGCCTGACCTGTGCCAAACCCGTCAAAGTCGGCCTCATCACCGACGCATCGGGCGCGCTCGCCATTTACGGCGCGCACATCCTGCGCTCATTCATGCTCGGCATGGAATTTGCCACAGGCGCCGCTGGTTCTGCTGGCGACAAATTCGACCTGACCCAGGCCCAGGAAAACGTCTTCAAGATCGATGACTGTGAAATCCAGGTCTTCGTCCGCGATGACGGAAGCAATGCCGAAAACACCGCCACCGTTGCCCGCGAACTGATTGACGTTCAGAAGGTCAACATTTTAGTTGGCACCGTTTCTTCGGGCGCGACCGCCACTCTGCAGGGCATTGCCCTCGAAAGCAAGATCCCGCTCATCGTCGCGCCTGCCGCGGCCAACGACATCACGGGTGTCAACTTCAACGAGTACACCTTCCGCACCAGCCGCAACAACTACCAGGACGCGATGAACGAATGTGTCGCGCTCACCCAGCAGTACAAGAACTTCGTCCAGATCGCCCCTGACTATGCGTTTGGTCGTGGTTCTGCCGCGGCTTTCCGCGATGCTTGTTCCTTGAGCGGCGCGACCTTCGCAGCAGATGACATCTTTGCCCCGTTGGACACCACCGACTTCACGCCTTACATGGAACAGATCGCCAACTCCGGCGCTGAAGCCTACATCGTGACCTGGGCTGGCTCCGGCTTCGTGTCTCTTATGCAGGCCGCCACTGACCAGGGTGTGACCGAGAACATGGCCCTCGGCGCGACCTTCATTGACAACGTCCTTATGCCAACCTTCTTCGCGAACGCTGTCGGTACCACTGCGGGCATTCTGTACCACTACAGCGCCCCGAACAATCCCGCCAATGACTTCCTCAAGGAACAGGACAAGGCCCGCTATGGTGTTATGCCCGACCTGTTTGACGCCGATGGCATGAACGCCGCCATCATGGTTGTGGAAGCCATCAAGGCCGCCAACGGCGACGTCAGCGGTGACGCGCTCAAGGGTGTCATGGAAGGCATGACCTTCGAAGGTCCCAAGGGCGCCATCGAAATCCGCCCCGAAGACCACGTCGCCATCCAGGATATGTACATCCTGAAACTCGTCAACGTGACCGACCCCGACGCCAACTTCTACGAATATGTCGACACCACCCGCCCCGAACCGCCCTGCCTCCTGCCCGAGACACTCAAGGCTCGCTGCGGCGACCTGCCCTACGGCAGTCTGAGCGGACAGTAATTCCGTAATACAATGAACCCCCGGGGGTCGCGAGGCCCTCAGGGATTTTCCCTCATCCCCGACCCTTCTCCCGAAGGGAGAAGGGAGTTCCCTCTCCCCTCGGGAGAGGGTTAGGGTGAGGGCGATTTATGGACGGCCTCATGGAAAACGAAACAATCCTTGAAACAACAAACCTCCGCAAACAATTTGGCGCGCTCGTCGCTGTGGACGATGTCAGCCTCAAAGTCCGCAAGAATTCATTGCATGCCATTATCGGCCCAAACGGCGCGGGGAAAACCACTTTCTTTAATTTGCTGAGCGGCAACCTCGAACCCACCAGCGGGCACGTCATTTTCAAGGGGCGCGACATCACCCACCAGCCTGTCCATCGCACGATCCATTTCGGAATCGGACGCTCGTTCCAGATCACGAACATCTTCCCCAGTCTCACGGTCTTTGAAAATATCCGCCTTGCCTCACAGGCGCTGGGACGGGACAACTTTAAATTCTGGCAGCCTGCTTCACGCTTCAAACAATACGAAGAACGGACATGGGAGGTCATCGAAAAAGTCGGCTTGAAAGCACGCGCCCAAACCCCCGCCCGCACACTTCCGCACGGCGACCAGCGCAAACTCGAACTCGGCATGATCCTGGCTCCCGACCCCGAAGTGCTCCTGCTCGACGAACCGACCGCGGGCATGGCCGCTGAACAAGTCCCTGATCTAATTGCACTCATTCAAGATATTCAAAAAGCAGGCAACAAAACCGTGATGCTCGTGGAACACAACATGAACGTGGTCATGAGCGTTTCCGACACGATCACCGTCATGCACCTCGGCAAAGTCCTCGCCGAAGGCACGCCCTCCCAGATCGCCGCCAACAAGGAAGTGCAGACTGCCTATCTCGGCGGATTGTATGAATTGAATGTTTAGCCGGAGTCGAAAGTCTCCTGACTTTCGATGATCAAACGTCTAGGGACGTTTGACCCCATTATCAACTGAGGCTTCATGGAAACCATCCTCGACGTTCAAAACATTCACACATTCATCGGTCAATATCACATCCTCCAGGGTGTGGACGTGCGCGTGCCCAAAGGCTCCATCACAGCCTTGCTTGGGCGCAACGGTGCGGGCAAGACCACCACGCTCAAATCCATTCTCGGGCTCACACCTCCGCGTGAAGGCAAGGTTAATTTTGAAGGCCGTGATGTGCAGGGCATGCGTTCCTTCGACATCGCCGCGCTGGGCATCGGATTCGTCCCTGAACACCGCGCCATCTTCCGTGACCTCACCGTTGAAGAAAACCTCAAACTCGCCGAACGCAAAAAAGATGATTACAACTGCAAGCGTGAATTCATCTTCGAACTCTTCCCTGACCTCAAACGTCTCATCGCATTGCCAGGCACGAGTCTCTCCGGCGGACAGCAGCAAATGCTCGCCATCGCCCGCGCGCTTGTGGCCGATAACCGCCTCCTCCTCATTGACGAACCCAGCGAAGGCCTCGCCCCCGTCATCATCGAACACATGATGTCCGCCATCCGCCAACTCTCGAAGGAAACCACCATCATCCTCGTCGAGCAAAACTTCCTCGTTGCAAGCCAGCTCGCCGAGCAGTACGTCATCATCGAAGAAGGCCGCTCTGTCAAGTCGGGCGCGATGAAAGACCTCGTGAACGACAAAGCCGCCATCCATCGTTATCTGGGAGCCGCGTAAAGCGAGATTAATCTCGCTCTACCGAAGAAACCATGAACACTTTCATCCGCAAAAACCTCGTGCTCCTCATCATCCTCACCGTGCTGGCCGCGCTATTCATCGCCGCCGCGCAAGGCATGGACAACCAGGACTTTGTCATCACCCTCCTGCGCGGCCTCTCCGTCGGCTCGGTCACATTCCTCGTGGCCTCGGGCTTCTCGCTCATCTTCGGCCTGCTCGACGTCCTCAACCTTGCGCACGGCACGCTCTTCATGATCGGCGCGTACATCGGCTGGACTGTGTACGTGCGGCCAGATACCTTTGTGGATTTGCTGACTCCCTTCGCGTTGACGTTAAGTGGATTCGCTCTTCGGGATGTGTACCCGCTTCTTTCCGCCCCGAAACCTGTCCCCGCTCGAATGAAGCGGATTCTCCCCTGGGCATTGATCCTCGTCTCCCTCCTCATCTTTGGGTATATCCTGCCCCGATATCCGATTGCCATCTGGAACGTCGAAAACTACGCCCAAAGCCCCGTCACCTATGCCTTCATGACCGACCAGGGCACGCGCCTTCCCTTCCCCGTCGTAGCCTTCGACAGGATTTCTCCCATCCTCGCCGTCATCGGATTACCATTCGCCAGCATCCTGGGGACATTTGCCTTATCCCTCTTCCAACGGAACACGGAACACGCAATACGCACAACCTGGAAATCCTTTATCGGTTTTGCGCTCCTGCTCATCATTGCATTGGTCGGT
The DNA here is from genome assembly GCA_016235425.1 of Chloroflexota bacterium. Taxonomy (GTDB): domain Bacteria; phylum Chloroflexota; class Anaerolineae; order Anaerolineales; family Villigracilaceae; genus JAKOVF01. The sequence goes on along the minus strand of JACRLC010000086.1, from coordinate 1,046 downwards.
TTCATCTTCAACGACACGTTGACGCAATCCCTGGCAGCTCTCAACAGCAACTGGCTCTTCTTTACTGCAATCGTGGCTGCCACGTTGAGCGGAGCAGGTCTGGGCGCGCTGATGGAAGCGACTCTCATCCGTCCGCTGTACAGCCGTCCGATCTACCAACTCATGCTCACGCTCGGTATGAGCGCCGTCGGCATCGAAATGGTGCGCGCCGTCTGGGGGCGTCCCGAATTTGTCATGCCCAAACCCGCCTTTTTCGATGGAGCAGGCGAAGCATGTCCCGCCACAACTTTTGCAGATTGGTGGGCCAACAAATGTTCCACCATCCTGCTTCTCGATGGGCGCGTGCGCGTCTACAACGAGATTTTCATTCCGCTCGTTGGCATCGTCGTGCTCATCGCTGTGTGGATGTTGCTCCAGCGTACGCGCCTGGGCATGGTCATCCGCGCGGGCGTGCAGGACCGTGAGATGGTCGAGGCGCTGGGTATCAACGTGCGCCGCGTCTTCACGATGGTCTTTGCTCTTGGTGTGGGTCTCGCCGCCTTGGGCGGAATCCTCGCCGCACCCTCGATGGGACTCTCTAACGTGATGGGTGAGAGTCTCTTCCTCAATGCGCTCATCGCCCTCGCCATCGGCGGCCTGACGAACTACCCCGGCGCCGCGCTTGGCTCGGTGCTGGTAGGGCTTATGCAACAGTTCATCATCAAATACGGGCAGATCGGCATCCCCATCCCGTTTACTGAGATCCTCTTCAAACCCACACCGCCGCTCGTCCCCGCTTCGACGGTATTGCTGATGGTCATCATCTTGCTCATCCTACCCAACGGTCTGCTTGGCAAGAAAGAGTAGTATTCAATCCCGAAGCACTCAATCCCGAAGGGATGTAATGATTGTAGCAATTCGATTTATCGGCTCTACCGTTTTTGGTGTAAAAAGTCGGCAAGAGTGCTAACATTGGGGTGGAAGGGAATACTCCAATGATACAGAATGACTTTGTGGATGAACTTTTGGGCATCAAGAAATTACACGTGATGCACACAGAGATCAAT
>JACRLC010000085.1 GCA_016235425.1 Chloroflexota bacterium | reverse complement strand
TTGGGTCCTGGTTGTTGGGGTGCCTCTTTTGGCCATCTCACCGCTCAGCGGTGCCATGAGACGGTTATACCGCCTCTACCTTGTTCCCTCAACCTGGACCCTTCCTTTTCTCTCGTCAGTCTGAGACGTAGTCTCGCTAGACCTTAAGTGAGCCATCCACGAATGGCGTCACGAATGCGCGAATATGGACGGGCGCTCATTCGAGCATTCGTGGTTTTATTCGTGGATGGTCTTTGGTATCTGTTGCGCTGGTGACCATTCCCGCTTCAAGCGTGACCTATTAAAGATTTCTTTCGATCAATCCCTTCAAATCGCTTACTGTCGAAATGTATTTCCGATACGCGGACGTTTCATTCAACGACCCTTTCAAAGCAATATATAACTCTTTCTGCAAATATTGATTCGCCTCTGGCTTTTCCGCGGATAAGGTAACCTGGTCATCCTCCACTCTCACAGACAAATGCCCTCCCGCCGCGAGCCATTCCAATCCGATTTGAATTGCGCTCTCGCGTGAAGCCATGGCCGCCGCGAGTTCGTGGACAGCCACTTTGCCCCCCCGTTGGTTGAGCGCGTATTTGCATAAACCCGCAAGACGACTCAAAAAGTCATCCGTCTTTTCTTCGGCAGGTGGAACCGCGAAAACATAAATCGTCTTCGGTTGGACAATCTCCAACGCCTTCCGCAATTCAACAGGGGACGAGGGAGTTGTGTAAATCGCGAACTCATCCGCTCGATGTAAATCGAAGCGCGATTTACCTTTTGCTTTTTCGCTTCCTTCTGCCCAAACCAGCATCCCAACCTTCAAACTTTCCAACCTGCCAACATTCAACCGGTAATCAACAATTTCAAGTTTCTTCGGTTTTAATTCAACCGGCTTTTCTTCAACTACGCGGAATTCCTCAAATTGCATCGAGACTTGCTTTTGCCCGCGATAGGAACTGGCTCGCAGGGAGTAGGCGATATCAATCTTTCTGCCTTCTTCGGGGAGTTCTTCGCCGGCGCCGCCCCACCACAGAATGCTTTGTGTCGTCCCGCTTTCATCTTCGACCGTCAACCGAAGATGTTCCTTCGTCTTCCCAATCGTCGAAATGGATTTCATTTGCACGCCGCGAGTCGCCAGCGTGAGAGATGGATTGCCTGCGCCAAACGGAGCCAGGGATTCCAGCGCCGCGGCAAGTTCGAGATTGATTTCATTCAGTCCGAGCCACGCGTCAATTTGCAGGGTGGGTTCTTCGCGGGTGATTTCGCCGAGTTGTTTTTCGACGGCTTTGCCAAGTCCCTTGCGGAAGGCGGTGAGATTTTCTGCTTGCAGCGAAAGTCCCGCCGCCATCGGGTGACCCCCGAAGCCGAGGAGCAAGTCCCTGTTTGCGGTGATTGCTTCGGTGATGTGAAGTCCATCCACGGAGCGGGCCGAGCCGCGCAAAATGCCATCGTCGGATTCGGTCAGGAGCAGGGCGGGCTTGTGGTATCTGTCGACGAGGCGGTTGGCGACAATTCCCACCACGCCGCCAGGCCAGTTGGGATGGGACAGCACGATGGCAGGTTCTGTGAGCAAATCTGGATTCTCGCGTAGTTGTGCTTCTGCCGCCTCGTAGACCTGGCTCGTTAGTAATCGGCGTTGAGCATTCAGCCCTTCGATCTGTGCGGCAAGGACGCGGGCGCGGGCGGGGTTATTGGTAATTAGTAATTCCACCGCGGGATTCGCGTCGCCAAGCCTTCCCAGCGCATTCAGGCGCGGTGCGAAGGTGAAGCCGATGGTTTCTTCGGTCAGCGTTTCGAGATTGGTGCCGGAAAGTTCGGCGATGACTTTCAAGCCGAGCCGTTTTGTTTCCCGTAGTTTTTGAATCCCTTTTTGCGCTAGGGAGCGGGTTTCACCTCTGAGCAAAGCAACGTCGGCGATGAGGCCGAGGGCAACGAGATCGAGAAGTTCGCCCTCACCCTGTCCTTCGGACATCCCTCTCCCACTGGGAGAGGGGTTGGGGGTGAGGGAGAGTAATGCTTCGGCGAGTTTGTAGGCGACCCCGACACCTGCAAGGTTTGCGAGAGGGTGGTCTTCGGGAAGCAGTTTTGGATTAACAACTGCCTTTGCGTTTGGAAGAGTTTCACCCAAATCATGGTGGTCGGTGATGACCACGTTCACGCCGCGGGAGTTGGCGTAGTCAATCGCTTCGTGGGCAGTGATGCCTGTGTCGCATGTGATAATTAACTTTGCGCCGTTATCAATGATTGGTTTGAGACTCTCGACGTGAACGCCGTGACTCTCTTTGCCGCGAATCGGAATGTAATAAGTAACATTCGCGCCGAGCGCCTGGAGTGTTTGCACGAGCAGGGTCGTGGAGGTTTGTCCATCCACGTCGAAGTCGCCCCAGACGCAGATAGGCTCCTTCGTGCGCAGGGCGGACGAGATCCGCTCCACAGCAGAGTCCATGCCTGGGAGCGCGGAGGCAGGTGTCGGGGCGGAATGAAGCGGGTCGAGGAAGGCGCGGGCAGAGTCTGGGGTTTGAATCCCTCTGCGGATGAGAGTCTGCGCGGCGAGGGGATGAAGTCCGAGACTTTCCAATGAATCCGTATTAACAGGTTGAGGATTTAACCAGCGAGTCATATTGTTGGTTGTCATTGCCCCGCCAGGGCGCGGCGGGATTCCGAGGCGGCGTACCTCCGCCGAAGCAATCTCCGATTACCAGTGAAAACTTCTCAATGAGAATTATCCGTAAACGGGAGATTGCTTCGCTAAAGAACGGCTCGCAATGACATAGGTTATAACGGCTCGAAGCGCGCGGTGAAGTGCCTGAGCAATTCAGGCGCGTAAGTAAATTTGTAGCCGCGCACGGATGATGCGCGTGATTTGATCTTCACCGCGCAATCGGCGACGTAATCCAAATGGCTTTGGGTGTACGTGCGGCGGGGAATTGCAAGGCGCAAAAGTTCAAGTTTGGGATAAATCATTTTTCCCGAATCAGGGTCGGGGTAGGCAAACATGACCGAGCCAATTTCCACGCCGCGGATGCCGCCTTCGAGATAGAGCTCCACCGCCAGCGCCTGACCGGGAAATTCGCTCTGCGGGATGTGCGGGAAGACGTGCGCCGCGTCGAGGTAGACTGCGTGTCCGCCCGCAGGCTGGATGGTGGGAATGCCTGCGTCGTTGAGCCGCGCCGCGAGGTAGGCGGTTTGCGAGAGGCGATAGGCGAGATAGGCTTCGTCGAGCCCCTCGTACAGGCCGACCGCCATCGCGTCGAGGTCGCGGCCTGCAAGTCCGCCATAGGTGGGGAAGCCCTCGCGCAGGATGAGTTCGTTCTTGACGTGCTGAAACAGCGACTCATCGTTCATGCACAGCAGGCCGCCGATGTTGACAATCGCGTCCTTTTTAGCGGACATGGTCATGCCGTCGGCCAGCGCGTACATCTCCCGCGCAATCTCGATCACGGGCTTGTTCTCGTAGCCCTTCTCGCGCAGTTTGATGAAGTAGGCGTTCTCGGCGTAGCGGGCGGAATCGATGAAGAATGGGATTTTGAACTCGCGGTAGACAGCCGCCACCGCTTTGAGATTTTCCATCGAGACAGGCTGGCCGCCTCCCGCGTTGTTTGTAACTGTCACCATTCCGAACGGGATTTTCTCCACCCCAACCTTTTCGATGAAGGCCCGCAGTTTGGCAATGTCCATGTTGCCTTTGAACGGATGCGGGTTGGCGGGGTCGAAGGCTTCGTCAATGATCAGGTTGGTCGGGCGACCGCCGCGGGCGCGGATGTTCGCGTCCGTGGTATCGAAGTGCATGTTCGAGGGGACGTACTGTCCAGGTTTGACCAAACACGCGGACAAAATATTCTCTGCCGCGCGTCCCTGGTGGGTGGGGACGAAATACTTGAAGCCGAAGATATCCTCCACCGCGGCCTTGAGGCGATGGAACGAGCGCGCCCCCGCGTAGGACTCGTCGCCGCGCATGATGGCGGCCCATTGATCCTGACTCATCGCGCCGGTGCCTGAGTCGGTCAGCAGGTCAATGAAGATGTCTTCGGCTTTCATCGAGAACAGGTTGTAACCTGCCCCTTCGAGCGCCTGTTCTCTTGCGGCGGGTGGAATGAGGCGAATTGGTTCAGTTACTTTGATACGGAAGGGTTCGGGGGGGTAGTGCATGTAGACTCCAGTGATTTGGGATTGGTAATCGGAGATTAGAGAATTAGAGATTGGAGATTGGAGAATTAGAAGTTGTAGCCTCTGGCTTTCCAGTATTGCCAGTCTTCGACGGCTTGTTTGGTCTCCTTGTCTGCTTTCAAGGGTTTCAGTTGTGTGAGGGGAACACCCAATTTGCGTCCGCTCCACTCGATGAGGACGAAGAAGTCGCCGCCGAGGTTTTCGTCAGCGTCAATCAGTTCAAGAACCGTTACTTCCTCTCCTTTACGCAGTGGGGAGATTTTTGTTTCCTCGATACACTCCGCTTCAAAGGGACATGCAAGATTATCTTGCAAATAAGTCAGCCAGCCGACCATGACTTCTTCGCTACCATAAGCGTCAACGGTAACTTCGTTGGCAATGCATTCTTCACGAGCTTTGTTTTCAGGTATTTGTTTCATTTTTTCTCCAATCAAACCGTCCACGAATATCACACGAATGAACGAATGGGCGACTCGCATTCGCGATTTCGTGGTTTCATTCGAGGGCGGTCTTTGCGCTGCCTTTACTTCTTTATCACATTATCCCGCCCAATTCGTTGGACAGGTTTCATATCCTTGCCAGGGAAGACTCTCCGATATTCCAATCTTCTGCGCCCAAAGTTGAATAATAGCGCGACAGGCGCGCCAGTGGCTTTCAAATAATTGATGACCTGCGCCAATTCGTCATTGGTCAGTTGATGACTAAACGCTTTGACTTCCACAACCACCTGCTGGTTTGGAAATAAATCCAAATAGAAGGTGGCAACCCGTTCGCCTTCGAAATCAACAAAGACTTGGTATTGGCGGTTCGGTTCAAGCCCTGCATGGTTGAGTTTGACTTCCAAGGCCTTCTCATACACTTCCTCTTTGAAGCCATGACCAAGTTCATTGTGAACCTCCATCGCCAAGCCAATCAGTTTGTAGGTCAGGTCATTTCCAGCTGAGTCAACTGCAAGGGGCATAGGGTCTCCACTTATGGGATTTTATTCCAAATTCTGATAATACCGTCCACGAATATTACACAATGACGAATGCCTGACTCCCATTCATGGCTTCATTTGCGGACGGCTCTTTCTCTCTGCCGTCAAACCGTCCACGAATGTCACACGAATGCTCGAATACTTGACTTCCATTCGTGGATAGCCTTCTCGATCTCTGCCAAACCGTCCACGAATACCACACGAATACTCGAATACCCGACTCCCATTCGTGAATTCGTGGTTTCATTCGTGGATGGCTCTTTCGCTCTCCCGTCAAACCATCCACGAATATCACACGAATACTCGAATGCCCGACTCCCATTCGTGAATTCGTGGTTTCATTCGTGGATGGCTCTTTCAATTTCCGCCAGCGTTTCCTGCGCTTCGGGCGAGAATTCATTGTTCTGACTATTCTTCCAGAATTTTGAGCGCCGCTTTCAGGAAGTCTTCCGCTACTTTTACCGATTTGTACGCTTCGCCCGCAGAGACATGTTCCGATACACCGTAATCCCCCGCGCCGCGCAGATCGAATAGCCATTGCAAATTATTACACTGCCACTCCCTCCCGCTTTGCATTTCGATACAGCGAAATACTCCCTGCTTCGTAATCATCCACAGGGGCGGGTTTTGCCGAGATTAAATGTTTTGATTCAAGTTGCAGCGGATACAGCACATCCACAATTCGGCGCAATTCTGCGAAGTAATCCAACGGGGGAGCGAGGAGCACAAGCAGGTCAATATCGCTGGTGGGAGAGGCTTGTTTTCGCGCCATCGATCCGTAAAGGATGACTCCCTTGAGCCGCTCGCCGTAGGTTTGAGCCAGCGTCTTTTTGCATTTGACGAGGATGCGGTTTCGGGGAGCCGTTTTGTAAACGGAACGCGCTTCACTGACTTTCTTTGGTTTGGAACTTTTCGTAGTCATGATTTTTCCTGCCGAAATTATACCTGCTTCATCATTCATCATTCTGAATTCTTCATTGCCTTTTCAATTTCCCCATTAACTCGCTTCATGTTGTCTCCTGCCAAACCGTCCACGAATACCACACGAATACTCGAATGCCCGACCCCCATTCGTGAATTCGTGGTCTCATTCGTGGATGGCTTTTTCAATCTCCGCCAGCGTTTCCTGTGCTGATTGCAAACTTGGCGAGCGCAGGCGCGTGTAAATCTCAACGGCGCGGCGGGACATGGATAAGGCTTCATCAAGGTTATGGTTTTGTTTGAGCAGGGCTTTGGCGAGGACGCGGCAATCCCATGCAATCAACTCCTGCCGCCCGACTTTTTCTGCCAGCGCGAGGGCTTCGCGGGCAAGGGATTCGGCTTCTGCCCACTACTCGCGGTCGAGGGCGAGTTCTGCCAGGTTGCCTGTATTGGTGGCAATGCCTTCTGGATGAATTACTTTTTTTGCAACTCGCAGTGATTCGCGATAGTCGCGCTCGGCGGCGGCGTAATCTTTATTCATACGTTCCGCGTCAGCCAGGTCGTTCAGGTCAATGACGACATCGTTGCTTTCGGGGGATATGGAGCGGTCTATTTCCACCACTTCGCGGTAGGCAACGATGGCGGCGGGGTAGTCTTTGTTCAGTCTGTGACCGTGTCCGCGCAATTGGATGGCAATCGCTTTATTGCGTGGCGTGCTGTCCTGCCAGTGTTTGATGGCGCGGGCGGCGCACGCCAGCACTTCGGCGGGTTGGTTGCGGAGATAGTAAGTGTATCCTGTGTTATATGCCCGCCAACCTGCTTCCTCTTTATCATCGACAGCGAGGGCACGTGTTTCGGCTTGCTCGAAAAGCCACAAGCGGTCATCCCATCTGCCTGTGAAACCGAGAAATTGAAAGAGTTGACCACAGACCACTTGCAGGCGGTCATTGTCACTTGTCAGCAGGCGCGGCAGGGCGGCGGAGATGAAATTCCATTCGGCGTCCAGCATTGGGAATTTTTCGTAGTCTTCGCTTCTGCCGCCGAATTGCAAGGCGAGGGCGTAGGCACGTTGCGTGAGGGCGTCGCCTGTCTGGGTCACGGCTTCGGGGCGGCGGGTGCGGATGAATTTCGCTGTCAGCGGCGGTAAAAAATAGGTTTGGGCGGGCAGGTCGGAGGTCAGGATGGAGCGGTCGGTCAGGTCTTCCAGCGCGGTCTCGGCGGCGCGGACGGGCAGGTCGGTCATGTCCGCGATCCACTTGAGTTTGGCGGGCAGGCTGAAATACGTCAGCGCGGCGAGGACTTTTGTCTCGTCGTCGGTGAAGGTCTCCAGCAGGTCGCCGAAGATGTATTCGAGCGGATCGTTGCCTTTGGGGGCTTTGTCAATGAAGGCGCAGGCTTCGGCGATGGTGCGGCACTGCGAGCCATCGCGCCCCAACTGCCCCGCGATCCAGCGGATGAAGAGCGGGTTGCCCTGCGTGATCTCGTACAGGTCTTCGCGCTCTTTTTGGGAGGCGCGGGCAAGGCGCGGATATTTGGCGGCGAGTTCGGCGATGAGTTGCAGGGCTTCCGCGCGTTCAAGGCGGTCGAGGCGCACGATGCGCGCGTCCACGTCGGTGCGGCGGCGGGAGGTGACAATGGCTTTGTTCCCTTCGGGCAGGCGCGAGAGGAATTGGAACAGGCGCGTGCGTTCTTCTTCGGGCAGGGTTTCCAAATTGTCGAAGATGATCAGCGCCTTTTTGCCCGTTCCTTGCCCAGTTCGTCCAGCATGGCGAGGTAGGTCGGGCGGGTGAAGTCGGTTAGTTTGGCTTCGCCTTCGGCAGTCAGTTCGCGCACTTTGGCTGTGATGAATATCTTGCGCTCGAAGAGTTCCGCTGGCGCGTCGTGTGCGGCTTTGATGGCGAGGGCGGTCTTGCCGATGCCGCCAGGTCCGTCAATGAGTGCGCCCCAGGTGCGGGAGTCGGGGGAGAGGGCGGATTTTATGATTTCAAGTTCTTTGGCGCGGCCAAAGAAGAAAGGTTGGTAGGGAAGTGCGTTTTTGGAAGATTGGGAATTGGTAAATTGGGGTGGAGGAGGAGTGGTGTAAACATTGACGATCTGATTTTGAGTTTGGCTTTGGGTTTGAGCGCTTTTTTCACCTTCATCTTTTTTCAATAGGTCTTTCCAGCCTTTGATGCTTGTCCCCAAACCAGCGAGAAATGAAATGATCGCTCCTGCTGTGGTGAATACCCCGCCTTCCGCGGGCGGTTCGAGCCAAACCACAAACGCGGCAATGATGAGGGCGAGACCCAAAAGCGCAATGAGTAATGGCGCGAGTTTTTTTGTGGTCATGGCGAAATCCTGTTAGGTCTGTAGGAACCGTCCGCGAATAATTCACGAACACCTGCACTTGCGTCAGGTGCAAGTGTAAACGAATAGAAGACTCGCCATTCGCGCATTCGTGGGTTCATTCGTGGATGGTTTTCATCATGCGCGGCTTTACGATGTTCGATTAAGTCAACGTAGGTGGAACTGAGGAAGACTTTCATGGAATATCTCTCCTGAATGGAGATTATTTCGATTCGCCAGCTTGTTTTAAAATTCGTTCGTAGAGTTCATCGGAAATGAAAAATCCGATCTCATTTCGCAGGTCTTGCATGGCGCTTTTCAGTGAATCAATTTTTCCGCGTTTTTTGGCATTCAACAATACCCCAAGGACACCGACGGTTTTCAGACCCATAATCCTGGCTCGTTCTCGACCAATGCGCTCGTCCATGACTATCATTTCGACGCTTAAATCCATTGCCAGTGTAATTGCTTCGGATTCTCCTTTGTCCAATTCGAGGGACAAAGCCTGAGCAAGAGGCTTGTTTTGGATTTCGTGTACCTCCAACCAGCCATCGCTTAAAGCGTTTTGGATGACTGATGTGCCGCGAAAACCAGTCTCAATTTTAAGTTCGTCAAGAACGGCTTGCGGAATGAAAACTGCTCCAAATTGCTCTTGGAGCAGTTCTAGTTGACCAATTGCAGAAAGTCCAAGAAGCGGTGAAGTGTCACTAACTGCCGGCATAATTGATATCATCCTGTAGGTCTTGTTCATCGTATTGTCTTGGGATATTGCGTTTCCCCAACAAGAGACTGAATTCCACCTTGGTCATTTCTGCGAGTTCGCAGGCTTTACCAAAGGATAGGATTCCCTGCGTGTAAAGACCGACCGCCAATTCAGTCTTTAATTGGCGTCTTTGTTCATTAGGCGGCAGGCGCATTGCACGGGCCACCGAATCGGGTATTTCAAGCAAGATGGTCATGATTCACCTCAGAGCCAATTATAACTCCCTCACAGGTCGAAATCCTGCGGCGCTGCGCGGTCTGTTTTCCTTACAGTTCAGTCCGCATCGAGGTTCAAGGCAATTTTTCCCTCTGCGCTCTCTTCGGTTTTCGGCTTGAATCCCGCCAGCACCTTTTCCAACACCGGCAGGAAATTGGCGACTCGTTTCGCGCGAATGACCCAATCCCAAACTGGTTCGAATTTTTTCCAGCCGCCCGCGTAGGCAAGGTGTCTGAGTTGATCTGTCATTCCTTCGTGCGCCCGCGAAGATAGCAGGATGTTTTTCCAGCGATAGAAGTCACAGTATGCCCGCCAGTATCCCGCTTCAAGAGTTTCCGCGCTCATGTGCGGGTGTTGAATGATGGCGTGCCTTGTGTCGTATAAATCCCAATTTTGGGTTGTGACGCGACCTGTTTCTTGCATTCTTTTGTGGAGAGCCGTCCCAGGGTAGGGAGTGAGAATATGGAAAGTGGATGTCTCAATTCCCTGTTGGACCGCCCATTCAACGGTTCTATCGAAGACCGATTCGTCGTCATCGTCCATGCCGAAGACGAAGCTGGCATTGACCATCACTCCCAGATCGTGGAGTCGTCGAATAGCGGTTGAATAATCACGATTGAGATTCTGGTATTTGTGCTGTTGCATCAGGTTGGTGGGATTCAGCGTCTCGAATCCGACGAAGAGACTCCTCAGGCCGCTGATCACTGCTTTTTCCAACAGGCCAGGCCTCAGGGTGGATTGAACCGTCCCCGCAGCTTGCCAGAGGCGTCCCATGCCGCGCATCCCGTCGAAGAGATGCTCCACAAAGCGCGGATTCCCAAAGAGATGATCGTCGAGAAAATAGAGATGCTTGCCGGGCAGGCTTTCGATCTCTGCGAGCGCGCGGTCTGTCGCGAGGGTGTAAAAGGATTTTCCGCCCTCGAAGAAGGCTTCTTTATAGCAGAAGTCGCAGACGTGTGGACAGCCGCGCGAAACGACGATTGAATTTGGGACGAGATAAAGGTTCCGCTTGATTAGATCACGGCGCGGGAAGGGCAGATTCTCCAATGTGCGGGTTGTGGAAACATATTTCTTCTGAGGATGGCCCGAACGAAAATCGCGCAGGAAAGCGGGCCACGTATCTTCACCTGGACCGATGAAAATGGTGTCCGCGTGATTGGCCGCTTCATCGGGAAGAGATGTGACGTGCAAACCTCCCAGGCAGACATGGATTCCTTTCTTGCGGTAATGGTCGGCAATTTGATAAGCACGATACGCCGACGTGATGTAGACCTGAATGACAACAAGATCAGGCTCGTCGTTCAAGTCCAGGGTCTCAACGTGCTCGTCATGGAGATTGATTTCATCGTCCTCGTCAAGATACGAGGCGAGAGTGGCGAGTCCAAGCGGAGGAAACAAAGAATACTTGATGGGACGCCAGAACGGGCTTTTGGCTTCTGTCAATGCGGGCAGTATCATTTTGACTTTCATAATCATTCTCCTTGGCGCAATAAAAATACTTCCACCGATTGGCGGAAGTATCTCTGAAACTCTTGGCAGATTCTGCCGAAAGACTATCAAACCATATCAGTTTCTACTTGTTGAATCGTCTCCCTTTCCCTTACTCCCATCAAATACAAAATCCCATCCAGCCCCAGCGTGGTGAGGGATTGCTTGGCAGATGCCTTGACAATCGGTTTGGCGCGGAAGGCGATGCCGAGGCCGGCAATGCTCAGCATGGGGAGGTCGTTTGCGCCATCGCCGACGGCGATGACTTGTTCGAGGGAAATCCTTTCTTTTTGAGCGATGCTTGCGAGCAGGGACGCCTTCCTTGCGCCATCCACGATCTCGCCGCAGACCCGGCCTGTGACAACGCCGTTTTCGATTTCGAGTTCGTTGGCGTGGACGTAATCAATGCCGAGTTTTTCCTGCAGGACTTTGCCGAAGTAGGTGAAGCCGCCGGAGAGGATGGCGGTTTTGTAGCCGAGTCTTTTGACGGTGCTGACCAATCTTTCCGCACCGTCCGTCAATTTCAATGAGGCGGCTACCTCTGCGAGGGCGGTTTCGGGCAGGCCTTTTAGCAACGCCAGACGTTCGGTGAAACTTTGCTTGAAATCCAATTCGCCGCGCATGGCGCGCTCTGTGATGGCTGCGACTTGTTTACCGACACCGGCGCATTTTGCCAGCTCGTCAATCACTTCCGCCTGGATCAAAGTGGAGTCCATGTCGAAGACGACGAGGCGGCGGTTGCGGCGAAAGATGTTGTCTTCCTGGTAGGCGATGTCCACGTCCAGTTCAGTGGCAAGTTCCATGAATTCGCGGCGGAGGGCGGTCAGGTCTGTGACGGGGCCGCGCAGGGAAAATTCGACGCAAGCCTGGCTGTCACTGCCGATGGATTCGAGCGGGACCCTGCCGGATAGACGCGTGATTTTGTCTATGTTGAGGCCGTTGTTTGCTACGATGCGCGCCAGGCGGCTGATTTGGTGGGCGGTGATTCGCCTTGCCAACAGAGTGACAATGTGTCTCGATTTGCCTTGCTGGCCGACCCAGTGTTCGTAACTTGGCTGGCTAATATTGACAAAACGCACCGCCAGGTTCAATTCCGCCACCGTTTTCTGGATGGCTTCTTTCACCGTTTTCGCGTCTGCGGCTCGTGCAGGGATTTGCACCATCATGCCGAGTGACAGCGAATCGTGAATGACTGACTGGCCGATATCAAGTACGTTGACATCGAAATCTGCCAGCGTTTGTGTGATGGATGCGGTGATGCCGGGCCTGTCCATGCCCGTGATGCTGATAAGTATCGGTTCTTTCAAAGCTGCCTCGAGGGGTAAATGTTTTTTTCTCCGCACATTCTACAACAAATCTGGGTTTGGAACGCGGGCATACCAGAAAGGGTGACACCACCCGATTAAATTGGTAAAAGCCATAAGTCGCGCACGAGGTTTATTTGGGTGTGCTTCATTTGAGTCGAAACGTCCCGAAGGTTGGTCGCTAAAGGCTAAAATCGGCTCAAGTTTAACCTTCGGGACGTTGCCCCCAAAAGCCGCCGCGACAAAGTTCATTTAACGGAAGCAGTCCTGAGGTCCGGTTTGAGCGGGTGATTGGGAGCAGAAAAAACTGACAGCCGCTGATCAAGGCCGGATGCGGGGAAAAGTTGAAGGTGAGAGAATCAGTCCAAAAAAAGCGGGCGCAGGGATGGCGCATATATTAACAGGAGTGGTATGATTGCCGACACTGCAAGACAATGCAATTTCACAAATAAATTGAGGTTTTATGTTCGGATTTTTCAAACGTCGTGAACAAATCTTTAACAAGCTCATCGAAGATCAGGCATCCCTCACCTTCGAGGGGCTTCGCCTCCTGGTGAAATTTCTCGAGTCGCCGGATATCGAGGTGGCCGAGCAGTTATCTCTCAAGGAAAAAGAAGCGGATGAGGTGCGGCGCATCCTGATCGATGAGCTGAACCGCACCTTCGTCACACCATTTGACCGGGAGGATATCTTTGCGCTCTCGCGTTCGATTGACGACATGATTGACTATGCCGACACGACTGTCGTTGAGATGGGCATCCTGAACGTCAAGTCGACGCCATATATGCAACGCATCGCGTCCCTTTTGAAGGACGCGGGCTGGGAAATACAACAGGCAGTAATGCGCCTCCAGAAGAATCCCGGGGTTGCCATCGAACATGCCCAGCGCGCCAAGGCGCTCGAGAACCGCGTGGAGGCTGTTTATCGTGAGGCCGTTGCCAACCTGTTCAGCGGTCCCGAAGATATTCACCACGTGGTGGAAATGTTGAAGATGCGCGAGGTTTATCGCCATCTTTCGAATGCCGCAGACCGGGGGGACGAGGCGGCGAATACGATTGCAGATATTATCGTAAAGAAAACCTAACGAGGCCGGATGTCTCTGCAACTTTATATCGTGATCGGACTGGCGCTGCTGTTCGATTTCTTGAATGGTATCCACGATTCGAGCAACATCGTGGCTACCATGATTTCGTCGCGCGCGTTTCGTCCGCAGACCGCGCTGGGGTTGACCGCGGTTGCCAATTTCGTTGGGCCGTTTTTGTTTGGCGTGGCGGTCGCGACGACCATCGGCGATGAAGTTGCCCAATCCAGCGCACTGAACCTGGACGTGCTGATTGCCTGCCTGTTCGGGGCGATTGTGTGGAATATCCTCACGTGGTTTTTGGGGATACCGAGCAGTTCGTCTCATGCGTTGATCGGGGGCATGATCGGCGCGGTGATGGCGGGCGCAGGCTTTGGAGCGATCAAATTACAAGGGATGGAAAAGGTATTGATTGCGCTCTTCACTTCACCATTGATCGGCTTTGCTTTTGGATTCATCTTTACGCGGTTGATCTACTTTTTGGTGCGCGGCGCGACGCCGGGCATCAATAAATTTTTCAAGCAGGGACAACTCATCACGGCGCTGGGCATGGCATTCAGCCACGGCACGAACGACGCCCAGAAGACAATGGGCATCATCACGCTCAGTCTTGTCATCGGCGGCTATATCAGTGAGTTTCGAGTGCCGACCTGGGTCATCGCCCTCAGCGCGGGGGCGATTGGTCTCGGCACGGCGCTGGGCGGCTGGCGGTTGATCCGCACGCTGGGCGGCAGGTTTTACAAAATCCGCCCGTTGCATAGTTTTTCCACGCAGTTGACCTCCGGCTTCGTGATCATGGCCGCATCTGTGCTTGGGTTGCCGGTCAGCACCTCGCAGGTGGTCAGTTCGGCGATCATCGGTGTGGGTTCCTCGGAGAGCTTTGGCAAGGTCCGCTGGAGCGTTGCAGAGGAGATCGTCACGGCCTGGTTCGTGACCATTCCCGCCAGCGCGCTGGTTTCGGCGGGGGTCTATTGGTTGATTGTGCTGGCGAGTGTATAATTAGCCAACGCACAAAAATCCAACAGCCACGCTTCGACTACCGTTCAGCGCGAGAAGGATTCTTCCCAGTGACGACCATTTTTTTTGCTACGGACGTACATGGTTCGGATATATGCTGGAGCAAGTTTTTGAATGCCGGGAAATTTTACGGAGCCGATGTTCTCATCCTCGGCGGCGACATGACCGGCAAGGCAGTTGTGCCGGTGGTGCATCAGGGCGGGCAAAATTATCGCACCACATTACTCGAGCAGGTGTTTGATACAACAAATGAAGACGACTTGCAGGATATGCTCAGACGTGTCCGAAGCCGCGGATATTATCCCTACGTCACCAATCCCGATGAAATTTCAGAACTGGAAAAGAACCCGGACAGGGTACACGTCATTTTTTTGCAGGAAGTTCTAAAGACCGTTCAAAAATGGATGGACCTGGCAGACAAAAAACTGGACGGAACTGGCATGAAGGTTTATTGCTGTCCCGGAAATGATGATACCAATGAGGTGGACGAGATCGTTCGCGCGAGCCGAAACGTGATCCTGGCCGAGGGGGAGGTGATTCCCCTTGACATTCACCACGAAATGATCGCCTCGGGCTGGAGCAACAGAACTCCCTGGAACACGCACCGTGAAGAGGACGAGGACCAGCTCAAAGTCCGGTATGAAGCGATGATTTCCCAACTCAAAGACCCGCGGAACTCCATCTTCAACATCCACGTCCCGCCTCATAAATCCAACCTCGATGAGGCTCCCGAACTCGACGAAAACCTGCGGCCCAAGATGGCCGGTCAATCCCTTAAGCCTGTCGGCTCGACGGCGTTACGAAAAGCAATCGAACAGACTCAACCATTACTCGGCCTGCATGGACACATTCATGAAGGCCGCGGCGCCTCCCGTATTGGCAAGACTTTGTGCATCAATCCAGGTTCCATGTATGAACAGGGCGTTCTGCTTGGGGCCATTGTCAAACTTGGCAGGAATAAAATTGAGAACTACGTTTTGACCACAGGGTAATTTCCCTCACCCCTATCCCCTCTCCCGAAGGGAGAGGGGAACTCCCTTCCCCCGTCGGGGGAAGGGGCGGGGATGAGGGTTCATACAAACCCAACGGAGGAGTGTGTTATGGCCAATTTGTTTGTCCGCAAGGCGACTGGCCTCGTACGTTCGTGGTCGGTCTTCGACGCGTTCATCTACGCGTTGTTCTCGATCAACCTGATTACCCTCGGCTTGTACAGTTTTAGCCAGATGTACTATTTCGAGGGCGGGATGATCCCGGCGCTGATCGTCAGCGCAGTGTTTATCTTCTTTGAAGTCATCGTATACGCCGCATTGATCGCCGTCATGCCTCGCTCTGGCGGCGATTATGTTTGGCAGAGCCGTATCCTCGGCGGTGCGATTGGCTTCATCCTTGCAGTCACGGGCTGGTGGTTCATCCTGTGGTTGTGGGTTCCGTTGTATGGCGATATGTTCCGTCACATCGTGCTCGTGCCGATCCTCGGTGTGCTGGGCGCGAAGGATGTGGCCCTCTGGTTTGCGGGAACGCAGAACGGAGCCTTCACTGCCTCGCTTATCACGCTTGCCATTGTGAGCCTCTTCATCGCGCTTGGCATGAAGACGTACGCGCGCATCCAGAAGGTCTCCTTCTATGGCGGTATGCTTGGCCTGTTGATCGTAATCGTATTACTGCTCACCGGCTCGCCCGAAGCGTTCAAGGCGGGACTGGAATCGAATGCGGTTTCGATGTTCGGCGCGCAACCGGGTATCTACGATGCAACTGTCAGCCTCGGCACGAATGCAGGCGCGATTACACCCATCGCTGGCGGAACGCTGGCAACCATTTTCCTGGTACTGCCCTACATGGTTTTCTTCAACCTGTGGCCCAACTGGGGTGCGACCTTGTATGGTGAAGTCCGCGGCGCAACCGATTTCAAGCGCAACATCTCCGGCATGGGCTGGGCGCTCGGCGCGACGACCCTGCTCGGCATTATCCTGCTCCTCGGCATCCAGAAAACCATCGGCTGGGACTTCTACGTTCAGGCCGGCGGCGCGTGGTGGAACTATGCCTGGGGCTACACTACCGATGCGCCTGCCTTGCCCGTTTGGCCGTATCCCGCCATGCTTGCCGCATTCCTCACCACGAATAAACTCGTTCAATTCGTCGTGGTGGCGTTGATGAGTCTTTGGTGGTTTGGATGGAGCGGGACGGTGTTCCTCTCCTCGACCCGCGTGATCTTCGCCGCCGCGTTCGACCGCCTTCTGCCCGAAAAGGTCGCGGAAGTGGACGAGCGCACCGGCACACCGATCTACGCGCTTCTGCTGATGGTTGTCCCCTCGATTGTGGTGGCGTATCTGTTTGCCTACAACATTGCCAGTTTCCAGGCGCTGACGCTTTGCTCCACGCTCGTCATCGCAGTGACGTATCTTGGTACAACCATTTCGGCGATCATCCTTCCGTACCGAAAGCCGGAACTTTACAAGGCCTCGCCCATCGCCAAGTACAACGTACTTGGCATTCCACTCATCACGGTCGCGGGCGTGATCTTCGGCGGTTTCCTCGTGTACCTGCTCTATCAGTGGCTGATTGATCCCAATGGCTTGTATGGCATTGGTCTCAAGAACACGAATTCGGTCATCTACATGCTGGTCAATTACGTTCTGGCCGCGGTCATCTACTTCGGCTTCCGCGCTTATCGCAAGCGGAGCGGCATTGACCTGAGCAAGGTTCAGGCCGAAATTCCTGTCGAGTAAATCAAATTCAGTAACCGTCCCGAAGGTTTGTGAAATTCAATCGTGTTTTGCAGAAAAAACCTTCGGGACGGTGATTGCCGATTTTGGTTTTCAAAATTCATAATGGTGACTGTTACCTGAACTGTCAAAGGATTCCCGTGTCCAGCGTATACGTTGACATCATTGACGAAATGCACCGCGTCATCAACGCGGCGCATGAACAGAAACTTCTCCTGCGCGTGGTGGGCGGACTCGCCGTGCGTGTGCACAGCGCAAATCCGCAGAGATTTTTCTCGCGCGAATATCCCGATATTGATTTCGTCGTTGAGAGAATCGAGTACAACAAACTGGTCTCGTTTTTTAACAGCGTGGGATATCTTCCCGAAAAGCAGTTCAACCTATTAAACGGTTCGCGCCGCCAGATATATTACGACCAGAACACCGGCAAGCGCATTGACGTTTTTGTTGGCGACTTCGAGATGTGCCACAAACTTCCGCTCAAAGGCCGCCTCCATCACGACCCCATCACCATTCCGCTGGCCGAATTGCTTTTATCCAAAACCCAAATCGTCGAACTCAACCGCAAGGATGCCTTCGATGTCATCAACCTGATTCTTAACAACGAAGTCGGCTCCGATGACGACGGGAAAATCAACCTCAAGCGCATCATGGAATTATGCCTCGACGACTGGGGACTTTACAAAACGAACTCCATCAACCTCGGGCGTGTGGAAGAGATCGTCAGGAATGAAGATATCAGCCTGAGCGCAGAAGAGCGCGAGCTTTTGCTTGAGCGCATCCATAAAATTCAACACGCTCTCGATGGCGTCGAGAAGCCGCTTGCCTGGAAACTCCGTGACAGAGTCGGCACCCGCGTCCGCTGGTACACGGAAGTCGAAGAAGTGCATAGATAGGTGTCGGGTCTTTGTGTAACTAATGAAAAAAATTCGCCTGGCCCTCGCCATCATCATTTTCACTGTTTCCCTTTCTCTTTTGATTTGGGGATTCTGGCCTGCCGAACGGGAGACTCGCGTCCAGCCGATTTCTCCGTCTGAGATGCAGTTACCGACTCCGCAGTCGCTTCGCTTCGACGGGCTCAGCGCGTCGCTTTCCCCGCTTTATCCTGCCGCGTGAATCTCAAGCATTTTCCTCCCCGAAACATTTTCCTCCTGCTTGCAGGTCTGGCTTTGGTTGCAGTCAGCCTTGCCTGTGGAGCGGGAAGTGCTGCTCCTGCCGGCGGTGCCACCGAAGAACCTGCCGAGGCCGCTCCTGAATCGACGCAACCCGTCTCCGTGACGGCAGTCGTTGACGATGTTCCAACGCCCCAGCCTCAACCCGCCATCAACGAGACGCGCCGACTCACGCTTGAGTTTCCCCCGCAAATCCGCCTCGGCGAAGGGGATATCGTCCGCCTGACCCTCGAAGTGGATGATCTCGGCAACGTCACGCCGACGGCTGAAATCGAGGGGAACACAATCATTGGCGAGACGGTGGAGATTCCCAATTTATATGAAACTCACAATATCACAGCGGAAGCGCGCTTCGATTTGGCTGGCGTGGACGTGAAGCCCGCGGACTTAATCAGTGAGCCGCTGACGCCTGGGCAATCGGTCACGTTTTACTGGAGCATCCGTCCGCAGGAAGTGGGGGTGTACCGCGGGACAATTTGGCTGTATCTGCGCTTTGTGGACAAGTCAAACGGCGAAGAAAGCCGAAAAACGGTATCAGCCCAAATGGTCGAGATCGAGGCGGTTAATTTATTGGGACTGCCCCTGGGCGTTGTCCGAACTACGGGCGCGGTGGGGTCCGTCGTCGGTGGAATTCTCGGCTTTCCGTTTTTGGAGGATATCGTCAAGTTTTTGTTTAGGCGAAGGAAACGCGTTTAATCTGCGGAACACGCAACACGGGCGGGGGATTGCTTCGGGCGGGGCAAATATATGACGAAAATCACCTAAAAAATTGACATGGATAAGTAGTATCTCATTTATTCTCTATGGTACAATTTTGCCGCTTGTGATACTTTTCGCAACGGAGCATCTGATGAACGAGTGGCTTTACGTATTATTGTTTATTGTTGTTGGGTTGATCATCCCGGTTGGCGCAATCGGTGTGGCGTGGATTATCAGCCCCAAGAAACCCAATCCCATTAAATCGGAAACTTATGAGTGCGGCATCGAGACGGTCGGTGATAGCTGGGTGCAGTTCAAGGCTCAGTATTACATCTTCGCGCTCGTATTTCTTGTATTCGACGTGGAAGCTGTTTTTCTCTTCCCGTGGGCTGTCAAACTCGGACAACTTGGCTTGTATGCTGTAATCGAAGGCATCATCTTCATCCTCATTCTCGTTGCCGGCCTCGTTTACACCTGGCGCAAGGGAATGCTGGAGTGGGCGTAAATTTTTGATGAAAACTGGAGAAGGCTGACAGGAAATTTTCCTTTCAGCCTTTTCTTTGTGTAAAAGGAAAACGCCCTCACCCTAACCTTCCCCCAAAGAGGGAACTCCCTTCCCTCTTTGGGGGAAGGGGCGGGGATGAGGGATTTAGGAGCGTCTTATGAATTTTTGGAATGACCCCCTCAAAACAGCCGCAGACTGGCTCATGGGCGTGTTTACGGGCTGGGGCATGAACGAAGTTGCCGCGCAGGTGTTGATTGCGTTCCTCGGCGTGCTCCTGCTCATTACATTGCTCATGGTATTGGACATCTTCCTTGTCTGGATCGAGCGCAAGGTGGTGGCGCGCTTCCAGGACCGTCTCGGCCCGAACCGCGTCGGCCCGTTCGGTCTCATCCAGCCGTTTGCGGACATTGTCAAACTTCTTATTAAAGAAGACTTCACCCCAGGCGGCGCGGACAAGGTCGTGTACAACATCGCGCCGATGCTCTCGATGATGTCGGTGCTCATTCTCTGGGCGATTGTGCCGCTGGCCCCCGTCATCCTCAGCGTGGACTTGAACGTCGGCTTGCTGTATTTGATTGCGGCAGGCGCGATTGGGACGCTCTCGATCATCATGGCGGGCTGGGCGTCGAACAACAAGTTCGCGTTGATTGGTGCGTTCCGCCAGGTGGCTGTGATGGTCTCGTTTGAAGTGCCCATGCTTGCCACTTTGCTCATCCCGACGATTCTCTCAGGTTCGATGGGTTTGAACGGAATTGTGCAGGCGCAGAATACCTGGTTTGTTTTCATTGCGCCGCTTGCCGCACTCATCTTCCTGATTGCTGCAATTGCAGAACTCGGACGCGCGCCGTTCGACCTCTCCGAAGGCGAATCGGAACTGGTTTCCGGTTACAACATCGAATATGCAGGCATGAAATTCGGCATGTTCTATGCCGGCGAGCTTTTGCACGCTTTTACTTTCGGCGGCTTCTGGGCAATCTTATTCTTCGGCGGCTATCGCTTTTTCGGGCTTGAGCAGGTTAGTCCCTTCCTCGCGGTTGCAGTGATGGTTTTCAAGGCGATGATCGGCTACTGGATCATCATGTGGATCAAATACACCATGATGCGTATCCGCATTGACCACATGCTGGCTTTCAACTGGAAGTTCTTGACGCCCGTGGCCTTCGTCCTTTTGATGGTCGTTGCTCTGGCGAATGCGCTTCTCGCGGGGACCCCAACCTGGCTCTACGTCTCGGGCATGTTCCTGTCGAACGTTTTGGTCGCGTGGGCCGCGATGGAAGTAGCCCGGACTGTCAGCCGCAGGGAACGTGAAAAAGTGGAAGGGCCGAAAGCGGTGGCTGAGGCGCATCATTAATTACCCTCACCCCTAGCCCCTCTCCCTTCGGGAGAGGGGAACAAGGATGAACTATGACTGCTGAACAAATCGTTTTTCTTATCGTTGCACTGGTCACACTTGGTTCTGCGTTTATGGTGGTGACCACTCGCAATCTCATCCATGCCGCGTTGTGGCTGGTGGCTACGCTGTTCGGCGTGGCTGTTGTCTATGCCCTGCTGAATGCGGGCTTTCTGGCGGTGGTGCAGGTGGTGGTGTACATCGGTGCGATTGCCATCCTGTTCATCTTCGCGGTGATGCTCACCCGCAAGGACGCGCGTGACTCGGGCCCCCAAACCCATAAGAATTGGTGGGTGGGTGCGTTGCTGGCTGTGGCTAGTTACCTCGGGCTGTCAGCACTCGTCCTCGGGTGGAGCGGCTCCTCGAAAGCCGCGGCAGGCCTCCCGTCCGGGTTCGATGCGGTGGGGCAGTTGGGTGAAGCGTTGACTTCGCCGAATGCCTACGTCCTGCCGTTTGAAGTTGCGTCCGTCCTGTTGCTGGCGGCGTTGGTGGGCGCGGTGTACGTCGCGTTCAATCGCAAATAGGAGGCCGCGATGGTTCCACTTTCCTGGTATCTCATTCTTTCGGCTGGTTTGTTCAGCATTGGTTTATTCGGCGTGCTTACCCGGCGCAACGCCGTTGCGATTTTGCTTGGCGTCGAGTTGATGTTGAATTCGGTGAATGTGAACCTGGCCGCGTTCTGGCGTTACGGTGACGTGACCCAGATGGCGGGACAGGTTTTTGCGATTATCGTTTTCGCGGTGGCCGCGGCGGAAGTGGCTGTGGGTCTCGCGCTCGTGATTTCTGTGTATCGCAAACGTAACACGGTCATTGCAGATGATATTGATTTGATGAAGTGGTAGGTTCGCATATCGCGAATCGCATATCGCAAATCGCGGACCGTATCGAAAACGCGATAAGCCATAGGCGATAAGCGAATCGCGATCATCGGAGGCCTCATGACGACAGAAACATTGATTTGGTTAATTCCTCTTCCTCCCATCCTGGCGTTCTTCCTGATCGTGTTGTTCACGAACAAGAGCAAGGCGCTCAGCCATACCATTGGCGTGGGTGCGGCGGCTCTTTCGTGGCTGGCCAGCATGGTGGTTTTCTTCCGTGCCATCGGGGTGGAACATCTGGGCGAGCATCCCTTTGAATCTTCGCTGAACTGGCTGCCGACAGGCGACACGTTTCTCAAGATTGGCGTGCTGATTGACCCCGTCGGCGCGGCGGTGCTGTTCTTCGTGTCCATCACGATTTTCATGATTTTCCTTTACAGTGTTGGCTACCACAATTTCGGCCAGCCTAAAGGTGACCATGATGTGGCGGGTTTGCCCCCGCACGGCGCGACCGTCGAAGAACATGGACGCAAGCATGTAGTTCCATCCATCGAGCCGATGTACTCGCGCTTCTTCGCGTTTCTCGGTTTGTTTGCCTTCGGCATGTACACACTTGTTGTCTCGGATAACCTGCTCACGCTCTTCGTGGGTTGGGAAATCATGGGCTTGTGCTCATACCTGTTGATTGGCTTCTGGTATGGCAAGCCCTCCGCCCGCAATGCGGCCATCAAAGCCTTCATGACTACCCGCGTCGGCGACGTGTTTATGTTGTTGGGCATCGCCTTCCTTTACTGGGCAACTGGCACACTGTCTTTCCGTGAAATCTTCACCGAAGAGACGCTGCATATCCTCGGCACCACGATGACGCCCATCTTCGGCCTCTCGGCCGCGGGTTTGATCGCGCTCCTGCTCTTCATCGGCACGGTGGGCAAGTCTGCACAGTGGCCTTTGCACGTGTGGCTTCCCGACGCGATGGAAGGCCCGACACCCGTCAGCGCGATGATTCATGCCGCGACGATGGTGTCCGCGGGCGTGTACGCGGTCATTCGCATGTTCCCGCTCCTCACCACCGATTTCAACGGACATGAGCTCACGACCGCCATGTCTGTGGTTGCGTTCATCGGCGCGTTCACAGCGCTCTTCGCCGCGACGATTGCCGTCGCTCAAAATGACATCAAGCGCGTGCTCGCCTACTCGACGATTTCACAACTTGGTTTCATGATTGCCGCGTTGGGCATCGGCGCGTATGTAGCCGCAGTCTTCCATCTCATCACTCACGCCTTCTTCAAAGCCCTGCTCTTCCTCGGCTCTGGCTCGGTCATTCACGGCATGGAGCATGGCGTTTTGCACACGGGCAATCATGAAACTGACCCGCAGAACATGTTCAACATGGGCGGCCTCCGCAATAAAATGCCCATCACGTTCTGGACCTTCCTCATCGGCGGTTTTGCTCTCTCTGGGTTCCCGATTTTGACTGCTGGTTTCTGGTCAAAGGATGAAATCCTCGCGGACGCGTTTGGTCATGGTCACATGGCGGTCTTCATTACGCTGGCAGTCGCCGCGTTCATGACGGCCTTCTACACCATGCGCCAAATTACGTTGACCTTCCTGGGCGAACCTCGCACAAAGGAAGCCGAACACGCGCAGGAGACTCCCTGGACGATGACCGCGCCGCTCGTAGTTCTGGCGTTCTTTGCCGTGACCTACGGCTGGGTCGGCATCCCCGAACATTTCCCACTCTTCGGCGGACTCGTCCCGAACTGGTTCCATGAATTTGTCGGCGGCACATTGGCCGAACACCCCGAAGCGTTGGAATTCAACGTCGTCCCGCTTCTCACTTCGCTTTTTGTTGCCCTCGGCGGTTTGTTCTTCGGCTGGCTGGCCTATCGCAATGTCCAAACCCCTGCGGAAGACAAATTCCAAATCCCTGTTCTCAAGAACAAATGGTACTTCGACGAAGCCTACGACTTCCTCTTCGTCAAGCCTGCTTATTGGTTCTCTGAAACCTTCGTCTCTGCCTGGATGGACAAGGGTGTGATTGACGGCATCCTGCACACCTTTGGCAAAGTCACCCAGTTCCTCGGCGACATCATCCGCAATTACTTTGACCTCCCCGTCATCAACCGCTTCTTCGGTGACGGCACGGCCGACGCCACACAATGGGTTGGCCGTAACCTGCGCCCAATCCAAACGGGACGCGTCCAGCAGTATTTCATGCTTGCGCTCGTTATCTTCATCGTCGTCGGCGCGGCGCTCTACTATCTGCTGCTGGCTTAAGGAGTAATGATGAATTTCATTGCATCTCATTACCTCACACTTATCCTGTTCTTCCCCGCACTTGCGGCAGTAATTATGCTCTTCCTCCCCAGGGACGAGAATAAACTTCTGCGTTGGTTTGCGTTCGGCGCGAGCCTCGTCCCGTTCGTGCTTTCGCTCATGGTGTGGGTGAACTTCAATGCTGACCAGCCTGGCTTCCAGTTTGAAGAGTCTTATGTCTGGTACGAAGCGATCGGCTCGTCCCTGCACCTCGGCGTGGACGGCCTCTCCCTCACGATGGTCTTGCTGACCACGCTCCTCACTCCGCTTGCCATCCTTGCCTCGTTCAGCATTACCGACCGCGTCAAGCCCTACATGATGCTCTTTCTCTTCCTCGAGACGGGCATGCTCGGCGTGTTCATGGCGCTCGACCTGCTCATCTTCTTCGTCTTCTGGGAAGTTGGACTCGTCCCGATGTACTTCCTCATCAACCAGTGGGGCAGCGCGAATCGGGACTACGCTTCGCTCAAGTTCATGATCTACACGATGGGTGGTTCGCTCGGTCTTTTGCTTGCCATTCAGATGCTCGGCGTTCTTTTCGGGACGTTTGACCTGGTCTCGTTATATCGGCAGTGGAACTCGCTGACAGCGGACAGAGTGCTCCTCGGCATGTCCGTTCACACGGTCAAGACGATTGCGTTCTGGGCATTCGTGATTGCCTTCGCGGTCAAAGTCCCGTTGTGGCCGTTCCACACCTGGCTCCCCGACGCGCATACCGAAGCCCCGACTGCTGGCTCGATGTTGCTGGCTGGCGTTTTGCTCAAACTCGGCGCGTACGGTTTCCTGCGATTAATCCTGCCGCTCTATCCCGTGGAAGCAAAGATGTTCGCGGGTGCGCTGGCATTCCTCGCAGTCGCGGCGATTGTCTTCGGCGCGTTCGCAGCCTACGGCCAAACGGACTTCAAACGGCTCGTGGCGTATTCCTCGGTCAATCACATGGGGTTCGTGGTGCTCGGTATCGCCGCGGCAGGTCTGGCGTCCGGAACGACCGATGCGGCCATCGCATTAAACGGCGCAATCCTCCAGATGTTCAATCACGGTTTATCGGCGGCGGGCATGTTCTTCCTCGTCGGCGTGATCTACGAACGGACACACACCCGCAATCTCGAGGAGTTCGGCGGCCTGTTCCCGCTCGTGCCTGTCTATGGCGGCATCCTGATCTTCACTTCGATGGCTTCGCTCGGCCTGCCTGGACTCAACGGCTTCGTTTCCGAGTTCCTGGTGGTGCGGGGTGCGTTCCCGATTTTGACCGTGTACACCGCGATTTCGATGCTCGGCCTGCTCTTCACGGGCGCGTACATTTTGAAGGGAATCAAGAAAGTATTGCACGGCCCGGTGAACGAACATTGGGCGCACGGCGAACACAAATTGACCGAAATCAGCACGCGCGAAATTCTGGTGATGGCTCCGTTGATGGCGCTCATCCTGTGGATCGGCATCTGGCCCGCGTGGATTTTGAACGTCATCAATAAAGCCGTGGTGGCTCTCTTCTAATACGTTCCCCTCATCCTAACCCTCTCCCGAAGGGAGAGGGTTAGGATGAGGGTACGAGGTGATTATGAACTTTCCAGTATTAAGCGTTATTACCTTCACACCGATGGTCGCGGCGGCAATCATGCTGCTTATGCCCGCCGACAAGAAGAACGAGACCCGCGGCGTTGCGCTGGCATCCGCCACCTTCGCGTTGCTCCTTTCGTTCTGGGTGTATTTCTCATACGATACAGCCGCCGCAGGTTACCAGTTCGTTGAAAAATACAACTGGCTCCCCGCGCTCGGCATCAGCCTGCACTTCGGCGTGGACGGCATGAGCACGCCGCTCGTCCTGTTGACGGGTGTGGTCATGTTCACGGGTGTGTTGATCTCGTGGGGCGATGACGACAAGCACGTGATGGCGGGCATTCAGGACAGGCCGCGCGAATTCTTCGCCTTCCTGTTCATCCTTGCTTCGGGTGTGTTCGGTGTCTTTGTCTCGCTCGACCTGTTCATGTTGTTCTTCTTCTATGAAATCGCCGTGTTCCCGATGTACCTGCTCATTGCCATTTGGGGCTGGGTGCAGACCCGCGAATACGCCGCCATGAAACTGACCCTGTACCTGTTCATCGGTTCGGTGGTTTCGCTCGTCGGCGCGCTGGTGATGTACTGGACGAACTTCCAGAACACAGGCGTGCTCACCTTCGATATGACAGTTTTGGAAAACGCGGGCTTCTCGCAGACCTTCCAATACATCTGGTTCCTGCCTGTCTTCCTCGGCTTCGCAGTCCTGGGCGGTATCTGGCCCTTCCACAACTGGTCACCTGACGGACACGTGGCCGCACCGACAGCCGTTTCCATGTTCCACGCAGGCGTGCTGATGAAGCTCGGCGCGTTCGCCGCCTTGCGCGTGGGCATCATGCTCCTGCCCGAAGGCGCGAAGCAATGGTCGTGGCTCATCATGATTTTTGCGGGTGTTGCGGTGGTCTACGGCGCGTACATCGCCTTCGTGCAAAAGGACTTGAAATACATGATTGGCTTCTCGTCCGTTTCGCACATGGGACTGGTCATGCTCGGCTTTTCCACACTCAATGAAGCAGGTCTCACGGGCGCGGGCGTGCAGATGTTCTCGCACGGCGTGATGACGGCTCTCTTCTTTGCCATCACAGGAATGATTTACGACCGCTCGCATACCCGCCAGATTCCCGAACTCGGCGGCATGAGCAGGATTATGCCCTTCGCGGCCATCGGCTTCATCATCGGCGGCCTCGTCTCGATGGGTATGCCAGGCTTCTCGGGCTTCGTGGCTGAGTTCCCAATCTTCATGGGGGTGTGGGGCGCACAATGGATGGTGGCGGTTATCGCCAGCATTTCCATCGTCATCACCGCGGCCTACATCATGCGAAACATCCGCCAGGTCTTCTTTGCCAAAATGCCCGAAAAACTCGAAGGTCACATCACCGATGTCACCATGCTCGATAAGGTGGCAATCGTTACACTTTGCGGATTTATGATAGTGATTGGGTTATACCCAAGGTTCATGGTACCGCTCGTTTCGACAGGCGTTGAAAACATTCTTCGTCTGCTGGGAGGTGCATAATGTTTAACTCCACAACCTTCCTCGCCATCCTCCCCGAAATTCTCATCCTCGTCGTTGCCATGCTCATCCTCGTCGCTGAGCCGTTCTGGAAAGCGGAACAACGCCGTAACGTGGGCTGGCTCACCGCTGGCGGTCTCTTCGCCGTGATGATTATCAGTCTGCTTTTTGGCCGTCCCGGCGACCCGATAACCGTCCTCGGCGGCATGGTTCGCTTCGATTGGCTGGGATTCTTCTTCAAGATGCTCTTCCTCTTCGCAGGCGCGGCGACTTCCCTCCTTTTGATGGACAACGATAGAGTGGGACATCGCGGCGAGGCCTATTTACTGCTCCTCGCCTCGCTTCTCGGCATGGACCTGATGGCTGCTTCCGCTGATTTGGTCATGCTCTACCTCGCGATTGAGACGACGTCCATTCCGCTGTACATTCTCTCGGGCTTCATGCTGGCTGACGAGCACTCCACTGAAGCAGGCTTCAAGTATCTGCTCTTTGGCGCGATGTCCTCGGCAGTCATGCTCTATGGCTTCTCCCTGCTCTTCGGTTTTGCAGGCACGACCAATATCTATGAACTTAAAACTGTGCTTGCCGCAGGTCCGAACACACTCGTGATGGTGTTGGGAATCATTTTCCTGCTTCTCGTGGGACTTGGTTTCAAGGTCTCAGTGGTTCCGTTCCACTTCTGGGCTCCAGACGTATATCAGGGCGCGCCGACTCCTGTGGCGGGTTTCCTCTCCACGGCTTCGAAAGCCGCGGGTTTTGCAGTGCTTACCCGCCTGTTCTTTGTAGCCTTCCCTGGCTTTTCGCAGTCATGGACATTGATTTTCGCGGTCATTGCCACGGTCACGATGACGGTGGGCAACCTGCTTGCTTTACCCCAAACCAATGTCAAACGTCTGCTTGCTTATTCATCCATCGCACACGCGGGTTACGTCATGATCGGCGTGGTCTCTTTCTCAGTGCTTGGCGCGGCAAGCGTGGTCTTCTATCTCGCCGCGTACATCGTCACCAACCTGCTGGCCTTCGGTATCGTCATGGCGGTCTCCCGCATCATCGGCTCGGATGACGTGAAGGATTACTCCGGTCTCAGCCGCCGCAATCCCGGGCTGGCTTTGATGATGCTGGCCGCGTTCCTGTCGCTGGCGGGTATGCCTCCGTTCGGCGGTTTCGTGGCGAAGGTCTTTGTTTTCGCCGCGGGTGTGCAGGCTGGCTACGTCTGGCTGGTCATTGTGGGTATCCTCAACTCGATCATCGGCGTGTACTACTATTTGAACGTGATGAAGTACGTGTATCTGTTCAGAATGCCGAATGAAGATGAGGAGAAGCATCCTGTTCCGCTGACCCGTCCATACACAATAGCATTGGTCATACTCGCTCTTGGCGTGATTTTGGTCGGTACGCTGTTTGCCCCGTGGTTCAGTTGGTCTGACATGGCGGCGATGAATTTGTTCTAGTGTTGACAAGACCTGACATGTCTTCGCGAGAAGTTGGTTGATTGTGGCTTGTGTCCACGCAAAGGCCCTTTTGGGCAATGGCGCGGATGAGACATGTCAGGTCTGAGATTATTTTATTAAACGGAGGCAGGCTAACGGCCCAGAAAGAAGCGGATTCTTCGTTCAGTAATTTCTGTTTGACAGTCGTTAAGCCCCTCAGGTATAATCGTGCGACATGGCACAATCGGAACAAAAAGGTCGAAACATTTTGAATACCCTGCTCGTGGTCATGATTGGGCAGGTGGGATGCCTTACTTTAGTCGTGATCCTGGCCTCGGTGTTTTTGGGCCTGTGGCTTGACGATATGTTTGGCACGAAACCAATTTTGACATTGGTGTTATTGTTTGCTGGAATACCTCTTTCGGTGATCTTGATGCTGTTCGTTTCGCGCAGAACGCTGGCGAGGTTGAAAGAACAAAACGAATCTAAAGAAAAGGATATGCAGGAGGCGGACTTTGGAACAACAAAAACGTAGACCCTGGCGCCGATGGGTTGTGCTGGTACTGATGATCGTTGGCTTTGTTGTGGGCGGTATCATCGTGCCCGTTCAGCCTGAAATCTCGGTAGCCGCAGAAAAACTGATCGAGGAGCCAATCTCTGAGAATTTCCTTGGCCTCGGCCCGCTTTATTTGGTGAATACCCTTCCCACCCTGGCTGTGACGATTATCCTGCTGGTGGTGATTGCGTTCTTCACCAATCGTTCGTTGAAGCAAAGCGCAAGGACAGACTTGGTGCCGCGCGGCATCGGCAATGTGATGGAAGCATTCTTTGAAATGCTTTACAACCTGACGGAAGGTTCGGCGGGCGCGAAATGGGCAAAAGCCATCTTCCCGTGGTTTGCGACGATTATGTTCTATGTGCTGTTCGCCAACCTGCTCAAGCTTATCCCAGGGTTTGAGTCAATTGGTGTGCTTCATCCTGCGCATGGTGAAGGTCACGCGGTTGCTGAATTGGGTGGCGGTTGGGCAAATCTTCTGCCCCAGAAAGTGGAAGAAGGCGGCTATATCCTCGCTCCGTTCTTCCGCGGCATCTCCGTGGACTTGAACTTCACCGCTTCGCTTGCCATTATTGCAGTAGTCGCAATTCAGATCGTCGGTTTCCGCGCACAGGGGTTTGGCTACCTGAGCAAGTTCTTCAACACGAGGCGCATGTTCAAGGTGCCGTTCTTCGGCGCGATGGACTTTTTGGTCGGCTTGCTTGAGTTGATCTCGGAGCTCTCGAAGATCCTCTCGTTTGCCTTCCGTCTTTTCGGTAACATGTTCGCAGGTATCGTGCTGGTCGCGATCGTGGCTGGCTTGCTCGGCAAGATCAGCATCCTGCCTGCGATGATCATGATGTTTGAACTCTTCGTTGGCATCATTCAGGCGTTTGTGTTCGGTATGTTGACCATGGTCTTCATGGCACAAGCCACACAGGGTCACGGTGAAGAGCACGAAGAAGCGCATGCAGCTGATGCGCACGAAATCTAAAAAAACAACAGGATAACCCTAAGGAGGCTTGTAACATGGAAGGAAGTATTTTGGATGCGATGCGCTACGTTGGCGCAGGCTTGGCGATGATCGGCGCGGCGGGCGCGGGTGTTGGTATCGGTTTGAGCGTGCAGGGCGCGCTCACAGGCATGGCCCGCAATCCGGACACCTACGGTAACTTGTTGACCAACATGATCCTTGGCATCGCGTTCTCGGAAGCGATCGCGATCTACTGTCTGGTCATCGCGTTCCTGATGCTGTTCAAAGTCGTGTAGTTACGGAGTAGCGTCAAATGGAAGCACTTGGTATTAATCTCGGTCTGCTCATCGTTCAAATCATCGCGTTCATTATTGTGTTCCTCACATTGAACGCGTGGGTGTACGGTCCCATGTTGAACATGATGGAGACCCGTAAACAGAAAATCGCACAGGGACTCGAAGATGCGCGTGTCGCCGCGGAAGCCCGCGCGGACGCTGAAAAGCAGGCTTCGAAAATCATCGCGGATGCCCAAGCCGAAGCCGGCAAGGTCGTTCGTGAAGCCACCGAGCGTGCCGCTTCCGCCGGTAAGGATGTGAAGGTTGCCGCCGAAGCCGAAGCCGCGAAGGCGCTTGAAGCCGCCAAAGCCGAAGCTGAACTTGAGCGCAACCGCATCCTTGGTGATCTGCGCGGGCAGGTTGCCGCGCTGGCTGTAGCCGCCGCGAATAAACTCGTCGGTGAAGCGCTGGATGAGAAGAAGCAACACGCTCTGATTGATGAGTTCTTCTCTGGCGTGAAATCCGGCAAGGTTGTCGTCCTCGATGACGCCGGTTTCAAGGGCGAATCCGCTGAAGTGACCAGTGCGCTCCCGTTGAGCAAGGATGAGGAAGCATCGGTCAAGAAGGACGTGCTGGCCAAGGTCGGCGCGCAGGCTGTGACCTTCCGCGTTGACCCGTCCATTTTGGGCGGCCTCGTCATCAAAGTGGGTGACAAGGTGATGGATGGCTCCGTTGCTGGAAGACTCGAAGGTTTGCGTCAGAGCTTGAAGTAAGTTCAATCGAGGTGGAATTTCAATGGAAGGCTTGAGTTCAATCGGACTCAAGCCTTTTTGTTTTTACATGATGATTCGCAATCACAAGAAATGATGGATTTCACTATTAAAATAAATTAGACCTTGATTATCAACAACTTTTAACTTACAATTGCCGCCATTGTCGGCAAACCCTCGTGAGGCTAAAACAACATGAACGAGAACCGAATTCAACAGGTACTTGAAGTTGAAAGGCAAGCCCAGGAGATTCACGAGAAAGCGATACGTGAAGCCCAACAGTTGCCAGTGCAGGCCGAACAGGAGGGCCAGGCTTTGATCGACAGTGCGCGTGTCAAAGCCGAGGAGGAAGCGCGCGCGATGATTGCGAAGGCACAGGCCGAGGAGGAGACTTCCCGAATTCTCTCCAAGGCTGAGCAGAAAAATCGCGAGTCGGAGGCGCTGGCGATGAGCAATTTCGACCGTGCCGTTGCCTATGTGTTAGAGCGGGTCATTAAGACAGAGTAGCCTCATGCCCAAAACAGGCGTATCCGGATATGCGGCCATCAGCGCACGAGTGCGTGCGATGTATTCATCCCTGCTCGATCCGCAGGATATGACGAGGCTGAGTGACGCGCCGGATTTTCAATCCCTCTTTGCACAATTAAAACAAACAGCATACGGCCCTTATCTTGACAGCCTGAAAGATAAGGAGATCACGCCGAGGCGGGTCATCATCCAGATCAAGAATCGCATGGCTGACGCGTACAACAGCGTCATTCACATGGCTCCCGAACATACGCGTCCGTTACTGACGCAGCTTTATCGCTATTTTGAAGTGGGAAATTTGAAGGCGATCCTGCGCGGGATCGTGACAGGCTCTTCGAGTGCGGCGGCTCTGCCCTTGTGGGAACGGGTGCGTGACGTGTTGTTCCCGTATGGTTCGATGTCCGTTTTGCCCGCGCAGGCGATGGTTGAGGCAGGGAGCGTGGGATCGGCGGTGGAGTTGTTGCACGGGACAAAGTACGAGAATGCGCTGTCGTTCGCAATGAAACGTTACAGCGCCGAACAAAATCTCTTCCCAATCGAAGTTGCTTTGGATTTGGAATACTGGCGGGAGCTTTGGCGGGAAGCGAAAAAACTTCCGGGACAGGACCGGGAGCAGGCATTGCGGGTGGCGGGGTCACTGATTGACATGAACAACCTGATGTGGGCAATTCGTTATCGCGTATATCACCAGCTTTCAGAAGAGGAATTGATCAACTATACATTGCCGTTTGGCTATCACGTGCGGGATGAAGACGTGCGCGCGATTGCCGCGGGGGCGGACATTGCCCCGGTGGTGCAGAGAATTTATCCCGGCATCCCCGATGTCAATGCCCTGCTGGACGAACCGCGGAGCGGCCTGCCCAAATTGGAGATCGAGCTAAAACGTTACCTGATGAACCAGTGCATGGCGGCGTTTATGGGAAACCCATTTCATGTTGGGATCCCGCTTGCCTTCCTGGTCTTGAGCGACCTAGAAATCCAGGACCTGACCGTATTGATCGAAGCCAAATCATCGCAGATGCCGGACGAGGAGTTTCGCCCTTTTTTGTTGAAAACAGTTACAGCCAAGGCGTAGTTCTTTCGCATTTCTGATCATCCGAATACAAACCTGCACGGGAATCTTGCAAGCAAGATTGGAGATCACATGTTCTTTCCGAAGGAAATGACGGAGCTTGAACTTATCATCCCTGCCAAGGATCTGCTGGCAGTGACGAGGGTTTTGAGCGGCCACGGCGTTTTTCATCAGACGGATAGCAATTATCCGGGAGCAGGTCCAAACACCTGGCCGGAGAAAGCCGCCGCGTATGCTTCGCTGGAACGCAGGATCCAGCTTGTTATGCAGGCGCTGTCTGTTGACGAGGGCCAGCCCCCGAGGTCCGATTATGATGCGATGGTCGAGGTCGAAACTGTCCGTCCGGCGGTGGAGCAGATCGAGGACGAAGTCAAGAAGATCACCGATCAGCTTGCCGGTGAACGGAAGCGGCTGGAGCAGCTCGAAAGCGCGCTTCATCACCTGGAGCCGGTGGAGGAAGTTAATCTTGACGTGAGCCAGCTTCGGCATTCGCGCTATCTCTTTTCGATGCTGGGACAAATTCCCACCGCAAATGTGGATAGACTCCAGACCAGCCTGGCGCGCGTCCCTTATGTTTTTTTGACGCTTCGTTCCGACGCCCAGAAGCCTGTTGTCTGGCTGGCGGGGACACAGTCCAACGCTGACGTTTTGGAACGCGCCGCCCGGAGCGCGTACCTGAATCCGCTGGCCCTACCTGAGGGATACCGGGGTACGCCCGCGCAGATCATCAAGACGCTTCACGGGGAAATTGACGACGCGCACAGAAAGATCGCCGAATTACAGGTATCGCTTGAGAAACTTGCCGAATCGCGCCAGCAAAAACTGCGCGGCCTGCTCTGGCAGGTGCATACCAGCCGCGTGCTCGCGGATGCAATCGTTCGCTTCGGGCAGCTCCGTTATACCTACGTGATTACCGGCTGGGTGCCGACGGATGACCTGGAAAATCTGGCCCAGCATCTCAAATCTGCGTCGAAGGAAATCCTGATCGAGACCCTGCCCACCAAGCGCAGTGGGCATAATTCGAATGTTCCCGTGGCCCTGCAGCAATCGAAATTTTTGAAACCATTCCAGATGCTGGTCAACACATACGCGCGGCCTCGTTACGGTGAACTGGACCCAACGCTGTTGATCGCGATCACATTCCCCATTTTGTTCGGCGCGATGTTCGGCGATATTGGGCAGGGACTGGTGCTGGCATTGCTCGGCTGGCTGATGGCGGGGAAGAAGGTCAAGGCCTTGAGCAGTATGTCCAGCCTCGGAGGGTTGATTGCCATCTGTGGATTGTTGGCAACATTCTTCGGCTTTCTTTATGGAAGCATCTTCGGGTTCGAGGATGCCCGCATTTTTGGCATTGAATTAAAGCCGCTCTGGATCAGCCCGATCCATCACATCCTGGATATTTTGATGGTTGCGGTTGCCGCCGGGGTCGTTCTGCTGATCATCGGTTTTTTGGTTGGCATCTTCAATTACGTGATGTCTCAGAATTGGGGACACCTGCTGTTCGGTCATAACGGGATTGCAGGCTTCCTGCTGTACCTGTCGCTTATTGGCTTCGGTGTATCGGCGTTTGGGTTGTTGCCCGTTTCTTCGACAATTTTTGTTGTTCTTGCAATTGTGTCGGCGCTGGCGGTCATGTTCTCGGAGGTGCTTATCCATCTCGTGGAAGGGCACAGGCCGTTGATTGACGGCGGGTTTGGCACATATTTGATCCAGGCCGGGGTCGAGTTGTTTGAGGTGGTGATCAGCTTCCTGAGCAACACGCTTTCCTACGTGCGTGTGGGCGCGTTCGCCGTGGCTCACGGCGGTTTGAGCGCGGCGATCTTTATTTTGGCAGAGTTGGCGGCTGGCGGACTTGGGGCATTTGGTTACTGGCTTGTCGTTATCATTGGAAACCTGTTCATCGTTGGGTTTGAGGGCCTGATTGTCGGCATCCAGACCATGCGTCTTTCCTATTACGAGTTCTTCGGAAAGTTCTTCACGGGTGGTGGTATGCGCTTCGAGCCGCTTGCATTGACCCCTGCCAAAGAGGAACAATAAGAGTATTTCGACTTTGAGGTTGACAGTCGCTCTTGCGAAGCATCCCCGAAGCGACTGTCACCTGAAAAATCATTTAAGGAGAAAACAATGATTCTGATTATCGCAGTGCTGGTGGGTTTGGTTCCGGTCGTTCCTGCTGTGATTATTTTCCTGCGTGAGCGCGATAAGGTGCCTACGAAGGTCACGCGCGATCTCGTGTTGGGTTTGAATGGCTTCAATGCTGTCCTGGGCCTCATGGCAACGGGAATTGCCCTTGTCTGGCTGTTTTCGCCGACCAGCGCGATGGCGGCCGGTTTTGCCCAGGAAGGCGCGGTTGATCCATACGCGACGCTGGCCGCGGCGATCTCAACAGGCCTGGCATGTGTTGGTGCGGGTATTGCGGTGGCAAGTTCCGGCGCGGCGGCGGTCGGCGCGATTGCCGAGAAGCCTGAATCCTTTGGCCGTTCGCTGATCTTCGTGGGTCTCTCCGAGGGGATTGCGATCTACGGTCTGATCATCTCATTCCTGATCCTCTTCCGCTAGAAGGATTCCATGAAAGTTTTGGTGATCGGTCATCCCGACGCTGTGCTTGGATTTTCGCTTGCCGGTGTGAACGGGCAGGCAGTTTCGAACGCGGACGAGGCCAACCAGGCCCTGGACGGCGCGTTTGCATCCAAAGATGTTGGCATTATTCTTGTCACGCAGGATGTTGCCGGGATGATCCAAACAAGAGTTGACGATCTCAAACTGCACAGCACGATTCCGCTCGTGGTTGAGATCCCGTCTCCGGCGGGCATCTCTCCCGACCAGCCGTCCCTGGGTGAAGTTGTGCTTCGGGCGATAGGGATCAAACTGTAAATTCGCGCTGAGCGGAGTGAGACGATGCTTTCCCGTTGAACGCAGTCGAAGCGCTGTGTTTTACCAAAAAGCGTCTCGACTACGGCTTTCGACGAACGCTCAAGCCTCCGCTCCCCGGGAGAACACCGGGACTTCGCGACGCGAAAGCATTGTTGGAAAAGGATAAGTATCAATCCATGAAACCTGTAGAAGAAGAAATCGAAGCCCTCTCCCGCGCGATTCTGCGCGATGCCCAGGCGGAGGCCGGGCAGTTGCAGGAGGAAGCCCGGGCCAAAGCAGAAGCCATTCGCCAGCGCGCACAGGAACAGGCAGAGGCTGAACGGAAGGCGATTTTGGAGCGCGCCAAACAGGAGGCGGAACGCCTGCGGAGTCAGGTCGTTGCCACGGCACAGTTGAAAGCGCGCACAATACAGTTGGAGCATCGCGAAAAATTAATGGATAAAGTTTTCGATGCGGCCAGGCAAAGACTCCCGTCTCTGCAAAAGCGCGCGGACTACGGTCAGATCTCGACGCGGCTGTTGAAGGAAGCATTGGTCCAATTAAACGCGGGCAGTGCCCAGGTCCGGGCAGATGAGGCGGCGCAAAAATCCCTTAAAGTGGAAACTCTCGAAGCGTTGTCAAAGGAATTAAACGCGCGCATCTCATTGGGTCAGTCGCTTGAAGCGGGAACCGGAATTATCGTGGACGCATCCGAAGGCCGCCTGCACTACGACAACACACTGGAGACGCGCTTGAACCGATTGCAAAGCGCGCTCCGCTCAGCGGTTTATCAGGTATTGATGGGAGAGAAGTTATGAGTGAGCTGATCGGGTCGGTGATTTGGATCAACGGGCCGGTGGTGCGGGCGCGCGGCTCGCGCCACGTGAGCATGTTGGAGTTGGTGGAAGTGGGCGAGGAGCGGCTTGTTGGGGAGGTGATCGGTTTGAACGGCGACATCATCACCGCACAGGTCTACGAGGAAACCTCAGGTATGAGGCCGGGCGCGCCGATGTTTGGAACGGGCCTGCCGCTTTCGGTGGAGCTTGCCCCGGGCTTGTTGAAAAGCATCTTTGACGGAGTCCAGCGCCCGCTTCCGTTGATCGAGATGGAGTCGGGTTCGTTCATCGGGCGCGGGATGCGGCTCGATCCACTGTATCGCAAAGACCGCTGGAAGTTCACGCCCACTGCCAAAGTTGGGGACAAAGTAAGCGGCGGTGCGATCATCGGCATTGTGATGGAAACGGAAACCTTCGAGCATCGCATCATGATCCCGCCCGATCTTTCCGGGACTTTGAGCTGGGTCGCCCCATCTGACGAATACACCATCGAGGAGCCGATCGCGCGTTTGAAGGTTGGCAACGAAGAAAAAGAATTGGCCATGCTCCAACGCTGGCCTGTGCGACGGCTTCGTCCGTACAAATCCCGCCTTGGTGTGACAACGCCGTTGATCACCGGCCAGCGTGTGCTGGATACTTTCTTCCCGGTGGCGAAGGGCGGCGCGGCGGGAATCCCTGGGCCTTTCGGTTCCGGCAAGACTGTGACCCAACACAGCATCGCGAAATGGGCCGACGCGCAGGTGATCGTCTACATCGGATGCGGCGAACGCGGCAACGAAATGACGGAGGTCCTGCAGGAATTCCCGCATCTTGTGGACCCGCGGTCTGGCCGGCCATTAATGGAACGCACCGTGCTGATAGCGAATACTTCCAACATGCCCGTGGCGGCGCGCGAGGCCAGCATTTACACAGGCATCACGATTGCGGAATATTATCGCGACATGGGTTATCACGTGGCGTTGATGGCGGATTCGACTTCACGCTGGGCGGAAGCGTTGCGCGAAGTTTCTGGCCGTCTCGAAGAAATGCCCGCCGAGGAAGGTTATCCTGCTTATCTCGCAGGACGCCTGGCTGAATTCTATGAACGGGCTGGTTACGTGGAGACATTTAATGGAAATGCCGGCTCCGTCACCATCGTTGGCGCGGTGTCGCCTCCCGGCGGTGACTTCTCCGAGCCGGTGACCCAGCACACCAAGCGTTACATTCGTTGCTTCTGGGCGCTGGATAAATCGCTGGCCTCTGCTCGTCATTTCCCGTCCATCAACTGGCTGGATAGTTACAGCGAATACCTGGAAGATGTGGCAGGCTGGTGGCGCGAGCAGGTCGGTATGGACTGGTTGAAGATGCGCAACCATGCCATGGAGATTTTGAGCGATGAGAGCCGTCTGTCCCAGATCGTCAAACTCGTGGGCCCCGATGCACTGCCCGATGAAGAGCGACTCGTTTTGGAGACTGCCCGTCTCTTGCGCGAGGGATTCCTCCAGCAGAACGCGATGGATAAAGTGGACGCCTACTCCTCGGTCCAGAAACAGATCCGCATGTTGGGCCTCATCCTGCATTTCCACGAGCGCGCCCTGCGGATCGTCAAACACGGCGCGCCGATTTCGGTCATCCACAACCTGCCTATCGTGGATACGCTGATCCGTATGAAGACTCTCGTGCCCAATGAAGAATTGGAAAAGATGGACGATATCCAAAAGCAAATCGACGAGCAGATGAGTCAGTTGGATTCGGAGTACAGATGAGCGCTGTGATCTCGCAAGGCGGACAGGAAGTTATCGGCGTCAGCCGCATCGAAGGCCCGATCGTCATTGTCGAAGGCGCGGCCAACGTCAGCTACGATGAAGTCGTGGAAATCCGTGATTCCCAAAACCGGTTGCGCCGCGGCCGTGTATTGGAAGTCGGTGAAAAGAATGCGGTTATTCAGGTCTTCGCGGGTTCAACGGGACTCTCGATTGACGGGACGCGCGTCCGTTTTCTGGGCGATACCCTCCGCATCCCGGTCGCGGAGGAAATGCTCGGCCGCGTCTTCGACGGTGTGGGAAATCCCATTGACGGCGGCCCGCAACCGCTGACTGATAAGTACGCCGACGTCAACGGCCAACCCATTAATCCAACCGCGCGCGTTTATCCGCGTGATTACATCCAGACCGGCATCTCCGCGATTGACGGGATGAACACGCTCCTGCGCGGACAGAAACTTCCCATCTTCTCCGGCGCAGGCATGCCGCACGATCAACTCGCCGCACAGATCGTTCGCCAGGCTACACTGGGTGCGATTGCGGGGGAGCCGCCGTCCCAGGCTGAACAATTCGCCATTGTATTTGCGGCGATGGGCGTAAAGCATGACGTGGCGGATTTCTTCCGCAGGTCGTTTATGGAAAGCGGTGCGCTGACTCGTGTCGCGATGTTCCTCAATCTCGCGGACGATCCCCCCGTTGAACGTCTCGTCACGCCCCGTGCCGCGTTGACTTTGGCTGAATATCTGGCTTACGAGAAGGGCATGCACGTGCTGGTCATCCTCACGGACATGACCAACTACTGCGAAGCCCTGCGGCAGATTTCAAACATACGCGGTGAAGTGCCGAGCCGCAAGGGCTATCCCGGTTATTTGTACAGTGACCTCGCGTCGCTTTACGAACGCACGGGACGCATCCGCACGAGCGAGGGTTCGATCACCCAGATCCCGATCCTGACCATGCCCAACGACGACATCACGCACCCCGTCCCCGACCTGACCGGCTACATCACCGAAGGGCAGATCACACTCGGACGCGACCTCGATCATGCAGGCATTTATCCACCCATTGCAGTTTTGCCGAGTCTCTCGCGTTTGATGAAGGATGGCATCGGCAGTGGGCGAACGCGTGACGATCATCCGCATTGGGGTGGGCAACTTTATGCCGCCTATGCTCACATGCAGGACGTACGGGCGCTGGCGTCGGTCATCGGTGAAGAGGAATTGGGAGAGGTTGACCAGAAGTATTTGAAGTTTGGCCGTGCCTTCGAGCGCGAGTTTGTCAACCAGTCCCTGACCGAGAATCGCACCATCGAACAAACCCTGAATATCGGCTGGAAATTGATTTCCATGCTGCCCAAGGAGGAGCTTACCCGCGTCAGCCTGGACGAGATCAGGCAATTCTACAAGGGTGAAGATGCCTAACATTAACGTCGCGCCGACTCGCACCAACCTGATCCGCGTCAAGAAGGAATTGCGTTTTGCGCGCGAAGGTTACGAGATTCTCGACCGCAAACGCGAAGTGTTGACCACGGAACTCGTCCGCGTGGCGCATGAAGCGGATGTATTGCAAAAGGAAGTGTGGAAACTCCTGGAAACCGCCTATCGCGCCCTCGAAAAGGCGCGTCTTACAATGGGCAGTGACCATGTGGAATGGGCGGCGCTCGCGGCCAACAAAACCGTGGATGTTCATCTCAAACTGCGCGGCATTATGGGCGTGGCAATCCCCGCCATCGAAGCGCGCGGCGAGCCGCAGAAAATGCTCTACAGTTTGAGCGGAACAAATGCCGCGTTGGATGAAGCCACTGCCGCGTTTCGCGAAGTGCTCATCAAAACGCCTCAACTCTCCATGTTGACTACGACGGTTTGGCGGCTGGCCGGGGAACTGCGTAAAACACAGCGGCGCGTGAATGCCCTCCAGCACATCTTCATTCCCGATTATGAAGCGACCGTCGCATTCATTGTCAGTTCGCTTGAAGAACGCGAACGCGAAGAGACGTTCCGTCTCAAATGGCTAAAGACAAAAATGACCAAAGCCGAGTCTTATTGATATTGGAAAAACTCATTATAATCAGGCGAGCTATACATTACACATCGCGAAAATAAAGCCTGGGGTTTCATAAATAACCCGGCTTATGCACGTCAAAATCAAGCGCGCTATAAAGGAGATTTCTATGAAAATTGGCGTATTAGGTACGGGAGTGGTTGGACAGACAATCGGTTCCAAGCTGGTGTATTTGGGGCATGAAGTCATGATAGGCGGCCGCGACGCCGACAATCCGAAGGCGGTTGCCTGGTCAAAGAAGGAAGGCGGGCAACATGCCCTATTCGGCACTTTTGCCAATGCGGCTTCGTTTGGTGAAATTGTTTTCAACTGTACTTTGGGTTCGGCCTCATTGGATGTAATGCGTTTGGCCGGGGCGGAGAATTTGAAAGGCAAAATCCTGATCGATACATCCAACCCGCTGGATTATTCAACAGACATTTGGACGCTGACGGTCTGCAATACCGATTCGTTGGGCGAACAGCTTCAGCGTGAATTCCCCGATACCCATGTGGTCAAATCGCTCAATACGATCAACTGCGACGTAATGGTCAACCCCACCCGGCTGGCTGAACGCACGGATGTTTTTGTAAGCGGCAACAGCATGGAAGCCAAGGCGCAGGTCATAACCATCCTGCGCGATTGGTTTGGCTGGAAATCTGTGGTTGACCTCGGCGACATCACCACCTCACGCGGCGTGGAAATGTACGTGGTTTTGTGGCGTTGTTTTCGGCATGTCGTTTCTTCATATCACTTCAACATCAAACTTGTGAGATCGGCTTAATCGCACAGTCTCGACTGATTTCGGATAGCCAAAGGTTTTAGCGATAGATTGCTAAAACCTTTTTTGTTTATGAAGCCGCTTACACGCTCAATTCTCGTCGACTTCCCATTTTCGCATCCATCCGATATACTTAACTTTCGTAAAATCGCCGCTACAACGGGAAGAATAGAATCGTGAATAAGTTAAAACCTGTTTTTGAAAAATTAAAAGACATGAATGATAAGGCCTTAACCGACATATATGCCGGTTTGGTCGTTGCACTAATTGTTGCAATAATCAGCGTCTTTGCTCAATTGGGTTGGATAGGCCTGGTAGTAGTTGTGATAGCTGTTGTTCTTTTTCTGACAATTTTTATATTTCGAATTCAACCCAACTCCACTGCCAAACCTTTAAAAGCAAAAACAGGCATTGTGTTGAATAATCTTCCAGCTCGCGGACATTTCACCGGACGCGAATATGAGAAAAAGAGGCTGTTTGAAGGTTTATGTACGAATTATCCGGTGATCTGTATTGCAGGTGAGTCTGGAATTGGAAAAACATCGCTTGCCAGGGAAATTGGATGGTTGATTAAAGACGATGGAAAATTGTTCGAGTACATTGTGTGGATCGAGGATCACAACGGCGACCTCACAAGCATTGAGTTGTATCAAACAATAATTAATGTATGGGGATTATATGATCTGAACCAGTTAAGTCGTTCAGATTTACGCATTCAGGTCATGAGGTTGTTGCAGGAAAAGTCAACCGCGATATTTATTGACAATTTTGACACTGTCGCAGACAGAGAAATCGAAGAATTCATCAGGCGTGTTCCGGCTCCCACCAGCAAAGTGATTGTTACAAGCAAACGAAAAAAGGATTCGCCGGAATATTGGCTTGTGGAACTGAGGGGGATGACGAAAGATGACTGTTTATCAGTTGCTCAATTGGAAATGAACCGCTCCGGCAGGAGCAATTTAAATGATTCCGCCAAAACAACGATACGAGATATAGTTGATCTTGCGGGAGGAAGCCCATACCGAATACGTATCCTGATAGGAAGATTCGCGTTAGGGATACCGTTATTAGATGCTGGCAATCAAAGCAACTTTCAACTGCTTGAGCCCTGGTGGGTCTCGTTGCAAAATGAACCAATTACCAAAAAAACCATTATGGCAATTTCTCTGTTTCAAAATAATCCAACCAGGAACGAATTGAAATATGTGGCCGGGCTTGGGGATGATGATATCGCAGAGGGAATAAAAAATCTTGATAGAACCTTGTTTATCGAGACAAAATACAGTGAAGAGGAAAAAATCCAAAAATACGAGGTGCATGCGCATACAAAAGCGTTTGTGACGCATAAAATGCTTGGCGGTGAAGCCGATGCCGCTGAATTATTGGATCGTATGACTTTATGGATAGAGGAATATGCCGAGAAAAACGGGGGTTGGAGGAATTGGGACGGCTATAAAAAGCTGAACGAACAATTCCAGACGATGAAAATGATTTTTGAATGGATCAGCAATAATGCCAATCAAGATCATAAGCGTCGAGCAGTCAAAATTTGGAGGTTGATAGATCATTTTTTGAGTGTAAGAGCTAATATGGACGAATACATCCATGTGGGGAACCTGGTCTTAAAATGCGCCAAAGATCTAAACGATGCCGGATCTATTACTGATGTGAATGTAGAAGTGCTCGGTTGGGCATATATGACGAAGGCGCGCCGCGCAACAGTTGATGAATCCGAGAGAAATCACCTGATGCAGTCTGCGGAGGCATTAATCTTGGACGGATTAAATGTTTATAAGCAATCTGGAAACCTTATAGGTATGGGTTTGGCGAACAGGTACTTGGGAATGATATCCAAACTGCGAGGGGACTATAAGAACGCGGAAATGTACCTGAAACAATCCCTAGTTAATTTTGAGGCCACGCGTGGCCTTGATAATCTTGGCATCGTTCTTGGCGATTTGGGCGATCTGTCCCTACAGCAAAACGAATTTCATGCCGCAATCGAATACCACCGTAGAAGGCTGATTTTTGCAGAGGCAATGAAGGATCTCGAAGGTGTTTCGGTTGCTTTATACAATTTAGGGAACCTATCGAGAATAATCGGGCAGGACGGGCGGGCCATTGGATATTATAATGACTCGCTTAAAGCGGCTAAAGATGCATCCAGAAATGATATAGTCGGTGCAAGTCAGTACCAACTTGCGGAGATTCTTCGTAAGAAATGGGAGATAAAGGAAGCGTTAAAATTGGCGCTTGGCGCCAGGGAATGTTTCGAAAGCAGTACGGGCAATGTGTCCGACGAATTATTATCCCTTATTGCGCAATTGGAGCAACTCTCGTCTAAATGGAGAAAACCATTGGGACGTTTGGAGATTTCACTCAGGAAAACCTTGTTTGCATTAAAACTAAAGTTTCAAAGGAAATAAGAAATTGTTTTATCGATCTATAGATTTGGCAGCTGGAGTTGTCCCGATAGAATCTCCGTTGAAAATCGAGCGAATATCTGGAAAAGAATTTTCCCTCCTGGCTTCCGTGCCAACCACCCGCTCCATTCTTGGAAGAATTAAGCGAGAGTTGGCAGGCGGAATCGAACTTAATAAATTTATTCAACGATACGAAAGCTTGCTGGATGTTGATGGTCAAAAAGTAAAAACATCTCCCGCAACACATCCCAGAGGGGCAGAATTATACGTAGTCCGCGGCGAACAAATTATTGGATTTATGCTCCTCAATTTCTATTCCTGGGATATATTGGCTCCACAAATCTGCATTAAGGTTGAAGGTAATAATTTACAAAAA
Source organism: Chloroflexota bacterium (assembly GCA_016235425.1). Taxonomy (GTDB): domain Bacteria; phylum Chloroflexota; class Anaerolineae; order Anaerolineales; family Villigracilaceae; genus JAKOVF01. The sequence continues at coordinate 7,648 of JACRLC010000085.1, read as the reverse complement.
ACATTTTCTCTAAAGCCATTTTCAGGGTTAACAATCCTGCCCCATAAACCCGAACTTGCATCTGAGTTATTCATTATTTGGGTTGAGCCTGCTTTCAGGCGCGCCGGAATAGGCCGAGCCCTGTTTACAGAGGCCATCAATATTATTGATGGATTTTTGTCCCGCGGCGATATTATGTTTTTGACAGTGCGGAGCGGTCTAAAGAAAAGGGAAAGCGCCGCTTTGTTTGCATATCTAATCGAAGAAGAAAGGAAAGCAAACGGAGAAGATAACGCCGGAAATGCCATTATTTCGGGTGCGCAGGTTGATGCCGAGAGTGTCTTTGCGCGGACAGGTGTCGATTGTAATTCGATTCCAGTACACCCAGATGCCGTTGCGGCTGAAATATTATCGAAACAGGCAGGCCTGCAATTTATAGGATATTCCAATAAAACGAGCGCGATCTACTGCAAAGTTAAGTGATATGTTTCCTGGATATTATATTTGGCGGCGGATATTAATCCTGCAGAGGTTTTAGCAAGGCAAGAAAAAAATGGAAATCTGACTGAAAAGAGGATGTTTTGATGAATCTTGGAAGACTAATTGAAGGATTGCCGGAAGCAACAATAATTCGCACTTTTCCCAACGATCTCGAAATAACCGGCATAGCCGAAGACTCTCGGCTGGTCCGGCCGGGATATCTTTTTGTTGCCATATCTGGTAAAGAGACGGATGGGCATTATTTTATACCGCAGGCGCTTGATAACGGCGCGATCGCTTTAATAGTTCAGAATGCGCAACCAGGTTATCCTCCCCGCGTCCCTTGCATTCAACTCTCTGATCCCAGGAGCGAGCTGGCGACCATGGCCGCGCGCTTCTATGGATTTCCGTCAAAACACCTCAAGATGATAGGCGTTACTGGAACCGACGGAAAAACCACTACAACATCTTTCATTCATTCGATCCTGTCCGCGGCAGGCCATGGCGTTAGTATGATTACAACTCTTGGCGCGGTTGTCGACGGACGTTTCGAGGATATTGGTGTTCATGTGACCACACCCGGCGCCGTTCAAGTCCAATCGTTTCTCTCGGAAATGGTTGCGCGAGGAGACCAGTATGCCGTTCTTGAGACGACCTCACACGCGTTGGATCAATCTCGTGTGCGTCATTGTAACTTTGATACGGCGGTGATAACCAACATTACCCATGAGCATCTGAATTATCATGGAACCTACGATGCGTACAGGGATGCAAAATCAAAACTTTTCCATGGATTGACGGTAGAGTCGTTCAGAAAACCAAACACACCCAAGGTAAGTATTCTAAACAAGGATGATGATTCATTTGAATATTTATCATCCATACCATCTGAAATAAAATATTCATATAGCCTGGATGAAAACAAAAAAGCAGACTTCACGGCCCGGAATATTGTCCACACACAGGAATCGACCAGGTTTGCCGCCATGACCCCCGAAGGTTCCATGGAAGTTTGTTTGTCTCTCATAGGCGATCACAATGTAAGTAATGCACTGGCCGCAATGGCGGCCTGCTATTCGCAAGAGATACCCTCCGAAGTAATTGCTCGAGGATTAAAGGCGGTACCATCGGTGACCGCGCGAATGCAGAGGGTCGAGCGCGGGCAGGGATTTGGTGTGTATGTTGATTATGCACATACTCCTAATGCGTTGACAAATGTACTCAAATTAGCGAGAGAATTAACTGCCAAACGCGTAATTCTTGTTTTCGGTTTGTCCGGTGGGTTAAGAGATACTACCAAGCGCCCAATCATGGGAGAAATAGCAGGAAGCATGGCTGATAAGATAGTTGTTACGGCTGTTGATTGGTATGCACAGGATATTGCAGAAATATTGGAAGAGATTGCTGTAGGATGTGAAAAAGCGAATCGCACTAGAAATGTGGATTATTGGTGTGTACGTGACAGGAAGGAAGGCATTAGACTGGGCATTAAGATTGCAGAACCGGGAGATATTGTGATAGTTGCCGGAAAAGGTCACGAAAATTCAATTTCCATAGGCGGGGTCGAGCAGGAGTGGAATGAGATTGACGTTGTTATGAATTGTATTGAATCCAAATAAATAAAAAATATCCTTAGGATGGTAAATGTATGAATGACCTGATCTCCCGCGTTTTGTATTTTGCGAAAGAACTTTCCACAATTCCAAACTCACCCTATTTGTATGGTCCAATGCTTAGGAAGATTGGCGCGTTGCTGGAGGAATGGGAAATCCCTGACCATTCTGTTGCCAAAGACTTATCAAAGGGTTGTTATTGGCGGGATGAGTTTGGGCTGTATGTACATTTTTATAAAGGGAAACCCTCTTTCCCGCTTATGATCGATTCGCATCTCGATCACCCTGGTTTTGTATTCAACTCAAAAGGACAGGGAGTTGGGTTCGGCAGTCTTGGATTTGAGAGAATTTCGTATTTGTTGTCAAATCAAGGTTTTATTGACCTAAGGTTATTTAATTCTCGGGGAGAATTAAATGGTTTGGCAAAACTTACGGATATAGATGGTTTTCGGGTTCGCGTCGAAACGAAAGATAAGATCGAGAATAATTCGCACGGCCATTGGAATGTGGCGGATTTTCAAATTAAAGACGACAAGCTATTAATGTATTCCGCAGACAATATGATAGTCACCGATGTTATGCTGGCTTTAATAGAACAAATAATTCTACACCCAGACAATTTTCCCGACTTAAATGTGACTTTTGTGTTTACTTTCCTCGAGGAGGTCTTTGAGGCCTCTGCGACTGGGATAGCGATGAAAAAAAAACTACCCATAGGGTCTTTTGACAATGACCTTGTAATCATTGTCCTTGAATCCATGGAGCCTGTACCGCTGATATCCAAGAATCGCGCCTTTGCGAATGGTTCCCTGAAAAAATTTCGACTTGACGATGATTACAATGCCGTTAGTTTGCGCATGAAGGATAGAATAAATGCTGACGAGGTATCTCCTTTATACAGAGATTTTAAGTTGCCGGTGCCAAATTCCGGTTCCGGGGTGGCGATCAAGGTCAACGATACAGACTGCGTATATGGATATGAATTTGTTGATCACGCTAATTTGGCGGAAAACGCATTGCTCATGGCGGCCGAACATACGCAGGCGCCCTACCAGCATACACTTTTTGGAGGCGCATGCAACGGAACTGCCTTCTCGTTATTCGGCATAACAAGCAACATTTCAACACTTTCAGTGCCCAACCCATTAAAGCATAACATAGGAGTTGATGGGGCGATCGTGCCGGAAGAGGTAAAAATTTCCGATGTGGAAAATGCGACGAATATTATGTTGCACATCCTGTTGAACAGCGGCAAACCCATTGCCGGATCTCATGAATTGAGTCTAAGTAAACGTTTAAAACAAACTGAATTACTGCCCAAAACTGAAATTGCCCGTAAATTAAGAGCTGAACGAGGTACGATTGCCTGGGGAAGCGCGTCCAGGTTAAAGAGTCAGAGATATTTCCATGACAATTTAGTTGATTACATTCTGGATAAATGCCGGGGAGTGGCTTCCCGGGCACGAGAAGCGGTTCTGAGTCGATATGGGTAAGCCGCGGGTTTGTCGAGGAGAAAAAACCCCGCTGGAGGAAATTCTCGATGAAGCGGCGGCAGGCGCGAGGTCCGGAAGAGACGCGAAGGCAAGACGTTTTGCGCTGAGTCTGGCGCGCGTCCCGGTGATATTGTCTTGCCGTCGCAGAACAAAGATTAGGAGGAGTGGTTGAAATGATGGAAGTGAAGCCCGTCGTGTTGCAGGGTAAATATGTGCGGCTTGAGCCGATGACCGAAGCGCACATCCCCGGGTTGGCGGAGATCGGCGTGGGGCAGGATTTTTGGGATTTCATGTTGTATGGCCGCATGGAGGATGAAAACGATATGCGCGGCTGGGTGATGGATATTTTGTCGCGCGCGAAAAAAGGCACGGACCTGCCGTTTGTTGCCATCCATCTTGCATCCGGCCGCGTGGCGGGAGCGACTCGCTATTTGAATATCGCGCCAAGAGATCGGGGACTGGAGGTGGGCGGCACGTGGTATGGGCCTGAATTCCAGCGAACAGCCGTGAACACGGAATGCAAATACCTGCTCTTCACGCACGCGTTCGAGACGTTGAGGTGCATCCGCTTGCAGATCAAAACCGACCTGCGAAACGTGCGCTCACAAAAAGCGATTGAACGCATCGGCGCGGTCAGAGAAGGTGTGTTGCGCAATCATATGATTTTGCCGGATGGGCGTTATCGCGATTCGGTTTTTTACAGTATTTTGGATACGGAGTGGCCCGCGGTGAAAAAGAGACTGGAAGAAATGATGAATCGGTAGTGCCTCAAGGTTATAGGGGAAATAATTAGAGACAGGACATTGTCTGGACGTAGTATAAGCAATTTGGCGGGTGCTCTATCGTTGTATTTCATGGGGTTGCCAATTTGCCTTACCTACTGCCTGGGAATCCAAAACACGTTGAACTCTATCATCTGATATCGTGGAAAAAACGGCAGCCAGGGTAGAAGACCGCATATGGTATGCGGATTCACAACTACAAACCCCGACATCGATCCCCGAAGCTTAAAGCAGGGTAATGGCGGTGATGCGACCCATAATCCCTGTCGGGAATAGACAATAATGTCTCCGTAAATGTATTGTTCCCCAATACACATTTCCGCCATATAACCGCCAGGGGCCAGGTCACGAGGAATTAGATGATCGGCCAGAAATGGGGTCGTGCAACAACCAAGTACCATCAATATGAGAAAGGACAATAAGCGCCGGGACCTGGCTCGAGATTTTCTCCCCTTCGATAATAGTTCCTTTTCCGTTTCCAACATGGTTCGAATGCCATCATCTGTATAAAATGCGGGCTAACGGTTTGCGTAATGGGTTCTATCAACTTTTGTTTAGCCACTCTCTTATTTGTTGAGTGTGGTACTGATAGTCGCCCGCGAGGGACGCGATAATCTTGCTGACGGTGGCAGGACTGCCGCTATAGTGACGGACGCCGTGATGTGCCACTAATTCTCCATCTGGCAAGGCGAGGATAAATGTCTCAAAACCTTCCATCGAAGATTTGAGTTCCGCGAGGAGTTCCTGCTTCGAGTGGGACGAATATCTCGCCGTAAAGCCTGAGTTGATGTTGCTGTAATCGTTTGGGGTGTCATCGTAGTATGTGGGCGGCTTCCCCCTGAGAATGGATAACGAAGCCTCGATCATGAGGTTGTTCCAGCCGATCAGGTGCGCAACAATGTCCCTGGGAGACCATCCGTTCATGGAAGACAGGAACTGTTCATTGGATAGTGAGAGGATGATCCCTGCAAAATCTCGATATGCTTTTTTTAACGGAAACGTAACTTCTTCTTGACCGGGCATGCTATGAAAATCCTTCATGTGTGAAATAGTGTTGTTTCTGGCTAAAGCCAGAAACAATCCCGAACAACGTGTTATGACTTTTTTAGTTTATCGCCTCACCTGTCCAGCGGTCCCTATTAGCCCAAAACGGACAATGTGGGCACTTTTCACCTTCGGGATAATCAATGCCTTCTTCATGCGGACAACCAATAATTCTGTCTACCATTACAACTCGATAAACGTTGTGTTCCTCTAAGAAATTCATGATTTTCAACTTTATTTCCGAGTCAAAACGAACGTCAGTATTTGTCCCAAACCATTTTTGCATGAAAGCAACTTCATCATCTTTTTCAGACAATACAATTCCTACCACCACTTTTTTTGAAGCAAATTTATCATCTGCGCCATAATAGGCGATTGTCCCAATTGGGTATCCCGTTTTTCGGCGGGACTTTTTCTCCAGCCGGTATTGAGGATTGCTTGGGGTCAAATCTGTTTTCTCCTGAAATTTATCTCGCGAATTCATTGGATAACGATAGCCCAATTGTATATCCTTTTGTCTTTACAGGAACAACGACTTTCAGAAATTTTGGCGCCTGCTTCTCTGAACTGCCCGACGGTTGCGTGGGCCTCGGCGTAGTTTGCCGGGGCAGCGGCAGCGGGGCGGACGTGACTCTGTTTGGGAGCAGAAAAAGCTCGAAGCCAGCCTGTCCTGGCGGACTGTCCAGGGAAAAATGCTTGTAAACCGCGCAGAATCCCACAAATCCACTGCTCGCTGTGTTGGGTGCGTTTATGGCTTACAGTACCTATGCTTTCATATTTGTATTGCCCCATTTTTCCATTGCTTTAAGAATGGGGGCAAGTGAGTAACCTTTTTGAGTCAACGAATATTCTACTTGGGGAGGAACAACAGGATAAACTTCTCGATGAACAATACCATCACGCTCTAATTCTCGAAGTTGTTGCGTTAGCATTTTTTGAGTAATCTTAGGAATGAATTTTTTCAACTGACTAAATCTTCGTTTTTCTTGAAACAATATCCACAAGATGATTGGTTTCCATTTACCACCAACGATAGAAACAGTGGCAGTTACTGGGCAAAAATATGATTCTGTCATTTCTTGGTATCCTTTTGGGTACTATGGCACAAATAAGTGCGTACTTGCTTATAAGAACTATACGATTATATAATGCACCAAGATAAATAGCAAGTCAATACCCAACTTCTCAAGGAGAAATTATGTTAACACCTGAACAAAACAAAGAGATCGCAGTAAACGTATCTCGTGCCATCATGAATGGTAAGTGGAATGAATTGGATTCGCTTTTGGATGATAAATTTACATACACAGGAGATGGACTTCATTTCAATAAAGATGAATATATTGGATTTATGCAAGACATGAAAGCCGCTTTCTCTGGCTTGCACATGGAGTTTCCCAACATTGTTGCCGAAGGACAATATGTTTCAATTCGATTTGTTTCTACGGCAGTGAATACAGGTAGTTTTATGGGCGCTCCAGCGAACAAAAAGAACTTGGAAATTCACGGTATCTTTATGAGAAAGATAGAAAATGGAAAAGTAGTGCAAGAATGGCAAACTACCGATTTGTTGGGCGTGATGCGGCAAATTGGTTTCGGGGCTTTATTTGGTTACGCAGTTTTTGTCGGGCTTTTCAAAGTGAAGCAAAAAGCACCTGTTCGTAAAGCATAATTCTTTTGAGACAATTCAATTTGTAGCAAGTTCAAACGGCTTCTGAAATTACAAGATTTTGGAAGCCGTTTTTCGTTTTGCAGGAAAGCACCCAACGGCTTGCGTTAGCGGCGGGTGGGTGGGACGAGATTCACTTTGGGAGCAGGAAAAACCCGCAGCCAGGAAAATGCTCAAAAATTCGTACAACGGCTCGCGTTAGTGGTGGTGGGGCGGGCGTGGATTCGGCTTGAGATGTAGACAAAACCCAAAGCCAGAAAACTGCTTATAAATCGCGCAGACTCCCCACCATCCACTGGTAGGGTCAAGGGATGGCGCTTGGGATATAAATCCTGGTTTCCATCCCCTGCCACATCGAATCGGACATGAGGTTTTCCCTCATCCGGCTCTCCGACAACCTTCTGCTTGGAGTATTCAAGGCATTCATGGTTCCGACTTTTGGTAACCGGCCACAGCAAGTTAAGCCGTTACATGTCTGTCTCTTGGCTCTCAAGCATAGTTTGCGCTGGAGTTCTTGTGATTTGTCTTGTGGTGGAGTTGGTCTTTCGACATGCACCGTCACTTACTTCCTCGCTGAACCTGGTTGAA
>JACRLC010000084.1 GCA_016235425.1 Chloroflexota bacterium | reverse complement strand
GTTGCACCAGTTCAGGAAATTCCACCAAAGGTAGCATGTTGCACCTCCAGAATCGGGATCGTTACGAATTGTACAACTGCTCCCCCTTTTTGTCTGGTTGTTGGAGTATTTGGCTGGTAATGTGCTGCAAAAGTCGAGTAAGCTCTGTGAATTTGTGATAAAGTCCGTTTAGGAATTTTTCTGATACCTTTTGACAGCCTCCGCCAGACTATCGCGGCTACGATGTAACAAATCAATTCAGGAGATGCACATGAAAATCAACCCGAACAAACTCTGGATAACGGTCATTACCCTCGGCTGGCTGTTCGACTTCCTCTTCTGGAAGAAAGTCCCCGGCGTCAACTTTGCCATCTTTGTAACGCTTTGTCTCGTGGGCGCGTTCTATCTCCTCCTCAGCGACGGTCTCCGCCCGAATCGCTACAGCCTGCTCCTGCTTCCTCTCTTCGGCTTCTTCGCGGTCATCACCTTCCTCCGTGCCGAGCCGATGACAACGTTCCTCGCCTACACTTTCACCATCTTTTCGATGAGCGTCCTCGCAGTCACATATCTTAGTGGGCGTTGGATTCAATACGCCGTCACAGACTACTTGGGAAAGATACTCAACCTCGTTGGCAGTATGGTTGCCCGCCCTCTGATTTTCATAGGCGAAGTCCGTAAGGCGCAGGTTGAATCGGGCATCACGCCGCCGAAACGCAACGTCTGGCCCATCCTGCGCGGCGTTGTCATCGCGCTTCCCATCGTTGCCATTTTTGCCTCCCTGCTCGCCTCAGCCGACGTTGTCTTCAGCCAAAAACTCGCAGACTTCGTTGAACTCTTCAACCTCGAAAAACTTCCTGAATACATCTTTCGCCTCATTTACATTCTCGTCATCGGCTACGCACTCGCGGGTGCCGTCCTTCACGCATCCACCCAGTCCACCGACGAAAAACTTGTCGGCGACGACAAGCCCCTCATCCCTCCATTTCTGGGTTTCGTGGAATCTGCCATCGTTCTTGGCAGTGTCGTCGCGCTCTTCACGGTCTTCGTCGTCATTCAATTCCAATATTTCTTCGGCGGCGAAACCAATATCCACATTGACGGCTACACTTACTCGGAATACGCGCGCAAGGGTTTTGGCGAACTCGTCGCGGTTGCGTTCTTTGCCCTCCTCATGCTCCTCACCCTCAGCGCCGTCACAAAACGCGAGACCGAATCCCAGCGGCGTGCCTTTTCAGGTCTTGGCGTTGCGCTTGTCTTTCTCGTGCTGGTCATGCTCGTTTCGGCGTACCAGCGACTCGTCCTGTATGAAGCGGCGTACGGTTTCTCCCGCCTCCGCACCTACACCCACGTCTTCCTCATCTGGATTGGCCTGCTCCTCGTCGCGACCATTGTCCTCGAAATCCTTCGCAGGGAGCGAAACTTTGCCCTTGCGGCGGTGATTGCCTCGTTCGGCTTCGCAATGTCCCTGCCCATCCTGAACGTGGACGCGTTCATCGTCCGGCAAAACATTCAACGTGAACTTCGTGCGGGAAAAAACGCCGATGTGGTTGACCTCGATACACAATATTTTCTCAACCTTTCAGATGACGCCGTTCCCGCGCTTGTGTCTGCGCTTCAGACTTCGGCCCTGCCTGCTTCCGTCAAAGACAAAGTAGCCGCGTCCCTGGCCTGCATCCGTTATGAGCGCCGCCCAGGCACGAGTGACGCATCCTGGCAATGGTTCCATCTCTCGCGCTTCACCGCGGACAAGTCTCTCGCCTCCGTGAAAAAAACCTTGGATGGCTACAAAATCCATTACAACGATTGGCCCATCACGGTCACGACTCCCGAAGGAGAGCAATTCTCCTGCTCGACTTATTATTACGATTGATGTTCTCAGACCCTAAAGGTTTTGCACATGAAGCATGTATTGTTTTTTGCAACAGATGAAAATGTTGCCGAAATTAAAATGAACACAAAAACCTTTAGGGTCTTTTCTGGAAGACCATGAAAACCCACACCTTCCGCCTCAAACCCAACCAGGATTTATTCGACGAAATCGAATCCTTCGTTGCCGCACATAACATCGAAGCAGGCTGTGTGCTTTCCTCCGTTGGAAGCCTCACCCATGCGACTTTGCGCCTTGCCAACCGAAGCGACTACACCGAATACGACGGTCATTTCGAGATTGTGTCGCTAAATGGCACAGTCTCAACCAACGGCTCACACCTGCACATCTCCATCTCTGACGGCGACGGAAAAACCATTGGCGGCCACCTCGTCAGCGGATGCAAAATCTACACCACCGCGGAAATCGTCATCGCCGCATTTGATGATGTTATCTACAAACGTGAATTCGCCGAAGATTCGGGATATGAGGAATTAGCGGTGTACAAATCGTAGGGGCGACCCTTGCGGTTGCCCCGGTTATGGTTGCCCCAGCAAAACTATCCTTTCAACGCGGTGAGAAATTCCTCCTGGTTTCTCACCGTTTGCTTAAATCCCAATCGTTTCCCCAAACGTGTTAATTGCGGCGGGTCAACATATGTCGTTGCCAGAATTTCCTCCTGACCCAGCACATCGTTTGCCTGCCCATCCAGTAACACCTTCCCCTGAGACAACGCAATCACGCGCTCAAAATTTTCCGCGCAGAAATCAATATCGTGCGTAATTGTAATGACTGTCTTGCCGCGTTCGCGCAACGTCTTGACAACGTGTGCAATCCGCGCCACATTGACCGCGTCCTGCCCCGTCGTCGGTTCGTCGAAAATGACGATGTCCGTGTCCATCGCGATGATGGATGCCAGCGCGACCATCTTGCGCCACGTCGCAGACAAATCATACGGGTTGGTCTCAGTCTTTTCGCTGAGTTCAGTCATTGCCAAAGCATCCTTGGCGAGACTTTCGACTCGCGCCTTGTCATAACCGAGATTTTTTGGTCCGAAAGCGACTTCCTCCCCAACCGTCTTGCAGAACAACTGCTCATCAGGATTCTGAAACACGTAGCCGACTCTGCGGGCAAGCTTGGACACGGAATACTTCGTCGTGTCCCAATCGCCGATCAGAACAGACCCCGACGTGGGCTGTAACAACCCGTTGAAGTGTTTGACCAGCGTCGTCTTTCCTGCGCCGTTCTGCCCGACAATGGCAACTTGCTCGCCGGAGTTAATTTCGAGCGAAATACCCCGCAAAGCATGAACGCCAGCGGGGTAAGAGAATTGGAGATTGGAGATTGTGATTTCCATGTTTTACTCTCCTCTCCCCTCGGGAGAGGGGCCAGGGGTGAGGGCAAACCCCTCCACCGCCTCATCCAAAGTGACAGGCAATCTTTCCTTCTTCCACAGTCCCTGTGCTTTCGCCTTCCTCGCCACAGACGTGTAACGCGAAATCCCGAATCCATTCTCCGCCAGCAAATCTGACGTGAGTACTTCGCTGGGAGTCCCTTCGAGCAGGATGCTCCCATCTTTCAGCGCCACGACGCGGTCTGCAAAATTGGCGATCCACTCCACTTTGTGTTCGACCAGGATAACGGTCAGGCCGCGATGCGCCATTTGACGGATCACGCCGAAGACTTCGCGCGTGCCAATCGGGTCCATCTGCGAAGTCGGTTCGTCGAGGACGAGTACCTTCGGTTGCATGACCAGGATGGAGGTCAGAGCGACGCGTTGCTGTTGTCCGCCGGAGAGTGAATAGGGCGAGCGGTCTGCCAGATCGCGGATGCCTGTCAGGGACATGGCATCCTCCACGCGGATCTTGATTTCGTCGCGCGGGATGCCGATGTTTTCCAAACCGAAAGCGAGTTCCTCGTAAACCGTGTATTTCGCGCCACTGATCTGGTTGAACGGATTCTGGAACGCAAGACCGACATTCAACACCCATTCATGCAGTTTCGATTTTTGTGATTCGACGCCTGCGACTTCAACCATGCCAGTCAATTCGCCTTTGAAAAAATGCGGGACGAAACCTGCCAGCGTATAACACAACGTAGACTTGCCCGCTCCATTCGGCCCGACGATTGCGACAAACTCGCCCTCGTTCACCTGCAAATTGATGTTGTTCAACGCAAGCGATTCCGTGAGCGGATATTTGTACGTGACGTTCTGAAGATTTACGATAGCCATATTTTCAACCCGACTGTGACGATGACGATCACAACGAGAAACCAACGGATGATTCTGTCGAGGTTTGAATCTGGGATTTCGCGCAGAGATGTTTTTGGGTGTGTGGATGTAAAGCCGCGTGCTTCGATTGCAATGGCGCGCTCTTCCACTTCCACAAGCGAACCAAACACGAGCGGCCCAACCAATGGCACGAGCGCGCCAACGCGTTTTACGAAAGAGCCGTCGGTGTCGAGTCCGCGGGAACGTTGCGCGGCGATGATGGTCTGTGCTTTGGCCTGCATCTGCGGCAGGATCTGCAATGTGGAAATGATAACGTATGCAAACTGCGGAGGCAGTCCGCGGCGCGTGAGATCGGACATTAATTCGCTTGGATGCGTAGTGAGCAGAAGCAGTGTGAAGGACGAAACCATCACGATGATGCGCGTTGCATTGCTGAAGGCGAACATCACACTTTCTAATGTCGGATGTAGAAAATAGAAACGGAAAAGTTCCTGCCCCTCAAATGGTTGAAAGAGCGCCTGCATGATGAAAAGGAATCCCGCCGCGGGGAGGATGAGCTTCAACGCGGCATTGAAATATTGATATGCCACGCGTCCCAGAAAACCCAATGGGATGATGGCGAAAAGAATTAAAAAATGCGGCGTCCAATAAAATGGCGCCATGAAGGCAACCAGGATCAATCCAAGCACAAGCGTTAGTTTGGTCAGAGGATTGAGGTGGTGCAAAAAACTTTCACGGTGGACGTAGAAGGAGAGGCGTTCATGCATTGCAAATGGTTCTCCTGTTCGCAATGTCCTGTGGATAAGAAATCCGAGGAGCCTGCGGGAATGGTGAATTTATTATAAACGACGAAAAGACCGGGTCCCGGCCATGGAAAGCAAACTGTCGCTTTGCTTTATAATTTCACAATGGTCAAAATCGTAATGGGCAATCGTGTAGCAAAGGATGGACGTTTTAGGCGCAGCGGGCAGAATTCATATGCACTCATGAACGACGATTTCGTTTTACGAGATTGCACGGATATTTTGGATTTTCTTTCATGATGAAAATTTTCCTGCGTCTTTGGCGAACGCTGCCGCTTTGGGTGCACATCCTTGCCGCGCGGATTGTGCGGCCGAGATTCCGCGTCGCCGTTGCGGCGATGGTCTTCGATGAGAAGGGACAAATCCTTCTGTTCAAACATACGTATCGAAAGTTCCAGTGGGGGATTCCTGCGGGCGCTCTCGAGCACGATGAAGCCCCAGAGAATGCGGTGGTTCGTGAATTCCTCGAGGAAACGGGGATGAAGATTGATGTCCGGCGCTTGTTGCTTGCTGAAAGTTCAAAAGTTGATCATCATGTCAGTTTGATTTATCTGTGCAAAATCGTGGACGGCGAGTTCAAGGAAAGCCTGGAAATATGCGAGATGAAATATTTTGCCGTCAATGATTTACCGACCATGTTGTTTACGGAAAAGGATTTGATTCGACGGGTTGCAGGCATTTTGGATAAAGTGGAATTTAAACACGAGACACATCATTTCTTCTCAAGCCGATAAGCTTGACCTGCGCCTTTTCCAGCGTGACCAGACCCATCTTGAGCTGCTGTGCAAGTGTTGCTCAGAACGACACTGTATAGGGCTGGTAAAAAAATCTGCATAATCTGTGGATAACCTATTCGTTTTTGGGAAAAGGGAAGCCTCCTCGAAAGTGTATAATTTAGGCATGAAAAAATATTGGATCATCACGTTAATTCTGGCGGCGGTGGCCGCTTTTTTTGCATGGCCGTACTTCACAAACGTGAAATTACCCGATGCAGGGATTTCCCCTTTTGGCTCGGAGACCGTGCGCGCGAAGGTGATCGAGATCACCGAGGAAGGCACAGTGGATATGGGCGGCCACACGCAGACGTATCAAATTGCCCGCGTGGAAATTCTCGAAGGGGAGTTCGCGGGTGTGCCGATGGAGATAGATTACGGGAAACGCCAGGTACGCTCGGATGATTATCTGCTCTCGCCGGGCGATAAGATCATGGTCGCCATCAGCACCACTCTGGATAACGTGGTCAATGCCTATTTTGTGGACTTTGTCCGCACTACGCCGATTTTGTGGCTCACGGCTATTTTCGCGGCGGCCATCCTCATCATCAGCACGTGGAAGGGATTGCGCGCGCTCCTCAGCATGGCGTTCAGTCTCTTCATCATTATTGGCTACATCATCCCTCACATCCTCGCGGGCGAAGACCCGCTCCAGGTCAGCATCATTGGCTCGGTGATTTTGCTGGCGGTCACTCTTTATCTCACCTATGGCTGGACTCTCAAAACGCACGCGGCGGTTCTCGGCATGATTCTCGTTTTACTGCTCACGGGCGCGCTCTCGGTTCTCTTTGTCAACTTTGCGCGCTTGAACGGCTCCGGCGACGAGAATGTGATGTTCCTCATGCAGTTGATGGAAACGCCGATCAACCTGCGCGGGCTTTTGCTTGGCGGCATGATTATCGGCGCGCTGGGTGTGTTGGATGATTTGGTGACGACTCAAGCCTCGGCGGTTTTTGAACTCCACCATGCGAATCCCAGCCTCGGCTTTCGCGGCCTCTATAAATCGGCCATGCGCATCGGCCAGGACCATGTGGCGGCCACCGTTAACACCCTGGTTTTGGCCTACGCTGGAGCATCCCTGCCCATGCTGTTGATGTTCTCCCTCGCCCGTGGGGACTATGGCTATCTCGTCAATTTTTCCTTCATTGCCGAAGAGGTGGTGCGGACACTGGTTGGGTCACTTGGCCTGATCGCGGCCGTGCCGTTGACAACGGCGATTGCCATCCTCTTTGCTCTCAGAGCTGAGTCGCTTCTTAAATGGGAGCAGGTTTTAGGTCCAGAAGGAAGCGGGCATGTGCATTAGTGCGTCGCACCTGACGAGTAGGGATTTTCCATTAAGCAAGAGAATCTCTCTCGATTCGGATTGTCCTGTTTAGTAAGGTGCGACGCACCCTTGATTCGCCTGCAACCTTGCCTGGTGTCGTGCGTAAAAGAAGTAGCAATTCCACAAGGAGCGCGCGTGAACGAAGAAATGGTCTGGGTTGCCCAGGCCCAGCAAGGCAGTGACGAGGCTTTTACCCGGCTTGTCGAAACCTATCAGACCCCCGTTTATAACTTGTGCTATCGCATGTTGGGCGAGCCGGAGGCGGCGGAGGATGCCGCGCAGGAGACCTTCCTGCGGGCGTTCCAGCACCTGCATCGCTACGATCAGAAACGGCCGTTTGCAACCTGGCTTCTCTCGATTGCTGCTCACTATTGCATTGACCGCCTGCGCCGGCGCAAGTTCGCGATGTTTTCGATGGATGCGGAGGACGATGAAGGCAACACGTTTGAATTGCCCGATCCCGATTCTCCCGACCCCGAAGCTGAATCCGTGAAAGGAGAAACGCGTGACCGGATCCACGCCATGTTGAAAGACCTGGATGATACCGACCGGGCCGCGATCATCATGCGATATTGGTACGATTATTCTGAAGCAGAAATTGCCCAGTCTTTGCGGCTGACGGTGAGCGCGGTGAAGAGCCGCCTGCACCGCGCACGCAAGGAACTGGCCGGTTTGTGGCAGGAAGATAAAGCGCACGCTCAACCCGAAAGGAGGCCCCATGAATCACCGGCCTTTTGAAGACTGGCTATTGAATGAACAACAGCTTACCCCCGCTGAAAAGCGAGACCTGGACGCGCACCTGCGGACTTGCAAGTATTGCACCGCGCTCACCGAGACCGGGCTGGAGTTGCGCTCGGTTCGCAAGGTTTCGCCCGCGCCCGGTTTTACGGCGCGCTTCCAACAGCGGCTTGCCACGCGGAGGATCGCAGAACGCCGCCGCAGGTTATGGGGGCTGATTGTGTTGTTGCTTGGCGGCGGTGGTTTGTTGCTCTGGTTGACCGCGCCACTGCTTTTGGCCTTGTTCCGTTCACCGGCCCAGTGGCTTACCATCGCGATCGGTTATGTGCTGTTTATCGTTTCGTCCGTACAGACATTGGCTGACGTTGCACTGGTATTCCTGCGTGTGGTTCCGGGTTTCATCCCGCCTTATGTGTGGATGGTAATTGTTTCTGCATTGGCTGGCCTTGGCCTTTTGTGGACAGTTTCAATATGGCGGTTTAGCCGCTTTCCGCGAATACCGCAACAACATTCATCTTAAGGAAGTTGCGGAACAAGGAGTTTGATTATGAAGAAAATAAATAAGCTGATTGCGGTTTTCGCCCTGATGGCGTTCCTGCTCCTGCCAACCCAATCCGCACAGGCGCAAGGCCCGGACGGAGGCGGAAAGGTCGTCTTTGGCGAGAACTTTACGCTTGAAAGCGGTGAGACGCTGGAGGGCGATCTCGTCGTCTTTGGCGGGAACGTGAAAATAGAAGAAGATGCTGTCGTGGAGGGCAGTGTGGTTGTCTTTGGCGGGAATATTGATCTCGCCGAAAATGCCTCCATCAACAGCGACACCGCCATGATCGGCGGCACAATGGATATCAGCGGGGTCGTGGATGGCGATATCTTTATCCTGGGCGGACAAGTTTCGTTGACCGATACTGCGATTGTCCATGGAGATATTGCGGCGATGGGCGGCGAGATCAAACGCGATGCCAAAGCGCAGGTGGATGGCGACATTCTTGAAAATGTCCCCGCACCGACGGTTGATATTCCAGATCTGCCCACCATTCCGAACGTGCCAAATGTGCCGGATGTACCGCCACCCCCTGATGTCCGCGTGGATGTCAACCCGCTTTGGGAGCCAATCAATGTAGTCTTCCGTGCGTTAGCGGTGGCGGCGCTTGCCATGTTGCTGGCCCTCTTCCTGCAGCCGCAATTGGAGCGCGTCTCTGATGCGGTTATCCGCCAGCCGGTTTTGGCGGGGAGTTTCGGTATGTTGACTGCCGTGGTCGCGCCGTTCGTCATCGTGATCATGGTTGTGACGTTGATCCTCATCCCGGTGGCTTTACTGGCGGCCATTCTTCTGCCGCTCATGTGGCTGTTTGGAGTCATTGCTCTCGGACAGGAGGTGGGTGAGCGCTTTACGAAGGCCATCAACCAAAGCTGGGCGCCGGTGCTAACGGCTGGCTTTGGCGCATTCCTGCTCATGCTCGTCGGTGGTTTTATTGGCATGATCCCATGTGTGGGCTGGCTTGCACCGTTCCTGATTGGCCTGATGGGCATTGGCGGTGTGGTGATGACCTGGTTTGGGTCACGTTTTGCGCCGGGAACAATGGCGCAACCTGTGGAGGTTCCGCCTGCTTCGTAGATATTGTTCGTCGGCAGTACAACTGCTGACTTTTCTACGGCAGTTATACTGCCATGTAACAAAATACCTGCATGATATAATGAAACCGCCTCGGGGAAAGAACCCCGAGGCGGTTTCATTTATGGAGGAAGTATGGTTCCAACAGTTACAAAGAACGAGATCCCCAATACCCCGGTTCATAGCACACCGCCGCCGTTGATCGAAATCTTTGGCGCACATCGCGAGATGGGATGCCAGATCGGTGAAGCGCGGCGTGAACAAATCCAGCACAGCATTGCCAACGCGCACATCTTGATTGATCAATCCTACGGCCAGCTCGGGCTGACGTGGGAAGGCGCTCAAATCCAGGCGCGCAAATACCTGCCGTTCGCCGAGGAGCGTTACCAGCAATATGTGGATGAACTGCGCGGCATCGCCGAAGGTGCGAACGTAGTCTTCGATGATCTGATGGTTTTGAATGCCATGGAAGCGGTCACGATGGACGCGCTCCACCTTACACGTTGCACCAGTTTTGCCGTCAACGAACAGCGCACAGCGGATGGTCACGTGCTTGCCGCGCATAATGAGGACTGGATTCCCGAAGATGAGGATGATGTGTACGTGGTTTCCGCCAAGCCGAAGGATGAAGCCCCGTTTCTTGCCATGACCTATGGCGGGCTTCTGCCCAACGTGGGATTCAACGCCTTTGGCATTGCCCAACTAATAGATTCCGTTTACCCGACCGATTCGCGCATCGGCATCCCCCGGCTGGTGGTGGCGCGCGCGGTGTTATCGGCGAAGCGCATTTCCGGCGCGATCGGGCGGGCGCTTGTCCCTCACCGCGCGGCGGGCTATAACCATATCATTGTTCACGAGAGCGGCGAGATCTATTCGATTGAAGTCTCGTCACGCAAATTCGAGATTTTGCACGGCACAGACGGCTACATGGTTCACACCAATCATTACATCTCCCCGAGCATGAAGGAAGTGGAGAGCGACCCCGAAGAATTGATCTCCTCACGTGTGCGCTATTTCCGCGCCAACCGTCTCCTGCGTGAGAGTCCAGCCCATACCATTAAGACCATGCAGGCCATTCAAAAGGATCACGTCAACCTCCCGAATTCGATCTGCAACCACGCCATCGAAGGACTCGATCCGCTCGACCGCGAGAAGACCATCAACGCCCTGGTCATTGACCTGACCTCGCGCGAGATGCACATCGTATGGGGTAATCCCTGCCAAAATTCGTATCACACGTATCATTTGAATGCGTAACGCGGAATTCATTCCGCAACCAAAGGCGATATAAATATCGCGCTACAAAATCTTCGCGGTTGACGTAGTTTTCACAGGGTAATACTATAATCTAACGATGGATGACTAACAACGTACTTTCCGATGCGCACCGTCCCGCAGGTTTATACAAGCAAACAAGCTTGGGATAAAACCTGCGGGACGTTTTTTTAGGATACACTATTGTGGCACCGCTTTTGGCTCTTTCAACATCAATGCCAGCGGCGCGCCTGCCAACACTAAACCTGTGGTCAGGGTCAGCACGAAGGGGAAGCCGTAGGTTTCCGCGAGAGGGCCGGTGTAAAGTAATCCAAGCGCGCCCGAAGAAAAGATGAAGCCGAGCACGAGGCCGGATGCGAGCGCCATGCCGCCGGGGATCATGCGCTGGGCGAGCACGACCATGATGCTGTGCACCGATCCGGTGAATGCGCCTGCGAGGGGAATGAGAACGAACAGCCACCACGACCATCCGATTTTGCTTGCCATGTAAATTGGCAATGCAGATAAAAACAAAGCCAGCGCGGCCACGAAGCGTTTGGGATATTTATCGCCGAGGTGACCGCCGATTACGTTGCCGAGCGCCGAGCCGCCCATGAAGAGTCCAGCCATACTGCCGTAGACCGTGGCGCTTTGCCCGAGGTCTTTGATGTACTTTGGCATGAGGTTGACCATGTTGGCCTGCGCCCAGGATTGGAACGCGGCAACCAGCGCAAGCGAAAGGATGAACAACCAGCCAACTTCCATGCGTTTGCTTTGTCCGTGCGGCGAACTGGGATGCGGGGGATTGGATCGCAGTTGACGCGCGATGGCCAGCCCGACCGGGATGGAAATGACGGGCAGGATCAGCAACCCCGGCACGCCCAGCGCGGCGAGGATCAAGCCTGTGATGATCGGCCCGATGAAATGTCCCGTTTGCCCGGCCATGAAGAACAGCGACGCGGCCGTGGTCTCGCGGCCTTTGAGATGACTGCGTCCCTGCAATGTGGCTTGCACGGTTCCCACCGGATGAAAAGCGGACGATCCCAGCGCGGCAATGATCAAACAAACCAGCCCGGCATTTCCGGGAAAGAAGATTGCGCCGGAATAAAACAGCGTCATCCACAGGACTCCTCCTGCCGCCAGCCAACGCGGCCCGACGCGATCTGAGACCCAGCCGAAGATGGGTTGGGTGAGCGCCGATGCCCAGATGTAAATGGTGGAGAACACAGCGATCTGTGTTTCGCTGAGGCCGAGGTAGGTTAATAACACGGGGCGGCTGGCGTTGAACGTATCCACCATCAAGTGGCCGATGGCGATGGATGAGAAGAGGGAGTCGAAGAGCAGGGGCATCTTTGATTTACGATTTCAGATTTACGATTTCAGATTTACGATTTACGATTTACGATTTTCGGTTGACGATTGCCGGTAGAGGTCGTGCTCTGTGATGTAGTGATAGACCGGCGCGGGGACGTAGTAGCGATAGGGTTCTCCGCTTGCAACGCGGCGGCGGATTTCAGTGGAGGAGATGTCTTGCAGGAGCGCATCCACAAAGCGGACTTTGTCCGTGATTCCGGGGAGGCGCGCTTCGAGTTCGGGAAGGTTGACGGAGTCGCCTGGGCGGCGGAGAACCCCGATTTGACGGACGGCAGTTACGAGGTCCGATGGGAAGCGCCAGGTGGGGAGATCGCGCAATGAGTCGCCGCCGATCAGGAGGGTGATGTCGGCATTGTATTCCTGCGCGGCGATTTGTCGAATGGTATCCACGGAATAATGCAGGCCGGGACGGTCAATTTCGATGCGCGAGAGTTCAAAGAGCGGGTCATCTGCGATGGTGAGTTGAAGCATCGCAAGGCGATGTTCGAGGGGCGTGATGGATTGTCCGTTTTTGTGAGGGGGATTTGGTGTGAGTACCCAAAGCACGCGGTTGAGTTGAAATTGATATGCGGCTTCGCTTGCGAGCAGGAGGTGGGCAAGATGAGGCGGGTCGAAGGTGCCTCCGAAGATGCCGATTTGTTGTCGTGTCATGCAGGTAGTATATCTCAAAGAAATAACTTCCGAAGCCCGATGTTTATCGGATGTTTTTCCATTCTTTACTGAATCTTTACATGCGAAGATTATGATGTGATCATCAAGAAAGGAGAAAATATGTCAACTACAACCAAATGGGTTATCGGAATCGTCGTCGGTTTGATCGCGTTGTTTGCATTGCCCTTCGTTTGGCAGGCTGTTTTCCCGTCGTATGGTTATGGGATGATGGGCTACGGACACATGCCGATGATGGGCGGTTATGGCTACGGCTTTATGCCGTTTGCGATGATCTTCATGTGGCTGATCCCGTTGGGCGTCATTGCACTGATCGTGCTGGGGATCGCCGCGCTGGTGAAGTATCTGACAGCGAAACCGCAGTAGGCTGATTTCGTTGTTAAATTTATTCTCAATCGCCAATAGCTATTAGCATTTAGCTGTTGGCGATTAGCTGTTAACTACTCGTTATTCTAAAATCGTGAATCGTGGTCTCCCCCTGCGGGGACTTCGCGGTACGCCCTCGGGTTTCGATGCACCGCTTCATAGCTACTCAACCCTCAGGTTGTGTCTCGACAGCCGCTCGACCACTGTTGGAAAACAATCGTCAATCAAAAATCGTAAATCGTCAATCTGAAATCGTAAATTGAGGGTGGTATACTGCCGAGACAGGAGAAAAACATCATGACTCAAAACTATGATGCTATTGTGATCGGGGCGGGGGTGGTGGGGGTGAGTGCAGCATTTCATCTGGCGGAGCGCGGACTGAAACCTGTTATATTGGAGCGAAAAGAGATCGCCTCCGGCGCGACTGGCCGTTCCAGCGGGCTTGTCCGTATGCACTACGATCTCGAAGCCGATTCGCGGCTGGCGTGGGTCAGTTTTCAGTATTTTCGCGATTGGCGAAACCGCGTGGGCGGGGAATGCGGATTCACGCGGACGGGCTTCCTGTTCATCGAAAGCCCTGAACATATCCAGGCCATGCGCGCCAACGTGGAAATGCACAAGCGCATCGGCATCCCGACCGATGTGATCAGCTCTGCGGATGTGAAGAAACTTGTCCCGTCTTTCAACACGGATGATTTTGAATTCGCGGCCTACGAGCCTGAATCAGGATATGCCGACCCGGTGTTGACTTCAAATTCATTTCTCACTGCCGCAAAAGCGCTTGGCGCGGTCTACGTGCAGGATTGCGTTGTGACCGGCATTGACGTTGCCAACGAAAAGGTGACGGGCGTGAAGACGACGCGCGGCGATTTTAGCGCGCCAATCATTATCAACACGGCGGGCGCGTGGGCGGCGTGGGTCGCTGAGATGGCGGGAGTCAAAATTCCGCTCGATACGTGGACGCATGACGTGGCTCACATCCGCAGACCGGCGGAAGTTGGCGAGCATCCCACGGTGATTGATAGTTCACAGAATATGTATTTCCGCCCTGATTCGGGGGGTTTAACGCTGGTCGCTTTGGAGGATGATAACCGCCTGGGTGAGCCGCCCGATTCCGAGGTCGGGTATGTTGCGAAGGATTTTGTCGAACGCGCGGTGGAGCGGATTTGCCGCCGCATCCCGGCGATGGAAGCCGGGTCATTGCATTCGTCGCACGTCGGCCGCGATGGGTTGACGCCCGACCAGCGCGCGGTGATCGGCGCGGCGGGGCCGCAGGGGTTTTATCTTGCCACAGGGTTTAGCGGCACGGGATTCAAGACTTCGCCCGCGGTTGGGCTGTGCATGTCTGAGTTGATTTTGGATGGCGCGGCGAAGGCGGTGGATATCTCCGGTTTTGACCCTGGCCGCTTCGAGCGCGGTGAATTCCTAAAAGGCGAACACGATTACGGCAATATCTGGAGATAAAACCCTCACCCTAACCTCTCCCGAAGGGAGAGGAGATGACTCCCTTCCCCTTTCGGGGGAAGGGCTGGGGATGAGGGCTTTTTATTTCGGTCTGTCTTTTAGTTTTGTATCCAGCATAGTCCAAATCCCCGAAGGCAACGAACTGCCTGAACGTCGTTTCAGGTTGACTTTATAAATTGCACGTTCTCCTTCGCCGACACGGGTAAGCCAAAATTGCGCGGTGAGCTTATCCAGCGCGCCATTGAGGTCTGTGCGCGTGAGACGTTCCTCCGCGGGCAGGGAATCCATTTCCTCGCACAGGCGCGGATAATTCAACTGCATCTCGCGCAGCATCAAGCGCATGATCTTGCGCAACCCGGGGGAGAGGTCCGCCAGGTCGAGCGCGGTGATCCCCTTTTCCTGTTTTTGACTATTGATTTGCTGTTGTAACCGGTCAAAGACTCCAGCCATAAGTGCCCCTTTCCGTTAATATAACTCAGGCATGCTGATCGGTTCAGGCTGCGGCTCACACTCACCGCACCAGATGACGTTTGCTACTGCCAGGCCTTTGGGCGTGTTGTTTTCGCCCACGTACATCGTCAAAAAAGTGGACATGGTCAGGGCGTGTTCCTTGCACACGAACCTGCCGCAAAAAGAGCAGGAAGCGCGGGCCGCTTCTTCACAATGCCAGCATTTCATCGTCTCCTCCTATTTCATGGCCAGCACGGCCCCGGCCACTTCGCGCAAAGCCAGTGACCATTCATGCTCCGGCCTGCTGAGCGAGAAAAGATCCTTGCTCGCATTTTCGGCCAGATCGAACGTGAGAGGCATGAACCCGGCCACGGGAGCGTCGAACTCGGCCTCGAAGCGCGCTTTGATATCTGCGCGATCCAGTTTGGGCAATGCTTTATTGACCAGCAGGATCATTTTCGGCACATCCAGACTGCGCGCCACATCCACCGTCACGGCTGTGCCTTGAATATCCTGATCGTCCGGGCGTAAAATGACGATGATGATATCCGAGATGGCGATGGATAACAGGGTCTCCTCGTTCAAGCCCGGATGCGTATCAATGAAAAGATAATCCAGGTTGAGTTCCTTGATCAGCGTCTGAAGCCCCTCGTTCAGCTTGTTGAAGTCGTAGCCGCTCCGCAGAACCTGGCTGATCTCCCTGCCTGCAATGGAGGAGGGGATGAGCCACAAATCCTTCCCGGCAAGTTTCGCGCGGCCTTCCGCATCCCCGCTGTTTTTTCCAACGGCGAAAGCGGCTTCCACGATGGCGCATTTGCCGTGCAGAAAGTCGTTCAAAGTCCTGCCCATTTTGCTTTCATTCAGCCCGAACAAAACGTGAATGCCCGGCGATTGGATGTCCGCATCCACCACGCCCACGCGTTTCCCTGCCAACGCCGCCTGCGCGGCCAGGTTGGCCGTGATGTTCGATTTCCCCGTCCCGCCCCGAAATGAATGAATGGAAATGATCCTGCCTTTATTCATCCTGCCTCTCGAATCTCTGCTCGCGCAGTTTCCTGGCCTGCTCCTTGATTCTGGTGTAAAGCTCGGTGCTGGTGATTTCGTCAAACTCACGTTTCCTGCGCGCCTGATCAATTTCAAAGGTCAGTTTTTCCACTTGTTGTTTCAAGCCATCCTCACGCTCCTTCACGCGTTTGACCATTTTGAAAAAAGCGGAGAGCAGTTGGCCCGCTTTATCTTCGTCCGATCCTGCGCGCCTGAGGAGAGTGGGAGTGTAGTCAATAAAGGAATAATCTCCCTCGGCGATCTTCTGGCTCCAGTCAATGGCTTTTTCGATATAGGTGGTTGAAAAGCGAAGCCGTGATGAAAGGCCGTGAATAATCACAAGCGAAAGGCCGGGGCGCTCGTCAAGTATCTTTTGAAAATCGTCCTGCTTCAATTCCAGCACGGTCACATCTTCCAGCGCAATCACCGACGCGGAGCGCGGCGCCTGATCGAACAGGGCCATCTCACCGATCGTTTCGCCCGGCCCGCACTTGTTGATGATCAACTCGCCGCCTCTCGAATCCTCCGTCACGACCTTCATCCAGCCGTCGTGGATCATGTACAGCGATTCGCCCCTCTCGCCCTTTCGCATCAGCACATCGTCCCTCATCAATTTGAGGACGCCCACCTTCTGTGCCAGGGGTGAAAGCGCCTCATCGGACAGGCCGCGAAAGAGATAAACCGTTTTCAACTGCTGGATGATGTCTTCGCTCATGACGCGCTTTCCTTTTTTTTGGATTCCCGCACCCGTTCATCCAACACGGACCACAAACCGCCTCCTACTGGACCCGAACCTGCCGCGGCCACCCTTTGTTTGATCACGTCCCAAACCTTGCTCCCGCTTTCGAGATAGACCGTCCGCACGAACAACATGCAATACGGCCCAATCGCCTTGCGGATCGAATCCATTTCGATTACCAGGCGTTCGATTTCCATTTGGATGCCGCCGCGTCCATTTATATCCTGCATATCGTTCAAAAGCCTGTGCTTAATCCCGATCTCGGCCTGTTTGCGAAGAAGCGCCCCTGCCTGCGCCGCTTTTTCGGGGCCGAACTGCAAATAAATCGGATCCAGAATATCGTCCAGGCTTTGGATGCGGTTGACAAGGGCTGCCTCGTTCGACGTCACGCGGCCCGTCTTTCCAAGCTGTTCCGCGATCCATGCCTGCTGGATATTCAAACTTCTCTTTATGATGACCACGATCAACGCTGCGCCTGCGGCCCCAAAGGCGATGGCAATGATCAAAAAAGCGCCATTGGTGACCATGATATTGAAACCCATATGAATGCCAATGGCAACGGCCAAAATGACCGCAGTGGAAAAGATGCGTATGATTTTGCGTTCCGTGCGTACTGCGGCCAGGACGCTCCCAACCAGTCCGCTGGCCGTGGCATGGACAAGATTGGTTGAGAAGGCACGCGAAAAGGCCAGTGTAATCGCTAAGTCAGGATGGCCGCCCATGATGTACTGGTAATTTTCGATCATGGCAAAACCGATCCCCACGCCGAAGCCATAGATTGCACCGTCCACCACGTAATTGAAATCGGCGCGGCGCACCAGATAAAACAGGATGGCTGCTTTGAGGATTTCCTCTGTAAAAGGAGCGATCCCGCGCGTCAGTTGAGTGTCGTCGGCGACAAGCCCGCTTTTTATGATGATCGAATTAACAGATATCGCCAGGGTGTAAGCGATCCCTCCCCAGAACAGGGAAAGGATATTGTAACGAAACTTTCCCGTTCCATGAAAATCCAGGGTGCGGATCAGGAACAGGAATCCCGGCGGAACAAGGAATGCAATCAGCAGTGCGATGATGAGCATATTATACAAACAATCATTCCCGCATAAAAAAGGCTCAAGGCGGCAACAGGATATCTGACTGTTGCCGCCTTTTTGCCCCTACCCCTCATTAAAAATGCCGGGCGAGCCGAGATAATTGCGCAGGATCGAATGCGAGACTATTTGCGGCGGTTGATCAACAGGGCCAGAAGGATTACTCCTGCCAGCGCGCCGAGTGTGAGAATGGTCTGCGTGTTTGCAAAGGCGGTGGCAGTCAGTGCCGGGCCGCCGGCGGAGAACATCGGCGTGATCAGCAGTGCAAGCGCGCCAAGGATCAAAATGATCGCCATGATGGCCGCCTGCGGACGAGGGTGGCTGTATGCGCGCTGGCCTGTAAACCATTTTTGCCAGAACGCCGGTTTGGCCTGCCCGCTTTCCCGGCGGATGCGGGCATTCAAACGCGCATACATGTGTTTGATCTCGGTTTCATTCAGCTCCACGCGGGGGGCGGCCTGATTCAAACGGAGGATCGTTTCCTCGAGGCTGAGCAGTTCATCGTCCGCGCGTGAGGCGGATTGTTCGGTTTTCCCGGCTAGAACCTGGTCGGTAAAGTCGGCCAGCCGGTCATCCAAAGATTCGGGAGTTTCATTTGGTATGTTCGTCATATTCGTCTTCTTCTTGTTTGGATAAATTGCTGCGAAGCGCAATCACGGCGCGGCGGAAAAGGGACTTGATCCCATCCAGGCTTTGGCCGGTGACTTGGGAAATTTCACTGAATTGCAGCCCCTCGGCAAATCTCAGAAGGATCACCTCCCGGTGGCTTTCCGAAAGTTCCTGGAACGCCCGTTGCACAATGACCTGCTTTTCCAGGTTGGTGGAAGTGTGATCTTCAGTGCGGCCCAAAGCATCGGAGAGAGGGGCCAGGAGAGGCTCCTGCTTGCGGCTGCGCTTTCTGTAAAACTCGGAAATTTTGTTGTTTGTTAAAGTGCGAAGCCATGTGCTAAACTGCGCTTCGCCTCGAAAACCCGGGAGCGATTTTAGCGCCGCAATGAAGATTTCCTGTGTTACATCATCCACGTCGTCCGCGGGAACAGTGAACCGCACCCGCCTGTAGACGTTGGGCAGGTAGCGATGATAGAGCATACCGAAGGCATCCTTGCTTCCATTTTTGAACTGCTGGATCAAGGTCTCATCGCTGGCATTCGAGATGATTGTCTTGGAAATGTTTTCCATGTAATTAGTCGCAGGGAATGGTACAAAAGGGTCGCCGTTTTTGGGGAGATTTGTGATATTCGTGTCCACGCGAAACGGTGCCGAATGGAATATAACATAAAACCGAAGGAGAATAGAAAAGACCGGACGCAGGCGCATGGGCTATAATTTACACAGAACCGCATAACCAACCAAACCGGAACTATCATTTTTACCCGTAATTTCTGCCAACGAGTTTAGGAACGAGAACCTGGCATCCCTCCCGTTAAAAGGAGTGCACAATGACCGACAAACTTTACGAGCAAATCCTTCAAGAATTGGAAGCCGGCAAAGGGGATATTCCTCCTTCCAGCGTCGTGATGTTTTCAGAACCGCTGCGTTCTGCGTTGAATTTTGCATTGAGCGCCAAACGGTTCACCCTGACCGAATTTACCGACCAGCTTAAATTCAAGCGCGGCCAGGCAAAACGTATCGCGGAACTTCTCATCGAGCGGCATTTGCTGAACCTCCTTCCCAGGCCTGGCAAGGAAGAAACTTATTATGAAATCTCCTCGTCGAAGTGACCCGTCGCTGAAATTGATTCGGCTATAATCCAACCATGGACACAAAATCTCGTTATGAAGAACTGAAATCGCAGATCCACTTTCATAATTACCGGTATCACGTTCTCGACGCACCCATCATCAGCGACGTGGAATTTGATAAATTACTCAACGAACTCAAGCGGATCGAAGCCGACCACCCGGACTGGATCACTCCCGACTCACCGACGCTTCGCGCGGGGGCCAGGCCTGCTGACCGTTTCGACAAAGTCCGCCACCCCGCGCCGATTCTCTCGCTCGCAAACGCCTTTGGCGCAGACGACGCCCGCGCCTGGCTGGAGCGCATCTCGAAAATTGATGACCGCGTCGAAAAGGCGAAGTTCGTCGTAGAACCGAAGATAGACGGTCTGTCCATCGTTTTGCATTACCGCGACGGCGTTTTCGTGCAGGGTGCAACCCGCGGCGATGGGGAAGTGGGTGAAGACATCACATCAAACTTGAGAACGATTCGGGCCATACCGCTTCGAATTCCTGTCGAACGATCAAAAAAATTACCAATCCCCAATTACCTGGTAATTCGCGGCGAAGCCTTCCTGCCCATTCAGGAATTTGAAGAACTAAACCGCAAACTCGAAGAAGCCGGGGAGAAGACCTATCTCAACCCGCGCAACACTGCCGCGGGTTCCCTGCGCCAACTTGACCCCGCACTCACGGCTTCACGCCCGCTCACATTGCTCGTTTATCAGATCATCCATTCCGATGGCGGCAAAGCCCCGACCAGCCAATGGGAAATTTTGGAATATCTCAAAGCCCTCGGCTTCCCCGTCACGGATGTTGCCAAATGTTTCGACAATCTCGAATCCGCCATCGCCTACACCGAAACCTGGGACAAGAAACGCGATGAACTCCCCTACGAAGCCGACGGCATGGTCATCAAAATTGACGATTTGAATCTCGCCGCGGAACTTGGCTTCGTTGGCAAAGATCCGCGCGGCGCGATTGCCTTCAAATTCCCCGCCCGCGAAGTGACAACAACACTAAACAATATTGGCGTCGCAGTTGGCCGTACAGGCGTGTTGACCCCGTATGCCGTGTTGGAAGCCGTTGAGATTGGCGGCGTGATCGTCGAACGCGCCACCCTGCACAACTTTGACTTCATCGCCGAAAAGGACATCCGCGCCGGCGACCGCGTGCTGGTCAAACGCGCTGGTGAAGTGATTCCCTACGTCATTGGCCCTGTCACGGACGCGCGCACAGGCAAGGAGAAAAAATATATCCCGCCGAAGACTTGCCCGGCCTGCAAACAACCCGTTGAGCATTTCGAAGGCGAAGTCGCGTGGTACTGCGTCAACGCCGCCTGCCCTGCGCAACTCGTCCGCAACGTGGAGCATTTCGTCTCGCGCGGCGCAATGGACATCGTTGGGCTTGGAATCAAGATTGTTGAAAAACTGATTGAGGCTGGCCTGGTCAAAGATGTGGCCGATATTTACGGATTAAGCCGCGAAGATATTCTTGAAGCCGTTACCAAGAAAGATCGAAAGACAGAAAAGGAACCACCAGGAAAGGTCGCGGATAATTTGCTCGCATCCATTGAGACATCAAAGTCGCGTTCTTTGGCGCGCCTGATCACCGCACTTGGAATTCATGGTGTGGGTGAGGTCAGCGCAGGTGACCTGGCAAGTCACTTCGGAAATTTGGATGCCTTGTCAAAAGCTGGCGTGGACGATTTACAACAAATCGAAGGAATTGGCCCCAACATCGCCGAAGGAATTGTGGATTGGTTCTCGCGTCCGTTCAATAAACAGGTTTTGAAAAAATTGAAAGCCGCGGGCGTGTGGCCGAAGGGCGAAGAAAGAGGAAGGAAGAAAGAAGGCGCGTTGAGTGGACTGACCTTCGTCGTCACAGGCACGCTTCCCACACTGACACGTGATGGCGTCAAAGAATTCATCGAATCCAATGGCGGCAAAGTGACGGATAGTGTCAGCAAGAAGACGAGTTACCTCGTCCTCGGTGCGGAGCCAGGCTCGAAATTCGAGAAGGCCAGGTCATTGGGCGTGAAGATTATCGGCGAAGAGGAATTGAAGAAGTTGGTTGGATAACAATCCCGAAGAGACGACAATCCTCCAATATTACAAAATTAGGAAAACAATCCCGAAGGGATGATAGGATTGTAACCGCGGAACCAAACCCAAAAACAAATTCCGAAGGGATGAAATGATTCTCCAACCTGTGACACCCCTTCGGGGTTGGGACAAATGCCCATTGGATTCTATAATTGTTTCATCCCTTCGGGATTGGCAAATCAACAATCCCGAAGGGATGGCAGGATTGTAAAGCTGTAATCAACCCACAAACAAATCCCGAAGGGATGACATAATTCCTTAATCATGACACCCTTCGTGGTTTGGACAATTCCAAACTCACAATCTACAATCATTTCACCCCTACGGGGTTACAGAGGAAAACATGGCAGGCACTTATTCCCAAATCTACATTCAGGTCGTCTTTGCAGTACAAGGCAGGGAGAATTTGCTTGGCAGGGAATGGCGGGACGAAGTCTTCAAATATATGGCAGGCATCATAAAAAACAAGGGACAGAAGCCCATCATCGTGAATGGCGTTGCCGACCACGTTCACGCATTCATTGGGCTGAAGCCGTCCATGGCGCTATCTGACCTTGTTCGGGACGTGAAGAACAACTCGACTAATTTCATAAACGACCACCCGTGGATAAACGGAAAATTCAGTTGGCAGGAAGGCTACGGGGCATTTTCATACAGTCATTCGCAAATCGAAAATGTGTACAGTTACATCCTGAATCAGGAGAAGCACCACAGCAGACAATCGTTTCAGGAAGAATACATGGACTTCCTCAAGAAGTTCGAAATCGAGCACGATGTTAAATTCTTGTTTGAGTGGATTGGATAAAGTTACAAAGAGCTTATAGGTTTCATTGCCCTCCAAATTCATGTACAATGACAATAGACATGCGGAGGCTTGCCATGAAAAAACAAACGGTTTTTCTCCTGCTCGTGGTCTTTGTCTTTTTGCTGGCTTGCCAGTTCTTGTTCCCACCCAGAAATGGGACGGTTATCTCCGATTGCAAAGATATCGTGACTGCTGTGTACGACACCCAGCCGGTGAACATCCCGAAACATCTCACTGAAACAGGCGTAAAACAGGGAGGAGAATTCGACGCGAACGAATATTTCAATGTCCTCACACACGTTTCCATGCAGGAAGGATATGTGTTGGACTATGTATATCTCACCGATTTTCTTGGCTCAAATCCCATGCTTTATGCCCGCCCCGAAGAACAGACTCCGTATGCTTCCATTGGTGATGTGCCTGAAAACGTGACATTGCCCGATTTCCATGAGCGCGTCATAGTTGATGACGTGGAACAGGGATATTTTGAATATGTCGTGATGGATATTATGGCGGAGCAATTCTATCTATACTGGCACGCCAATTACAACGATACCCAAATCGTATGCAACCGCGACGAAGTCAATGCAATCATCTCGGATATCAATTCGGCAGACTTTGGACTTGAACTTGATCTTGCCCAGCAAACAAAAGCCCGCGCGATGAAGAACATCGAACCCATCGTCAATTTGACCGATACTGCCGCGATCGTTCAGGTGATTACCTTTACCAAGTGGGGCGGGTTTTATCGTCTCACGTATTCGATCAATCGCTCATTTCCACATATGATAATTGACGTCAAAGAGGAAAACCTTGTCCCGTATGATTGTGGGGTGATGTTCTAAATCTTTTCGTGTAAATCCGTGTACTGATTGGTGAGATTAGCGGATAAGTTTTCTTGTGATAAAATACCGCTCGATTTAGAACAAAGACCGTCTGGGGGAGCACGTAGCCTTTGTAAAATTATTTGTAAGGAGAACAATTCAATATGCCACGCAGAAGCCTCACTCGTCTCTACACGGACGAGTTCTCTGGGTATTCACCTGCCAAATTCCAACAAGACCTGCTCGCAGGTCTGACCGTTGCCGCGGTTGCGCTTCCGCTCGCGCTTGCGTTCGGAGTTGCCTCGGGTGCATCCGCCGCGGCGGGACTTGTCACCGCGATCATCGCGGGCCTCATCATGGGCCTGCTCGCGGGCGCGCCGTATCAAATCAGCGGACCAACGGGCGCGATGTCCGCGGTGCTGATTGTGTTGGTCACTCGTTATGGTCTCGAAGGAATCTGGGTCGCGGGCCTCTTTTCGGGCGCACTGCTCCTCCTCATCGGCCTCCTGCGCCTGGGCCGCTTCATTGCCTTCATTCCCTCTGCCGTCATCAGCGGCTTCACCTCAGGCATCGCACTCATTATCTTCATCGGCCAAATTGACAACTTCCTCGGCGTCAAGACTCCCGCCACCGAAACCGCCGCTCAAAAATTGCTTGGATATTTTTCGACGACCTTCACCCCGGACTGGCACGCGCTGACTCTCGGGCTCGTCGTCATTGGATCCATGCTATTTTGGCCGACGAAATGGAACGCGCGCTTCCCCGCTTCGCTCCTTGGCATCATCCTCGCCACGCTTCTTTCCTCGACTTTGAACTGGTCAGCCTCGATCATCGGCGACATCCCCCAATCTCTAATTCTCCAATCTCGCCTCAACCTCTCGAACATCCCCTGGTCAAATCTCCCCGACTTTCTCGCACCCGTCCTTACCATTACAGCCTTGGGCGCGGTCGAATCGTTGTTGTGCGGAGCAGTCGGTTCCAACATGACAGGCGTCCGCCTGCAAGCAAACCAGGAACTCATTGCGCAGGGCGTAGGCAACATGTTGATCCCGTTCTTTGGCGGAGTCCCGGCAACGGCCGCGATCGCGCGTGCAAGCGTGGGCATCAAATCGGGCGGACAGACGCGCATGGTCAGCATTGTTCACGCGGTGGGACTGTTGCTCTCGATGTTTCTGCTCGCGCCGTACATGGCGCGCATCCCATTGGCCGCGCTGGCTGGCGTGCTGATGGTGACCGCCGTCCGTATGAACGAGTGGCATGCGATTAAATTTATTTTTGGCAAGCGCTTCAAAACGGACATGATCGCCTTCACGATCACCATGCTTGCCACCATCGTTCTTGATTTGACTCAAGCGATTTTGCTCGGCTCGATCCTCGCGGGCGCAGTCTTTCTCAATAAAATCGCCAGCATTGACATTGACGTGCAGGAAGTGGATGCGGACAAACTCCGCCAGCGCGGCATTGAAACGGCGGGCAAATGCCAGCACGTGCGCGTCGCATTTTTGACGGGGCCGCTGTTTTTCGCGGCGACGGGCCAATTCAACGAAGCCTTCCAAAATCTCGGCGACACGCACGCGCTAATCCTTTCGATGCGCGGCGTTCCTCTTGTTGATTCGGCTGGGCTTGAAGCCATTCATCGTTTGCACGAACGTTTGCACGCGCAAGGCGGCACGCTCATGTTTGCAGGTGTCCACGACAACGCGCGCAACATGATGGAGCGAGGGGGGCTGGTCGAAACCATCAGAGAGGAAAATTTCTTTTGGAGCAGTGACCAGGCCATCGTCGAGGCAGAGAAGCGAGGGTGTGGGTTTTGCCCGTAAATGTCATTGCGAGCGTTCGTTACGAAGCAATCTCCTCATCGATCGGGCTAATTAACATACAGGGGATTGCTTTGTCGGAAAGAGCATCCTCCTCAGAATCCCGCCGTAATTTGGCGGGGCAATGACATGAACTAGACAATCCCGCCTCCCTCGACTAAACTTGCGTCAATATTTTTGGAGGCCACATGGATTTTCACAACACTGATGATTCTGTAACCCGCCGCATCAAGGCGATGACCGACCGCATCAGCGGTCTCAAAGCAAACGACTTGTATTTCTACAACCAGCCTGTTGAGGAAATCCTGCCCGGCTCGAAAGTGCGCGTGAATGGACGCGAGATGGGCATGTACGCGTCGTACAGTTACCTGGGGTTGGTGGGGCATCCGCGCATCAATGAAGCCGCCAAGAAAGCCGTGGACAAATTCGGCACAGGCACGAACGGCGTGCGGACACTGGCCGGCACGTTGACGATTCACACTGAGCTCGAGGAGACGATTGCGAACTTCAAGCACGCCGAGGCCGCGATTACGTATTCATCGGGCTACGCCACAAACCTGAGCGTCATTTCGACGTTGATGGGGCGCGGCGATTACGTCTTTTCCGATAAGTTGAATCATGCTTCCATCGTGGATGGCTGTCTCATGTCTGGTGCGGAATTCCGCCGCTTCCGTCACAATGACATGGCTCATCTCGAAGGCCTGCTCAAGAACGCACCCGCGGATGTCGCCAAACTCGTGATTGCAGATTCCGTCTTTAGCATGGATGGCGACATCATTGACCTGCCGAAGATGCTTGAATTGACGAAGAAATACCATGCCTGGCTGATGATTGACGAGGCCCACTCGCTGGGTGTGCTCGGCAAAAAAGGAACCGGTATCGAGGAATACTTCGGCCTCGGTGATGAAATTGACATCAAGATGGGCACGTTGAGCAA
Source organism: Chloroflexota bacterium (assembly GCA_016235425.1). Taxonomy (GTDB): domain Bacteria; phylum Chloroflexota; class Anaerolineae; order Anaerolineales; family Villigracilaceae; genus JAKOVF01. The sequence goes on along the minus strand of JACRLC010000084.1, from coordinate 34,320 downwards.
GACAATTCCGTCGGTGGGCGGCTACGTGGCCGCGAAGAAGGAAATCATCACGTATCTGCGCCACGCGAGCCGCGCGTATATTTTCTCTGCCGCGTTGCCTCCCGCGCAAGCCGCGGCCGCCAACGAAGCCTTCAAGGTGATCTTGGATGAACCGGAACGTGTCGAAAAACTGAACTTGAATACCAAACAATTCATCGGCGGCCTCAAGAGCATGGGCTTCGATACCATGCTGACCGAGACCGCGATTGTCCCTGTGTTGTGCGGTGAAGATGACGTCGCTTTTGCCATGACGCGCGAAGCGCAACACAAGGATGTGTTCGTTCTGCCGGTTGTCTCCCCTGCGGTTCCCGAGGGATTGGCCCGCCTGCGTGCCACGGTCACTGCCGCGCATGACCCAAGTGAAATCGAACGCGCGATGGATGTGATTGGGGAGGCGGGGAAGAAGTTGGGGATTATTAAGTAGAAAGAGGAAAGAAGGAAACAGCCCGTCAAAAATGACGGGCTGTTTTTGGAAGCATAATCCTACGCTATCAAAGCCTTCACTCTTTGCAGCACTTTCACCATTACATCTTCAGGTAAGGCACATGCCTTCTCTGCATTCCGTGCCCGCCAATCGAGACTCTTAACCTGGTCTGAAAGAATTACACCGCTCACGGGCAAATCATCGGGAATTGCAACTTCAAACGGATAACCTTTGACCTGACTCGTTATAGGGCAAAGTAGGGCCAGCCCAACTTTCCCGTTATAGGCCTTAGGGGAAAGCACAACGGCGGGACGACGGCCTGCCTGTTCATGTCCCGCCTGTGGATTGAACGTAATCCATACTACGTCACCGCGTTCGGGAATATAGGCCATATCACCAGACCTCATTCCCAACAGGTTCGCCGGTATCCACTGAGGTATGCAAATTCCTGGAATTTACCCTGGCTAGCAGGTCATCAAGAGAAATCGTTTCTTCCAGGATGGGTTTGATGATTAGCTTTCCATCTTCCAGGGACAACTCAACATCGGTGCGATAGTCCAGCCCAACTTCCTTGATAAAGGACTTGGGAATACGCACGGCGTAACTGTTGCCCCATTTTTGAATGGTTGTTTTCATGGCAAAATCTCCTGTATCTACAATGATGATACAGGAGATTTTTGGGTTTGGCAAGAGATTGGCGCGGCTTTATTCCCCCCTACCGCTTGTCTTCCTCATCCTCTATCTGCCTTTTCTGCAAGCATGCAGGCCTTATCCCAATGCTCCTGCATCGTGGTTTTTAGACGAATTTCTAACATTCACTATGTACAATTGCAATCATGCTTATATAAGTATTGGTTTCGATACGCCCTCGGCTTACACTCAGGGCTGCTCAACCAACGATATTAAATGGAGATAAAAAATGAAATGGCAATGGAAACTTGGACGCTTTGCCGGTATTGACGTTTATGTCCACGCCACCTTTCTTTTGCTGATCGGCTGGGTGGGTTACAGTCACTGGCTGGAGAATCGAAGCTGGGGCGAGGTCCTGGTCGGCATCCTCTTCATCCTCGCGCTGTTCGCCTGTGTTGTCCTCCACGAATACGGACATGCCCTCACCGCGCGCAAATATGGGATTCGGACGCGTGACATCACCCTTTACCCGATTGGCGGCGTTGCCCGTTTGGAACGTATGCCGGAAAAACCGATTGAGGAACTTTGGGTCGCGCTGATGGGGCCTGCCGTTAATCTGGTCATCGCGGCCGCTCTATTTGCGTATCTTTTCCTGACCCATAACCTGGTTCCGCTTAATCAATTGACCGTAGCCTCAGGCTCTTTCCTCGAACGCCTGATGGCGGTCAACATTACCCTCGTCCTCTTCAACCTGATCCCCGCTTTCCCCATGGACGGAGGCCGCGTCTTGCGCGCCCTGCTCGCCATGAACATGGACTACGTCCACGCCACGCAGATTGCCGCCAATGTGGGGCAGGGCATGGCATTCTTGTTTGGGTTGATCGGCTTGTTCAGTAATCCATTCCTGCTCTTCATCGCCCTCTTCGTGTGGATCGGCGCGGCGGAGGAAGCCAGCATGGTGCAGATGAGAAATTCCATCAGCGGTATTCCCATCACGCGCGCCATGCAGACCAAATTTGAAACACTCTCACCCGACGATACCCTCGCCCGCGTCGTCAGCCTGATCCTGGCCGGGTCACAGCAGGATTTCCCCGTTGTGGAAGACGGTCACTTCGTCGGCGTGCTGACGCGCGACAACTTCATCAATGGCCTCTCGCGAAGCGGACCGAGTACCCCCGTGATCAGCGTGATGCGCCGTGACCTGCCTGTTGTCGATTCTCATGACATGGTTGAGATGGCCGTCACGCGCTTGCAGGAGTCCGGTTCAAAAACCCTGCCCGTGATGCACACCGGTCAGTTCGTTGGACTCATCACATCGGAAAACATTACCGAGCTTTTGATGATCCGCTCTGCATTGAGGACAGCGGGCGGGGTGTCGGGAATCTGAAAGTAATCAGTGAGCAGTAACCAGTAAAACCGAAAGCCCGCCTCGTGGGGAGGCGGGCTTTCGGTTATTTAACTTTTTCGATTTTGCGTTTAACGCGCTCAAGAACATCTGGCGCTAGCCCCGTTTCCGGTTTGACCTTTTCACGCTTATCAAGCGTTTTCTTGATCTCATCAAAACTGGCTTCACCTAAATTTTGCAGGAGCGCGGTGTAGGTGGCGCGTTGCTCGGCAATGGCTTTTTCAGGAATTGCCTGAACTGTATAGGCTAATGTAATCTGACGCGTGAGAGCATAAACGATATATTGATTTAGCGAAACGGCTTCATTATCCGCGAGTTGTTCCAACTGGCGGTGCAGGCTGTCGGGCAATCGTAAAGTTAGTCGGCTCATAATTTCTCCTACTCACTCAACTTGACAAGGAAATCAATCGGCGTCATTACTTGTAATCCAAGAGACCTTTGAGCATTTTTAAAATCCTTGATGTTCATGTTCCATGTAACGATACTTGCGCCCGCGTTCATGGCGCAATCAATCAAATGTTCGTCGGCAGGGTCAGGTGATGATGGCCGCTAGGTGTAATAAATCGTGACAAAACTGGCTTGTTTTAGCAAAATGCCCAAAACCGGCCGAATCTCCTGCCAGCGATGCCCGGATAACTTTCGAGAAAGCACATCCGCGTACTCGTATGCAAGCGCAGTGGAAATGAATGGGTGGAATAATCCTGCTTGCCACGAATCAACTATCAATCCTGACGCGCCCCCCTGCTTGGTCAATCCTTCAAAGACCACATTGGTGTCTATGATCGCTCGAAGTTTGCCTTTGCCAAGCATGGCGTCATTATAGCACCGTATACGGTGTCGCCTCAAGGGTGAACTGACAACAAACAGGAAAAGCTACATCGCCCTCTCCAAAATCTCCATCAACTCATCCTCTCTCAACGAGATTGGATTCCCTTTATAACTATTCGCCTTCATCGTTTTTTCCACGGCCTCGGGGAAATGTTCCCGCGTCATCCCATACTCCGAAAGCGCGGGGATTTCCATCGCGCGCACCAGATAGCTCATCCAACCCACGCCATCAGATGCGGTGAAGTTTTTGTCGCCCGTCAAAATCTGTGCAATTTCCGTGTAGCGTGCAATTGCCGGATGCCCAGGTTCTCGCGCTTCCAACGCTTTGAGATTTGCATCCATCACCAACGGCAGAAGGCGCGCGCAGAGCGCCCCATGCGGCGCGTGCAACATTCCTCCCAGCGGCCCGGCGAATCCATGCACCGCTCCCAGCGCCGAGTTTGCAAGCGCCATCCCGCCAAACAGACTCGCCAGCGACATTCCCTCCCGCGCCTCTTTATCCGCGCCGTTTTCAAACGCGCGCCTCAGCGACCGCGCCGCGTGTCTCATCCCCTCGCGGCAAATCGCATCCGTCATCGGGTTCGACTTTACCGAGACGAACGGCTCGATCAACTGCGTCAGCGCGTCGAGTCCCGTGCTTGCGGTAATGGCGGGCGGCAGGCTGTACGTCAACTCCGGGTCAACAATTGCGACACTCGGCAACATCCTCGCGCTTCGTAAACTCACCTTCACTCCATGCCCCTCCGACTCAATCACCGCGTTGCGCGTCACCTCCGAACCTGTGCCAGCCGTCGTCGGGATGGCGATATACGTCAGCGGCGCGTTCACCAGCGCCTGTCCCTTCCCAACCACTTCCAAATAATCGAGCACATCTCCGGGGTTGGTCACCAACGCGGCAATTGCCTTTCCCGCGTCCAGCACACTGCCTCCGCCCAGGCCGATAACTGCGTCCGCGTTAAAATCGCCCGCGGCTCTTACGCCCTCGCGGATGATCTTCACCGTCGGTTCATCGCGCACTTCAAATTCGATGAATTGAACTTCCTGCGCAGACAGAATCTCCCGCACGCGCGGAATCGCATCTGACGATTTTCCCCGCACCAAAAGCAGGCGCTTCGCGCGCCCCTCAACCTGCTCTCGTAACTGATTCAGTTTCCCCGTCCCGAAAATGACCCGGTTTGCCGTGGCGAATTCAAAAGAGGACATGGCTTTTCACCTCTGGTTACGCGGAGTCCGAAGTCTCCCGACTTCGGTAGTCCAACAACAGGAGTCGTTGGATTCCACTACTACCAACCTGCATCCCCAGGGAACACATTGCCATACTTGACTCCCTTCCTCGGCTCGGCCATCATCTCAGCCACCGTATCGCGCCAGCGGATGTAATGCGCGGTCTCCTTGTGCGCGGCAGCGGCCCCCGCAGTTTTGTAGACCTCAACAAGGATAAACCTTGTTGGATCATCCTCCTGCTGAATGACATCGAAGCGCGCGATGCCGGGCTCCTTCACACTATTGCCTGCATTCTCGATGGTCGCCTGTTTAAAAGCTTCCACAAATTGAGATTTGACATTCACGTGAACAAGGACAATATGCATTTGATTCTCCTTTGTCTAAAAGGGGTGATGCGCTTCCTGCTACAACATCCCCAACCACAACTGATACAACCCAAAACAAACCAGCGCAATCACTGAGACTCCCAACAAGATTTGATTCACCTTCGGCCCAAGCCTGGCCGCAATCCCAAAGACAAGGATGATCGCGGCCAGGCTGGCGATCATGGTCGCATAAAAACCTGCCAAAAATCCAATCCCATTCACTGGCGTCTCGCGCCAGCCTGCCAAAAGAATCGGCCCTGTCACGAGAGTCCAGAAAATATACGGGTTGGGATTGAGCGCGTTCATCATCGCGGCCCTGAGGATGCTTTGTTCAGCGGCGGAATCAATCTGTGTTGTTTGCAGGTCAAAATTTCGCCAGGATTTGAACGAGCCGTAAGCCAAATACAAAATAAACAACCCGCCTGCGATGTGAAGCGCGCGCTCTAGCCATTCGGGGACCTGGCTTAACACAAGCAGGCAGATCAAGATGATCGGGCCATCGCTCACCAGCGGCGCGAACGCGGCTGGCAGGGTTCGCTTCCAGCCGCGCGTCAATGACTGGGAAATGAGATACGTCTGAAACGGTCCGGGTTGGGAAGCGGCGGCAAGTCCGTAGCCGATCCCTTGAATAAGATAAATCCACATCGTCTGAAAAGTAAATTTAGAGAGGATCAGGATAGTTGATGCTTTCGTCTGTGTTGAAGGGGGTGACGATGGGGGCGTAGATTCCTTTGAGGTGCATGGGGGACTCCAGTTGGTAATTAGTGATTGGTAATTGGTGGTAAAAGTTTACTTCCCACAATGGAAGTGGGCAAGAGGAAAGGAAGATTCAAAAAGCCGTCCACGAATAGAACCACGAATTCACGAATGAGAGTCTGCAATTCGAGTATTCGTGGCTCATTCGTGGATGGTTACTTCCCCCAGCGGGAGCGGGCAGGAGTTAAAAAGGGCGGCTCATGCTGGGATGGTCGAGCCATCGAAGCGTGAGCCTCTTTTATATTTGCCTGAACGCCCTCCCCCAACCCGCTTTCACCGCCCATTGATGAACACGGAAAACGCCCAGCCAGGGCAATGACCGCGCTATCTCTCCTGTTTCGCCTCGGCTTACGTCCGTGAACGTAGAGCACTGCTGGCATTCGGCACAAAGGCAAGCCTTTGAAACCTTCAAAAAATAGAGAGGCATGGGACGCCACCACCACACGAAAACCGATGTTGTTGTTGAAGTTAGCGATGTCGTTATCGTTGCGGCAGGCACAGCGCGCGTTCCTCTCATTGTTGATGAAGGAACCGCCGCGCAGCACACGGCGTTGGATCGGTCAGCCCTGCCACTTGAAAGTGACACAGGCATTATAGCCCCATTTTTCAAAAAAATCCCCGCCTTCGGCGGGAGGGAAAGAACACAGGATTCAGAAATTCAGAAAACAGAAATTCAAAACCTTCAGGAGAGAATAGGGGACGCCACCACCACACGAAAACCGACGCGGCCGCCGAAGTAAGCGAAGCCGTAAGCGTAGCGGCAGGCACAGCGCGCGCCCCTCACATTGAAGAGGAAGGAACCGCCGCGCAGCACACGGCGCCCGGAAGTCTTTTCATCTTCGCGTCCATCATTGAACTTATAGGGGTATGCCTGTTTCAAGCTGTGGGTCCATTCCCAAACGTTGCCGCCCATGTCAGCGCAACCGTAAGGGGAGTCACCTCGTTGGGAATAAAGTCCGACAGGAGTTGTCCCGCCTTTGCCGCCTTCATCAGTGTTGCATTTGTTTTTGTCGAAGGTGTTGCCCCAGGGATATTCTCGCCCGTCTGTTCCGCGCGCGGCTTTCTCCCATTCCGATTCGGTGGGCAACCGTAAAACCGAATCTGACGGCAATTCGGCTTTCATTAATTGATTCAGCCATTTGCAGTATTCCATCGCGTCATTCCAGTTCACTCGAACAACAGGATGATTTTCTTTGCCCTTGTCAAAATCCTTTTTCTTGAATTGGTTGTATTGCGCATTGGTTACAGGGAAACGCGCCATCCAGTAATCGTAGGGGATGTCAACGGTGTGTTGAGGGCGTTCATCGTCATAGGCAGATTTGTTTTCTTTTGTACTGCCCATTAAGAATTTACCCGCTGGCACACGCATAAATTCCATGTCATTGGAGAGGGTGAGTTTGTTTGGCGGCGGGGCAGCAACGGGCGCGGGTCTGGGCGTTTCGATGAGGGGTTTCTTTTCAGCAGGCTTCGAGAGAGGTTCTGCTTTTGCGACAGGGGTTTTAACTTCAGATTTCTTTTCTTTGCTCTCTTTGTTCGGAGCAGGCTCTTCCATCGTCAAGTCCAGCGACTCAGCGCGGCGTTTTAAACTGACAAGCAGTCTTTGCAATGCACGTTCACGGTTTCCTTCAAAATAATCGGCATATTGCCACGGGCGCAAGCGGCGCGGCGGCTCACATTCTTCCAAACGCACGGGCATAAGGTATAACGTGCCTTCGGGTTTGTAGTCGGCGTAGTCCAGCACAATTCTTAATTCGCGTTGAACATAACCTTCCTTGGTAATCGAACCTTTGGAAAGGCAAACAATGATCGCATCGGCGGCTTCGACGGCTTTTTCGATCTCCAGGTTCCAATCCTGCCCCGGGTAGAGTTCTTCTTCGTCCAGCCAGGGTTGAATCCACGGCTCGGCGCGGAGTTTTTGGTACAACTCGCGGACAGCGGGTTTGTCATTGCTGGAGTGGCAGAGGAAGACGCGGAGATGTCTGTCAACGGACTTCATAACGGACTCACGAATGGAAACGGATTGCGAAAGATCATAAGGATGAGGGATGAATGATGAAGGATGTGTTTTGGCGGTTAGAAAATTATTTTTTCCAACTCGCTGACCAGATATGGCAAGTCCTGTTGAATTATGTCCCAAATAATATCGAGTTCGATTGAGTCGTATTCGTGAATGATCTTGTTGCGTGTCCCCTTCATGGCCTGCCAGGGCAGGTGGGAATATTTCTTTTGTGTCGCCTTTGAAACCCTACCCGACGCTTCACCAATAATTTCCAAACGACGAACAACAGCATCCTGCAAAAGTGGGCTTGTTGAAAATTCATCCCACGTTTTGCCGCGTGTGTATTCGAGCGCGGCGCGCGATGATTCTAGGATGTCGTACAAATAAGCATCATCACGAAACATAATACACCTGGGCAGACTCCAAAATCGCTTTGCGGCGGATCGGGTTTTTGCTGGCTGTTATCCCTTGATAAGTGAGCAAATCCACGTCGCGCCCAAGGATTTCTTTCAACTCGTCGGGCATGGCGAAGAAGGCAAGCCCAGGGGTATAACCTTTTTCAAACTCTACAAGCACGTCCACATCGCTTGTAGGTTTGAAGTCCTCACGCAGAACCGACCCAAAAAACGCCAGTTTTTGGATGCGATACTTTCGGCAAAACGCCGTCAATTTTCTGCGGGGAACTTTTATCTTTATCATGCAATTATTATACTCGTGCGAGAGCGAATCGACTCCACCGCCGCAAATGCGATGCACTGAGTTTATCGAAGTGCGGGCCTGGTCACGCCGATGAGTTGCTATAAAGTTTCATCCATGATTTTTGGGTTATTTGCAAGCCATGAACGCAAGGCATTTACGATTCGCTCAACATCTCCCAAATGAGAGGCGCAGATCTCAAATAATTCATCCGCGCTGACATCGTGATAGAAATGGACAAGGCGATTGCGATATCCCGCCAGTTTTTGCATAAGTTCAAGATCGCTGGCTGAAATTACATTTCGCCTGTTCAAGGTTGATGCAATCTCTTTATATTCTGTAACAGCTTCACCGAATCCCTTTGCGGCGATGTGCCTGCCCATGTCAAAGAGGGCCTCCAGCGAGCGGCGCAGGCAGGATTCCGCCGCCCAAATATTTCTCTTATCCTGCATGAATTTCGGCTTGGATTCCAAAGGAAGACTGCGGATTTCACTCAACATCCGATCCACCCATGCAAGGCGGTCACTCACGACGCGTTTTGAAATTTTTCCGGGCAACATGCTAGCTCTCCTGCAAAATCATTGCCATGCGCTGGCGTTCCAATTCCGCCAAATCTCCTGCGCGGCGAAGAACAAACAGGTCGTATTCGTCGGCGAGATAAGTATCCTCTGCATAAATGCGCTCGCCGCGAATGATGTTTGCCGCAAGGAAAGTATCCGCTTCCTGCAAGATGAACAAGTCCACACGAGGAGCGTTAAATACCGCTTCCAGTTCAAGCGTCAGGTTTACTTTGCTTTCAATCGAAAACGGGGAATGGGTTAGGACACCAATATCCAGGTCGCTTTGAGATGAAGCAAGTTGATATGTGTCATTATTGATTGCATGGAGCATGTCCGCGCTGCGGCTGCCAAAGACATACAACGCTTTGACTTGGTATTTCCTGCATAATTGCTCAATCGTTTGCAAGCGCGTGTTCATGCAACTATTATACTCTGCGAATTTTTTCGCAATGACGCCACCACCGCGAATGTGGACCTGGTCACACCGATGAGTTGCTCGTAGGGAATCGGCGGCTGTCCGCCTTCGCGGATGGCTTTGGCGAAGGTCTCCATTTCGTTCTTCCAGCCTTTATCCTGCGCCCGTCTTTCCTCTTTCTTCTTTCCATCTTTGACCGTGACCAGCGAAACAAAATCATCCAAAATCGCAATTTGCCCGCCGCAAAATACTTCGACGCGCTCCTTGGGGAAGGATTTGTCGCCATTGGCGAGGTAGTCCACGATGCCGAGAGAGCCATCGGGGAAAGTGAAGGTCATGGAGACGTTGTCTTCGCGGTATTTGCCGCCGTCGGGGAGCGCGTGCGCGGTCACGCTGACGGGAGCCGCGCCGACGAGGAAGGTGATGAAGTCAATGAAGTGACAGGCTTCGCCGATGATGCGCCCGCCGCCGAGGTTGGGGTCTTGAGTCCAGTGGTTGAAGGGGAGGCAGCCGGCGTTGACGCGATAATGGATGTACTTTGGTTCGCGGAGATTAGAGATTTGAGAATTAAGAGATTGGGCGAGAGGGGAGAAGCGGCGGTTGAAGCCAACAATCAGTAGACCATGGACGGCAGACGGTAGACCGTCTTTTTCGGTCTTCGGTCTACGGTCTACGGTCAGAGTCCGAATAACTTTTTTCAGTTCCTGTTCATTAATCGCCAACGGTTTCTCAACAAAGACGTGCTTGCCTGCTTTCAGGGCCTTGATGACCAGATCCGCGTGGGAATCGTGGCGGGTGAGGATGGCGATGGTGTTGATATTCGGGTCACTGAGGATTTCATTGTCGCTGGAGGTGGCGTATTGGAAGCCGAATTTTTTGCCTGAGTGCTGGGCGTGCAATCCGCCGGGGGACGCGATGCCGACCAACTCAATGTCGCTTATTTTTTTTATGGCTGGAAGTAAGGTTGCATTGGCGTAAAGCCCAGCACCGAGGACACCAAGATTTACGACTGCCGATTTACGATTGCCGATTGTCGGAAAGACGATCTTTCTTTCTTCCTTCCTGTTTTCTTCTGAATAGGTGAGAAGTACGCCGAGGAACGGTTCCTTCTTTTTTCCCGTGATGACTTCGTACGCAGTCGTCGCTTCTTCGATGGGGAAACGATGCGTGATGAGACTTTCGACCTTCAACTTTCGACTGGATAATAAATCAACGATTGCCTTGAAATTTCGCCCCTCCGTCCAGCGGATGTAGCCGATGGGGTAGTCGTTTCCGTTTTCTTCGTAGTTGGCATCGTAGCGGCCGGGGCCGTAGGAACGCGAGTTGATGAAGGAAATTTCTTTTTCGTAATAAACCTTGCGAGGGATACTCAAGCCAACCGCACCGGTGGCGACAACGCGGGCGCGGTCGCGGGCAATGACGCCTGCAAGTTCAATCGGGTCGTTGGAGGAGGTGTCCGCGCAGATGATGACTGCGTCGAAGCCGCGATTGGCGGTGAATGATTCAGACGCTGATTCAGCATTTTGACGCGCGACAGCCTCAAGTCCAAGAGATGATGCGAGGGCAATCCTCTTCGGGTCGAGGTCAATGCCGAGAACGTTGCATCCTGCCGCAGACGCCAGTTGAATCGTCAATAATCCCAAAAGACCCAGACCGATAATTGCGACGTTCTCTCCGATTTGCGGCTCGGCCAGGCGGAATCCGTGAAGGGCAATCGCGCCGAGGGTGGTGAAGGCGGCTGACTCAAAATCAACTTTTTTGGGGAGAGGCGTGAGCAGGTTGCGAGGGACGATGTTGTATTCGGCGTGCGTGGCATAACCGCCGCCCGCGCAGGCCACGCGTTGACCGATTTTGAAGCCCTGCATGTTTGGGCCAAGCGCAACGATTGTGCCAGCCGTGGAATAGCCAAGCGCCATCGGCTGGTCGAGACGATTGAAGGCGGCCTGCATGGTATTGACAACACCTTCACGTTTGGCTTTGTCGAGAACCTGCTTGACGAGATCGGGACGCGAGCGCGCTTTGCCGACAAGACTCTTTTCAGCAAATTCGACGACCATGCGTTCGGTTCCAGCAGAGACGAGGGATGCAGATACTTTGACAAGGGCCTGTCCCGCACGCGGAGTGGGGATGGGAATCTCTTCGATGGTGGCTTGACCTGTTTTGATGTTTTGGAGGAGTTGTTTCATTTCGATTTACGATTTTCAATTTACGATTTCAGGTTTTGGATTTTCGATTGGGAAAGTATAACCGCATTCGTTCGGCTCTTTTTTACCACAGTTCTGTCGGACTAAAGCCCTGCCTCAGGTGGTTCCCGCTCCACGTAACACGCAACACAAGTTGCCCAATTTGCAACTCCTAATTCCAATCATGACATCTGTCACCTTTACGGTTAAGGAAATTCTTAATTATTGACTTCCGTTTTTTGAAATGCTATTCTCATCTTAGGCCATCCATGTGCGATGGCTATATTTAGTATTCATTCCCCAAAAAGAGAGGAGCAAGGTAACATGAATCTAGGTGGTTACGCAAATAATCTCGCATGGGTTGACCTGACTGCTGGCAAGGTCGAGTTCAAACCCATCCCCGAGGACGATGCCCGCAAGTATATCGGGGCCCGCGGCTTGGGAGTCAAGTTCGTTTTTGACAACGGCCCCAAAGTAGATCCACTCTCACCAGACAACATCCTTTGCTTCATGAACGGCCCGCTGACTGGTTCAGAGGCAAATATGAGTGGACGCATGGCGATCGTAACAAAATCGCCTCTGACTGGAACCATAACTGATTCTCACCATGGAGGCTGGTCAGCCGCTCGTTTACGCTGGGCTGGTTTTGACGGGTTGATCTTCAAAGGCAAAGCCGCCAAGCCAACCTACGCATATATCCACGACGGCAAAATCGAACTGCTGGATGCTTCCGAAGTGTGGGGAAAAGGCGTGCACGATACTGTTAAACACTTCAAGGACAAATACGGCGAGAAGGATCTGACGGTCATCGCCATTGGGCCGGCGGGTGAGAAACTTGTCAAATTCGCTTGCTGGATCAATGAGAATGACCGTGCCAGCGGACGCGGCGGCACAGGCTGTGTCGGCGGCTCGAAGAATCTCAAGGCCGTGGTCATCAAGGCTGAGAAGAAAATCGTCAAAGCCGCAGACCGCGACTCATGGAAGAAAGCCCACGAACGTGCTTTGTTCACGATCATGGCACCCGAAAATATTACCAGCCCGCGCAAGGGCGGCCTCTCGGTCTACGGCACCAACGTGCTGACGAACATCACAAACAGTATTGGCGCTTACCCCACCAAAAACAGCATGTACACGGCCTTTGGCGAAAACGCCGAGACCCTGAGCGGCGAATGGGTCAAGGAAAACATCCTCGTCGAAGACCCCACCTGTCATGCCTGCCCGGTGGCTTGCAAGAAGGAAGTGGAAATCAAGGAAGGCCCGTGGAAGGGACTGCGCATGGAGTCCGTGGAATACGAGCCTGCCTGGTCGGTTGGCGCGAACTGCGGCAATCCCGACGCCCGCACAGTTGCCAAGATGATTGACTTGTGCAACGACTTTGGCATGGACGCCATCGAAAGCGGCCATCCGCTCTCAGTGTGGATGGAAGCCAGCGAAAAAGGCTACACCAACGGCGACGGTAAACTGGCCTGGGGCGACCCAATGGGCATGACAGAAGCAGTCCGCATGATCGCCATGCGCGAAGGCCTGGGCAATGTAATGGCGGAAGGCGTGAATGCCACCGCCAAACACTTTGGCCACCCCGAACTCGCCATGACCTGCAAAGGTCAGGCCATCCCCGCCTACGACCCGCGCGGCCTCAAAGGCATGGGGCTTGGTTATGCCACATCCAACCGCGGCGCCTGCCACCTGCGCGCCTACACCCCCGCCGCCGAACTTGGCGTCATGCCGTTTGGCTCGCTCAAGGTGGATCCGATTGAATGGAAAGGCAAAGGCGGCCTCGTCAAGATATTCCAGGATGTGCATGCCTTCTCAGACAGCATGGACCTCTGCAAATTCAGCGCCTTCGCCATGGGTGCGGATGAATACGCCTCGCAGTACTCTGCCATGGCCGGCGTCCCGTTCACCGCGGCCGACGTTCTCAAGACTGGCGAGCGCATCTACAACCTCGAGCGCCACTACAACAACCTCGCTGGTTTCGGCGCAGGCTCCGACACCCTGCCCAAGCGCTTCCTCGAGGAACCCTCCACCATGCCCGGCTCCGAGGGCCAACTCTGCGAACTTGACAAGATGCTTGCAGAATACTACAAGGAACGCGGCTGGGAAAACGGCGTTGTTCCTGAAGCGAAACTCAAGGAACTGGAAATCGTCTAAATCCAGTAATCAGTAAAAGACGACGCGTCCTTTTGGGCGCGTCGTCTTCTTTTGTTTGACCCTGGAGTCGGACAGCTTGCTGTCCGATTTTTTTCGCTTCTTTCCCGACCTCAAACCTGCTCCCGTTTCATTGACCTTGATCCCCGCCTCATCATTTCCCCATTCATCCTTCCAATTACGCCCCTGCCCTGAGAGTTTTCATCACAAACCGCGCCAGAAAATCCTCTGCAACCGACTCATCCAGTTCCATCGTCAGCCGGGTTTGACCCACCTCGAGCGAACCTAATCGAAAAGGCTCCATCCGCTCAAGTCTCACACTCCACCCCTCTCCGCGAACAAGATCCTCATCCACGAGAGTGCCGCCCAATTCCTGCAAATATTCCCTGAGCAAAAAATATGGAATCCCGCGCATCTCGCGGATGATGGTTTGCATTATCCTCCACCCACCGGAGGAAAAATATCCACCTTATCCTCAGGCTGGACAACAGCATCCATCTTGCCATCCAGATAATCCGTATCGCGGCCGTTGATAAAGAATTTCATGTGCCTCTGAAATCGTTTTTCCGCATCCAATAATTCCGGTCCAAGCGCGGGATAAATCTCCACCACCTTGTTCACCACTTCCATGGCAGTGATGTTGGGATGGGCGTCAATTTCGACGGTCTTCTGTCCAACTATGGCGCGCAGGGTTGCATAAAAATTTACCTTCATAAAAACTTACTCCTGTGGCAGAACATCCAATCCTGACTTTTTCGCCGCGTCGTGAAGTTCCCTGTCGAATGTGGCAATGGTAACAGGTGCGCCGAGCAATTCACTCCATGTCAACGCGCAGGCGAGGTGAACTGCATCGTAACCGCGCAGGGAATATTGACAGGTAAGAAAATCTGCCCGTGCGACAATCTGTTCGGTGATGGGGATGCGGTGGTAATCCTGCCATTCGCTCCGAAAATTAGCCAGTGCTGTATCACATTGCTCCTGATCGAGAATGCTCATCCTTGCCAATCTGTTCAAACCCGCCGGCGTCTCTGCGCGGGTGAGCAGCCCTGTGGCAACAAGGTCGGCGTCTTTCACCCACAGCCTGACCTCGTCTGAATAGGCTTCCTGGATGAACAGTTTGAGCAGCGCACTGGTGTCAATATATAGATTCGTTTTGCATTTCCAGGAAAATATCAGACACAAGTTTGTCGCTTTTATTCACCAACACTGGCTGTCGAATGGTTGGTTTTTTTCCGCTCCATGCAATCAACCCCGTCGCCTGCAAAGCTTTGACGCGTTCCATTAAGTTCTCCCGGGTAGGGGTGAGTTGTGCAATGGGCCTGCCATGTGATGTGATAACAATTGTGTGACCTTTTTGCGCTTTTTCAAGATAAGCGCTCAAGTGCGCCTTGAGGTCGCGTATACCGATTGTGTATTGAGCCATAATGAACTCCTTTGTGACCACATTTTACCATAAAAGGTCACAAATAAAAAGACTCGGATTGTCTTATCCGAGCCAATACCCACAAAGAAGAGATTTTTTACGGGCACTGAATAATTCCCTGCGCCCAGAGGCAACCGCCGCAGACAGGGGCAACTACATTCCCAAGGCAATCCTCCTCGTTCGCCTCGGCAAGCTCGCAGCCGCCACAGAAGGTGCAGGGCGCAAAGCTGAAATTGTGCAGGCGTTCGCGATATGCCAGATATTCGGGGTCGAGCCAAATGTCTTCGAGGGAGCGTTCGCGCACGTTGCCAATGACGTGTTTTTTGGAAAGCCGCGGCTTGTTGTGCAAATAACTGATATGGGTGTGCATCAACGGCCAGCACGGACTGACATCGCCCGTCCACGCCACAGACATGGTTCCGCTTTCGACGAAGTTACATACATCGTTGGCGCCGCCCCAGTTATTCCCCGCAAAGTTGACGTTGCATCCGCTGGTGAACGCGTCGAAGAGAGCGTCGCGGGTTTGCTCGTTGAAGTCCATTTTCGGGAGGCTGATGGTCGGCACGGAATGGGAGGGCAGGTAGGCAATATCCTTCATTGTGCGAAGGTAGAGGCGGTCATCCTGCATTTCAGCGGTTGCAGGCTGGACGTTGCTGACCGAGAAAAATTTGGCGCGGAACGACATGCCGAGCTTGATAACCTTGGGCAGGTCGGCGATGTTACGCTTCATGGCAACGAACGCGACGCCAATGGCAGGCGTGGGAAAGTGACTGCCTTTGCGCATCTTGGCAAATCGTTTCATGTTCGCAATGACGGCGGGCAGTTCCGCTCCCAGCCGGACATCTTCATAACTTTCTGGAGTGCCGCCGTCCAGCGAAACCCACAGCACATCGAGGCCGGAGTCGATTAACTGGCGGGAAATCTTTTCGTTCAGGATGGTGCCGTTGGTGATGAGTTCAACCTTGACACCCAGTTCTTTGATGCGGCGAATCCACTCAATTGTCTTTTGATGAAATAGCGGTTCCCCGATTCCGCCGAAGTAAACGCTCGGTATCGGGGACAGTTCTTTCAGTCCCGCGAAGATGCGCTCGAAGGTCTCCTCAGTCATGCGTCCGATGGGCTGTTCCCACGCGTTGCGGAAACAGGTGATACAGTCCAGATTGCAGGCGACGGTCGGCTCGATGTAGACTTTGGTCAGGTGCGTGACAGGCCGGTGCATGCGGACAAAGTTGTGGCCTTCGTCGAGGCGGACTCTGGAGCCAGGATTCAACCCATATTGCCGGGCAACTTCGGGCGGGATGATGAGGCGTCCGTTTTCGTCCACTTCTGCCCAGGCTGTTGTAGATTTCGTCGAAAGAACCATGTCGCGCTCCTTGCTTCAAACCAATTACCACCAATATTACCTAATTTCAATTAAAATCATAGTGACAAAAGTTACAGAAACTCAAATGACAATCTGATTGTAAGCCGATGATATAATCCAATCAACCTACTATCAGGAGATACCTGTGGCCGACATCCGTGTTCAGAAATTTGCAAAAATCCTGGTGGAACATTCCGCCCGGATTGTCCCCGGCGACCGCGTTTTATTGGAAGGCACAACCGCGGCAGAGCCGCTGCTTCGTGAACTGTACATCCAAATTATGGAAAAGGGCGGACATCCGCACCTGATGATGTTATTGCCCGGAACCATGCCGTTCAGCCAGGAGGAGATGTTCCTGACTTACGCCAAGACCGACGCGCAACTGGACTTTGTGCCGACGTTCTATAAAATGGCTTACGAGCAGTTCGAGAGCCGCATCCGCATCCACTCCGCGACCAATACGCGCGGACAGACCAACGCAGACCCGGTCAAATCCACGCGGCACGCGCGGGCATTGAGTTACATCACCGAGACACAATTCCGCCGCGGTGCGGAGGGGACGTTCAAGTGGGTGACCACACTCTTCCCCACCGAAGCATACGCGCAGGACGCCAACATGAGCCTGAAAGAATATGAGGACTTTGTGTTCGGCGCGATGCACACGAGCGAAGATGACCCGATTGCATTCTGGCAAAACATCGAAGCCAAACAGCAGGCCGCCGTGGATTTCATGAAAGGCAAGAACCAGGTCGTCCTGCGCGGCCCGAATGTGGATTTGACTCTTTCGGTCAAGGGCCGCACGTTCATGAATTCCTTCGGCACGTATAACATGCCCGACGGTGAAGTATATACCGGGCCGGTGGAAGAATCGGTCAACGGCTGGGTGAAGTTCACGTATCCCGCCAACTATGTCGGTGTCAGCGTGGAAGGCGCGGAGTTGACCTTTTCCAACGGCCGCGTGGAACAGGCCAAAGCGGACAAGAATCTCGATTACCTGCTCAAGACGCTCGAAACCGACGCAGGCTCACGCTTCCTCGGCGAGTTCGCCATCGGCACCAACTTCGACATCAACAGGTTCACTGGCAACATTCTCTTCGATGAGAAAATCGGCGGTTCCTTCCACATGGCGCTCGGCGCGGGTTATCCTGAAACTGGCTCGAAGAACAAGTCCGCGATTCACTGGGACATGATTTGTGACATGCGAACCGATTCCGAAATCCTCGTGGACGGCCAGTTATTTTACAAGAATGGGCAGTTTGTGTTTGGGAAGTAGTTTTGTAGTTCGATAGTTTGGTAGTTGGGTAGTCTGATGGTTTAAAAGTTTGAAGGTTGAGAGTCGCCGAATGCGTTCTCAACCTTCTTTGTTTAACTCACCTTACGCAAAACGTCCCGAAGGTTCCCGTAATTCAGGCTGGATTTCCACTTGAACCTTCGGGACGGTGCGTAATGCGTTCTCAACCTTCTTTGTTTAACTTTCAAACCTGATAACCTTCCAACTTGATAACGGGCTAATAAAATCCCACTGTTTTATCAATTTCACGCGCGTAGGCATCAATCCCGCCGCGGACGTTGAAGATATTCGTCCAGCCTTGCGCGGCGAGCCAGCGCGTTACGTCAGCACTGCGGTTGCCATGATGACACATCACGTAGATTTCCGCGTCCCTGGATTTCGCGGACTCGGGCAGGGCATCCACGCCTTGAGAGGCCAATCGGCTCATCGGCGTGACCTCGAGCCTGCTGTCCGTTAATTTGGCATATCCAAGCTCAAGCAGTTCGCGGACATCCAATAAGACAAATTGCTCTTGAGATTTCAATTTATTAGCAAGTTCGGTAACAGTAATTTCGGGAACCATGTTTTTTACCCTTTATTAATGAACCGCGAAGCCCGCTAAGAGCGCAAAGATTTTTTCTTCGCGGCCTTTGCGTTCTTTGCGGTTCAAATTGTTTATCCCAACGCCTTCAAATACAATTTCTCCACATACTCCTTCAACATCCTGCGCGTGGAAAATTGCGGTGTGACGGTCTTGATGGATTCCTTCACGCGTTCCAGCCAGCCGCGCGGCACGTCCTTGATGTCGCGGTCGTAGAACAGCGGAATGATTTCGTTTTCAAGCGTGGAGTACAAGGTCTCTGCATCTGTCGCATCCTGAACTTCAGGTGAGACGTGTTCCTTGTCTTCGCCGATGGCCCAGCCATTTTTGCCATTGTAGGATTCGCGCCACCAGCCATCCAGCACGGAGAAGTTCAACGCGCCGTTGAGACCAGCCTTCATACCCGAAGTGCCGGATGCTTCCAGCGGACGACGCGGCGTGTTCATCCACACATCCACGCCTTGAACCAGATAGCGGGCTAAATTCATATCGTAGTCTTCGATGAAGACCAGCCGCCCACCCGTCTCCGCGCGCTTGACCTGGCGGTAGATTTTCTGAATCAGCTGCTTGCCAGGGTCATCGGCGGGATGCGCCTTTCCGGCAAAGATGATTTGCACGGGCATATTCGGACGGTTGATGATGTTAAGCAGGCGTTCCACATCCGAAAGAATCAGGCTGGCGCGTTTGTAAGTTGCGAAGCGGCGCGCAAAGCCAATCGTCAACGCGTAGGGATTGACCATCACACCCGAAGAGACCACCTGCACAGGATGGAATCCGCCATGCGTCCAACGGTCACGGACGCGTTCGCGCAGATAAAAGACGAGTTTGCGTTTGAGGTGTAAACGGACTGCCCAGAGTTTTTCAATTTGGATGTCATCGAGTTTTGCCCATAGTTCAGGCTCGTCGAGATGGTCGAGCCAGTCTGCGCCAAATTCATCGGTGAGCAGGTTGCGGAGGCGGCGCGCCATCCAGTTTGCAGTGTGGACGCCGTTGGTCACATACGTGATGGGGACGTCCTCTTCCTTTTTATCCTGCCATAGGGAATGCCACATCTTGCGCGAGACCTGTCCGTGCAATTCGGAGACTGCGTTGCGTCCCTCGGAGAATCGCAAAGCCAGCACCCCCATACTGAACGTCTCACCGTGAGGCTGTTGGTGACGCGCAAGATTGTAGAACTGCTCCTGATTAAGTCCAAGCTGCGGCCAGATGGCGGCGAGATATTTGTCCATGAGCCAGAGCGGGAATTCGTCATTGCCCGCGGGGACGGGTGTGTGCGTGGTGAAGATATTTTGTCCGCGCGTTTGCTCGATGGCTTGTTCAAACGTATAACCAGACGCAACCAATTCGCGTGCGCGTTCCAGAATCAAAAACGCGGCGTGACCTTCGTTCATGTGCCAGACCGACGGGTTATACCCGAGCGCACGCAAGGCACGCACGCCGCCGATGCCGAGCACAACTTCCTGCATGATGCGGCGGTCGAGGTCTGACCAGTAAAGCCGCGCCGTGAGCAGGCGGTCGTTTTCAGAGTTGCCCTCCACATTTGAGTCGAGCAGATATAAAGGCACGCGTCCCACGCGCACTTCCCAGATTTGGACAGACACGACACGGTCTGGGAATTCAACCTCAATCGTCAGGCGCTCACCGTTTTCACACACTGGCAGTGCGGGCAAATCATCAAAAACCAACGGATTATTCAACGTTTCCTGCCAGCCGTCTTCGGTGATTCGTTGCGTGAAATATCCCTGCGCGTACATGAAACCCATGGCCGCGAGCGGTAATCCCAAATCAGACGCTTCTTTCAAGTGGTCGCCAGACAGTACGCCGAGTCCGCCCGAATAAATCGGGAGGGTTTCGTGCAGACCAAACTCCATGGAAAAATAAGCTATGGGACGGTTGATCAGCTCAGGGTGAGTCCGAGGTGACCACGCATCCGGTTGAGCGAGATACGCGTCGAAGTCCGAAAAGACTCGTTTGTACGAGTACATGTAGTCGGCGTCTTTTTCCACTTCATCCAGACGGGCGCGTTTGATTTCACGCAGCATCCGAATCGGATTGTGGTTGAGACGTTCCCACAAGGCAAAGTCGAGGCGGGCAAACAGACGCGTGGCATTTGGGTTCCACGTCCACCACAGGTTGTAGGCGAGTTCGCCGAGGCGTGCCAGTTTTTTGGGAAGATTAAATGAATCGGGTAATTGAGTGCGGAAAGTATTCATAGCGGGCAATCATACCAAACTTTCAGGGAGAAATAGTTGTTTATGCCTTTCGGGATTACAATCGCCGCATGGCCGACGTACAACTCTTCATCACCTGTCTCGTCGATTCTTTCTACCCCGAAACTGGTGAGGCCATCGTGGACATTCTCCGCCGCCTCGGCCTCTCCGTGGATTTCCCGCGCGACCAGACCTGTTGCGGGCAGCCTCTGTTCAACGCAGGCCTGCGCGCCGAAGCGCGACCGATGGCCGAGCACACGATTCGCGTCTTTGAAAAAACGACCGGTGACGTGGTCATGCCTTCCGGCTCATGCGCGCACATGATTAAGCACAACTATCCCGAATTATTCGCCGATGACCCGCGCTGGCTGACGCGCGCGCAGGCGTTGGGTTCGCGCGTTTACGAATTCACAGAATATCTCGTTGACAAATTGGGCGTCACCGACCTCGGCGCACGCTGGGATGGCGTTCTCACCTATCATCCATCCTGCCACCTCCTGCGCGGCATGAACATTGACCGCCAGCCGCGCGCCCTGCTGGCAAACGTCCGCGGCGCGCAAATCGTGGACTTGCCCAATGCGGAAGAATGTTGCGGCTTCGGCGGCGTCTTCTCACTGGAACACCCTGAACTTTCGGCGGAATGGTTGAAACGAAAGATTTCGAATCTTGAGGAAACGAAATCGCCAACGCTGGTCCTGGCTGAGGCAGGCTGTCTCATGCACATCGCAGGCGGATTGCACAGGCAGAAGAAGAGTCAACGCGTGGTGCATATTGCAGAAGTGCTGAATCACCGGTAAAAAAACTGATTGACTTTCCTCCCCCTTTTGTTATATAGTCTTTTTGCAGGACTACGCCAACTTGGAGAACAGAGATGAGACCAGCGACCGACCGTCCGCTTACGTTTTTATTGTTATTGGGTATATGTTTTTTTCCATTACTGGCAACGCT
Organism: Chloroflexota bacterium; assembly: GCA_016235425.1. Classification (GTDB taxonomy): domain Bacteria; phylum Chloroflexota; class Anaerolineae; order Anaerolineales; family Villigracilaceae; genus JAKOVF01. The sequence continues at coordinate 12,833 of JACRLC010000084.1, read as the reverse complement.
TGGATTGGCGCAATTCAATCCGCCGGACACGTCCGCAAGCGAGCCGTTCACCATTGACCTGAAATACAATCCCACCGATGAACCGGGGGTGGCGGATAAGCTCGAAGTCACGGCCCCGCCCAACATGGAACTGGCCGTCTACCTCAACGACCGTCTGCTGGACGTGGTAAAAACCGACGCGCTCGGCAAATATTTTCTCGACATGCCCGTCCTGCCGCAGAGACGCAATGAGATCGCCGCCCTGCCCACACAGATAGACCCGTCCACTCTGCCGCTGTTTTACGATCCCACCGGCTTTCAAAAACTGAACGTTCTTCCGGCGCATACGAAGGTGGAAGCGCCATTTTTAGCCGCGCTGGTCAACCAGGAGGACGGCTTGCACTTGTATGGTTCCGCCGCGCCGATGAGCAGGATCGAGATCGGCAGGGAAAGTTGTTCGAGTATAGCGCTGGTGGAAGCGACCTCTGATGAGGAGGGAAGTTTCCACGCAATCCTGCCGGACAGCGCAAACGACACACCCATCAAAACCTTTTGCCTGAGCGTGATTCCCCAGGCGGAGGTTGAGGCGGCGGATCAGTTTCTCGTGGCCGCGCCAACTTTTAGTCCCGCGAGAGGCGAGGGAGTTTGGGAGCGATCCGTTGATTTGCAGTTTTCCGCGACCGATGTCCGCCTCATCTTCTCAGTCGAAATGCCCGACGGCTATCTCATTTATCGGAACCTGGCCGGGGGGAATATCAGCGAGTCGCAATTCCTTGAATACGTGTTTGGCAAAGTGACTCTGAATACTTTTCTCGACCCGCGCCTGATGACGTGGCGTCAGGAAAAACAGGCAGGCAGTGACCGCGTGCGCGTGTTGATCGAAACACAGCCGCTGGCCTATTTGATCGCCGAAGATACGGCCACGGTCTTTCAATTGGATACGCACGAGTTACGCGAATCAATTCCACCATACAAAATTACGGATACAGTGACCGCGACTCTCGATGGCGTGCGCGGGATCAAAAATTCGCCGACGCCCTCAGCAAGCGAGGGCGCAACACAAACCTGGCGCGGCGCGCTTGCAAGCACACCGACTCTCACGTTCTGGGTCAGCCGCAATCCGAACCCGCCCGCCGACCCAATCGGCCGCGCCCGCTTGCGGGATGCGATCTCGAAAATCGTGAGCAGTCTGCAAATTCAACCCTCTCCGCTTTTGCGCGAAACACTCGAAGGGCAAATCGTCGGGTTACTGCCCGCGCGCGTTCCTGCCGCAGTGCAGGCGCAAGTCTACGACACGTATCGCGCGGTCTACCTCGCCGACCCGTTCACCGACACACTGGCCGCCAGGCCGACCTTCCAAACATTTTTGCGCGACCTCCCCTCCCGCGTCCCGGATTGGATCACGAACCTGCTTTTCGGCGCGCTGTGGGTCATCCCTTCCGCGTTGATGTTGTGGACTCTGCAAAAAGAAAACGCGCTCGACTCCAGCCTTGCCTGCCTCGCGTCCGGCATTGCCGCGCTGGTTCTGCTGACGATCAACTGGCTGCCTTTGATGAACCGGATTGAATTGGATCGCGAGGCGTACATCCACTGGCTGACTGCGGGACTGCTGACCTTTGAAATTTTCTTCCTCCCGCTTCCCTCCTGGACCCGCTGGCTGGCCCAGCGTCCTACGGCATTATTCGCCCTTTTAGTTTTGGCCGCGCCGGTCTCGGCGTTTGCCGCAGATTTCGCACTGGCCCTTTTGCCCGATGGCTGGGTCAGTGCGTTGCTGACGGGTTTATCCCTGCTCGGATTCTTTTCGCTGATCTGGCTTGCCTCGCAGGCAGGCAGTGACAGAGCAAAACCGCCCTCGGCAGGAATTGCAGTGCTCGCGCTTTTAATCGTGTTCGGGCTGAGCCTGCCGATTCAATCCCTGCCACTCTCCGCACAGTTGAGTGGCGCGCTGGGAGTCTCCACCTTCGGCGTGGCATTGATCCGCCCGCTATTGCCGTTGGCCCTGCTCCTCGGCATCACCATGACCCTGCGCCGCAAGCATGACCGTTCGCTTGGCGGCAAAATGTCATCGCTCGAACGCGGTTATGCCCGCGTCATTTTGGTCGCGTTTGCCGTTGGGCTCAGTCCTGCCTGGGGATTCATTCCGCTTTCAATTGTGATCGGGCTGATCATGTTCGAGTGGCTGGTTCCGATGATCCTTCTGCCGCCCGATAATACTGCTCACGAATTTGTGAACAAACATCACAGCGAGGGCGTGAAGCAAACGCTGTTGTTAAATCGCCAGACCCGCTTGTGGCGCGCAACCGAATCGAACATGCAAAAGCAGGTGCGCGAAGGAAAAATGGAAGACGAGAACTATCGCACTCAGCGCGAAAAACTGGAAAAATCCGCGCGCGAGTTGGAGCGCCCAAAATATCTCAAGACTCAAAACAGCGCCATTACCCTGCGCGACTTGGGATTCAATTTCGGCGCGGGGCCGAATCACCGCGACAACCTGAAACACGCGCTGGCCTGGGGCGTATTGCTCGCCGCGCCGATGCTGCTGATCCACGGCTGGCCTCTCGCCGCGGCGGGAATTGAACAGGCATTACCCTTCCCATTCTTGAATACTGCCATTCGCCTGGCCGCGTTCGCGGCGCAATATCTGGCGTCGGCTGTTTTCCTCGGATACTTTTTCCCGTACGTGCGCGGACGCAACGGTTTGGAAAAAGGCGGCTGGCTTGCATTGACCATTGTCCTTGCCTTCCTTCCCTATCACCTGCTTTATGCCTCATCCATAAGTGACTGGACCGCCATCCTCATCTGGGCCGGTTCCGTGCTGGCTTACAACCTGCTGATTGGGCTTTTGGCCTTCGACATCCGCACCCTCACCCGCTTCAACCTGGGCTGGAGCCGGCTCCCGGACCTTTATGACTTCGGCACCCTGGCAGTCTACTTGACCGGCTCCGGCGTGCCTCTCATCACAACGACTTTTACTGCCATCTTTGGCAGTCTTGAGGAGCTTGTCCCCTCGATTTTGAAAGTAATGTTCCCGTCGTTCACTTTGAGCAGTGCCCAATTCGAACTGCTTCAAATGCTGCTCGACCTGGCCAGTCGCATCGCTTCTGGCGTGCTCAAGTAAGGAGGTATTGCCATGAACCGGAAATTCGCATTGGCACTTGCCGCCATCCTGCTGACCTCGATCTTTTGCGGCCCCACGCCCACCCCGACTCCAACCAATCCACCGTCATCCACCATACCATCCGACAGCAATCAAGAAGTCGTTGACGGAGATGTCGGCACGCCCGCCGAGGGCATCCCCGTGGACTGCGGGACCGCGACCGGAAATATCAACATTCCCGCAGGCAGTTTTTCAGGGACGGAGACCATCTCCATTGACTGCCTCAGCACATCCGAACAAACCCAACTCGACGAGGCGGTCGAAAATTCAACAGGCCAGACCGGCGAAGTGCTGGGCGCAATCAAGCTCAGTCCGTCGGGGATGCAGTTCGATTCCTTTGTCACGATCACCATTCCCCTGATCCGGCAGGTGAGCGCGCAGTACGTGGATGTCTACATTTTCGACGAAGATAACAACAACCTGTTCGAGGAGGTCGTTCAAGCGCAGGTCAATTGCACGGGCTGGTGCGCCCAGGCCAGCGTGAATCACTTCACCACGTTCATCGCTTTTGAAACGGCGGCAATCCCGGTCCCGGTCACTGAACCGCCCACCGTACCCCCCGTCACATTTACCTGCACCGACCCGCTGGGATGCATCAACTACGCGCCCGGCGAGCCGGTTCGACTCGCGGCATTGCTTTCCTATTCAGGCGAAAGCGGTTCCGCTGTGGAACTTGCTTACAGCAATGAGAAGGGATTCTTCACAGCGATTGATGACTATGGAGAAATTAAAGGCCATGGAATTGAAGCCGTGACCTTCGATGACGGCTGTAACTCCGACCTGGCCTCTGCCAGCGCCGAACGAATCGTCAACGACCCGTCCATTGCAGGCGTCGTTGGAACCATTTGCTCTGGCGCGGCAATAGCCGCCATGTCCTATTTCTCCGGCGCCGGCTATACCATGATTTCACCGTCCAATACGCGTACATCCCTCACCGCGCCGGGGACTCACCCGGAGGGCTATTTCCGCATCTCCGCGGCGGATGGTGTGGAAGCGCGCGGCATGGCAATCTACGCGTACGAGTATCTTGGCGCAAGATACGTTTCGGTCGCTTATGAGGGCAATGACTACTCAAAAGAACTCGCGGAGACCTTTTCGGCCCAGTTCCTGGAATTGGGAGGAAAAATTCTGGATACCGATGAGATTTACGATATGAGCATTTACCAGGAAATAATCTACACCAGAATTGCCGCAGGCCAGCAAACCCCGGATGCCATTTACTTCCCACTGCCGGCATTCGGCAGCTCCTTCGCGAACATTACTTATGAATATTATGGCGATAGCGTCGCCCTGCTCGGACTCTCATCCATGACCTTCAACAACACCTATGTGGATGAATCCGGTTCCAGCGGGTACACAACCCACTATCCAAGAATCGTCCCGGATTACTTTGAACGATCATTCGAGTTTGGCTATGACGTCACCACTTTGCTGCTCGAAGCCATTGCGAAAGTCGCAGAAGTTGACGCCGATGGAACCATGCACATCGGCAGGCAGGCCATCCGCGACGTTCTTTATGCAAGACGTAACTTCCCCGGAAAAACAGGGACGCTTACCTGCAATCAATACGGTGACTGCGGCCAGCCCGTGATTGAAATCTATCGCTACAACTCGGTCGGTGAATTTGGCGGTGAGTTTAAATTGTTCACAACGATCTCCCCATAACATGACCTTCCGCGCCCGCATCCGCTCATCCCTGGCAAACTCATCCCTGCAAGCCGCGCTCGACGCCAACGCCGAACGCCGTGTGCAGGGACGCGTCACCGCATTCGCCTCCCTGCCTGATTGGAGGGAAAGACGCCAGCGCGCACACGCCGTCCGCGCCGAAGTTATCGCGCATCTCGACGAACATCTCGAACAATTCATCGCAAAAGCGAAAGAGAACCATGTCACTGTCCATCGCGCCGCGAATGCAGACGAAGCAATCCGCGCAGTCATTGAAATTACGAATTACCAATTACGAGCTGCGCAACACGCAGGTCCCGATATGGCGGACGAACACCGCCTACTCGACCACCAACCACGCAACATCCTGGTCGCCAAATCCAAGAGCATGGTCAGCGAGGAAATCAACCTCAACCACGCTCTGGAAAGAGAAGGCCCTTCGACAAGCTCAGGACGGCGCATTCGCGTCGTCGAGACCGACCTCGGCGAGTACATTGTGCAACTCCGCAATGAGCGCCCCGCACATATCATCACGCCCGCCGTGCATCTTCGCCGCGGCGACGTCGGCCAGCTCTTCCACGAAAAACTCGGCATTCCCTACACCGAAGACATCCCTACCCTCACCAACACCGCGCGCAAAGTCCTGCGCGAAGTTTTCCTCACCGCCGACATAGGCATCAGCGGCGTCAACTTCGGCATTGCGGAGACGGGCGGCATCTGCATCGTCACCAACGAAGGCAACGGACGCATGGTCACCACGCTCCCGCAGACGCACATCGCGCTGATGGGCATGGAACGCCTCGTCCCGACTCTCGACGATCTCGCCCTCATGCTCTCGCTTCTTCCTCGTTCGGCAACGGGTCAAAAACTCAGCGTCTACACCCAGATACTTCATAGCCCGCTCGAAGGCCAGCAACGTCACATCGTCATCCTCGACAACGGCCGTACGCGCCTCCGTAATTCCCCACTCGCCGAATCGCTTTACTGCATCCGTTGTGGCGCGTGCCTCAACGCCTGTCCCGTTTTCCGCGAACTCGGCGGCCACGCCTACGGAAGCGTTTACCCCGGCCCCATCGGCTCCGTCATTTCCGCGGGACTCTTTGGAAGCGAATTCGTCCCGCTCGCCCAAGCCTCGTCCCTGTGCGGTGCGTGCAAAGACGCCTGTCCCGTTGACATTGACCTCCCAAAACTTCTAACCAGAGTCCGCGCAGGACAATCCCCCTCTACCTTTGGGAGAGGGGCCAGGGGTGAGGGACTTTCGCCCTCCTCAAGATTCTTCATGCAGATTTACAGCCGCATCGCGCGGGACCCGCGCCTGTTCGCCGTTTCGCAGAGACTCGCGGCGGCTGAAAGTCATCTCGTTTCCCCTCGCTCACACATGTTCCGCATTCCCGCATTCACAGGCTGGGGCTACAGCAAGGACTTTCCAAGATTCGCGGTGAAACCGTTTCGGGCGAGGTTTGAGAAAGAAACGGAGTCCAACGTCTCCCGACTTCGGCGTGAACCAGAACATCCAACGTCAGGCCCCACGGGGGTGCTTCGCGAAGACGTTGGACTCCACAAGACAGATTTCACTACCGAACTCACCGCCCTCGGCGGACAAGTCATCCCAACGGGCAACCCCACGCGCGACATTGTTGCATTCCTAAAATCACGCGGCGTCAATCATATTCATCTGGAGCCAAACATCCTCGACGAATCCGCGTTGGCATATGCAAACATCACATCAACCAGCATACCTGACCCCGCGATCCGCGTCGGGGTGACGAGGGCCATTTGTGGGCTGGCAGATACCGGGTCCATTTTGGAAGCGGATGGGGAAGGAAACCCATTGCACGCGTCCCTGCTTCCTGAAGTCCACATCGCGGTGTTGAAAAGGTCCGATATTTTGCCGTCGCTTGAAGATGCGGTAAATTTGGTTCGTGGGACCAAATCCGCGGTTTTCATCACCGGCCCCTCGCGCACCGCGGACATCGAAATGACGCTCACCATCGGAGTGCATGGCCCCGGCGAACTTCACGTCTTTCTCGTTGACGGGTGATTTACACGGTGATACAATGCAACCCGCTCAGCGCTTCGACAAGCTCAGCACAAGCGCCCCCATCGTCTAGCGGCCCAGGACGAAGCCCTCTCAAGGCTTAAACAGCGGTTCGAGTCCGCTTGGGGGCACACCAGTGACAGTCACCTTAAAAAGGTGACTGTCACTTTTTTGGGTGGCTGTAGGATTGCTGATTTTCAGCCGCGGCGTTTTCACCTAGAAATGCTTCTCGATTCCGCCGAATCCATATTGTTTGTTTTTCTCTGTCATCTTGATGAAATAGCGCAGGCGCTTTTGAAATTCCTCCGGCCTGTTTCTCGCCCCTTCGATGAAACCAATCCGAATCCGCTGATAAGCCGCCGAAAATTTTTGAAAATTTTGCCACACCTGCTCACTTTCCTGAAGCGCCTCCAAAATATCGGCGGGGATTTGAAATTTCTCCTCGAAAAGAAATCCCAAAGTCTCTCGCACATCTTTAATCACTTTCCCCTGTTTAATCAATGTCTTCAATCTTTCCTTGTTAGCCAGCGAGTATCCGCTTTTAGGTCGCCTTGGTGAAAACCTTTGAGCGGTGTGTTTTTCATCGAGGGTCTTGAAGGTACTGTCAATCCAGCCAAAACACAGCGCTTCCTCCACCGCGTCGTTGTAAGAGATACGCGGTTCGCCGGTTTCCTTCCTGGCATAAACCAGCCAGATTTCTTTTTCGGTCTTGTAATGTTTTCTTAGCCAGGCCCGCCATTCTTTCCGATTGGTCACGTGCAGTGTATTGAGAATCTTCTTTTTACTTTTATCGAGGGTCATTTTTTAAATTCCTATAATTGGAAGAACCATCTATTTCATTTGAGACTTTCGATAATACCGGCGCATTTTATCGCTGACCCCGCAAGCGTCCATGCTGCACCAGCGTCGGCTCTGATTTTTGGATGTATCCAGAAACAGCCAGCCGCAACCATCACACGCTTTGACCTGGATCAGTTCTTTGGATAAAAGCAACTTTCCCGCCGAATAGGCAATCGGCCACAGAATAGCGTTGTATGTTTGATCGATTATCCAATCCATCGTGTAGAAATTGTCCCTTTTTGCAAAGCGACCGTTCGACACAGCCATCCCGCAAAATTGAATAAGGGCCGCCATATCACCTTCATCCGGGTCGGTGCGCTTGATTGCGTTTGCAAATACGCGATAAAGCAATTCCCTGAAAACCTTAATTTCCTGCAGGGCTTTTTCCGCTTCCACGGCTTCTTCCTTCGCCTGTTTTTGTAATCGACTGCTTTGCTTCGCTGAGTAAATCCCTATCTTTTCACCCCAACCCGCCAAAGCTGAATAGTTTCCCAAATAATCGTGCTCAAATTTTGGGAGTGAACTGACCGTGTTGATGAAGTTCAAGCACAACACCCCGCCATTGATTTCAAGTGTTTCCAGCGTTCGATTTCCTTTTGCCATTTTTACTATCAAAACTCCATTGACAGGTAAAATTATTTCAGGTAAGATTTTACCATCAATATATACTTTTTCGGTAAAAAAGATGATTGCTGTACCGGGTTTTCAGCATATCTGTTTCCAAACCAACTGTACCCAACTTTGACGTGAAGAATGCAAAGGCTTGCAGTTCATAATTCTTTCACAAAATTAGAAGTTTCATTTACGGTAGACCATAAAAAGAATAGAAAGGAATGAACCATGAGTAAAAATGTTTGCCTGTTCGCCGTTGTTTTAGCTTTGATTGCTTTGGCAGGATGCTCACCTGCGCCAACAGGGGCCTCTACTCCGACATTGGGGAGTGCGCTTGTTTCACCGGTAGACGGAATGACCATGGTCTACGTGCCGGAGGGCGAATTCAAAATGGGAAGCGAAGCCGGGATGACGGACGAGCGTCCTCTGCACACTGTGTTCCTTGATGCCTTTTGGCTGGATCAAACTGAAATTACCAATGAAATGTATGGAAATTGTGTCGGAGCAGGTCAATGTAAAGAACCGAATTCGACAGTTTATTTTGACGATCCCGCGTATGCCAATCATCCAGTGGCCTCTGTATCATGGGTTGATGCAGGGAATTATTGCGCGTGGGCCGGCCGCCGCCTGCCCACAGAGGCAGAATGGGAGAAAGCCGCGAGTTGGGATCCAATCGCAAACGAACAGCGGGTATATCCGTGGGGGAATGAGTATGACTGCACAAAGGGAAATTTCGACGACGAGATTCAGTTGGACGCCTCCCTGATGCCGGATACGGCACCGAATTGTGATGGATTTGCCCATAGCTCGCCAGTTGGAAGTTTTCCCGAAGGTGCAAGCGCGTATGGGGCATTGGACATGGGCGGTAATGTGTGGGAATGGGTGAACGATGCCTTTATTGAAGTTGATCCCATTAACGCTTCCATTCAAAATTATTATGCTGTTTCGCCTGCATCCAATCCCCAGGGTGTTGACCCTGCAATTACAGACTATCGCGGGATGCGCGGCGGTTCGTGGAACTTCACGTTTGGTTTTGGACGCGCGGCGTATCGTCTATGGTATGGACTGGACGATTCGTATGATGGCGTTGGATTCCGCTGTGCAAGTAGTATAACTCCGTGATTGAAATGTCCGTTCACCGCTAATGGATTTGGGATGACCGGCATGTTCCACAATATTCATTCCGCAATTTTGGATCGCATGCGTTTTCTCGAAGCGCGCGACGCGCAAGACCGTGACGACGGCACACCGCGTATGCAACGCCTGCGGCAAATCCCGCCTGAAACAGGAAAGTTCATTGCATTATTGGCGGCCAGTGTGCCCGAAGGCGCGTACCTGGAAGTCGGCACAAGCGCGGGATATTCGACGCTCTGGCTTTCCCTTGCGGCGAATATGCTGGGGAGACGCGTGACGACGTTTGAGGTCCTGCCTGAAAAAGTGACGCTGGCGCAAGAGACGTTTCGTCTTGCAGGTGTGGAGAATACCGTTGAATTGATCCCGGATGATGCGCGCAGGCACATCACAGAATTTGATGAGATCGCCTTTTGTTTTCTGGATGCCGAAAAGGAAGTGTATGATGAGATTTACGAAATGGTGATTCCCTGCATGGTCAAAGGCGGAATTCTGGCCGCCGATAATGCCATTAATCATCAAGAGACGCTCAAGCCGATGTTGGATCGTGCCATGGGTGATGAGCGCGTGGATGCGCTCATCACCCCAATCGGCAAAGGCGTACTGGTTTGTCGAAAAGTATGAAGCTGGCAATTATTACGTCAATTGAATAATTTGACAGAACATAACATCAATACTTACTTTGTCGAATGAACACGCCCACACCCATCCCAGCGCGAGCGTCGCGTTGTAGGAATATCCGAAGACAATCGCGCCGAGCATAGAATTTCCAGCAGGATTTATGACTTCAAATGGAATCGCTTGAATAGCCAGACCCCGATGAAAAAGTAAAGCGCTGAAAGAATCGTCAGCGCGGAGAGTTCAAAGAACACCTGACTCAAGTCCGCTCCCAGGGTGAGGATTTTATTGAGCGCGGCTACGGCATGGGTGGTTGGCAAAATATCGTACAACCCGATTTCGTGCCCGCTCAGGGTGAACATGATGACTTTGGGCATGGGATAGATGACGCTTGAAAAGAACATCATCAACGCCATGGGAAAATTGGCGACGACGAAGGCTTGCGAGACCGTGCGCGTAAAACTGGCGACGATCATGCCGAGTCCGATCACCGACAGGCAGGTGATTGCGCCAACCAGAATCGCCACCCATAGCGGCCCCTGACTCCGAAAGCCAACCGCGAGCGCGCACGCGAACGCCAGCGCATACGCGGCTGTCCCGATCAGTACCAGCGCGGCAGTAATCCCGCCAAGTAAATCGAACGAAGTCATCGGCGTCATTTGCAGACGACGCAGGGTTCCCGTTTCGATTTCGCGCGCCACGGTCATGGACGCTAAAAAGATAAGCAGGATCACAGCGAAGATGAGCGTGCCAGGCACGTAGGTCTCGAACTCGGTGCGCGCCGCCGATGCGCCCAACGGTTCTTCAACGTACCCGATCAGCGGTTGCTGTCCCGTGGCTTGCATCACATAACTGTCTATGGCGGTGAGACTCAAATTGATACCGACCATGTAATAAGGGTTGGAGACATCGCCGCCAAAAATGATGTTGGTCGTCACTGAACGGTCACCGCTTTGCAAAGCCTGAAGCGTCTGCGAGAAATTTTCGGGGATGAGGATGAAGGCGGCCGCGCCGCGATTCCGCAGGATCGGTTCCGCCTCGGCGCGGCTGGCAACAGGCACAGACTTCAGGATGGGCTGTCCGTCAGCGTAGGTAATGCCGCTTATGGCGGAGACAGCCTCCCGTCCCGCGTTGAACGTTGCCCCATCCGCAAGCTGAATCCCTCTATCGTCGTTAATCGTCAAAATGGTGTAGGTGGTCGAGCCGCCCGCGGTAATCAGCCAATAGAGCAAAACGAAGAATGGCGCGAAGGCCAGCGTTAATCCCAGCATCCATTTATCGCGGGACATTTCGAGCAGGGTTTTGCGGAAGACGGTGATGGCTTTCATTCGCGCAGTCTCCTCCCAGTCAGTGAAATGAACACATCTTCCAGCGTGTTTGCGCGCAGTCGTACTTCACCTGGATGAACATCAACGGCACGAAGCGCATCCAGGATGGCGGGCAGAAATTCAACGACGCCGTGCGCGCGGATGACCAGCGAATGATTCGATGTGGAAACCTGCGGGGCGATTTTTGAGATAACCGACAGAGCGCTTCCGACCGCCCCTTGGCCTGTTTCTATTTCGAGGACATCTCCCTCCCCGACAGTTCGTTTCAGCGCCTCAGGCGTATCCACGGTGAGCAGTTTTCCGTGGTCAATGATGGCGACGCGGTCTGCCATGCGTTCGGCTTCGTCCATGTTGTGCGTGGTGAGGATGATGGTCTTGCGCCGCGCCAATGACTTGACATACTCGCGCACCAACACGCGGCTTTGCGGATCGAGTCCTGCCTCGGGTTCATCCAGCACCAAAATTTCAGGGTCGTGGACGAGCGCCATCGCCAGGTTCAAGCGCCGCTGCATTCCTCCCGAAAGCGTGCGGGCTGGCTTGTCGCGTTTCTCATCGAGGTCAAGTTCTTTGAGGAGTTGCGTTCCGCGCTGGCGAGCGGTTTTCCCTTTCAAGCCATACATCTCGCCGATGAATTGCATTTGCTCGAGGCAGGTCAACTGACTCCACAAAACGATGTTCTGCGGACAAACGCCCACGCGGGCGCGAATGGACGCGTCTCCGTTGGTGATGGGTTTCCCGCGAACGATGACCTGCCCGGAATTGGGTTTGAGCAAACCGCACATCATGCTGATCGAAGTGGTTTTTCCCGCCCCGTTCGGGCCGAGCAGGCCGAAAACCTCGCCTTCGAAAATTTCCAGCGAGAGATTGTCAACGGCGGTGAGCGAACCATAGCGTTTGGTCAATGACTGAGTTTGAAGGACGGTTGTAGACATATGGTTTCCTGTTTATGTTTTATATCGTTGGTCAACCCACCAGCCAGTCGGCGGAAGAATCAGCCACGGGAGAACATAATAGACTGTCAGATACCAGTATTCCCAAATGAAGTTTATGCCATAACCGAGGTAATATCCGCAGTAGACCAGGTCGTATATGAACAGAGGAGTTGTGACATAAAATGCCAGCCACAACGAATTGGCAAACCCTCTGCCTCTTTTGCTCTTTCTGATGCTGAAATATAAGACAAACCAGAGAGGTGGGAGAACAACTACATCAAACACGATCATGAATGTTGTGGAATATTGCCTGTAATAATCTGGAAGCCCCGCGGCCCAAAACAGGAACCAGGCAACTGTGACAGCAAAAAGGAGTTTCAAATGTCTGCTCAGACCTATCTATTACCCACAACTTGAACGCGAGTCTCGGCAATCAGATTCCAAGTTGCAGCCAAATCTTGTAATCTTTTCCATCCGCGCCAAATAACGACAATGCCTGGTTCGCCATCAGATTTGCGCCCCAAGAAACCGCC